>NZ_FRAC01000013.1:121231-185084 GCF_900142215.1 Anaerocolumna jejuensis DSM 15929 | reverse complement strand
GGAACCCCGAACGAGAAAATTACGAAAGGTAAGCCAAAATCATCGTCCGTTCCCAATCCCCCCCTGGATCGAGATAATTGAAGGACTGGTAAAAGATTCATGCCTATGTCGTGTATCCAGGCTGATTTTGATAGTAATCTGTCCAGAATTATACTATAATAAACAATAAATTACTAAGGTATATAAAGGAGGGGATAATATAAAAATATCAGGCAGACATATCAGAGTATTTATGATGATAATCATTATAATTGGAGCATTTACAGGCTGCAGCAGAGAAAGTACTTCCCGGGAAACCTTTGGCATTGAGGAATTTGAAAATGCCATGAAGGACAAGGGCTATAATTATGAAATAAAGGATGCAGAGCAGGATTTCCTCCAAGCCCAAAGGAAAAGAATGATTATTGATAAAACAGCAATTGATATTTACCTATTTAGAAGCAGCAAAAAGCTGGAAAAGGAAGCAGGCTATATCAGTGGTGACGGGTGCAGTTACACAAACGGCTCTAAGTCCCTTATGGTAAGCTGGGTTTCATTCCCCCACTTTTATAAAAAGGGAAGCCTTATTGTACAGTATGTCGGAGAGGATGAAAAAATCATTTCTGACTTAACGGATATATTTGGCGAACAATTTGCGGGTTATACACAATAAGTATCCAATAAAAAGATTTTATAACCAAATGAACTGGAAACAAAGTTGTTAACCGCTTTATTTTTCGGTTCTATCATGTTGGTTATGCAAGAAAGTACATTCCATTTCAGGCACAGAGTCTGTTTATCAGGCAGAAAAGACACCAGGAAATTCAAAATCTATTCCTGGTGTCTTTTTCTATCTCTAAATTAATATATGTACTTTCAATTATATTACTATTTTACAGAAACTTTTGCTGCCTTGCTGACATTGCCTGATTTATCTGTTGCAGTAACCGTAAGAGTTACCTTTGCTTTCTGGGGCTTGATTTTGACACTGAAAACACCTTTTGAATTGGTGACAGCCTTTCCAAGCACGGTCTTGCCTTTTTTAACAATTATTGTGGAGCCTTTTTCAGCTTTTCCGGATACGGCAGTTGAAGTTGTCAGCACTTTATTTACTTTCGGTGCGCTTGGTGCTGTAATATCATCTACTATAGCAGTTTGAGCTGTATATTTAATTAAATCAGCGTAACTGAAGGAGTTCGTGGAATTAAGCTCAGGGAAGGTAATATCCACATCCTTATTGATATTAGAAATGGTGCTGTTAAAATCAACACCGAACTGAATAATTCCCTTCTGTGTACTGGATCCTGCTTTTTTGCTGCTGTCACTGAGTGCGTCAAATTTGTTGCCGGCCTCTTCATAGGCTTTTAAATCAATAATGAAATCCATGTTGCCGCTTTCGCTGACTACATAACCATCACTGTTAATCCCAAAGTCGATATTGATACCTTTATCGCCGATCATTTTAACATCCTTCAGGATTTCCATTGATTTGTTCCAATTATCCAAAAATTCCGGCAGATTGGTCTTAAATTCCTCAAAGGATTTATTGATTTCCTGTTTTCCCTGCTCCTTCTCAGTGCCGGAAACGCCTGTCAGATCATTCACAGCCAGTAAATAGTCTTTTACAAAGCCTAAAGCCTTATCATTTTTTGAAAAGCTTACTACTGCAGCATTCAAGAGCTTTTTAAAGGAAGCATCATCAAGTTTCAAATTATAAACAGTTAATGTCTGTCCATCAACTATCTTACTATCCTTTTTTGTTACCATTGTAAATCCCGGGTCGAACTGTGTGGCATATTCCTTCAAAAACTCCATTACTTTTGGAGTAAAGTTATTGCTGAAATCAAGCAGGCTCTTTGTATCTATGCTGCCTGTAGAACTTTGATCCAGCAATTGCTGTTCATCCATGACCATATATGTTTTTCCCTGGAATTTCTCAGGGAAAGAGGTAGCAAGGACAGCCGGAACCTTTATAATCTCCTTTATTTTCGGAGTAGTACCGGAAGTATCGGTGTCAACCCACACTGAGCTTGACAGTCCCATTCCTCCAAGGTCAACGCTTATATCGGCCTGGCCTTTTGCGATTGTTTTGTCGGCATTGCCTTTTGACTTCTGGGTAATAACGATTTTTGAACCATTCAGCATTGGTGCTATTGAATCAAAACTCTGCTGGTCCTCTGCCGCCAGCCCCTTTGCACTAAAGCTTAAAGTCATGTCTGTCTTGCTTTCCATTGATGTTATGCTAGGTGATTTGGTGATTGCACTTAGAAGTGTCAGATCATCGGACGAGCATCCTACGAAAGAAACAGATACCAATGTCACTAACAAAAATAAAGAAATAATCTTTTTAACATTTTTCATTCAACGTACCTCCTATTATAAATGTATTTTAACTATAAAAAAAGCCAATGTCAAATAGTATTTTAGTATTATTTGTCAAAAAAGAAAATAAATTGCAAAAAAGAAGGAAAAGGGGATTGATAACGAGCTTCCCTTTTCCTTCTTTGAAAATTCTTTGATGAATAATAGAACAAATAAAATAAATTATTGTTTCTTATGGCAGCAAAATATAGTAATCCAGGATATCCCATATCCAATCTTCCGTCTTTGAAAAGGAAAAGCCCAGACCTTCGGCAAGCCTGACATCCACAGAAAATCTATCTGCCCCATTATAAGGTGCCTCTTCTCCCTCAGACAAAATAACAGCCTTTTTCCCGGTCTTTCCCTCTGTATATTCTATAATTTTTCCTACTGAAACAGCTCCTTTACTGCCCGCATTTACCACTCCCGTAAAATCCTTATCACCTAAAAACGCAAGAAATCTGCCGGCTTCCAGTGAATGGATAAAGCCCAGAGGTTCTTTGATGTTATCAATTTTCATGGGTATGCCGCGCTTTATATGATCCACATAAAAGAATAGTCTCTTTGTATAGTCATCCTTACCAATCACAAATGGAAAACGCACTGCAGCCGCACTCCTGCTGGCATAGTTTTGAAAAAGTGCTCTCTCCGCATGCTGCTTTATCATGTTATAGGCAGCGTCCTCCCTGTTACACCAGACAGTTTCTCCCTGCAGGGGATTGAATTCCGACTCTTCTATTTCCATATGAAGGTCATCGTACACGGATATGGTTGATACAAATATATAACGCTTACAGACAATATTATCCAGGGCATATTTGATGTCATTGGAGCAATAGGCAATATCATCATATACGATATCATAAGCCTTATCCTTAAAAGCAGTTTTCATGTCTTCTTCCTTGGTCCGGTCTGCCTTAATTCTTTTCACCCTGTCTCCAAAGGGGTCCGGGGTCAGTCCTCTTGTAGCTATTGTAACATCACACCCCTTTAATAACAGCTCTTCTACAAGATGAATCCCAAAAAATCTGGTTCCGCCTAATACCAATACTTTCATACAAATCCTCCTGCCTGAATTTTATTCCAATATCATTCACAGCTACCGGCTGTCCTTTGTAGTAATTTTACTTGAATCATTCTATAATATCTACAATTATTTTTAATTGACAGAGGAATTAGGATAAAAAAACTGTATTACAGCATTTTGTACGGGTAATTGGATTTTTTATAGTCTTATCTCATTAAACGTTAACGGTACAAAGGTCCATAGGTCCTGCAAGCCATAAAATCAGCAGGTTCCAAATCAAACGTACCAAAGGTGCTCCAGGCATGGGGCCGGAATATCCTCTTTTTCTCGATATTATGCATATTAACCGGTATTCTAAGCATGGATGCCAGGGTAATAAGCTCTGCTCCAATGTGCCCATAGGCACAAACCCCATGATTGGCTCCCCAGTTTGCCATTACGGAATACACATCCGTGAAGGCTCCTTCTCCCGTCAGTCTTGGTACGAACCAGGTGGTGGGCCAGGTAGGGTCCGTTCTCTTATCCAAAATCGAATGAACCTCTTCCGGCAGGACAATACTGTACCCTTCGGCTAACTGTAATACCGGGCCGATACCTGCTGCCATATTAAGGCGGAGAAAGGTGAGAGGCATGCAGGCATCCGTGGTGAAATGGGAGGAAAATCCACCGCCTCTGAACTGGCACAGTTCTGCCGGACACCAAGTTGCAGCCTTTAAGCAGGCGTCAATATCCTCCTCTGTCATCTCCCACCAGGGCTTCATAATTCCCTCTCCCTGCTCATTTTTAACCGCACCGCTGCCATCCAGGCAGGCTGCCCCGGAATTAATCAGATGGATAAACCCATCCTTTGCCCCTCCTTCCGGTTTCCAGCCGGATACACGTTCTATGGCACTTGGACTCCAATAGGTTCTGACATCGGCAAAAATACTGGCACAGCCTGTCAGTAAATTGGAAAAGAGCTGACAGATACCGTTCAGGTTATCATTTTCCGTAGCAAAGGCTATGGGCTGCTTTTTTCCGTTCCAGTCAAAGGTAGAATTTAAAATTGCCTCGGTGAAGTCACCGTTCGGCAGCCAGTCCGTCCACATACGCTGACCCTGAAAGCCTCCTGCAATAGCATTTCTGCCGTAGGCCTCTTCCTTCCAGCCCAGCCTGGAGAGCTTCTCATTTCCCTTTAAGATATCACGGATAATAATTGTCATCTTAACATTAAATTCCCAGTCTTTATCCTTTTCCTCAGGGGTATGCCCGCCATTTATCCTGTTAGGCTCCGGCTCCATACCCTCCGTACAGTTCTCTTTCACCCAGATTAAGGCCTTTTCATATTCCTCTTTGTCATAAATTTCTTTTTGTATTCTGCGCAAAACCTCTGTCATATCAATCCACTCGGTTCTCATTCCGAAATATTTTAGGTAAAGGTCGGGATTTAAAAAGGAGCCTGCAATTCCCATAGAGACCGAACCGATGCCAACATAAGCTTTTTCTCTCAGAGAGCCTGCCGTAATTGCACACTTTGCAAATAACAGCAGCTTCTCCCTCACATCCTCTGGGACGGTATCATCCTCCATATCCTGCACATCCTCTCCATAGATGGAAAAGGCCGGCAGTCCCATCTGATTATATGCTGCCATGACACAGGCCAGGTAGACCGCTCCCGGCCTTTCCGTCCCATTAAAGCCCCATACTGCCTTAAAGGTAAGAGGATTGATATCCATTGTTTCCATTCCGTAGCACCAGCTGGGCGTCACACTTAAGGTGGCGCAGACATTCTGTGATTCGAATTCCTTCCCACAGCGGGCCGCTTCTTCCCCGCAGCCAATGCTGCCGGAATAAATTACACATTTTACAGGTGTTCCGTCCCCATAGCAAAGACTGCCCTCAATGATTGCTTTTGCATTTTCCGCCATGGTCCTGGTCTTTTTCTCCAGCTTTTCTCTGATTCCCATTTGCCTGGCATCAATTACAGGCCTTATACCGATAGCCGGATACTGTTCCATTCCATATCCTCCTTTCATTCCTGCCAGTTGAATTCTCTAACCAGCTGAATCCTACTGCCAATTGAATCCCACTGTCTGCTGTAAAGGTAAGAGCATCCTGTTCTTATTCACCCTTCCTGCAGCAATCCTGATGTACCGTATTATCATGAAATACATAACGAAGGAATGCTGCCGAATTCCTGGCATCCTCATCCAGCTGTTCTTCTGTGGCCCCCTGGCTCAGGTCACGCCATACCTTTATATCTGAACCTACCTGGCCTCCGCTCCTTACAAAGGGCTCCATAACAACATTTTTGCTGTATCCGATAGTCCGCAGTGCAGCACCGATTTCATACCAGGGAAGCTTCCCCTTTCCCGGCAGCCTCCGGTTATTTTCTCCTGCATGGAAGTGCCCTAAAAGGTCTCCTGCCAGAAGGATGGCTTCGGTAATGCTGTCTTCCTCGATGTTCATATGGAAGGTATCCAGCATGATCTTTACGGAAGGAACGTCTACCTGGGTTACAAATTCCCTGGCCTCGGCACAGGTGTTTAACAGATACCCTTCAAAGCGGTTCAGTACCTCCAGGCAATACTCCACACCGCACTCCTTTGCAAGCCTTCCCACAGTGCGGACATTTTTTACACTTCTCTCCCAGTCTCCCTGCTTGTCAACAGGCTTTGAATAATCCACCGGCCAATAGGAATAAATCCCTCCGCCCAGGGTATGGATAGTAAGAAATTCCAGTTTCTTTAAAATATCCGTATAAAAGGTTATGGCATTTTTCACTATGCTCTCTTCCGAAGAGCCGAGATTCTCATATGCCGTAGGCCCATAACCTGCCGTCAGAATGATTCCCTGGTCCTCCGCTTCTTTTTTAAGGGCATATAATTCTTCCCTTTCCATTTTGGCAAGGGCCGCACAGGATACCTCAAGAATATCAAAGCCAAGCTTTTTAACTTTTCGTATATATTTTTTATAGTCTGCCGTCCATTCCTGTTCCCAATAAGCAAAATAAATACCGTATTTCATACCGATTCTCCTTTTATTTTTACTCCACTTCAAACAGCATAAACAGCTCCAGCTTATCAATCAGAATTCTAGTCCTATCCCCCAGTATCTCTGTTTTAAGCACCTTACCGCTTACCAGTTCTTTTGCGGTCTTTCCTGCTCCTTCCACCTCGACATAAATATCGTATACCGGTACAATAGGGGCTTCCTCCTGCTGGTTTAGCAGTGCAAAATAGTTTCTGCCTTCCTTGTTCCAGTTAATTACCTCCACATATTTCGGGGCATTGGATTCGAATACCAGCTTACCGCAAAGTGAACGGATAATATTATAAAATACCTGTCTGCTCCAGTAGGGCTTTGACAGCTCAATGGGAGCCGCCGACCATATAAGGGTGGAGGGCCCTGCCATCTTTCTGATAACTCCCGGCTGGTCCGTATAGATACCGGGGGGATTGGAATGTATAGCTGCAAATTCCTCCGTCCCGGTCATGGTATAGGGCAGTGTCTGGGTTGCCAGTACTGTGATTTCATTTTCATCCACGATCTCTAATTCATACTGTGCCATGGGAATCGTTAGAGGTACCTTCCTTGAGAACTTCTCAAAAATTTCTTCCCCCTCCTTCGTAGGACTTAGATAGGTAAACTGATGTCCTGTCTTTCCAAGCACCTTCACTCCCAGAAGCTTTTCCAGCCGGGGATTTCCGATGGGCCCGCTGACGTAGAGATTTCCTCCCCTCTTTACATAAGCTTCCAAGGCATCCATTTCCTCCTCTCGGATTGCGGCCACGTTGGACAGAATAATAACCTCCGCCCTTTCTCCTTCCAGGTTCCTGCTGCCGATTACCTCATAGGGTAAATTAGTGCTTCTCAGGATAGAACTTGCCGCCACCGGCGCATCCATATAGATTTTTCTGTCAAAGCTCTTATCGCAGGTGTCCACTCCGTTTTCATCAGGGTCATATTTGGCATGGCTTGCAAACCAGATGGCAGCGTTGTGGTTAAAAGCGCCGCTTACATAGCTTTCATACCTGCGGGTAATGGAATAAACCTCTTTCATCAGCCCATGGTAGACTTCCGGCACGATGGACCCGTCCGGGTTAATGGCATCCACCAATAAAAAGGCCCCGTTGTGCACCAGTGCAGTCATGACATGGAGCAACAGCTCTTCCTTTGTCTTCGTGGTGGTATGGAACACCAACTCCGGGTCGCACCGGGAAGTATGATAGATAAAGGGCAATGCCGGTGATACGTTCTTATAGTATTTATTGATAAAGGACTGCTGTAAAAAGCCTCCGTAATAATCTCCTCCCGCATAATCCACTGCTTCCATTAATAATTCACTGCTGGCATTAATCCAGGGAGATGTAATCATGGAAAACTGGTGCTCCACGGTAACCTCCGGATTGATTTCCTTAATGGCAGCGGTAGCAAATTTCGCATAATCTGCCATCCACTTTTCACGAAGGTAGACAAATTCGCGGAATTCTTTCCTGTCCCACCTTAGAGTTCTTGGAAGCTCTCTTCCGGTCTCCTCCAGGTATTTCTTTCTGCAGCTTGGACAATAGCAGATATCAGGCCAGAAGGTCATATCCAGAAACATCCCCTCGAACTGATAATTACGGTTCAGCTCCTGCAGATTTTCTTTCACATATTCCCGATAGCCCTCGTTATTAGGGCATACGATTCCATACCTTCCGGTCTTGAAATTTCCGCCGTTTCTGTATTCCCTGAAATTCTTTCCGTCAGGGCCCACCGTCCTCCACTCCGGATGGTTCTCATAGGCCCAGTTGTCAAAAACCTGTGTAAAATATACCTCAACTGCTATTCCTGCCTCATGGCACCTTTGAATCATTTCCCCCAGAAAATCCTTTCCATGGAGACCTTTATGCATCCGTCCGATGCTTGTTGGATAATAGCACAATCCCGTATGAGGCTTTGCTTTTACCATGGCTGCCTGCACTCCCGCATCCTTAAGAGCCTCTACGTATTCTTCGCAGTTGATTTTTGTCAGAAATTCTTCATTCCAATCATCAATATGCATATCCATTAAATTTCTTCTGTAATTGCCTTCAATCCACATGTAGTCCTCTTTCCAGGAAGCTGTATTCCTATTTCATTTTCATTTTTTGAATTTATTTTCATTTATTTTTGTATGAAAACAGTTTAAATCCATTTAAATCCATGCTGATATTTTTCATTCCGCTTCATGACTTTTGTATAAGCCGCTTACGGACATGGTTTCCTTTTGCACCACATAATTCAGATACTCACTTGGAGTCATTCCCACCACTGCCTTAAAGGTCTTGCTGAAGGCATGGATACTGGTAAAGCCCGACTCCTCCGCTGCCTCCGTAATATTCATCTGCCCCAGCGCAAGAACCTGCTGGGCTTTTTCTATCTTTACGTTAATAATATATTTATGAAGAGAGATGCCAAGATAATTGCGGAACACATTGGTCAGGTAATTGGACGTTACCCCGATAGCCTCACTGATGGTATCGTTGTCCAGGTCCTCATTTTTATAATGGGTATTAATATAAGCTATGGCATTTTCAATGTGAATCCAGGATTTTGTCTTCTGGAAATCCCTGTTCCCATCCGTCTCTTTCTTTTCTCTTATTCCATGGCGCAGGGTCAGAATCAGGAGAATGATGGAATATGCCTTTAGCATGGCTTCCCTGCATTCCTTTCCTTCCGTAAATTCCTTATACATGTTTAAGTAAAGCTTCTTAATTTCATACCGTTCCTTTTCCCCCATGGAAGAGGTGATTACCTTATCTCCGAAAAGCACTTCCCTTTTCGGTACTTCAAATTCCGTGCCCAGCTCCAGAACATCCTGATGCTCCAGCAGGCAGCTCTCCGGCCTTTTATAAAAATCGAAATGAAAGATAAACTGTACCAGCGGCTCTCCTCCAAGGGAGCGCACTATATGGGTCTTTAAGGGGGGAATAAGAATGGTATCGCCTGCTCCGCATTCATATTTCTCCCCGTCTACAACAAATTCGGCACAGCCCTGGGCAATATAGGTAAATACATTGTCCAAATCCTTCCACTTACCGCTCATTGCAACGGCCTTTTTTATCCTCATCATACGTATATAGGGTGATATGTCTTCCAGCTCTTTTATGTCCATGCTTATCATCCTTTCTGCGCTGCGTCTGCCCATATCAGATTTGTGTGCACAGCGCATCCACAAGCCTGATTACCCCTTTATGGCACCTGCCATCATTCCTTCCATAATTTTATTATAGAAGAACAGGTAAATGGTAAGCACCGGAATCGTAGCCATTGCCAGCGCTGCCAGTAAAAGGGTGTACTGGGTCATATACTGGGAAGTAAAATAAGTAAGTCCAATGGGAATGGTCTTTAAGGCTTCTTTGTTAATCATAACCTGTGCAAAGGGAAATTCATTCCAGACATGCATAAAGGTAAGTATCACAACCGTCATCATAATGGGACGGCATACGGGCAGCATAATGGAAAACATTACTCTTGGCATGCCGGCACCATCAATGGTGGCAGCCTCCTCCAAATCTACCGAGATTCCTTTCAAATATCCGTCAATCAGGAAAATTGCGGTTGGTAATTCAAAGGCTACATAAATCGGTACCAACGTGAACCGGTTGTTCAACAGACCGATATTTTTGAATTGGATAAATATCGGTACAATTAAAGCATACACCGGTATCATGATTCCCGCCATCAAAATCATATAAATTAAATTCCTGCCGGGAAACCGGTATCTGGAAAGAAGATAGCCCATAACAAAGGATATTACTAATACCAGAAGGAGCGAAGCGATACTGTTTAAAAGGCTGTTGAAAAAGAAAACGCTGAATTTTGCTCTGGCAAAGGCTGTTATGTAATTTCCGAAATGCAGGATTTTAGGCAGTGCAACCGGGCTGACTGCAAATTCCTGGTCTGTTTTCAAGGAAGAATACAAAAGCCAGACCACCGGATAGATGCAGGACAGGGACAGTGCAAGTATCGGAATGTTCACAACTGCCCATGCCAGATATTTCTTTATTCTCATAGCAATTGTCATACGGATTTCCTCCCCATAATAAGCTGAATAACCAGACTGATGCCTACGGCAAATATGAGAATGGATACAGCAATCGCCGCACCAACACCAAAGTTGCCGAATTTAAAGGTATAATCATAGCAGTAAAGAGCCAGTGAAGAGGATGCCTTCCCGGGTCCCCCGTTGGTAAGGGCGACCAGATGGTCATATATCTTCATGGTTCCCGAAGCACACAGGATTATGCAGATCTTAAAGGTATCCCATATCAGGGGAAGTGTGATATACAGGGATTTTTTCACTCCTGTGGCACCATCTATTTCCGCACATTCATAAACCTCCTGTGGTACTGCCGAAATGGCACTCATAAGAAGCACCATATATAAGCCGATATACTGCCAGATTACCGGAACAGCAACAGAGCGGAGTACGATAGAGGAATCATCCAGCCAGCTTTTTATCCAGGAGGCTTTCCCGATGGATGTCAGAAATGTATTTAAAAGTCCATAGTTGCTGTTATAAATAAAACGCCAAACATAGCCTACGACCACCGGAGCCATTACTACGGGAAAGAAGATAACCGCTCTGTGAAAAGCCTTAAACCGGAGCCTCCGGATAGTCATCAGGAATGCAATCAAAAGTGCAATGCCAACCTGCCCGATTACGCACATAATCGACAGCAGAAAGGTATTCTTTGTTACGAGCCAGAAATTCTTATCGTGAATTAAGGTAACATAATTATCAAGGCCCAGGAATTTCGGATCTCCTACTCCCTTCCATCTGGTCAGACTGTAATAGATTGAGGTACCTAACGGCACAATGAGTATATAAAGAAAATAAAGAAAGGGAATCAGAATCAGGGTGTAGATAATAATATACTGTCCCTTGGAGCGGATTTCTCTGGTATTCATTCGCTGCCTCCTTCATGTTTAAAAGAAGGGGCTGTAATCAGTAGCCTGTAAGCCCCTTCCTGTTCTTATTCCAGATTATTTATAATTTGCCTCCATGGCTGACTGGCAGTCCGCTGCCATATCCTTAGGCTTCAAAGTTCCTGCGATCAGCTGCTGGGTATCTGCATATAACACCCCGCTTCCTACTTCCGCCGGGAGCTGACAGTCAAAAATCGGAAGAAAATTCATATCAGCTTCCAGCTTGACATATTCGGCAAAAAGAGGTTTCATCTGACTTTCGTCTACCTTTCCGGAGGACTTGGCTGCTGAAAAGAATCCGTTAAGAAGGGCTTCATCCGCATATTCCCCGGTGGTTACCTGTTTCAGGAAAGCAAGTGCCGCCTTTAAATTATCTCCCTTAAGGCCGGCTTTTATGACATAATTCCATCCGGCACCGGCAGCCGTATCGAATTTGGTACCGGACTGGCCGGTTACTGCAGGCATTAAGCCCAGGTGGGTATTGGACAGTACCTCTGCCGGAGCATTTGCTATTACTGTTCCAATGGACCATGCGCCATTAAAGAACATTGCCGCCTTTTTGTTATAATATAAAGAGTACATTTCATCCTGATTGATGGAATTTACGTCACTGTTTAAATAGCCAGCATCTGCAATTGCCTTAAAACCGGTAAGCGCTGCCACAAACTTATCATCGGTAAATTTCGCTCCCTTATTGTTCTTTAAGCTGTCAAACCAGGTATTGTCAACATATTTATAAGCATAGGTATTAAAGACAGCGGATTCCGCAAGCCACTGATCCTTATTGCCCATTGCAATAGGGGTATAACCGGCAGCCTTAATCTTGGCACAGGCTGAAAGCAGCTCATCCCAGGTCTCGGGCCAGGCACTTATTCCGCATTCCTTAAATATTTCTTCGTTGTATACTCCGATACAGTTCGCCTGCATCTGGAAGGGAATTCCCCACTCGGTATCGTTATAAGTACAGTCACTGAAAGCACCGTCAACATAATTAGCTGCCCATTCTACATCTTCCTTCAGATATTTATCGAGAGGATCAATTAATCCGGCATCGGCAAGAGTTCCAAGCATGTCACCCTTGGTCAGGAATACATCCGGCAATTCATTTCCTGCCATTAAGGTGGTTAACTTTTCTTCATAGTTGTCACTGTCAGTAAACTGATAATCAATGGATACTCCTGCATTGGCTTTCTGGTATTTGTCTGCCGCACTCCAAAAAGCTATGGAAGTTCCTGCTCCTTCCTTTTCAAAGAAATGAAACAATGAAAATGACCCGCTTACTCCATCTGTCTTCGTGGTCTCAGCCGCTGCCCCATCAGCTGCCTTGCCATTGGTTGTTTCTTTGGCTGATCCATTTGCCGAAGCAGCCCCATTTGCGCTATTGCTGTTTGTAGATGCTTTTCCACAGGCACACAATGCCAAAATCATTGTAAATACCAAAACAGCTGCAAGCACTTTCCTGATTTTACCCATAAAAATACCTCCTTTTTTGTCAAAAGCAATTTTGTCCATCTTTAGCATATTCTTAAAATTACCGTTATTATGTACAATAATTGCCCTTTGTATTGAATATTATAGAGGATAATATACAAAAAGTATTTATTCAGATTTATGTTTATTTGTCAATTTCACAGATAATAAGGCAGTTTTAAAAGATGCACAAAAAATATACACAAAAAAACTGCCCGAAACGGTCTATGAACCCTTCGAACAGTTTTATTCTTCAATCTAATTTAGTTTTACTTTACTTCTCCGCCTTCTACCACAAGGTTATCCGGATTGGCAGCATCTCCGTATACAGGAGCCAGGGTCTCGTCATAATCCTTATGGAAGAAATTTTCCTTGCCAAGGGTTTTAAGCTCTTCATTCAGCCAGTTTAACAGCTCGGTGTTTCCCTTCTGTACCGCAGGTGCTATGGTATCAAGATTTCCAAGAGACTCAATACCAACTGTGTAGCCCTTATTTTCAATAGCCCAGGCAAGCACTTCCGTATTGTCCGTAGAGAAGGCATCCCCTCTGCCGTCAAGCAGGGCACTGTAGGCTTCGCTGTACTGGTCGAACTTTAACAATTTGACATCGGGATACTTCTCGGTGAAGTAGGTTTCTGCCGTAGTTCCCTTGTTTACGATCAGTGTCTTTCCCTTTAACTGGTCGGCAGAGGTTATCAGTGCACTGTCAGGTGATACCACACCAAGGGCAACCTTCATATAGGGTAATGCAAAATCCACCTTTTCAGCACGGTCCGGTGTTACGGTAAAGTTGGCAAGTATGATATCTACCTTGGCAGTTACCAGGTATTCCACACGGCTGGCTGCTTCTACGGAAACATATTCCACATCAACACCTAAATCCTTTGCTATACGGTTACCGAAGTATACGTCATAGCCCTGGTACTCTCCCTTTTCATCCACATAGCCAAAAGGCTTTTTGTCACTGAATACCCCAATTACTATCTTTCCGCTTTTTTTAATATCGTCCAGCGTTCTTGCCGTTCCGGCAGAAGCGGATGTATCTGCTTCCTTCTTGTCGGCATTGCTTTTGCAGCCTGCCAGTAAGGTCGTCATTAAGACGAGTAACAATAATAATGATATTATTTTTTTCATATTTACGCCTTCCTCTCACTCCGCCGCCTCTGACGGCAATCGCTTTTTAGTTTCTATCTTCAACACTTTTTACGGCGTCAAATTCAAACACATTTAAAAATTTTCTTGCTCTTTCTGTCCGGGGATTCTCAAAGAATTCCGCCGGTGTACTGTCTTCTACTATCTCTCCCTTATCCAGAAAAATGACCCTGTCTGCAATGGCTCTGGCAAACTGCATTTCATGGGTTACAATAAGCATGGTGCTTCCTTCCCTTGCAAGCTCTAACATTACATCCAGCACTTCCCTTACCATCTCCGGGTCCAGGGCTGCGGTGACCTCATCAAAAAGCATGACCTCAGGATGCATGCAAAGGGCTCTTACGATAGCCACTCTCTGCTTCTGTCCGCCGGAGAGCTGCCTTGGAAAGGCATTCATTTTATCCAGAAGCCCCACTCGTTCAAGAAGCTTCCTGGCCTCCTCCTCTGCTTCCCCTTTACTTCTGCGCTGTGCCTTTATTGGCCCCAGGGTTATATTATCCAAAATATTCATATGGGGAAATAATTCATAGCTTTGGAATACCATTCCGACCTTTTGCCGTACCAGGTGCATATCCTTCTGCCTGCCGCTGATTACTTCACCCTTCAGGGATATCTTTCCGCTTTGGATTGCCTCAAGACCGTTGATGCACCGCAGCAGGGTACTCTTGCCGCAGCCGGAAGGTCCTACAATAACCACTACTTCTCCTTTGCTTACCGTAAGGGAGATATCCTTTAACACCTCCAGGCTGTCATAGCTTTTCTTTATATGCTCTAATGTAAGAATTCCTTCTTTTACACTCATATCATCCCTCCATGCTGCTGATTACGTAAATTTGGACAGCAGCACCTATCTGCCCCTTTATCATTTTCAGTCTGCCTCATCCTTCTTATCTGCCTTTTACCTAAAATATCAGGCATTTTCTTAACTTTTAATGCTTTACTTCCATCTGACGATTTCCTTAGCCTGTTGCTATAAAGCGGCTGTTTACCACTTTATGGCCTGGGATTTTACACTCCATTCCAGGCTTTCTCAAGTCTGGCTGCAAGCTTTGACACCGGATAGCAGATAAGAAAATATAAAAAGAAGATAACTCCGTATACCCAAAGAGCTGCCGAGGGAACGGACAAGCGCGAGGCTTCTATTATCTGCTGCCCCACCTTTACCACTTCTACCACTCCGATAAGTGCAATCAAGGAGGTTGTTTTTATCATTCTGGTTGCCAGGTTAATGGCAAGGGGAACCAGCCTTCTTATGGTCTGGGGTATAATAATAGAGCGGTAGATCTGTCCTTCCGTAAGCCCTATGGCCTTTCCGCTCTCATACTGGTGCACAGGAATTGAGATCAGCGCACTTCTTACCAGATCCCCCATTTCTGCCGTTCCCCAGAGGGAAAAGACAATGACCGCCGATACTTCACCGGACAGGTTTATGTGGAATGCCCTTGTCAGCCCGAAATAAACCAGGAACAACAGCACCAGCTGGGGCATGATGCGTACAAATTCCAGGTACAGTCTTGTAACGGCCTTGACTACCGGATTTTTTACCGTCATTATCATTCCAAGGACGATTCCAAGAACCATTGAAATCAATACGGACAGAAGGGATATTTCAACAGTGACCCATAAGCCCTCAAAGAGCCTTATCAGGTTCCTTCCTTCAAACAATACTTTAATTCCCAAATCCTGCATATCTTAATTTCCTTTCTATCAAAGTAAATATCACAGAAATCGGAAGCAGTATGCCAAGATAGGACAATACCAGCATAAAAAGTGCTTCATCTGTGTTATAGGACATTCCGATAAGGGATTTTGCCGTATACATTAAATCAGCCAGGGCAACTGCACTGAATACCGAAGTCTCCTTAATTAGAAAGATAATATTAGCCGCAAAGGCCGGCACGGAAACCGATATTGCCTGGGGCAGCAGAATATACCGAATGACCTGCTTCTTTTTAAGTCCCAGGCTTAAGGCCGATTCCAGCTGTATGGAAGGTACAGCTTCCAGCCCGCTTCGAAAGGCTTCCGCCATATAGCTTCCTCCAAGAAAAATGAGACCTGTAATGGCACAGGTCTCAGAGCTAAGCAAGATTCCCGCCTTTGGTAATCCAAAATATAGAAAAAACAACTGAATGAGCAGCGGTGTATTTCTGGAAAGCTCGATATATAAGCCTGTTAGCTGCCTTAGAAACGGTATTTTGTAATATCGGATAAGGCTGCAGAAAATCCCCACAAGAAAGGAACCCGCTATTCCAATCAGAGCAATTCTTACCGTAAGCCCCGCCGCACTAAGATACATTGGTGCATATTCTTTCAGCACATCTATATTCATTGTGTAAACCTCTCTTTTATAACTATGTCTTAACTTATTTATCTGATGTATTAATTCATATTATTATAATATGAATTATATGAATTGCAATGACATTATTTTATAGGATGAATTTCTTTTTGTCAATATCTTTTTGATTTCCAGCTAAGCCTTTGGAAACGGACGATGGTTTATGTTTTTCTATTTGCAGTTAATATATTTCTTTTTGCAGTTATTGTGATTATAAGCATAAAAAAGTACCCTGAAAGTAAAACACAATTTCCTTTTGCGTTTGACTAACAGGGTACTTTTCCCTTATTTACTTATTCTTTTGATAAAGAAGGTCTTACCGGTTTATCGCAGCGGCAATCTCTCTGTGCACTATTTGGGCAAATTCATCCTTTACCTGCTCCCTTAAAACTGCCTTCTTAATCTTTCCGCTTGAAGTAATCGGAAATTCCTTCACAAATTTTATGTACTTCGGAATTTTAAACTTTGCAAGATGAAGAGCTGCATATTCACGTACCTCTTCCCCACTCAGCATATGCCCGGAGGCCGGTATGATGAATGCACAGATTTCCTCTCCCAGCAGCTCATCCGGCACGGCTATAACAGCTGCGTCGAAGATTCCCTGGTAATGCTTCAGGACATTTTCTATTTCAGCCGGGGATATGTTCTCGCCTCCGCGGATAATAATATCCTTAATGCGGCCCTCGATATGAATAAAGCCTTCCCCGTTGATGGTTACAAGGTCCCCAGTACGAAGCCAGCCTTCCCTGTCGATGGCATTATTGGTAGCCTCCTGGTTGTGATAATAACCGCTCATGATATAGGCGGATTTTACAAGGAGTTCACCTTTTTCTCCAATAGCCGTCTCTTCACCGCTTGCTAAATCAACAACCTTAACTTCCACACCGGGCAAGGCCCTTCCGATACTGTGCAGGCGGTATTCCATATCATCAGAGGAAGAAATCTGTGTAATGCCGATGGCCTCTGTCTGTCCGTAGAGGTTTGCAATAGTCTCGATTCCCAATTCTTCCACGATTCTTCTCATCAGCTCATTGCTGCAGCAGGCACCTGCAATGAAGCCTTTTGAAAGACTGGACAAATCATACTGGCTTAAATCAGTGTTCAACATAAACTGAAACATGGAAGGAACGCCATTAAATACGGTACAGCTCTCATCCATAATAAGGGACAGGGCCTTTTTGGTCTCAAAACGCTCCGCGATTACGATAGAAGCTCCGCGGAAAAGCCCTGCAAAGGTGCTTAAGACAAATCCGATTACATGGAACAGCGGCAGGCACAAAAGTACTCTGTCGTCCTCATCATATTCCATGCGTTCACCTGATACCAGTGCATTGTTTACGGTTGCATAGTGGTCCAGAACAACTCCTTTGGGATTTCCTGTAGTACCGGAGGTGTAAAAGATATTTAAAGGGTCTTTTGCCGTAACTTTCCTGCCAGCTTCCATAAGGGCGGCTTCACCGAGGGTCTTTCCACACTCCTCGACATCCTTAAAATGAAAGGCTCCCTTTAATGCAGTATCATCCAATAATACCACGGTTTTGAGGCAGGGCAGTGTATCACTCTTTAAGTTACCCGGTTCACAGGTTAAAAGCTCCGGACAAATCTCTGTCAGATTGTCCAGGAAGCTGACATCCTTAAACCCTTTGGTAAGAAAGAAAAGCGAACTTTCCGACTGCTTTAACACAAAGGATAGTTCGCTTTTTGTACTGGCTGTATTTATGCATACTAACACCGCACCAATTTTGGCTGCTGCTAATTCAAGAATTACCCATTCCGGTGAATTCAGAGCAAGGATAGCCATGTGGTCCCCCTTTTTTACACCTAAGCCAAGCAAGCCCTTTGCGCAGGCATTACTCATTTCCACCATCTGGGAAAATGTGTAGGTTTCTTGCTTTCCCGGGAACACCAATGCTTCTCTGTCACCATATTTTTGGCATATCTCATCCGTAATTTCTGCTAAAGTTTTAGTAATCAGCATATTTTCTCCCCCTTAATCCATCTCTCTAGTACTTACACAGTAGTCCGATATTCTGTGAGCCGCAGCCAATGGTCCATATTACAATGTAATCTCCGCGCTTTACAAATCCTCTTTTAACAGATTCATAAAGGGTAATAAAGGGGCTGCTGGTTCCCGTATAGCCGTATTCATCTCCAATGTAGAGGCTGTGTGCTTCGTCAATTCCGAAATTCTCCCGAATCTTACGAATATTAATAAGTGCATACTGGGAAAAGCAGAACATTTTGACATCATCCTTTGTGAGTCCGTTTGCCTCTAGCAACCTTCCTATTGTTTCTCCTGCTGAGGCCGGGACATCCTCCGTAGGCGGTACGAACTTAATCAGCATATCTTTTTTATTTTCAACACGAAGGATATTGGAGAATCCGCAGCCTGGAAAGAGGGCTACATCAACCCCTTCCGACTTGACCGTACACACGGAATCAACTATACCGGCATCTTCCTCTGTCTTTTCCAGGATCACTGCGCAGGCAGCATCCCCGTAATGCCCGTAAAGATTTTCTTCCTCTTCATCAATGGTCATGTTGATATAATCACAGCCAATAAGCAGGGCTCTTGTAACATGAGGTGTCAGTGTCATATATTTTGCTGCCTGTTCAAAGGCCAGTGCCATTCCGCAGCAATTGGAATTGATATCATAGCATATGCACTCGTTTTTTCCGCCAATGGCACTATGTATCTTAATCGAGGTAGGAGGAGCCGTATATTCCGGCAGCTGGCTTGATAAAATTATCATGTCCATATCAGAGCCCTTAAGGCCTGTCCTGTCCAATAAATCCTTAACTGCCTCCAGTGAAAGTGTCAGGGTATTACCGCTCTCATCCTCAAAGAGAAACCTTTTTTCCCTTCCGATTACATCCCTTAAAAAATGCTCAACATCCTTTCCTCTTTTGCGAAAGTGCTCCAAATACGGTTCATTATCCACTACCAGATTTCCATGGCTTACTGCAATATCCCTTATCTTAACCTGTACCATGCCATTCTCCCTCCAGTATGTATTATTATTTGATTTCGAAGTCTGCAATACCGGCTTCTTTTGCAAGTCTTCTGACCTGCATAGAAAGGATTGCACTGTCCTCCATGCGGAGTGCTACTTTTCGAAAGCCTGTCTGTTTATAGAGAATGAAAAATCCTTTTAATTTTTCCTGTTTATCCGGTGTGATAATCCCCATATTTCTGGCATCCAGTTCAAGGGTAACCTGTGCAGGATTGATTTTTCCCACAGCCTGCTGGTAAGCTGCGCCAAAGCCTGCAATATCTTCATCTCCAAACTTTCCATCCAACACGATTTTTAATACATCTCCTGAAACATTAATACTAAATTTCTCCATACTCGCTCTCCTTTTCTTTTGTGCTGCTGAAAAGAATATTTGCCATAATATAACAAAAAAAAGTCCATAGCAATGCCATGGACCTTTCGTGTATCATGGCAACCCGGCTGCCTTAACATACGTCTTAGGCCCGTGGCTTTGCGTCCCTGTCTTTCGGCAGGTTTGCCTTTTTCATTTTTCTTTTCACTACAATATACTGTTTTTATATGGAACTTCTTCTGCCATACACTTCCATTATAGTCATAATTATACAACTTTCAAGTATTTCCTTTTTTAGTTCGAAATATTTTACATTTCTGTACCTAGACTTTTCATTACCCTATTTTACTTCACATTATCATCATCAGCTTCTATCAATTTATTAAAATCTGCATTTCTGGCTTTTTCCGCCATAACACGAAGTTTACTCAGCACAAATTCCTGGGTTTCCTTATCTATTCCATCTGAAATATAATCTATCCATTTTTCTAAAAGATAAAATATTTGCTCCTTGTATCCCATTCCTTTATCTGATAAATATAGGTTTTTGGCTCTTTTATCATCTTCACAGACTTTTCTTATGATAAGTCCTTTATTTACAAGAGAGTTTATTGTTTTTGTGACGATTGATTTATCTATCAGAAGAAGGGAAGAAAGCTTTTCTTGATTAATTCCTTCATTATCATACAGGTTGACTATCAATATGCATTCCCAATAGTCCAAATCTATTGTTTTAAAAGCAAGATTAATATATGTCTGAAGCTGTCTGTTCAAAATTCCAAAATATCTCGTATCATATTTTTTATTCACGCCTGACTCCTTTATTGATTTATTTAACTATATTATATGGATTTCAATTGATTTTGTCAACTATTTTCTCCTTATTTCAATAAAATTAGTTGCATTATATATCTATTTTCAATACTTATCCAGGTATGTCTCAAACAAGTATATCAAAGTATTTTCTCTGTTCTATACTCTTTTAATATAATTACCATTCATAAAAAAGATTTCATAAATCAAAATTATAATAGTTGACATTTTCAACTAATGTGATTATAATTTGGTCATTAGTTAACTAATAAAATTTTATTATACGAAAGAAGGTTCTTAGTATGCCGTTAAATCCAATATTTAACAAGTTGTTAGAAACGGATTTCAGCAGTATGTATACTTCCCTTAGCATTGATCAGCTGAGAGAATATTACAAAAAAAGCTGGGATGATTTTAAAGGAGATATCATTGAAGTAGGAACAGTTACCAATCGTACTGTGAGAACTTCCAAAAGAGATACCCCCATTAGAATATATAACCCTAAAACTGAGGGAATACACCCTGTATTTATCTGGATACATGGTGGTGGATTTATTTTCGGAAGTATGGATGTTTATGATTCCATATGCCGGAAAATAACAAACACTGTAAATTGCACAGTGATATCGATTGATTACGGCCTGTCTCCCGAGCACAAATTCCCGGAGCCAGTGGAAGAATGTTATCAGGTCGTCAAATGGGTATATGAAAATGCAAAAGATTTGAATATACAGCCTGAAAAAATCGCCATTGGAGGAGACAGTGTAGGCGGAACCCTTACTGCTGCAATTACTCAGCTTTCAAGAGACAGGAGAGAATTTTCCATTGCTTATCAGATAGAAATTAATGCAATGTTTGATCTTCTCGGAAAAACAAAACCTTTATCCAGAGTGGAAAATGCAAAAGGATACAGGCTGGAAACAAAAGAAATTGAAGGGTGGTTTGTCCCTAACTATTTAAATAATTTAAGTGAAGCTGATAATCCAATAGCTTCACCATTACTTGCAGATGATTTCAGTAATCTTCCTGCCGCCTGCATCATTACCTCAGAATATGACCCATTAAGAGATGAAGGCGAGCATTATGCTAAAAAACTATCAGAGGCTGGTGCAGAAGTTTGCTTAAAGAGGTATGACGGAATAATCCACGGATTTTTTAATATGCAAAAAACAGTGGAGGAAGCACAGGATGCGCTTAATTTGGTATGTATAAATTTAAAGGAAGCTTTTCATTCCGAAAAATAATCATTAGGAGAAATGAAACATGTACCACCATCTTATCGCAGAGTTTTTGGGTACTGCATTCATGATTATATTTGGCGTAGGTGTACATTGCAATGAAACATTAAACGAAACGAAGCATCATGGTTCAGGTCATATATTTGCAATTACAGCTTGGGCCTTTGGTATTACTGTTACCCTTTATCTTTTCAATGGTGTTTATATTAATCCGTCCATGACACTTGCCCAAGCTGTTCTTGGAAAAATTTCATGGAGCAAAGTAGTCCCTTATTGTATAGCCCAGGTATCCGGGGGTTTTGCGGGTGCGGTTTTGGTTTATGTATGCTATGCGGACCATTTTAAACTATCTGCAGGTAAAATTGATGCGGTTAAAATACGTAATATTTTTTCCACCACACCAGGCATTCGAAATCTCCCCCGCAACTTTTTTGTAGAATTCATTGCAACCTTTATGTTTATAACTTGTATTCTTGGTATTACGAGGCTTAACAATCCGGCTGTTGAACCCATTGCAGTTGGTCTCCTGGTATGGGCTATTGGGATGGGATTGGGCGGTACCACAGGATTTGCCATGAATTTGGCACGTGATATGGGTCCCAGGCTTGCTTACGCCATTTTACCAATAGACAGCAAAACAGATGCAGACTGGAAGTATGGTATTTTAGTTCCTGGCATTGCACCACTTTTAGGCGGAGTATGTGCTGCACTATTCACACAGTTCTTTTTAGGTATGTAAATGAAATCAGAAAGTGATCAAAATATAACATAACACAATATTTATTTATATTTTCAAAAACCAGGGCAAAGCAGGATTTTCAGCTATTGCCCTGGTTTCTATTTATATTAGCCTTCCTATATGTCTCAAGATTGGCCGAGGATTTCGCAGGCACTTGTATAAAAATTGCCTTTTATTTATATGGATTTATGCTACGTTTTATATAGAAATAACCTTCTTAAAAATAGGACAAATCTCCATCAATATCCGGAATGCTTTTTTCTGAGCATTAACTTTACCAGTTCGGAAATGATAATCACACTGAAACTTAAGCCAAGCAGCTTTAGCCACATGGCCAGTCCAAGCGGAATGGTTCCAAAAAATGCGCCAGCAAATTGAATAATCAAAATCTGAAGGGCAAAAGTAATAGAAATGACAATCAACATAATTCTGTTTTGCAGTAAATGCTTAAAGATACTGGTGGTATGAAGCTCGCGACAGTTAAAAGCATTGAATAACTGAAATAGAGCAAACAACGTAAATAATACAGTACTTATTTCCTCTTCGGCTGCTCCTAGAAAGTTAAATACATACTGACATAAGAAAATGACGGAGATATATAAGCCTGTCAACCCTATTCTGACAAACATGGTACGGGAAAGAATATTTTCATTACGTCTTGTGGGTTCACGGCTCATTAAATCGTCATAAATAGGCTCTAAGCCCAAGGTCAATGCTGGAGGCCCATCCATAATAATATTAATCCATAAGAGCTGCAAAGCAGTAAATGGTGCTTTCAATCCCAATAAAATGGATGTAAATACAACAATAACCGACGAGACATTAACTGTTAATTGGAACTGGATAAACCTTTTAAAGTTTTCATAGATACCACGGCCCCAAGCAATTGCTTTGACAATGGTGGAAAAGGAATCATCCAGCAGAACGATATCACTCGCTTCCTTGGATACCTCTGTTCCAGATATACCCATGGCAATACCGACATCCGCATTCTTTAATGCTGGTGCATCGTTAATACCGTCACCCGTAACTGCTACAACATTGCCTTGCATCTTTAAGAGTTTTACTACACGCATTTTAATAGTGGGGGTACTGCGTGCAATAACACTGATACGCGGCAGCATCTTCAAAAGCTCATCATCATTCAGTTCAGCTATTTCCTTTGCTTCAACAGTGATTCGCTCATCACTTAAAATATGCAATTCTTCTGCAATGGCTTTTGCTGTTACTATATTGTCACCTGTAAGGATTTTAAGATCTATTCCAGCATTCCGGCAGTTTTTAACTGCTTCATACACATCAGGACGTAGCGGATCAGAAATTGCAACAAATCCGTCAAACACCATATCCGTTTCCATAGCAGCATGATGATGCTCGTCCTCATAGTCACGCATTTTATCAAGTTCTTTATGTGCTAAAGCAATTACACGCATAGCTTTTTCTTGTGACTTAATGATATAATGTTCAATTTCTGCTTTTTCATGGTCCGAAAGTGCACACATAGCAAATACACTCTCAGGACTTCCCTTGACATAGGAAATAATCTTACCATCCACTTTGCTGATGGTAGTCATATGTTTCAGCTCAGAAGAGAAGGGGAACGCATGCAGTACATCATGGTCGGTGCGCTCATCCTTATAGGATTTGCCGGTACTTTTACGCACTGCCGAGTTCTCATAAAAATTCAGCATAGCACATTCAGTAGGATTACCGATAAAAGTACCGTCTTGTGAAATATCGGCAGTCGTATTAAGACAGACATTGTGTATCAGCCACTCCGAAGTTAGTTCATCCGCTTTATCATGCCATTTCCTATCGTAAAATGCGGAGACAGTCATTTTATTTTCTGTCAACGTCCCGGTTTTGTCCGAACAGATAACATTAATACATCCGACCGTTTCAGAGGCAATCATCTTCTTTACCAACGCATTTTGCTGGGAAAGTTTGATTATATTTATAGACAGTGACACAGCAACAATGGTCGGTAGTCCCTCTGGCACAGCAGCAACAATCAAAACAATACTTGTAACAAATGCATCAAGAACTTCTTCCAGGACCAATCCGTTTGTTAATGCGAAAGAAATTATTTCAGAAATAAATACGATTACCGCAGCAATGACACCAAGAATGGTTATTGTTTTTCCTAAACGGGCAAGCTTTTCCTGCAACGGAGTACTGGTTCGTACTGTTCCAGTAAGTTCTTTTGCAATTTTTCCAAATTCCGTACTATCGCCAACTGCAGTTACCAACATTTTACCGTATCCACTGGTAATATAATTCCCTGAGTACAGCATATTGCCACGTTCTGCAAGCGGTGTTTTTGCATCTGAAATGATGTAGTCAGCATCCTTTTTAGCTGGAACACTTTCACCAGTCAATGCGGATTCATCTGCTGCTAAGCCTGAGCTTTGCATAAGTCTGCCATCAGCAGGAATTTTGTCTCCGGTAGAGAGCAATACAATGTCACCTACAACAAGTTCTTTTTGGCTTAACATTAGGGTATCACCATTACGTAAAACCTTTACGATGGTATCATCACTGATTTTTGACAGCGCCTCAAATGCCTTAGCACTTTTTCCTTCCATTACCACAGTAATTAAAACGGAAAGGGAAATAGCTGCGAAGATTCCCACACATTCCAGATAATCTGCTTCAGAGCCAGTGGAAGCACGGATGATATTAACCGCCAGTGCGATGACTCCAGCCATAATAAGCATTAATATCATTGGTTCACTGGCTGCTCCTATAATACGTCTAAGAAGTGATTCTGGTTTTTCTCTTGTGAGAGCGTTACTCCCATATGTGCTTCGATTGTTTTCAACTTGATTGGTCAAAAGTCCGAATGATTCATCCGTATGCAATCGATTAATCAAGTCACTTTTTTTCTCTTGGAATTCATACATCCCAGTTGCCTCCTATAGGTACATGATTTTTTTACAAAATAAAAACTCGTGCATAGCATTACTATGCACGAGTCAAAAAAAATCATGCATAGCGTAATGCTATACATGAGTCTCGTTTATTAAGACAAGCCAGACCTATGGTCAGTATGTTGACTTGACACGCAGTTTACCTGCGCAAACTACTCCCTCACGAGTATTTAAATTGTTCGTTTAGTATGCCATATATATATTTTTTTGTCAATAATAGATTTGAATTAGCCAAGATTTAAAATAGCCAAGGAATTAATGGATGCTGATAAACAGAGAGAATAAAAAAACTGCTTTAAGCACTTGGACCGGTCAGAGGTCCTTTTAAAGTGTTAAAGCAGTTTTTTCCTTTTTCCTATCTTGAATTCTTAATCGTTCGTCTAAATAGCATTATGGCAAAAAGCTACAATACTGCAAATGGGAATTTCGCAAACTGAACCTACTGAACGCCTTCTGTCACGATCTCTGTCGCGGTCTCTGTCTCGATCTCTGTCACGATCTCTGTCACAGTCTCTGTCGCGATCTCTGTCACGATCTCTGCAGAAATCTCTGTCAAAATCGCAATCTCTGTCACGATCTCTGTCGCGATCTCTGTCATTTTCATTAAATTCGGCGCTGCAAGAACGATCTAGAGGACAGGCGGGAGCAAATCCCTGTCTGGAATCAATACGGACGGTTTCACAGTTTACAGAAAGAAGCACGCCAGTAAAGCCACATCCTGAAACACCTCCGCTGGTTGTAAAAATAATAACCGACTGCCCAACAAATCTTCGAATATGCCTGGCAAAACTCTCATCATTGTTAAATCCATCAAAATTATTAAATGACATAAATAGCCTCCTTATATTCTTTATACGGCATTATGACAGAAAGCTGCAATCTTATCGATTGGGATATCACATACAGAACCTAAGTTGAAGGGTTCACGACGACGATTATCAAAATCTAAATCTCTGCAGCAGGAACTGTTAGGGCCACCGATAGGATGAGCCGGTGAAGTGCCACGATCTGTTACTAATTGTATAAAGTCATTGTTTATTCCGAAAAGAACACCCGTAAATCCACATCCTGAAACACCGCCGCTTTTGGTAAATACCGTAACTGTTTCACCGACAAATCTGCAAAGACTGTGAACTAAGGATTGGTTTGAGTTAAAACCTCCACATGCCATATGATTTGATTTCCTCCTTTAAATATATTAGGTCATCCGATTGCTAATCGTTTATAACCATACTTCATAATATGGCTCCGAACAGATAATGTGACATTATTTTATGTAAAATTACAAATTATTCACCATTTTTTTCTAATATACTTCGCCACAGGCTAAAAAGAAATTGATTATAATAAGGGTATAGGTAAGGCTGCTGAAAAAGAGTTCATACGTTAGGCTATATTTTAAAAATTATTTTGTTATAATAAAATAAATAGAAACTTTTTATAAGGCTAAGTTCTCAAATTTTTATCAGTCAGGGGGATATTATATTTATGGATTTGAAAGAAAGAGCTAGAAAACTTAAAATTGATATTCCTGCTGTTTTCTTAGCTTTAAGTGAAAAGGAAACGCCAATATTAGCAAAGCTCCTCGCAGGAATTACGATTGCATACGCTTTATCTCCAATTGACCTTATACCAGATTTTATACCCGTATTAGGGTATTTAGATGACATAATTATACTGCCATGTCTTATTGCTCTGACAGTACGACTGATTCCACCTGCTGTACTTGTGAAATGCCGTAATCATGCTGAAGGATTATGGGTAGACAGAATACCAAAGAAATGGTATTTTGCCTTGCCTATTGTATTAATATGGATGCTTGTAATTTATCTTATTATAAAAGCTATTTGGTTCCGACACTGAATATAACTATTGTTTAGCCTATATAAAAGCCGGGCTGACGGATTTTTCCGTACAGCCCGGCCAGTTATATTTCCTTACTGTATACTGTGTAATACACCAAGGACTGTTGTCTCAATTTCCTTTAACTTATCCTCCGCTTTTGCGGCTGTATCTGCCTTTGTATAAATGTAAAGCTTGATTTTAGGCTCCGTACCGGAGGGCCTTAAGGAGTACCAGCAGCCATCGTCAAAGGTAAACTGCACCGCATCGGTCTTTTCTACCTCAACAGTACTCTTTTCTCCTGTAAGCGCATTCACAGCTTCGGAGGTCAGATAATCAGTAACCGTAACCAGCTTGGAGCTTCCGATGGAACCTGCGTTATTCTTACGGTATTCCACCATCATCCGTTTAATCCTCTCCTGCCCTTCAATGCCCTCCAATACAATTGAAATGGTATTTTCACGGTAGTAGCCGTATTTTTTATACAATTCATTTAAGGTGTCAATTAAGGTTCTGCCATTTTTCTTATAGTAGCCTGCCATTTCAGCAAGAATGAGAGTTGCCCCTACGCCGTCCTTATCTCTCAGGTAGCTGCCTACATTGTAGCCAATGCTCTCCTCGTAACCGAAAATATAAGTATATTCCCTTGTGCTGTCCCATTCGTTTGACAGAGCACAGATATTCTTAAAGCCGGTAAGCACATTAAACATCTTTACCCCGTAAGCCTTTGCAATGGCACTTCCCATTTCTCCCGTTACAATGGATTTTACCATAGCCGCATTCTTCGGAAGTGTTCCTTTTTCAGCCATGGAGGCCAGCAGGTAATTGATAATCAGGACACCTACCTGGTTACCGTTTAAGGCTTCAATTTTTCCGTTTTGAACCACCTCTACGGCAAGCCTGTCACAGTCGGGGTCAGTGGCAATCAATATATCCGCACCAATTTCCAATGCAAGCTTTTCACTTAAGGCAAAGGCTGCATGGTCTTCCGGGTTCGGGTAAGCGATGGTAGGGAAGGTTCCGTCCGGCAGCTCCTGCTCCTTTACTACATGAACATTGGTATAGCCCATTCTGTCCAGGACCGTACGGACAGGAATATTTCCGGCTCCGTTTAAGGGCGTGTATACGATTCCAATGCTTTTGTCTACTTCACTGTCCCTGAGGGAAATGGACATGGTCTTTTCATAGAAGCTTTCATCCACTTCTTTATTGATGATAACAAGGAGCCCTTTCTCTTTTGCTTCTTCCTTTGTAAGAAGCGCATTTTCTTCAAACAGGTCCAGCTTCCCGATTTCCTCCAATATCTGGTCCGCAATGCCGGATTTTATTTGGGAGCCCTCTTCCCAGTATACTTTATAGCCGTTATAGATTTTGGGATTATGGCTTGCTGTTATATTGATTCCTGCCGCACATTGGTAGTAGCGTACAGCATAGGATAATTCCGGAGTCGGTCTTAAGGAGTCAAATAAATATACCCTGATACCCATACTGTTCAGGATAAGGGCACACATTTCGGCAAATTCAGGGGACATAATACGGCAGTCATGGGCTATTGCCACACCCTTTCCGGCAAATTCACCGCCCTGTTTCTGAATAACCTTGCCCAAAGCTTTCGTGGCTCTTCCCACTACATACTTATTCATACGGTTGGTACCTGCGCCGAGAATTCCTCTCAGCCCTGCGGTACCAAAGGATAAATCACAATAAAACCTGTCCTTGATATCCTCCTCTTTCTTCCTTATTTCTTCCAGCTCCTTCTTTAAATCAGCATCCAGAGAAGGTGCTGCCAGCCATTTCTCATATTCTTTCCTGTAATCGTTCATATTTTCACTCAATCCGGTAAACGGATCTGTCTCCTTTCTTTTTCTATCTAAATTTTTGTAATTACCAGATGTTACATACTAAATTCCATGCCTTCCCAACACGCCGCAAGATTTCGCAGGCGCATTCTTGTGTGTGAAAATTGCTTTTTAATTTTCACACTATCTGCCATGCCTTCCCAACGCGCCGCAAGATTGCGCCGAGGATTTCGCAGGCGCATTCTTGCGTGTGAAAATTGCTTTTTAATTTTCACACTTTTTCTTTTCTATTTTACTCTATCATGGCTGTTTGGACAACATAATTTATTTCATTTTCCTTATTATTGTGCTAATATATTGCTATTATTATTTGGGATAAAGAGGGAAATTATTATGAGAGTTTTATTGATTGAAGATGATGCCGCTCTATGCGAAGCAGTCGCCCTGCATTTGAAAAAAGAAGGCTATCAGACGGATATCTGCGATAACGGCGAGGATGCCGTCTACTTTATTGAAAAACACACCCAGGATGTTATTGTCCTGGACCGGATGCTGCCCGGAAAAGACGGCTTATCCATCTTAAATGATGTCAGGAGCCGTGGAATTACCACCCCGGTGATTATGGTTACTGCTATGAACGGAATCAATGACCGGATAGACGGTCTGGACGGAGGTGCCGACGATTATCTGGTAAAGCCCTTTGCCATGGACGAATTGCTGGCCAGAATAAGGGCATTGCTTAGAAGGCCCAGGAATATGAAGAACACTTCCCTCCTGACCTACCGGGATATCACTCTTGATACCAGCATTTATACCCTGTCAAAAGGTGATAAGGAAATCTCCCTATCCAAAAGGGAAGGTGCTTTCCTTGAATTCCTTTTACTGAATAAAGAAAATATAGTAACCAGGGAACAGATTTTAAACCGGGTATGGGGTCTGAATACTTTCGTGGAAGACGGAAATATTGATAACTATATCAGCTTCCTGAGAAGGCGGCTAAGGGCTCTTGACACGGCCGTCTGCATCAGGACCATCCACGGTATCGGTTACAGATTGGAGTATCCTTGCCATGCTTAATGCATTAAAAAGAAAATTTATTCTCCTTTATACAGTCTCTACCGGATTTATCCTGACGGCTGTCCTGGTAATTCTCACGCTTAATACCAGCAGACAGCTGCTGCAGGAGAAAGAGAACAGCTTTCTCAGCAGCTTTTCCACAATTTCAAAAACAGTACAGATGGACAAGGAAATCAGTCATCTGTGGCTGTCCCAGATGGAAAAGGAAAACCAGCTGCTCATACATATCGAAGATAACGGAACACCCTTATTATATCAGGGAGTCATAAATACTCCTACAAAGCGTGACATCCTGATACAGAAATTGAAGAAAACCGCCCTGACAGATAATATCAGCACCCTAGTAAGGCCCGTCTCCTTAAAGGAGCTGCAAAGTAAAACCTACCAGATAACAGGCCTCCACAAAGACCGTTATCTCGGAGCGGTATTTATCGTCCCTTCCGGTGAAGGATATCGAAGCCTTATCCTGCTGCAATACATAAACAGCAATCGTAGGAGCCGTTATACACAGATTCTGTTTGCAGCTGCCCTTGACCTTCTCGGCATTGCCGCCCTGTTCTTTGTAAGCCGGTGGATTGTAGGAAAATCCCTTTTACCGGTGGAAGAAAGCAGACGGCAGCAGACGGAATTCGTTGCTGCCGCCTCCCATGAATTAAAGTCTCCCCTGGCTGTCATCCGTGCCAATGCTTCTGCTGTTAAGCTCGAGCCGGCCTCTTCCCTCCGCTACCTTGAAGGAATTGACAGAGAATGCAGCCGTATGGCGCTGCTTATTGAGGACATGCTCCTCCTGGCCTCTGCGGATACCAACCGCTGGCAGACAAAAAGGGAGCTTATTGATACGGATACTTTATTAATTGAAGCCTATGATACCTATTATCCTTACTGCAAAGAAAAGGGAAAGGAGCTAAAGCTGGTGCTGCCTGCGGATATGCTGCCCGGGGTGAAAGGTGACAGGGAGCGCATAAAACAGCTTCTGGCCATCTTAATCGACAATGCGGCCGTCTACTCTGTCCCAGAGGATACCATACTCCTGAAGGCATACTGCTATAAGAAACAGCTGGTAATAGAAGTGGAAGACCACGGCCCAGGTATTGCTGATGAGAAGAAAAAGGATGTTTTCAGGAGATTTTACCGGGGGGATAAAGCAAGAAAAGATAAGACTCATTACGGCCTTGGCCTCAGCATAGCAAAGGAATTGGCAGAGCTTCATGCAGGAACACTGGGTATTCGGGATACCTTAGGCGGCGGTGCCACCTTTTATTTTTGTATTCCCATTGATAATGCCTGACCTTCCTGGGGTAAAGCATAAACCGATTGCTTTTGTGAGATTTTTTAGAGATTTGACTGCTATTCTATTATCTGAAAAGTGTTGAAGCTGTTCCATAACTTTCCTTTGTCCCAGCTAAAAGACACTTAAAAAAATGCCAGAAAGGAAGCTTAAAGCAACAGGTAATAAGAATGAAAAAAAGAACAACGGCTTATTTTCTTGTGCTGGTTCTCATCGTGACGAGTCTTTTGGGATGCAGCAGGAAGGATAATATCCGTACAGACGAACAGATTACACCGGATAAGGACACTTCCGCACAGGAAAAGGGAAGATATCTGGAAAAGAAGGTTGATTTGCCGGAATTAAAGAAATCGGAAAGCATCCTGAAAATCCTGCGTAATAAGGAGAAGAAATTTGAGGTTTATACCTATGATGAAGCGAAAGCACTCTACAACTGCTATACCCAGAAGGATGACATGAGCTGGAGCCGCAGCGAGCCCGGCTGGTTGAATCAAAAGGACCTGGAAAAGGTATCCCTCACAAGTATGTGCCTGGGCCAGGACGGCAATTACTATGCCGGCTTTACCGATTACAGCACAACGAAAAGTTTTCTGGTTAAATCAGAGGATAACGGCAGCCGTTCAATAAAGGTGGACCTTCCTTACCTTTTAAAGCCGGCAAAAAAGGTTAAAAAAGCAATCTATTATCCCAGTATTAACGGGATACAGGTACTGGCAGACGGCAGTCTGGTACTTCTGGACATGTGGCAGAGCAATAATCTGCTGGTTTTTTCACCCGATGGAAAACAGCAGGATAAAATACCTGCCGACACTCAGAAAAACTTTACTGTAACTGGCAGCACCGTCATTGCAGCAAATGAATCCGACTCCGGTATCTTCCTTTATGATACCCAGTCAAAGAGCACCACAAAGACCTACGACTATACATACAACGATAACGGTGCCGCTTATGCCCTCCTGGATGACCAAACTCTGCTGGTAGGTGATTCCGGCGGTATCCAGCGCAGGATAAAGGATGGAACCGTATGGGAAAAAACCGTAGATGGTTCCCTGACCTCCATGAGCATGCCTACCACCTATATCCAGGAACTGTTTGTCGGCGGCGAATCACCGGAAGACTACTATGGCGTCTTTTCTGATTCGGGAAGCGGTTTTAAACTGCTTCACTTTATCTTTGACAAGAATGTCTCTGCCATCCCCTCCAATCAGCTTACGGTATATTCCTTAAAAGAAAATAAAACCCTTCGTCAGGCCATATCCCTGTACCAGGGAGAAAACCCCGATACTCAGATTAATTATGTGGCTGCCATGGGGGAAGAAGAAGGAAATGTATCGGATTATATCAAAGCCCTCAATACGGAGCTTCTGGCCGGTAACGGAGCCGATATCATCCTGCTGGACGGACTTCCCGCGGATTCCTATATAGAAAAGGGTGTCCTGGCGGATATTTCCGATATCATTAAGCCCTTATCGGACAGTGGGGAGATTCTTTCCAATATTGCAGACAGTTACGAAACTGACGGGGAAATATACCAAATGCCTCTTCGTTTTTCTATTCCTGTTATTTACGGTAAAAAGGATGCCCTCACTCATGTATCCGATTTAAAGGACATTGTGGATTATATGAAGAGTTCCTCCGTTCCGTATTCCGGTCCCCTCACCTACCATCAGCTGACGCGAAGCTATCTTGCACTCTATCGGGAAGAATTTTTAACGGACAAACGTCTGTCTGATGATAAATTTTCCGCCTTCCTGAAAAATTTGAAAGCTGTTGCGGAAAACATAAGTGCAGCGGAAACTATGGAAGAGATTAATAACGGTAACAAAAATAAACTTTTCTGGGATTCTACTACCACCTTTTTTGGAATTAATAAAGGTAAGTTCCAGGCAGGTATGACACAAATCACGAATATCTCCAGTTCCATGATGCTGTTTGCCCTGTTAAAGGATACTACCCTTGACTACGGCTCACTTAACAGCACCTTCCTGCCCTCCGGCATGGCAGGCTTAAATAAGTCCGGCAAGAATCAGAATGCAGCAAAAGCCTTTCTTAAGTTCCTGTATTCCAAAGAGGTTCAGGATGCCGATCTCTATGATGGCTTTCCAGTTAATAGAGCATCTCTGAAAAAGTGGGCAGAGGAAGATGACAAGGGTATCTCCATGGCAACAAGCGATAGTGATGGAAATTATTTTTCTGCCGAATGGCCCGGCAAAGCCGACCGGCTCCGTTTGTATGAGACATTACAGAGCCTGAACAAACCGATTAAGATAAATGAAGAATTGGACAATATGCTGACAGAGCAGATAATTCCCTACTTAAAAGGTGATATTGACTTAAACCAGGCCGTATCCGCTGTTAAAACAAAAGTCAGCACCTATTTATCCGAGTAGCGGAAGGCAAAACCCTAAGTCCATTGACAATTTCACAAATAAACATGCGAAAATTAAAGGACAATTTTCACACACAAATTTGAGAAAGGCATGGTCATTTAAATGAAAAAATCTGCACCGCTAATCCCTTTCGTCAAAAAGAAAAACAGACAAAAAAAACTCCTGCAGCAAAAGGAAACAAGAAAAGCCTGGCTTTTCCTGCTTCCAAGCCTTCTTGGCATCACCGTTTTTGTACTGCTCCCCTTTTCTGACGTTATCCGCAGGTCTTTTTGTGAAGCCATGAGCCAGAGCTTCACCGGCTTATCCAATTATAAAACAGTACTTGCCAATGAAGCTTTCCGGCTGGCTGTAAAAAACACTTTAAGGTTTGTGCTGATCTGTATCCCCCTGCTTTTATGCCTTTCTCTCATGCTGGCTTTGCTTTTGTATTCCCAGCTGAAACATGCCGGTTTTTTTAAGACCTCTTTTATGATTCCCCTGGCCATACCGGCAGCTTCCATGGTGCTTTTGTGGAAATTAGTGTTCCATGAAAGAGGGCTTCTCAATATGCTGCTCCTTCACCTCGGCATAACAGGCAGCGATTACATGAATACAGATAAGGCTTTTTATGTGCTGGTATTCAGCTATCTCTGGAAAAACATCGGTTACGACATGGTATTATGGCTGTCCGGTCTGAACGGGATCAATCCCTCCCTTTATGAAGCCGCAGGCGCAGACGGCGCAGGTCCCTGGCAGAAATTCCGTTATATCACCCTGCCCCTTCTCTCCCCTTCCCTCTTCATGATTGGTATTTTGTCCTTTATCAATTCCTTTAAGGTATACCGGGAGGCCTATCTGATATCGGGAAATTATCCCCATGAAAGTATTTATCTCCTGCAGCATTTGTTCAACAACTGGTTTACGTCCCTGGATATACAGAAAATGTCCGCTGCCGCCGTACTCTATGTGCTTTTCTTTGTCGGACTGCTGTCGGTATTACAGCTATTTGACCGGGAAAGTGAATGAAATAACTAATTTATTGAAAAGAACAATTCACAAACTTAAGGCGCATTGATGAAGTCTTGGAGATTTGTATGAAAACATTAAAACTTACTATAAAAACAACAGGTTTATTCCTGCTTGCCCTTGTTGTCTGGATTCCTATATTAATGATAGTAAACGGCTCTTTTATGGGCAGTGACGAGCTTTCCAGAAATACCGGCCCAATTTTAAGGGATACCGCTGCAATGGCAAACTGGACCTTGCTTCCCCTCTATCCCACCCTGAAGTCTTATGTGGAGCTGCTGTTCGATTCCCCCGGGTTCTTTGTAATGTTTTGGAATTCCTGCTTTCAGGTGATTCCCTCCCTGCTGGGGCAGCTCTTTACTGCCCTTCCGGCAGCCTGGGCCTTTGCCAGATTTGATTTTAAGGGAAAGAAGCTTCTCTTTACCCTGTATATTCTGCTTATGGTGCTGCCTTTTCAGGTCACCATGGTATCAAGCTATCTGGTACTGTTTAAGCTTCACTTAACGGATAATCCCCTTGCCATCATACTGCCCAATATTTTTTCCGCCTTTCCTGTTTTTATCATGGTGAAATTCTTCCGGGAAATTCCCAAATCCCTGATTGAAGCAGCAAAATTAGACGGTGCAGGGGAAGGCTTTATTTTTTTTAAAATAGGCATCCCCCTTGGCTCCTCCGGGATTATATCCGCTCTTCTGCTGGATTTTTTGGAATACTGGAATGCCGTGGAGCAGCCCCTTACCTTTTTAACACGAAAGAAAAGCCTATGGCCCCTGTCCTTATACCTGCCTGCCATATCTGCGGAAAATGCAGGAATTGCCTTTGCGGCATCGGTTATTATGATGACTCCGGCACTGCTGCTGTTCCTATACGGGCAGAAATATCTGGAGCAGGGAATAGCCGCTTCCGGCTTAAAAGGCTGAGAAAGGACCGGACACTGATGGAAAGAAAACTAAAAAAACTGATAATTGGATTTTTTATAGCAATGCTCACTTTCACAATTATTTCCAGGACTGCCGATTCTGTTATGGTCGCCAGAGTAGGCGTGGACTCCATAAAGAGAAACAGCTTATCCTATGAAGTATCCGGAACAGGAACTGTGAAAGGAAATTCCGGTAAATATATTCTCCTCCAAAGCGGCTGCCGGATAGCAAAGCTGCCAAAAAAGCCCGGGGACACGGTGAAAAAAGGCGACATATTATTTATCTATGACCTTCCTAACCTAAAGGACCAAAAGGAAACCCTGAACGGAGAATTAAAAAAAATGCAGCTTCAATATGAAAAAGCCGGCCTGGGTACGGTATCCGGCGACGGTAATCTGGACTTAGAAACTGCGCTTTTACAGGAAAGCAATGCCCTGGACGATTTAAAGGAAGCAAAGGCCTCCTTAAAAGACATCCAAAAAACAGCCAAAAAGAAAAAGAAAGAAGAATACAATACTGCGTTCGAGGAGCTTACAGACCTAAAGAGCCAGAAAGAAACCGCCCTGAAGACCTTCCAAAGAGCCCTAAATGACTCCACTGAGGCCCTGACGGAGCTTGAGGAGCCGGAACAGACTCTGAAGGGCCTCTTAAAAGACTATAAGGAGGCTGTCATAAGCCGGCAGGAGGAAGCAATCACAGCCCGCTCTAATTATATTTTTGATTTTTACTATACAAAAAAATATACGGAGCATAAACAGGACGTCAAAAATGCCGAAACAAGTCTTAACCGAGCCAAGGAGGATCTGGCGGAAACCATTCGGAAATGGAATGAGGCAATTAATGACTGGGAACGGTATTCCGATGACCCCGCTACCAGAAAAGCTTATGAGCAGCAAATTGCCTCCAGAAATTCAGAAGTCAAAAGCGGAAACCGTGCCGTTGAGGATGCTCAGAACAAACTGGATGAACTGACGGAAGAAGATGTAAAGCTGAATACTGCCCTTAAGGCCTACCGAAGTGACATCGAAAGCAACAGCGCTGCCAGCCCTACCCTTTCCTACCAGCAGCTTTACCAGCTCGTCCTCCGGAAACTGGATATCAAGGAGGAAACCCTCAATACTGCAAAAACCAAAATCGAAAGAGCAAAGGAAGATTTAGGGGACCAGGAAAAGGAATGGAATGAAAAAGTCGCTAAGGCTCAAAAGAAAACAGACCTTTTAAACAGCGACCTGAAGGCAATGGAGATGGGAACCTATGATTACGGCAATGATCAAAAAGAGGGAGAGAAAGCGGTAGAAGCTGCCGGGAGAGCCCTTAAGGCTGCCAGGCTTTCCCTGGATAAAGTGAAGGACGGCAATGAGGTAAAGCAGGAAACGAAACAGAAGGAAGAAAAGGGCGAGGCCCTTGACCTCTCAGCTCTCAGACTGGATATTGATAAAAAGGAAGAAGAAATTCATAACATAACAGAAATTATAAATAACAAAGGCCGCGTAACCTCTCCTGTAAACGGAGTTATCAGCCAATCCAGCTTAAATTACGGAATGCTGGTAACCGGAAGCGAAAAATTCATCATTTCCACCGGGGGATACGAGCTCTCCATGAAGGCCAGTGAAAAGGATATGAAATATTTTGTCACCGGAGACGAAGTAAATATCAAGCCATATAACAGCAATAAATCTCTGACCTCCAAGCTGGAGTCAATCGGACTTCCGGACAGTAATGGCAGGGTCACTTTTACAGCCCTTCTGCCGAAAGGAAATTACAAGGAGGGTGACAGCCTGGAATACCAGCTTTCAAAGACCTCGGAGGAATTTGAGGAGTGCATTCCAATCGGTGCCATCCGGCAGGGTTCCGATAACAGCACCTATGTACTGCTGGTCAAGGAAAAGGACAGTGTTCTCGGTAAAGAAACAGAAGCCTTCAAGCTGAATGTCAAAGTCCTGGATAAGGATAAGAAAACGGCAGCCATTGAGGGTTCCCTCTCGGAAAAGGATTCCGTTATAACAGACAGCAACAAGTTCGTTGAGGAAGGTGATCGGGTGAGAGTGAATGAAACGAAATAAATGCTTTGTAATCCTATCTGTCTTCCTACTGATTTCAATCCTTTTCACATGTTATACCCTGACAAGGGCCTCTTTTTACAGGGAAGTTTATACCGGCATGGGTATCCGCATGAAATCCGGCACCGGTGTAAAGGAAGCTGACCTTTTAAAAGCCCTTGAGCAGGAAGAAAAGGAAAATCCGGGCCAGGTTCCCTCCGTTACAGCCTGGCTGACAAAGGGGGCAAAGCTTGAAAACACCTTTTTAAACAGAAAGGTAAAAGTAATGGCAGTTGTTACGACAGGTGACATGAGGCATACGGTGCCTTCCTCCCTGATAGAAGGCAATTATGTTTACCGGGAAGATTATAAAGGCTGTATCATCGATTCAGAGACCGCTTATTCCCTCTTTGGTTCCCTCAGGGTCATCGGCAACCAGCTTTCTTATAATAATAAAAGCTATTATATCCGCGGAGTCGTAAAAACCTCTGTTCCTCTGGTCATGATACAGGGCTTCCAGAAATCACAAGCCTATCCTAATCTGGAATTTCACTATAAAAACAATGCTATGGCGGAAGCATCAGCCTCCGCCTTTCTTCTAAAATACGGTCTCACCGGCAGCTATACCGGCATTGACGAAAGCTTCTACGGCAGGGCCTTATCCTCCTTCCTGGTACTTCCCATCTGGCTTTTATATGCCTTTATCTCCCTATTTTCCTTCAGGCTGTTCACAAGAAACCGCAGGGAGCTGAAGCCATTATCCTTTCTGGGATTAGCCGGTATATTCCTTCTCACAGTATTGGGATTTGGCAGCCTGCTCTTCCAGTACGGAGGGAGCCCCTTCTACCTGCCGGAAAAAATAATACCGACAAAATGGTCCGACTTTGATTACTGGGTTGGTCTTGGGAAGACCATCAAACAGCAGATTTCCGACATGGATTACCTTACGCCAAACCCAAGGGATATCATATTGAAAAAAGGGCTTTCCAACCTGTGGCTTCACTGCAGCCTTTTGATATTGCTGTACCTGCATCTTCTGAATGCCCTGAATAGCTGTCTAAAGGATATGAAAGGCTGCCGTTAAAGCAGCCTTTCATACAGTTTAAACCAGTCCAGTCCATACTCTCCATAGCCCAGGTCAACCGTAGCGATATATTCAAAGCCGCTGCTTTCATACAGCCCTATTGCCGGTTCATTCTTCTCATAGACATCAAGCCTTATTGACTCTAATCCTGCTTCCTTGCAGTGCCTGATGGAAAAATCCATCAATGCTTTTCCAATCCCCCACCCTCTGAACTCCGGATGAACAGCCAGGGTATGCACTACCGCAACCCTGCCGTAGTCATCTTCGCTTTTCCAGGTGACGGTATGGTAGCCTTCCTCCGGCTTGTGGCTTAATATTATGGTTCCGGCAATTTTACCATCGCATCTTGCTACATACAGGCAGCCTTCTTCCAGGCCTTCTTCCGCATTTTCTCTCACCGGATAGATGCCCCTGAGCCAGCCCGGATAGTTTATTCCGGCTGCCAGTGCATCATTCAACTCATTGTATAGCTTTTCCAGCTCATCAAGGTCTTCCATTCTTCCTTTTTCTATTATAATATTCCTTTGCTTATCCATCTACTTATCCACCTGATTTTCTATCTGTCTTTCCATCTGCTTTTCCATCTGCTTTTCCATCTGTTTTTCCATTTGTTTTTCTATCTGTCTTTCCATCTGTTCTTCCATCTGTCTTTCCATCTGCTTTTCCATTTGTTTTTCTATCTGCTTATCCATCTGCTTATCCAACCTCCTTAGGAATTTCCTCTTGTCTACTTATTCCCTGTATAGTACAAAATCCTGCATTTCTTTAATAAATCCGTTTTTCTGAAAGCTTTCAGCCATATCCTTTGGATACTCCTTCACCAGAAGGCGCTTCACGGCAGGAAACAGTCTTTTCTTTTGAAAATCCCGGGCAAAGGCTCCTATGGCAGCATCTGCCTGCCCCTCGTCAAACACTTTAAGACTTTTCCCCTGACGTTCCATTACAGCTACCGGTACTCCTGCTTTTAAGGCCACGATAGTTCCCTGCACATTAAGGAAGGCCTTTTCCGTCCGGTGAGCCAGGTATTTCCCATAGGGCTGGGCCGGATCAATTGCCGGAAGCCATATCAGCTTTTCTCCCGGATGCTCCAGGGCATACAGTACTCCTTCAAAGTCCTCTTTTCTGATAAACTGGACACCGGAAAGTCCCTTTATAAAATAACCCCTCCGCACCTGTCCGGTATACTCCCCTATTCTCAAATGCTCCAGGGCTTCTCCCCAGGAAATTCCCGAAACGGTTTCCCTGCTTAGAAGGAAATTACGCTCAAATAACCGGTTAAGCTCTTCCTCCCTGGCAAGCTTCTTAAGAGGCCTTACAAGTTCCCACCGCCCGGTGGTCATGGCTTTGGCATGCACTCCTACCCGCTGCCTTACGGATGCCTTTAACAACTTATCCCTGTTCTGCCACCAGCGAACAGGCTGAAAGCTGTCCGCACATACCAATCCCTTTGCCGCCATGTCCAGAAGCACATCAAAGGGAGACTCTCCATTCAGAAGCTCTCTGAACCGCTGCATGAAACTGGCACCCCGCTTTAATAAAGCTTCATATACAATCCTTTCCTTTTCGGAAAGCCCTTCCAGGTTTTCATCAAGAGGCGCATCCCAGTCGATATCCTCATAGGAATGAAAGACAAGTCCTTCCTTCTCCCGAAATTCCCAGAAATAATTTCCCTGGGATAACAGCTTGTCCAGTAATTCTTCCCGGTAGTCCGCTACCCTTCCGGGAAAAAGGATACCTTCCCATAAAGCGGGAGCAAAGCTTTGGTCCTTTAACTGCTTCATGGCGTACTCCAGCTGCATCTCCTTGGTACCGGAAATCAAAGCCTTCTCTGCCAAAAGGCCCGCATACCTTTCCTCCGGCAGAGTCTGTATCTGGTTCCTCTTTTTCTTAAGGGTTTCTCTGCGGGCTTTGTCATAGAGTGCAGTGTGGTAATAAAGGCCGTCATCCTCCACTGCCTCTTCTTTTTGGCAGAGCTTCCCGAGTAAGTCCTCTGCCGCCTCTGGGGCAATTAAATATCTTTCCGACACATCCTCTGCGGACTGGGCTCCCCGGTAACGGAGCAGCCGTCTGATAAGGATAAGCCTTTCTTCTTCGTTCTCTTCTTCCAGTGCTTTCTTATAATTTTCTTCCTGCTCCTTTGCTATCCAAAGGCCAGGCTCGATGTAGAGTGCCTGCTCTTTCTCTATTAAGGTTTCCAGCCACTCTATGGGGATATCCAGTTCCCCGGCTATTAAATCTCCCTCTATCATAAGAAGGGAATGAAGCTGTTTATCATCCTCCGGAAGCTTGCTCCTTTCGGTTGCCTTCTTTAATTCCTCCCTGGAGGGGGATATCATCTCTGCTTGTTTCAGGGCATCCTCTACCGCAGAATGGATTCCCCTGGGAGTGGGTGCATAATCATACATCATGGCAGCTTCGGTCTGCTGCCGGAAAGGAAGTGACATGGGAGAAGGCATTTCCAGCTGTAATTCCACAACTCTTATCTGCCCGGACCGGATGCCGGAAAGCAGATACTCTACCCCTTCCATATCCCAGTAATCCTCAAGACATTCTCTTTTGGTTTCCCGTATCAGAGGGTGGTTCTCCTTTCTCACAAGGGAATCCAGCATGTCGGCACTTCTCATTCTTTGCAGCCACAAAGGCGTCCTGCCGCTTTTTTTCACTCCCATCATAAGAGCTCTGGCCGAGTTGTAGCGGAAATTGATGTTAAAGAGAGGGGTTGCCATAAGGGCTGCTTCTAAGACTGCCCTGGCCGTATTTCCGTCAATGCTTTGCAAAACTCCTTCCGGCATTTCATCTGAACCATAAGGAAACAAAAGGAAACCGTCATCATCCTCACAAAAGCCGATATTCATCCCGGTCATTTTAACCACCGCATGCTGGGCTAAAATAGCAAGAGGGGCATTTACCTTCCGGCCGAATATGGAATGAACCATCAGCTGATTGCTCCCGTTGGAATCCCTGAAATGTTCTACAAGGATAGTCTTATCACCGGGAAGTACTCCCGTTACCGAAATCTGGCGCTTTAAATAGTCCTCCGCTCCTTTTGCCGCCGCATCATTCAGCCCAAGCCCCAAAAGCTCTTCATAAAGCTTTCCGTCCTCAAAGCTTTCCAGCAGCCGGTTAAGAATCTTTCCAAAGGCAATGCCTGTCCTAAGTCCCCTTCCCTTTATCTCCCCTTTCCAAAAGGGCAGCCTGGCACCTGCTGTGCCTGCTTCCGATACCACTACCGCATCCTTATCTATTCTTTCGATCTTCCAGGCAAAGGTACCAAGAAGAAAACGTTCTCCCGGCCTGGATTCAAAGATAAATTCCTCGTCCAGCTCCCCAAGCTTGACTCCGCTTTCTGTCCTGACAGTGTAAAGTCCCTTGTCCGGAATGGTTCCTCCTGCGGAGATGGCAAGCATACGGCTGTAGGCATCCCCTTCCACCTTCTCGTGTATCCTGTCGTAAAGAAGTCTTGGACGGACGGGTAAATCCCTCGCATGCTCGTAATCACCTGCCAGCATGGAAAGAATGTCCTTCACATCTTCTTTGCTGACCCCGGTAAAGGGATAAGCCCTTTTTAATATTTCCATCACATCCTCCACCTCATAGCCATCCCCTGTTGCCATGGATACCAGGTGCTGTGCCAGAACATCAAAGCAAAGCCTAGGAGGGCTGGCATGCTCTACCAGCCCTTCCCTTGCCACTTCCGCTGTCAGTCCGCAGTAGAGGCCTTCCCCGGAAGCTCTGGGGAAAATGTGCATCACACTGACACGCCCCGGATTATGCCCTGCCCTTCCCAGTCTTTGAAGGGTACTGGATATGGAACGGGGACAGCCAATCTGAAATACCTCGTCAATCTCTCCCACGTCAATTCCCAGTTCCATGGAGGAGGTAGCGCACAAAAGCCTTAAGGTTCCGTTCCTTAAGGAGGCTTCCACTTCAAGGCGCTGTTCCTTTGACAGGCTTCCGTGATGGGTTCTGGCAAAGCCCTGTCCGCCCAGCTGGTTCATATAAAAGGCAAGCTTCTCCGCATATCTTCGCCCCTCCACAAAGGCAATGACACTTCTGGTACCCTGGCAGTATTCGAAAAGGGTTGCCGCAATTTCCTCCCAGATGGGGTCCTTTGAGCCCTTCTGCCCATAGGGCAGAGGACTTGTAACTTCTATACTGACCTCCTTGCCCATCTTTGGTGCAACAATCGTGACCGGCTCCGGGGAAAGGTATTCCGCCGCCAGCGAAAGGGGTTCAATGGTTGCTGAAAGTCCGATACGCTGAAGCGGCTCCTGGCATAGCTTATCAAGCCTGGCAAGAGAAAGCATCAGATGGGCTCCCCTCTTGGAGTCAATCAAGGCATGAAGCTCATCCAGGATTACCGCCTTTGCCGTCTTTAACAGGCTCTGCCCGGATTTGCTTGTCAGAAGAAGATAGAGGGATTCCGGTGTTGTAATAAGAATATGGGGCGGCTTCTTTATCATGGTCCGCCGCTCGCTCTGGGTAGTGTCTCCGGTACGGACAGCAATCGTCAAATCAAAGGGAGTACTGTTTTCACCCCCTGCTTCCCTTTCCTCCTTCAGAATACCATTCAGGGGTTTTCTTAAATTCTCCCGGATATCTCCTGCCAGAGATTTTAAAGGAGAGATATAAATCACCTGAAGCTCCTGCTTTAAGGTTCCTTCTCTTGCCTGTTCCTTTAGCCTGTCCAGGAATACCAGAAAGGCGGACAGGGTCTTGCCGGTGCCCGTAGGAGCAGATACCAGCGTATTTTCTCCCGCAGCAATAGCTGGCCAGGCTTCCTCCTGAACCTTTGTGGGAGTTCCCAGATTTTGTGAGAACCATTTAGCAGTCAATGGATGAAAAACAGACAGGGAATCTAAAGCCAATGCCATGTACCTCCTTATACCGTTGTAGTTGATGATAAATATAGAATACCCTCATTATACCAAAAACATTAAGAAGATGATATCCTGTTTTCATAAGAAACCACGGCAAACGCATGAAGGGAGTTTATGGCAGCGGACGATGACCAAGGGGGTTGTTTTGGAGTTTTGTTGCGCAAGAACCCTTATTCCACTAAAACGGCAGAAAACGTGACTGGCAGGTAAATCAGCGCCAAACTCGCTGCAACAAATTTGGCTGCGTTAGTTATCAAGCTCAAACAGTGGCACTGGTTTACCTAGTCACGTTTCCTGCCGCTTAAGTGTCATAAGGAACCTCTTGAGACAAAACTCCAAAACAACCCCCTTGGTCATCTGTTCATATCCATTATTTGGCCTCATGCATTTGCAGTGTACAAAATTCCCATACACAGTTTTCATAATAATCACCTATACATAAGGAAATTCATCCCATGAATGCCCAGAAGAATATTCTGATATTTTGTCGAAATGACTGCTAATTGATACTTTTTTATCATTATTTTAAAAAAATGCTGACAAAATTTCTTTGTCAATTTATAATATAGTTGCTTTTATTTATCATTAATAACATTCAAAGAAAGTATGAGTGAAAGAAAATCAGATACGAAAGGATACCACATACATATTCCTTCACTCTTTATTATCGTGGCAGTATCCCATTCTGCAGGACAGTCTGGGATATACAATGGGTAAAAATATGAAAACCTTTAAAATGAATATAACCAAAAAATTAATTTATGGAGTGTCCCTTACCCTGATCGTTTCCCTGTTAATCATTTCCTTTATCGACTATGCCATCTCCCGGCATGAAATCAACCGTTCCAATGACATCCTGTTAAAGAACGCTATCGAAACCTCTTTATATGAAATTAAGAAGAACTACAGTTACACCTCAGGAGATACGACCTGGATGAACGAGGAGCAGGCAAAGCAGGCCGCCCTGGATACCATCAATGAGTTCATTACAGGAATTGCAGGCGGAGAAAATGCAAAGTCCGATACGGATGCCACCTCCAGTGCCACTGTGAATACCAACAGCATGAATCCTGTTATCAGCCTTGGAAATAATGGCTACTACTTTCTTACCGACTCCAAGGGTAATATTTTATACCATCCTTTTCTGAAGGATAATATCTACGACCTGAAGTCCACCGACGGCCGCAATATCATCCAGGACATTATTAAAACGGCACAAAACGGAGGAGGCAGGCTTCATTATGCATTGGCCAGCGAAAGCAGCTCCGTATCCGAGAGCAGAACGGTCTATACCGAATATTTTCCGGAATGGGACTGGGTGGTCACTGCTGTTATTTATGATTCAGACCTTCTCAGAGGCCCCAGCCGCATCCTTTATACAAATTTGGCTTCTCTGGCTGTTATTTTGATTCTTTCCCTGTCGGTCATCGTACTAATTGCCAGAAGAATAACCTCTCCTATCATAAAAATAACCAAATCCCTGCAGCGGGTTTCAGAGGGTGACCTTACGGTTGATAAAATCCATGTGAAAGCAAAGGATGAGACCAGACTGTTAGGTGATTCTGTCAATCTTTTAATTGACCGGTTCCACAGTATGGTAAAATCCATAACCGTATCCAGCAGCAACCTGAGCAGCTTTTCCTCGGAGCTGAAGTCCTCCTATAATCTGGCGTCGGAAGCAAATGCAGCTATTACGGCTTCCATTACCCAGATTGCCTCTGCCGGCGATGACCAGGTAAAGGATATCTATGAAGGTGTGACAGAAATGAACGCCCTTGGGGAGCACATCATAGAAACGGCAAATAAAAGTGAAAATGCAAGGCTTACGGCAGACCAGACATTGGAATTAAAGGAAAACGGCCTTCTTTCCGTCGGTGCTTTAAAAGAAGCGACCCTTGAGAATAATGAAGCCTCAAAACAGCTTGAGACGGTTATAGAAACAATGAATAAGCAGGCACAGGAAATCGGCTCTATTGTGACCGTCATCGCCCAGATAGCAGAACAGACCAACCTTCTTGCCCTGAACGCAAGCATAGAAGCTGCCCGGGTAGGGGAACAAGGCAAGGGCTTTGCTGTGGTCGCAGGAGAAATCCGCAGCCTTGCCAATGAAACTGCCGATGCCGTAGACAATATTAGCCGAATGGTCTTTGAGGTGCAAAAGCAATCGGAAACCGCAGAAGCCTTTGTGAAGAAAAATGCTTTAAGTGCAGAGAACATCAATACTACCGTCTCCCAGACAGAGACTGCTTTCCAGCTTATTGCAGAGGAATTGCGCAAATTAGTCACCGACATTAACCATATTGCAGAATACAATCACTCCATTAACAATAAGAAGGATACCCTTTCCGTATTATTAAAGGAGCTTTCCAAGCAGACCGAGGAAGTTTCAAGCTCCATTGAGGAGATAACCTCTTCCTCGGAACAGCATACCCAGGTAATGAAGAGCATTTCCGAGAGCATCACAATGCTCCACGATATGGCGGAAAGCCTGAATGGAATGGTGTCCGCCTTTACAGTGTAGCGTGACAAGCGCATGAAGGAAGTTTGTGGAAACGGACGATGACCAAGGGGGTTGTTTTGACCTTTTGTTGCGCGAGAACCCTTATTCCACTAAAGCGGCAGAAAACGTAACTGGCAGGTAAATCAGCGCCAAACTCGCTGTGACAAATTTGGCTGTGTTAGTTATCAAGCTCAAACAGTGGCACTGTTTTACCTAGTCACGTTTCCTGCCGCTTAAGTGTCATAAGGAACCTCTTGAGACAAAATGCCAAAACAACCCCCTTGGTCATCTGTTTATATCCATTATTCGAACTTATGTGTTTGCCGTGCCCAAAACCCTATAAGACAATCAATACAACATCTGTCCAAAAGTTTATTGCCAACCCCCAGATGATTTTGGCTTACCTTTCGTAATTTTCTATTGAGGAGTTCCCTAATGACACTGAAAGGGCGGCAGCTGTTCCTAGGTAAAATTATACCACTGTCTGAGCTCACAGCTCCACGCTGAAACAACCTTCCAGCGAGTTTGGTATAATTTTACCTGCCAGGAACAGCTGCCGGCATTTTAGTGGAATTCGGAACCCCGAACGAGAAAATCACGAAAGGTAAGCCAAAATCATCATCCGTTCCCAATCCCCCCCTTTTCCCATTACTACAATCCTCACAAGATAAATACGTAAGTCGCATACCGTGTAAGCAGTATGATTGACATGAACTGGTAAAAGAGTTATGATTTCATTATCAAGTGGCATTCTATGCTTACATAGAGCTGGAAAGGAACAAAAGATGAGTGAATTTCTAAAGGTAGTAACCGAAAGAAGATCCGCAAATAAATTTATTAAGGGAGAACAAATACCAAGAAAGGATTTTGAGGCAATCTTTGAAAATCTTTCACAGGCTCCCTCCTGCTATAATCTGCAGCATGCCCATTATTATGTGGGAGAAAGTCCGGAAGTTATAGAAAAGCTGTATCAGGCGGCTTACAGGCAATATAAGGTAACCACTGCTTCCGCCGTTATTATTGTAACCGGGGATCTGGATGCTTACAAGAAAGCTCCTGATATATATGAAAGTTCCAAATTCTTAAATATTATTGATGAAGAAGAATATGATGACATGCTCTCAGCTATTTTTTCCCTCTATGAAAACGGAGGGGAGCCTTTTCAGAGAGACGAAGCAATCCGCAATGCCTCTCTTTCCGCCATGCTGTTCATGCTTCTTGCCAAGGATTTGGAATGGGATACTTGCCCTATGATATACTTTGATTTTGATAAGACCAGAGAAATCTTTGATATTCCTGAGAATGAAATCCCCATCCTTATGATAACCATGGGAAAAATGGACAAGACCAGCTTTCGTGTCAGGGGCTATCGGAAACCTCCGAAGGAATATGTGGTATATAAATAGATTTGTATACTCCAGGCATACATTCTATAGACTTAGCTTACTGTAAACATAGCACTCTATAAACATGTCATTCTTTAGCCATGACATTCTATAGCCATGATATACTATAGCCACGACATTCTATAACCACGACATTCTATAACCACGACATTCTGATATCCTTATTAAGACTGTAAGGTAAAATAACAAGAAAGAAGCTCCATGACTTTCCTGTAATCGCATGTTTAAAAGACAATTTTCTGTCTATCAGCGATACCAGGAATGGCATGGAGCTTTTTCTATCCTTTTATAGAACCTACGTAAACGCCTTTTACAAAGTATCTTTGCAGGAAGGGGTAAATAACCAGAATTGGTGCGGTAGCTACTACAATAACACAGTATTTTACCAGTTCCCTGTAGGCCGTTGCACCCTGTACACTGTTAATGGAAACGCCGCCGGCACTTCCCACCGTTGCCATAGTGGAATCATTAGTTACCAGTATTTCCTTTAAAAGCAGCTGTAACGGGAAAAGCCCCCTGTCCTTTAACAAGACCATGGCGTTAAACCAGGAATTCCAATTGCCCACCAGATAATATAGCAGGATTACTGCAAGTACCGGCTTCGACAGAGGAAGGATTACCTTCATCAGTATCTTGGCCTGGCTGGCTCCGTCCATAACCGCTGCTTCCTCCAGCTCCTGGGGCACAGCCTGGAATCCGGTGCGGAGTATAATCATGTTCCAGGTATTTAAAGCAGTGGGAATCAGCATAGCCATCACGTTATTGTATAAACCTATCTGCTTCATAAGGAGGAACCAGGGAATCAATCCCCCACCGAAAAACATCGTTATGGTAACTATAATCATAATGGGCGTTTTCCATAGCAGTTCCTTTCTGGAAAGGGCATAAGCTCCCATAATGGTAACCGCCATATTGATAAAAGTACCTGCGAATACATAGACCGCCGTATTGCGAAATCCCGTGAAAATACTGTTATCCCTAAATACCAGCTTGTATCCGTTTACCGTAAAACCAAGGGGCTTAAGAAGCAGTCCCTGATGCGCCATCAGTTCATTGGGATTACTGACGGAAGCAAAAGCAATGTGCAGAATCGGATAGAGGCAGATTAATGTAAAGAAGGTCAAAAATATATAGTTGAACACATTGAATGTTACATTGCTCCATTTCCATCTGCCGATGGTGCTTTTCTCCTTATATTTTGAATCTGTATTCTTCATGCCTGTCCTCCTTACCATATACTGACCTCGGAATATTTCTTTGCAATCTTATTGGTAGCCCACAGCAACAGGAAGTTTATCACCGCGCTTACAAGACCCACCGCCGTTGCAAAGCTGTAGCTCGCCTCCTGCAGACCTCTCCGGTATACATAGGACGCAATAACATCCGCAGTATCATAGGTCAATGAATTATACAGTAAAATAATCTTTTCATGGCTGGACCCCATCAAGCCGCCCACAGCAAATATAAAAAGTATAATTATAGTGGGCTGTATCTGCGGCAGGGTAATATGCCACATCTTTTTTAATCTTCCGGCCCCGTCTATTTCCGCAGCCTCGTACAGTCCAGGATCAATGGAGCTCATGGCAGAGAGATAGATAATACTGTCCCAGCCCACATTCTGCCAGATTCCGGAAAAGGTGTAAATTGGCCTGAACATATTGGAATAACCAAGCAGGGAAGAATGCTCCGTTCCTGTTATAAAATCCACCATCTGGGTTATGATGCCGCCTGACTGGGTAAATATATGTATCATACCTGCAATAACCACCAGGGAAATAAAGTGCGGCATATAGGTTATTGTCTGAACCGTTTTCTTAAAAAACTTACCCCGTATTTCATTCAGCAGTAAGGCCAGAATAATTGGTGAGGTAAAACCAAAGGCCAGGCCCCATACATTTAGCATAAGGGTATTCTTAACCGTCCTGAAAAAATAAGGTCCCTTAAAAAAATCCTCAAAGTATTTTAACCCAACCCACTTACTGGCATCAAAGCCAAGCAGAGGTTTATAATTCTTAAATGCTATGGTAATTCCCCACATAGGTCCATAGCAAAATATAATGTACCAGGCTAAAACAGGCAGAATAAGCAGATAAGCAAAATAGTTCTTCTTAAAATCCTTGCGTATCAACTCCATGGTCAAGCCGTTTTTCCTTTTTACAATTTCCTGTTTCTTTCTCTTACTCAAAAGGCACCCCCTGTTTCCACCTGAATATGTCCGAAAGGTTCCCGGGCTGCTATAGCTCCATGCTTAACAGCCCGCAGAACATTTCTGATATTCTTTTAAAATGAATATATTACCGGAACATTAAGCTCTGTTATCTGGCATTGTAACGTTCCAGAGCAGTCTGCCATAATTGGACAAACTCATCCATTCCCTGGGTCTTTGCTTTCTTTAAGAATTCATCATATGCACTTACAGGAAGCTGGCCCATAACAATTTTGGCAAAATATTCATTTCTTAAGGTAGAAAGAATCGTTCCAAGCTCACCTTCTCTTGCACTCTCCTCGGAAGTAAAGCTTACCGGAGGCATGGTCACAGAGTCATCGGTATTGGCAGTCCAGTATTCACGGATTTTACCGGAATAGCTTCCCTTTGCGGTAATAAGGGGATTGGAATTATGCTCGTCACGGATGTTGGCAAAGGAATGTACACGGTATTTCCAAATCAGATTGGACAGGGGCTGTTTATCGGGATCATTGTACATCAATCCATCCTCCGGGAAATATGGCATGCCCTTGTCATTAATTAAGTGAACATCGCCGTAAGTACCGTAGTTATAGATTTCCCAGCCCTTCTTCGTAAAGGCAAAATCCAGGAAGGCACAGGCTGCTTTTACATTGTCGCACTGTGTGGTAATAGCAGCAACGGTTCCGGTGGATTTAAAGTTCTTATAGGTCTGCTGAGGCTTATCACCCTTCTTTAACACAGGATTTAAGGCTCCTACGAAATCAATGCTGTTATCCTGCTTCCAGTATCCCCACATGGTATCCGGGGAATCCATCATGGCAGCACAGTCACCGGAGGCTGCTTCCGACATTCTCTGGTTAAAGTCTGCCGTAGCCCAGTCCTTATTGAACAGGCCTTCGGAATTCCACTGTCTCATCATGGTCAGGTATTCCTTGGCTCCGTCGGCTGAAGGTCCCCAGGCCGCCTTTCCGTCCTTGTTAACATACATCCAGTCCCAAACGCCGTAAGCACCGTTTAAGCAGCCGGTAAAAACCTGCCCGTAGGTAGATCCATAATTAAGAGGCTCCTTATAGCCCGCCTTCTTGGCAGCCAATAAGAAATCATGCCATTCATCAATAGTCTCAGGAACTGCCAGACCTGTTTTGTCCAGGGCCTCCTGTTTAATCAGCATGCCGAACCAGCACCATTCATTGTAAGGTGCAAGGCCGTATACAGCACCGATGGAGCCATCATCCAAAACAGAGGTAACACGTCTCTCTTCATCGGAATTACGCCATGCAGAATAATTCGGCATATCTTTCTCTATAATATCATTCAGCTTCAGGTAGGCACCGTCCGCAATACCTGCTGCAATACCTCCCGTATATCTTCCGGCATCTATGATAATGTCAGGAAGCTCACCGGATGCTATCATCAGATTAAAATTCGTTGTTTCCTCTCCCAAAGGTGGTATGATAAAATTAATCTTAACTCCGGTCAGCTTCTCGATCTGAGTAAATACCCTCTGTTTATTTACGTCATCACAAACGGAAGCCAAAATGGAATTGGAAGGCATCCAGACATCCAGCGTCGCATCCATGGGATAGGCTGAATAATTATTGGGTATCTTGGTATCGAAAACATCTCCCAGATAGCTGTCTTCCAGGGTGTCATTTACCATCGTTTTTTCCTCATCGGAAGGTGTAGTATTTCCTGCTATCTTTGCTGCAAGAGGATTGGCCTTAACCTCCTTTGCAGGCTCTGCTTCCTTTGTGGCAGCATTATTATCCGAATTTTTGCTAACCTTTTCACTTTTGCTGCTGCACCCCGAAAGCATTGTAAATAAAAATATAACAACCAGCAGGCAGCTAATCAGTTTCTTATGCCTTATAGCCATAATAAAATTACCTCCTCTAATTTTCAATGAACTTGCAATTCTTAAAACTCTTCCTCTGCCTCAGGCTCATCCTCCTCGCTGCTGTCCATCTGCACGCTCATAATGATGCCCTGGGCGAAATCCCCGAATTTTTCTCCGAACAGATTCATTCCTCCTAGATTTTTAGCATCAGACTTTACCCCAATTTGAAAGCTGATATAATAACCGTCACAGATACCAAGTGTATTCATTGTTTCATCCGAGGTTTTCAGCAGGTCCTGAAAACAGCCCTGGTCATTCACGGTTATATTCTTTAAGACCCCATACTGGGTCATGGTATCACTCCACCAATCCGGATTCAGATGTCCTCTTCTGCCCCCAAAATCTCCTTTGGAATAAATCGTTGCGACCTCCCTCTCATTGACCCACACAGTAATATCAGAAGGCCAGTCATTCTGATATCCCGGTGCTTCCGAGCAGACTTCAAAAGAAAAGGATAATTCTTTTACCTTGTTCTTCTTTAGCATGTAATTGGGAAAACGGTATTCCAGATACCCCGACGCAAGCCAGATCAACTGAGCTTCCTGTCTGTTCTCCGAATAAAAACCGTAAGGAGAATCTTCCACTCCCAGATAGGAGTGTTCACTGATGATACCGCACCTTTCATTCACCCTGCAGTTATAGTAGTTTCCGATTCCCATAGGGAAGTGGTAGACTTTTATATTGTCCCTGTCCATTTTATGGCGGAAGGCATTAAAGTAAATGTCTTCAAAGGCAATGCCGCATACCTTCTGCGCCCCTCTTACTCCCGGCTGCTCTGTCGCCGTTATCATACCTGCTTCTTCCAGTACCTTCACATGCAGTGCTGCGGAAGACAGGGGAATCTGAAAGGTGCCTGCAATTTCACTGATATTTACCGACTTGTTAATCAGCAGATTTAAAATATCAAGCCTTATATCAGAAGACAATGCCTTCCCCACCAGTACGATTTTTTCCTTGTTATCAAAGTCAAGTTCAATCCTTTTCTTCTTGATCTTCAAATAATCTCCTCCTTTCTTGAATATTACATTATTTATGTAATTTAACATCTCTCATGAATTTAATATAGCACGTCTTGTTTTCATAGTCAATAATTTATTATAATTTTTCTGTTTGTTTATTCTTATTCATTTTTCTTGTATATTTTATTATAAATTCAATTATTTTATATATTTTTTAAAATAACAAAATTTTGCACAATTATTAGTCTGTTTTTTTAGACATTATTTGTATAGTAATATAGTTGATTTTATTGTAACTTAGTAGTCAACAAGCTCCTCAGAAAATTCTGTATTTCATTTATTACAGTTTTTTTGTTGTAATTTACGTCTTTCTCATAAGATAATCCTACAATTCTGTTGGAGCTTGTCGAAAAAAGTCAGGGGGAGGTGCGTTGAAATAACACTTTCAACAAGAAAAGAATGTTTCAATTATTTTCAACTGCGAAGAGAACGCTTTCAATAAATAAAAAAAAGTGCCGGGTATCCTTCTGCTTTTTGGTTACCGGTATCTTAACTCTCTTATTAGGAGGTTGTAATTCTGTGAACTCTTATACAACGTGTAAGCTGACTCCTGCCAACGATAAGCTTTTTTACCAAAATGACCTTGGCATCACGCAAATCGGTGACCCGTTTATATTGAAGGTCTCCGATCATACATATTATTTATACTGCACCTCGGCAGCAAACGGCTATTATTGCTGGAAATCAAAGGATATGGTCAACTGGTCCGGAAAAAATATGTGTTTCACCAAAAAATCAGATTCCTGGTGCGTTGATAGCTTCTGGGCTCCGGAAGTCGTGGAATATGACCATAAGTACTATATGTATTATTCCGCCAGGGCAGATTCCGGAAGCCTCCGCATTGGAGTTGCCGTATCCGATAAACCGGAGGGTCCCTTTGAGGACGTAAAAAATGAGCCCTTGTTCGACCTGGGCTATGCGGCCATTGATGCCAATGTGCTGGTGGATGACAACGGTTCCAAGTATCTGTATTTCTCCAGGGACTGTTCGGAGAACGAGACGGGGGGCATAAGGAAAAGCGAAATTTACGGTGTAACCTTAAGTGATGATATGCTTTCTATCGCAGGTGAACCTGTTCTTTTAACCACCCCCACTCAGAAATGGGAGAAGGCATCGGTAAATCCTCTCTGGAATGAAGGTCCTGAGGTTATCCGCCATAAGGGTACCTATTACCTTTCCTATTCCGCAAACTGTTATGCCGACCAGTCCTATTCCGTAGGTTACGCTACCAGCTCCTCTCCTCTGGGACCCTATACAAAATCGGAGAATAATCCTATTCTGACCGCTGCCGGCTCTGCTACCATATCCGGTACAGGACACCACAGCTTTGCCCTTTCACCGGACGGTACCGAAATCTGGATGGCCTATCATACCCACACAGACCCAAAGGCTGGCGGCGGCAACCGTAAACTGAATATAGACAAAGTACTCTTTACAGACAAGGGTGAGCTCTATGTGGACGGACCGACCATCTGCTCCCAGCCCATCCCTTCCGACGGTTCCTATACCAATATTACAGCCGATGCCAAAATAACCGCCTCTGCTGCCGGCTCTTCCCTTCTGACAGACGGCATCTTTTCCCTGCACCAGAAGGATTCCAAATATGACTGCAGCCTGTCAGCAGCAGAGGGAACCGCAGCTGTCACCCTGGATTTTAAAAAGCCGGTCAAGCTCTCCCATATCCTTGTTTACCGGGGTGTTGCAAAAGGTCAGGATTTTTCTTCTGTAAAAGCAGTGTTTGATGACCGCTGCATAACAGAGGAATGCCCCCTTTCCGAGGATACCGATGAGCGTGCGGCAATCCTCAGCTTCGACGAACAGACTGTCACAAAGGTTGAACTGATACTTACACCGAGAAATTCAAACGATAAGATTTCCCTGTCGGAAATCATGCTTTTAAGACAGAATTAATAAGACAATCATTTATACCTAGGAGGTTTTTATCAATGCTACGTACCGAATACCCACGTCCCCAATTCGTCCGGAAGGAATGGCAGTGTCTGAATGGAACCTGGAATTTTGATTTTGATGACAGCAGGGAAGCTGAAAGCTGTCATTGGGAGAAGAATTCCCATTCCCTGTCCGGACAGATAGAGGTTCCCTTTTGTTTTGAAAGTGAACTCAGCGGGATCAAGGATACTTCCATCCACAACAGGTGCTTCTATAAGCGTACCTTTACCCTTCCGAAAGAATGGGAGGACAAGAATATTCTGCTGCACTTTGGTGCGGTGGATTACCGCTGCAAGGTCTACATTGACGAAAAATTATGCGGCGGGCACGAAGGAGGCAGCGCCGGCTTTTCTTTTGATATCACACACTGTCTTCAAAAATCCCTTACCAGCCACAGCATTGCCGTAGCGGTAGAAGACCCTGCCTCCGATGAGACCATTCCCAGAGGAAAACAGTTCTGGGAAAAGAAAAGCGCCGGCATCTGGTACACCAGGACCTCCGGTATCTGGCAGACTGTCTGGCTTGAACCCGTAAACCCAGTCAATATTACCCGGATAAAGATGACACCGGATTTTGACTGTGATACCCTTGACCTGGAATGTACTTTCAGCAGTCTGGTTCCCGATATGGCATTGGAGGTTTCCGTTACCTTTAATAAGGAATTGATTTGCAGGGATTCTTACTCCATTACCAGCAATACCGTGTTCAAAAGAAGCATCCATCTGGCCGGCGATAAGATTTTCAATACCAACAACCACAGTGCCAGCCGCTCCTGGTCCCCGGAAAACCCCGCTCTCTATGATATCACCTTTTCCTTAAAATCCCCTAAGGGAGTTCATGACTATGTGGAAAGCTATTTCGGTATGAGAAAAATTCACGTCGAGAACGGTATTGTTTATTTAAACAACCATCCCTATTACTTAAAGCTGGTCCTTGACCAGGGCTACTGGCCGGAGGGCATCCTGACTGCACCGGAGGACGAAGCCTTTCAGTATGATATCAATATTATGAAGGAAATGGGCTTTAACGGATGCAGAAAGCATCAGAAAACAGAAGACCCCCGTTTCTTATACTGGGCTGACAGATTGGGGTATGTGGTATGGGAGGAGGTTCCTGCTGCCTGCCTTTTTACGGACAATGCCGTTATGCGCTATATCCGGGAGTGGATGGAGGTTGTTGAAAGGGATTACAACCATCCCTCCGTCATAGCCTGGGTTCCCTTTAACGAAAGCTGGGCGGTTCCCGATATCGGCAGAAATCCCCTGCAGCAGGATTATACCCTTTCCCTGTATCATATGCTGAAAGCTCTGGACCCTGCCAGACTTGTTGTCAATAATGACGGCTGGGAGCAGACCAGGACGGATATCTGCGCAATCCACAATTATGCTCATGGAACCGGCAAGGAACCGGATAAGCAGGCCTTCTTCAAGCGTTTTACCACGGACCTTGACGTACTGCTCTCCCCCTATTCTGCCGGAAGAAATATCTTCGCACCTCCCTACAAATATCAGGGCCAGCCTATTCTCATAACAGAATGCGGCGGAATCCACTATAACAATTCGGAAAAGGGAAGCTGGGGCTACACCAGTGCCGGCAGCGAGGAGGAATTCTTAGACCAGTACCGTTTCGTGATTGACAATATCCAGCAGTCGGATTACATATACGGCTTTTGTTATACCCAGTTATCCGACGTGGAACAGGAAACCAACGGTCTTCTCACCTACCAGCGGATACCAAAATGCGCACCTGAAAAAATACGGGAAATCAACAGCCGTTACCGGCACAATATTGCCATTTTTCCGCATTAAAATAGAATTTAATTACTAAAAGTAAGATTGATTCGGGAAAGCTGAGATCAGCTTATTACCCGAATCAAGAATCTATAATATCCATAAAGCATAGATCATAGAATGAATGAAATCAGGAGGACAGCTTATGAAATGGCAGGTTTTAGGCGAAGAGAGCACTTCCGGTGCCAATTTTACCATAGAGGCAGATTTGCAGCTTTCACCGCTGCTTAAATGGTGCGGCATCCTGTTTATGGCGGATTCTGTAACGCATCCTGCAAAGGGTTATCTGTTTACCCTTACGGAGGACGGTTTTACCGAACTGCTCTCTCTGGCAGCTGGAGGGAACAGGTTTAGTACACTGCAAAGAAGAAAATCAGGAATTCTGGAAACAAATCATACTTATCATATTACCATAAGGATGCAAAATAATATATGCCAGATTTATATAGAAGATACTGCTTCGGAAAACAGGCTCCGTAAGGACATTGCTCTTGAAGCCGTTGCTTCGGAATTCACTCCCTGGCCTGTGGTTGAACTGCCCCTGGAAGACACAGGCAGCCACCTTGCCGCCATCGCAGCAGACCCGGGACAGGCAGAGCTTTCTCCAAGGGACAGGGATGATTTATGGCGGAATTTTCACACCGGTACACTTAATCCCCTCCCCCAGCCGGCACCAAGGTATCAGAACCCTGTATTAAACGGATATGCAGATCCTGATATCCTGTATCATCAAGGTATTTACTACCTGTATGCGACCTCCTCCTCTCTACCGGCAGGTTATGAGGCTTACACCTCCAGGGATCTTGTCCACTGGGAATATGCCGGTAAGGTCATGGATGAGGTCTGGGGCATGAATAGATGGTACTGGGCCCCTGACATTATTTGCAACAACGGAAAATTCTATATGCTGGTGTCCGTTAACGAGCACCTTGGAATATGTGTCAGTGATTCCCCCCTGGGACCCTTTCTTCCGGAGCCCGGCTATCTCTTTGACAAAAGCATTGACGGACATTTTTTTGTGGATGAGGACGGAGAGGTCTATATATTCTATGTTTCCTGGCGGGAGGGAAAGACTTATGCCCTCTATGCCATGAGGATGGAGCATGACCTTGTAACCCCTATTCTTTCTACAGAGACAATGGTCATAAGGGCCACCGAGACCTGGGAACAGCAGCAGGCAGCTGTTGCAGAGGCTCCCTATGTTCTGCGGCACAGGGGAAAATATTATCTCACCTATTCCGGCAGCCATTTTGAAAGTGCTGGCTATGCGGTGGGCTATGCGATTGCAGATACCCCTCTGGGACCTTATACAAAATACGAGGGAAACCCAATCCTCTCCTATCACTGCAAGGCCCATGGCCCAGGCCACCACTGTATTGTATCATCACCGGACGGAAAGTCCCTGTTTATTGTCTACCATACCCATCACGATACCACTGCCGTCCAGCCAAGAAATATCTGCATTGACCGCCTGCGCTTTGTTCCTGTGAAAGGAAAGGATGACAGATTGGAGGTCTACGGTCCCACGGTTACCCCTCAGCCCTATCCCTTAAGCTGACCCTATAATGCCAAAGGATGCTCCGGTTCCTTAAATTTGACTTCGGTTGTTAAAAGTATTACTATTATTGCAAGAAGAAAATATAATACCGGGGAGAATATAATGGAATCTATACTTATAAAAGGCGGCCTGATACATGATGCCGTCAACGAAGTTCCCTACATAGCAGACATCCTGTGCATAAATGGAAAAATCACAAAAATACAACCGGATATTCCAAAAGAAGATGGTATGAATGTAATAGATGCCATAGATTTATGGGTATATCCCGGCCTTGTAGATGCCCATTCCCATATCGGCCTTGATGGCTATGGAATCGGCTTCGAGGGAAAAGACTATAATGAAATGAATGATATCCTGACACCCCATCTTCGCGCTATTGATGCTATCAATCCAATGGACCCCACCCTGCTGCAGGCGGTACAGGGCGGTGTGACCAGTGTGGCAACCGGCCCCGGAAGCTCCAACGTATTAGGCGGTACTTTCGCTGCCATCAAGCTCTCCGGCTCACGGATCGACAATATGGTAATCAGGGAAAAGATAGCAATGAAATGTGCCTTTGGGGAGAATCCCAAACGGGTCTATAAGGACAAGAATAACTATTCCCGTATGTCCACTGCCGCCAAGCTTAGGGAAATCCTTTTTCAGGCAAAGGAATATCAGGCAAAGCTTATAAGTGCAGGCGAGGATGACAGTAAAAAGCCTGCGTTTAATATGAAGCTTGAGGCTCTGCTGCCGGTATTGAACCGCGAAATTCCTCTAAAAGCCCATGCCCACCGGGCAGATGATATTTTCACGGCAATCCGTATTGCAAAGGAATTTGATTTAAGGCTTACCATCGAGCACTGCACGGAAGGACACCTGATCGTGGAGGAGCTGGCAAAGGAAGGCTATCCGGTTGCCGTAGGTCCCTCACTTGGTCATGCTACGAAATTCGAGCTGAGAAATAAGACCTTTACCACTCCCGGCATACTGGCAAAGGCAGGACTGTCCGTTTCCATTATTACTGACAGCCCTGTAATTCCCGAACAGTATCTTTCCCTGTGTGCCGGCCTTGCCGTAAAATCCGGAATGGACCCCTTTGAGGCACTGAAAGCCATTACCATAAATCCTGCAAAGCATATCGGCATTGAAGACCGGGTAGGTTCTTTGACTGTTGGCAAGGATGCGGATATCGTGCTGACCAATGGTAATATCCTGGACTCTCTTACTAATGTGGTCAAAACAATTATTGACGGAAGACCCGTTGAAGCAGACAGTTCAAGTCATAGCAGCGAAAGCTGCTTTTAGTACATCGTTTTCCAAATGACTGGACTGAGTACGCCGGGGCTTTTTGGATGTGCATCTGAGGGTTTAGACAAGTAATCGGTCTAGACAATCTGGAAACGATGTACCAGTCCCTTAACTTCCGGTGCTCTTATAATGCCTTACACCAAACTGCCAGACACGGGCTGCCATTAGAAAGAAGGCGATACCTGCCGGTAAGGCCAGAAAGCCTCTGTAATAGCTGTCTGTCCAGCCGCATATTGCTGCGGCCGGATAGTAGCTGATTACAAGCATGGGCATTAAAAAGGTAAACATGTATTTTAATACCTTAGGCATATAGTCAATGGGACAGCGGGTTACCTGATAGCTGATATTAGTGAAAATATAAATCCAGTCCAGCCCCTTTACCGTAAAGAATGCAATACCGGAGGTCAGTACAAATACTCCTGTATAAGTGATAAACCCGCCTAAAAAGGTAAGGACCAGCATAAGAATATCCAGCAGGCTGACGGTTACTTTTAATGCCCGGAGGCAATAGATAACAGTAAACAGCCCTCCAAATACCCTGGCAAGGCGGTGTATATGAAAGTAACTCCCTGCCACCTGCACCATCAGGGACCTTGGCCTTAACAGCACCCGGTCAAAGTCACCCGACCTTATCATCTTCCAGGGAAAATAATCAAATCCCCTGCATAAGCTCTCTGCAAGTCCAAAGGAGGTAACCGCAATGGCATATATTAGCAATATCTTATATACCGACCAGCTGCCGATATTGCCAAATCTGTTAAACAGCAATACCAGCCCGATAGGGTCTGTTACTACCACAAACAGAGTCTGCAATATCATAAAGGGCCATCCCTTATATTGCAGCCCGGTCAGAAAATTTATCCGAATAAGTTTAAAGTAAAGGGTAATTTCCTTGTTTCCTTCCACATTTTCCTCTCTTTCTGCTCAATCCTTCCACAAAACTCCCCTGTTCTTCCACCACCAACAGCCATGCCATCCCAATACGCCGCAAGATTGTGCCGAGGATTTCGCAGGCATAATCTTGTATGTGAATTATGCTTTTCAATAATTCACACCAACTGCCATGCCTTCCCATCGCGCCGCAAGATTGTGCCGAGGATTTCGCAGGCATAATCTTGTGTGTGAATTATGCTTTTCAATAATTCACACCAACTGCCATGCCTTCCCATCGCGCCGCAAGATTGTGCCGAGGATTTCGCAGGCACAATCTTGTGTGTGAATTATGCTTTTCAATAATTCACACTAGCCGCCTTGTACAATTACCTTTTTCAGCTGCCTGTTCATAAGCAGCCTTCCGGCCAGGATAAATACAGTTATCCAGAAGACCTGCATCCCAATGGCCCACAGGCCGTCCTGTAGGTTCAATACTCCCAGATAAAAACGGGCAGGTATATCCAGATACCCTGCAAAGGGCTGCAATAACAGGAATTTCTGCATAAAGTCAGGCCATAGCTGAAGGGGCAGATACGTACCGGACAATACCCCTCCTGCAAGCAGTATCATATACAAAGGCCCATCTCCCCAGTCCACATTAAGCCTGATGGTACAGGCAAGCATGCCGTAAGCCGTACATAGTAAAAAGGCACTGAATAAGGAAATGAGCATCAGCAGGAAATGAAGCAGGGAAGCCGGAGGGGACATACGGTAAGCGGGAGGCATAAGCATTCCGGCAACCAGTACCCCTGAGCCCCTCCACATTAAGGGTGAAAGACGGCCGGCTGCTACCTTGGCAAACCAGTGGGAATACAGGTCCAAGGGACGGCACAGCTCGATTCCCACATCCCCTCCTGTGATTTTCCCTAATATCTCCGTGTCAACACTCATTGGCTGCATCAGAAATAAGAACTGTGCCAGCCATTGATAGGTCACTACCTGCCTTAGGCTGAGGGAAGCCAGAAGCCCTCCGGTTTTATTCTCAGCATAATGATAAAAGATACTGTAAACCAGAATTTCTATTACTGCATAAAAGATGCTGGTAGTCGCGCCAGCAATGCCTGCCAGGCGGTATTGAAAGTTTTCCGCCGTTTTGATCCGAAAGAGGGAATAGCAGGCTTTCAACGAATATATCTGATTCCTTAAGCTTCTTGTCACTGGCACATCTCCTTCTGAATGAAAGTCGCTAATTAAATAAAGCTCACTTATTTTATACGAAGAAGCATACCCTGTCAAAATCAGGAGGAACACCTTGCATACTTCCGGGAATCCCATATTGCTGCCAGCAGACTTTTGCTCTATTTTTCTAATTTTTTCTTGACAACTTCCCATTTGCATGGTATGTTATTAATACAATTTGATTGAGAAATACATGACTTGTATTAAGTTGTATCAAAAATAGATATTAATGTGCGCAATGGCTATCCATTGCTTTTTTTATGCCTGTTTCTACAGTGAATTTCCCACAAAAAAAGTAACGGAGAGTTTTGTATCTCTCCGTTACTTTTTTTATAGGTCTTCGTAGGTCTTCATTACTTTTTTATATTTTTTCAGCTATCAGATATCTATCCTTTTACAGATTCCAAAAAATTCTTTATGCGTTCATTGACTTCTTTCACATTCTCAGTAGGCATATGGGGCCTGTGCCCGCAGCCCGGGACAATCCAGACCTCCGCTTTCGCACATTTATTCTGCATGGCAAGCAGCCTGTCCCTGGAAGCATAGGTATCCAGCTCTCCGGCAATGAAGAACACAGGCATCTTAAGCTGTTCAAAGTCCTTGTCCGTAAGACAGGGGTACATTCTCCAGTCCCTTATGCTCTGGCGCATATGGTGCTTCCAATCCCCGCCGGTAGCTTCCATATTCTGAACCCTGATTTTCTCAATAAAGGCACGCTCATTTCTTTCAAGCAGTGCCTCTGGTTCATAGTCCTCAGAGCCGGTTCCGTCAGGCACACCGCCGCAGCCGATGGTTACAATACTCTTTACCAGCTCCGGATGCTTTGCTGCCAAATGAAGGGCCACACCTCCGCCCAGGCTGTAGCCAATCAGATGCACTTTACCAAGGTCCAGCTTCTCGATAAACCCTGCCATATCGTCAGCAATAACGGCAGTATCCCAATCCCTGTTTATTGCCGTAGTTCTTCCATGTCCTCTGAAATCCGGCAGCAGAAGCCGGTACTGGTTGAAAAACGGCTGAATCTGTCCGGAGAAAGCAATAATTCCCCTGCTGTAACCACTGTGCAAAAAGAGAATTGTTTCTCCGATTCCCATATCCTCATAAAATATATTACAATCTTCTACCTGACAGTACGGCATTAAGATTACCCCTCCACTTCATTTGTTAAGAACAGGTGCTTCTCCAGCCCATGATAATAATTTCCCTTTACTGCCGTAAATTCAAGAATGCTGTAATCAGGGTCCGTAGGCCCAAGGGGATAATACATCTCATCCCCCTGTTTCCAAAAGGCCTGTTTGGTTTCTTCATCCGTATGAACCTTCATTTCACCGGTAAGCATCAGTCCATGGAACCCCTCTGCATCCAGAAAATAGATGGATGCCTTGGGATTACGCAGCCATTGCCCTAAACGTATGGATGAGGTGTTTGTTGAAAACCAGAAGGTAGTAAGCCCTTCATTTTTTATCCGGAACATCGCCTTCGCATTGGGATATCCTTCCTCATCTACGGAACATACAACGGCATCCCTGCTGACCTCTACCAGTTTTACAATACAGTCCTTTACTTCTTTCTCCATCTTCTCTTATCCTCCATTCTAATCACTTTCGCAACTGCCGGGTTTAAGATACCTTTTCCTCAACCATCCAGATTGTTAATGATATGCCCCAGCATTCCTTCAAAGGCTGAAATCTCTTCTTCTGAAAAGCCCTTGTAAAATAATTCATTCATTCTTTCCGATACGCGGTCATAATCTTCTTTGTAAGCCTTTGCCTTGTCCGTAATGGATATAATAACCTGCCTGCGGTTTTCCTTATCCGCACTTCGTACCACCAGCCCACTCTCCTCCATTCTGTCAAGCATACTGGTAAGGGTGGTCTTGGCAAGTGAGGTAAGATGCCCTATTTCACTGATTGTAAGCCTTTCCTTTTCCCACAACACATACAGAATCCGTCCCTGGGCTCCATTAAAGGCATCAATTCCGCTCTCTTTTAACATTTTTTCAAAAACCCTGCCCTGAAGCTGCTTGATTTGTGAAATAAGAAATCCTCCATTCGTTTTTATCTTCCTTCACCTCCATACTACATAGTATAGTACTATATGGTACTGTTGTCAATTAAATTGTGATTTGAGGGATAGATAGGCTAATATCATGTTTATTGAATGTATATTTGGGGTATAAAAATACACTCAGCTCCGTGAAAGTCACTTCGTTGCATTTTTATACACCAAATATACATAAATGCAGGCTGAGATTAATTTATAATAACCGAATCAATTATTACATTAAATCTGGTGCCTTTTATCTCATATCTTTATTCTATGCCTTTTTTCATGTCTTTATCTCATTCCTTTAACTCATGCCTTTACTCATGCCCTAACTCATGCCTCTAACCCATGCTCTAACTCACGCCTCTAACTCACGCCTCTAACTCATGCCTCTAACTCATGTCTTTAACTCATGTCTTTAACTCATGTCTTTAACTCATGTCTTTAACTCATGTCTTTAAC
>NZ_FRAC01000013.1:0-121186 GCF_900142215.1 Anaerocolumna jejuensis DSM 15929 | reverse complement strand
TAACTCATGTCTTTAACTCATGTCTTTAACTCATGTCTTTAACTCATGTCTTTAACTCATGTCTTTAACCCATGTTGTCTCTTTTTATTATCTGTTTACGAATAAAATGACTGATGAATTGGCACTTGCCCTTTCATCAGTCATTTTATCATTTCTATTGATGATTTTCTTCTATTTATGATTCATCCAAACAAGCATTTCCCCTTTTTTACGATTGCCCCAGAGGAAATAAGGTATGGCTTTGATCTCTGTCTCTTCTTCCTCTTTCCGGTAGGGTTGATATAAGCTGTTCTCCCAGCCGGTCTCCTTTGTTCGAAAGCCTTTTCCGGTCAGGGATACTGCACCTTTCATCAGAGATGCTTCTGCCGTTACCTGGAAGTCCGTATCCGTGTTAATGGATAATGCTGAAAGGTTCGTACCGTTATCCTCTTCCTCCAGACAATAGACCAGGGGGCCTCTCGTAATGGCTACTTTTCCGGCATTTGCGCGTACCTCGGGATGGGACTGGATGATTTCCACCGGCATATCCATCTGGATTACAATCTCATCTTCATCCTTCCAGAGCCTGCTGACAGAAACAAATCCCTTTTCTGTACGGCCTTCACAGGATAAGGCTTCACCGTTTACCAGCAGGCTGAAGCTTCTGCACCAGCCGGGAATACGAAAGCTCAGGGTATGCTTCATTTCCTTTTCCAAGCCCAGCTTTATCCTTATTCCTCCGTCCCAGGGATAACCGGTGTTCTGCTCGAGAGTTATTTTATTTTCCCCCACTGCTACTTCTGCCTTACTTGGTATATACAAATGGGTATACAGGGTATTCCCGCTGCAAGTGTAAATATACTGCCTTAAGGAGAGCAAAAGTCTTGCTAAATTAGGAGGACAGCAGGCACATCCGTACCACTTCTGTCTTACAGGCATTACATGCTTCCTGTCCGGATTCTTTTCACTGGCCTCCGGCCACACTTCCATGGGATTTACATAGAAGAAGCTCTTTCCGTCAAAGCCCATACCGCTGATAATGGAATTATAAAGAGCCCTTTCCATTACATCCCCATAGCTGCCCTCCGCTTCCATCAAAAGCATTCTGTGGGCAAAGAAGAACAGGCCGATGGAAGCACAGGTTTCCTGATAGACCGTATCATTCGGCAGGTCATAGTCAAAGGTAAAGGCCTCTCCTATGTGGGTGGAGCCGATTCCTCCGGTAATATACATCTGCCTGGTCACAATATTGTTCCACAGGGCCTTACAGGCCTTCTTAAGTCCTTCATCCTTTTTTAGAGCTGCAATATCTGCCATGCCGGAGTAGAGATAGACCGCCCTCACCGCATGTCCTATGGCCTCTGTCTGCTCCCTGACAGGAATATGTGCCTGATTATAGGAAGTATCCGGCTTATTGTGGTCCGACGGATTCCAGAAGGCGGTTTTCCCTCTCTTTTCCCATTCCTCTATAAAAAAGCTCGGCTCCTTTCCTCTTTCATCAATAAAATACCTGGATAGATTCAAATACCTTTCTTCACCGGTGGCCTTGTACAGCTTTACCAGGGCCAGCTCAATTTCTTCATGTCCGTCATAGCCGTGAAGCTTGCCCTCTTCTTCGCCAAATACCTCATCAATACAGTCGGCAAAGCGGCACATAACATCTAACAGCTTTCTCTTTCCCGTGGCATTATAATAAGCAACGGCTGCCTCCATCATATGCCCTGCACAGTAAAGCTCATGGCATTCCAGCAGATTGCTCCACTTTTCCTCCGGACGCTTTAAGGTAAAGAAGGTATTCAGGTAACCATCCTTCTGCTGGGCCTTTTCAATATATTCGATTACCTCGTCCGCCCATTCTTCAAGCTGCGGATCAGGGTTGCAGGAAAGGCTGTAGCCTACTGCTTCCAGCCATTTGGCAAGATCACTGTCCTGAAATACCAGTCCGTTAAATTCACCTTCCGCTACCCCTGCTGCTACCTTGAAATTATGAATGGCATAACTCTTTTCCGCTTCCGGTATCCTGTCATTTAATGCCTCCCACTGGTAAGGGATAACCACCTCCCGTACCAGTCTTCCATACTCTTCCCAAAAGCCTTCCTTAAGCTCCACATCCTTTAGTCCCACCGGATATGACTGAAATAAAGTATCCATATATTGACCTCCTTAAAATATTTGCCTGATGGTTGTATTTACGTTATAATAAGAGTATGCCACATTTTTTATTATTTGTCGGTAGTCTATATAAACAAAAGGTGGTGAATATTGACCTGTGTATTACTTAAAAGCCGATATCACCTCTCCGGTGCATTTTATCTCTGCTGGGCATTTTACAGCAGACGCTCAATGGATACATTCGGAGAGAATCATAACGGATTATGAAATCATTATTAATTTAAAAAATCCTATCCATATGCAACAGGAAGATAAAAAATATACGCTGCAGCCCGGAGATTCCCTTTTGCTTCTGCCGGGCCTTACCCATAAAGGTTTTGAATACTCCGATAAGGGTACCTCCTTTTACTGGTTTCATTTTTGCTTTAACAACCAGGATAGCATTATCAAGCAGGATAGCATTATCAGCTCAGAAGAGGCGGAAGCTGCCATATCACTGATTAATAACAACAATTTTTACGGGGACTTTTCGCCCTTCTGCCTTCTTCCTTCCACCATGAAGGGCGTTAACCTTGACCGGATAAGCATTCTTTTCCACCAGCTGCTGCACCTGTTGTCCTCTTCCTATTATACCGGCCTGGCAACAAGCTACCTGCTGACCTCCCTCTTAATTGAGCTGACGGAGCAGAATATCCTCCAGCTAAAGATCAGACATGAAAACGAGACCTCCTCCGATAAGCTGCCAAAGATTCTGGAGTGGATACGCGTCCATTCCCTGCAGAACATATCCCTTGCAGATGTTTCCCATGAGTTCAATTATTCCAAAGAGTACCTGGCCAGGTATTTCAAAAAGCATATGGGTATGAGCATGCAGCAGTATATCTATAATCTGAAGCTCTCCAAAGCAAAGGAGCTTCTGTGCGAGTCCGATAAGACCGTAAAAGAAATCGCAGAAGCTCTGGGGTTTCAGGATGAGAAGTACTTTATGAAGCTGTTTAAGAGAATGGAGGATACCACTCCGAAGCAATACCGGAATGCCTACAACCGCACACATATGAATATCAACTGAAAGCCTCTTCCCTTCCCTATTGGTTGCTCTTACTGTTGAGCCAGTTTCGGTAATGAAGGGGTGAAATACCCTCATATTGCTTAAAGGTGCGGCTGAAATAATAAATGTTGTCAAAGCCCACCTCAAAGGCAATGCTGCTCAAATTTTCATTTGTAGTGCGGATAAGCTTCTTGGCCTGTTCAATGCGTATCTTATTCATATATTTTATAGGCGATATCCCCATGGCTGCCTTAAATACCCTGGTCAGATACTGCTGGGATACAAAAAAGTCTGCGCTTAACAGCCTGATATTGATACCTTCCGCATAATGGGCATTAATATAGGAAAGGGTGTCCTGAACAAGCTTTTTTTGCTCCCGTTCCACCTGCTTTGCCTGAGTCTGGGCTTTTTTCAAAAAGCACCTGGACGCCAGGGAAAGAATCTGCTGCACATAAAGAGAAAGCATATATAAGTAACCCGGCGCCTGCTGGTTCCTTTCCAATAGGGCCTTTTCAAATAAGGTAAAAATCTCATCCTTGTATTCAATCATATCCATATGACTGCCTAAGAAGAGCCAGTTATCCTTCTCCTCCCTGGGCGGAAGAATAAAGAACTGTTCCTGGTTCTCCTCCTGGGCATTTATATATTTTGAAATCAATTCATTTCTTTTATCTTCCTCAATTACATCAAAACCGGTCTCAATATGGGTATAGAAGAACCTGCAGGGTCCATTATGGCTGTACTGGCTGATTAAGACTCCGGGAGGAATCAGACAGCCGTCCCCTTCCTTCAGGAGATAGGGAATATGGTCTATTTCGCAGAGCAGCTGCCCGCTGTATACTACAATAAATTCCATATCCGGCAAATGCCTGTTACATATGCTCCAGCCTCTGTTACATACCGAGTGCCCTATCAGGTTCACCTCAAGTCCTTTTTCAAGGCTTAACTGATATTCCGTAAAAATCACCCCCGCTTGTTTCATTTTGTATAAATAATATTATAATTGTTTATTTTGTAATTTCCAAGAATATTTTATAATGAATTCAGACAGCTGTTAAAGGAAATCAGTAATTCAAACCGGCTTAAGGTATCAATCGTCTGCTAGCGCGATTCATGCCATAAGGCAATGGACATTAACCAAATCATAAATTCAGGCCACTGCAGCGGGCATAGCCTGTACGGTGTCCTTACAAAATATGGAGGAAATTATGAGTTACTTTCGTATAGTTAACAAATCCCTGGTATTTAAGCGCAGGCATGAAACCCTGATGATTACTCCCTGGGGAGAGAATTCCTTCCGGGTAAGAGGAACAGAAAATACCAGCTTTACGGATAATGACTGGGCTCTTTATAAAGCCTCTGACTGTGAAGTTAAAAATTCCGATATTCAAATAACCGAAAAGGGTGCCACCATTACCAACGGTAACATATGTGCCCGGCTTAATACCTACGGCAAGCTTTCCTTCTATAACCAAAGGGGTGAGCTTCTCTTAAAGGAATACTACCGGAGCTGGGAATACGGCACGGAGGACTGGGAGGATTTAGACCAGATTGTCATGATTCGTGCCGCCGGACGTGAATATAAGGGGACAGCCTCCGATAATTACCATATCACCGTGAAATTCGAGGCAGACGACAGGGAGCATATCTTTGGCATGGGACAGTACCAGCATCCTTATCTGGATTTAAAAGGCTGCAGTGTCGAGCTTGCCCAAAGGAATACCCAGGCCAGCGTTCCCTTTGCCATATCAAGCCTTGGTTACGGCTTTCTCTGGAATAATCCTGCCATCGGCAAAGCAAACTTCAGCAAGAATATCACGGAATGGGAGGTTTATTCCTCCAAACAGGTGGATTATTGGATTACTGCCGGTGATACTCCGGCAGAAATTGAAGAATCCTATGCTGCCGTTACCGGCACCGTTCCTATGATGCCCGACTATGCCATGGGTTTTTGGCAATGCAAGCTCCGCTACCAGACACAGGAAGAGCTTCTTGAGGTAGCCAGGGAATATTACCGCAGAAAGCTTCCCGTAAAGGTTATCGTAGTGGATTTTTTCCACTGGCCCAACCAGGGTGACTGGACCTTTGATGAGGAATACTGGCCGGACCCCAAAGCCATGATAAAGGAACTGGAGGAAATGGGCATAAAGCTCATGGTATCCGTATGGCCCACGGTTGACCGGAATTCCGTAAACTACAGGGAAATGGCCGAAAAAGACCTTCTTGTCAGGGCAGACAGAGGTTTGCAGGCAACAATGGAATGCTTCGGTACGGAAGTGTTTTTCGATGCCACCAACCCGGAGGCAAGAAAATTCATATGGGATAAATGCAAGGAAAACTATCTGGACAAGGGAGTTACGTTGTTCTGGCTGGATGAGGCGGAACCGGAATACACTGCTGCGGACTTTGATATATACCGCTATTACCAGGGCTCTGCCTTAGAATGCGCCAATATATACCCCGCCATGTACGCCAAGGCCTTCTATGACGGCATGAGGGAGGAAGGCGTTGAAAATCCCATCAACTTAATCCGCTGTGCCTGGGCAGGTTCCCAGCGTTTTGGCGCCCTTGCCTGGTCCGGAGATGTACCCTCCACCTTTGCACAGTTAAAGAATCAGATGACAGCAGGCCTTAATATGGGCCTTGCAGGAATCACCTGGTGGACTGCGGATATCGGAGGCTTCCATGGCGGTAATATCCATGACCCCAAATTCCATGAGCTCCTTATCCGCTGGTTCCAATTCGGTACCTTCTGCCCCGTTATGAGGCTTCACGGCGACAGGGACCCTCACGACCAGAATCCCCTTGGAACAAAGGGCGGCGGCATGTGCGCTTCCGGTGCTTCCAACGAAATCTGGAGCTATACCCCCAAGGCAGAGGAAGTCATGACAAAATATATCCAGCTCCGGGAAAGGTTAAAGCCCTATATCACGGAAGCCATGAAGGAAGCCCACGAAAAAGGTACTCCTGTTATCAAGCCTTTATTCTACGACTTTTCCCAGGATGACAAGGCCTGGCTGACAGGGGACTGCTACCTCTTTGGTCATGACCTGCTGGTCGCACCGGTTACAGAGGCTGGCGCTGTGACAAAAAGTGTATATCTTCCTTTGGGTGCAGACTGGATAGAAGCAGAAAGCGGAAAAGCTTATGAAGGGGGCCAAACCATAACGGTAGACGCACCTCTTGAAACAATTCCGGTATTCGCCAGGAAGGGCTCGGAGGTCATCCAATACTTTCAATTTTAAACAAAGCGAAAGCTGATATTAAAAATTCCCGCCTGTAATTCAGACGGGAATTTTTATTGGAGTTATGAGCATTTTAATAAAGAAAAAATCATTCCTTCCAGCAGGCTGTAATAATGGAATGGGGACCTATCTCTACTGCACAGATCTTCTCTTCCACCATAATTTCAAAACTTTGTGCTTCCGCCGTCCTATTCAATACAATAAGGACCATTTCACCGTCTGGATTTACGAACCCGCCGCAATCCACTTTATCCGTATATCTGGAAACCAGTACTCTTCTTGCACCGGGCTTAAGGAACCTGCTGAAATGTCCTATGTAATAAAAAGACTGTTTGACATCTATAAAATCCTTTGCCGTATCACACATGACAGGGGCATCACAGAAATTGCCCTTATGATTTGGCCCGCCATTCTCATCCAGTAGCAGGTTCCAGTCAATATAACCGTTCATGCCGGCATTCAGGTTCCCCATAATATCATGGGCATACATTTCTGCATTCTGGGTCTGGCCTGCTGCTGCAAATCTGGAATACTCCACACAGCCCTCCGTAAAGATAAGCTCCTTGTCAGGATATTTATCACGGATGCACTGCAGGGCTTCAAAATGGTCCCCGGTATACCAGTGAAAAGCAATGCCGGAAATATCCTGTAATGCTTTTTCATCGGTGAATACTTCCTCACAGCGTTCCACAATCCTGTCCTTGTTATGGTCCCAGCAATTAATTTTAACATCACCAAGCCCTGCCGCCTCAAGCTTTCCTTTTAAGTGCCCGCAGGCAAAATGCCTTTCATCCTCTCCTGTAAACTGGCAGGAGTCCCATGTCTGCACTGCATTGGGCTCGTTCTGGATGGTGATACGTTTGATCAGTATTCCTTCCCTGGCATAAGCCTGAAGGTATTTCACAAAGATTTCAGCCCAGGCATCATAAAATTCTTCCTTTAGCTTACCGCCATTGTTCATTTCATTATTGGTCTTCATAAAAGCCGGAGGACTCCAGGGAGATGCCAATAGCTCCATATCCTTATTGAACTTTAAGGCTTCCCGGATAAAGGGAATCTGATATTCAAAGTCCTTCTCGATGGAAAAGGCGGCAAGCTCCTTATCGTCTTCTTCCACATAAGCCCGGTTTCCCAGTGAAAAATCACAGCTTTGGATATGTGTTCTGCAAAAATTATATTTGTTGCCCTTCTCTCCAAAATACAATGCTAGAAGTTTTCTTTTATTTTCCTCACCCATTTTACTATAGGTGTAGGCGGAAGCTTCTGTAAAGGCACCGCCGAATCCCAGGATTTCCTGCCTTGTTTCCTTTGGATAGACCTTTATCAGCTTAAATTCCCTGGATGGGGAATGAATAAATTCCGCCTCTTTTTCTTCAAACCTTACATCAGCATTGGTCGTAAATATTTTCATGCCAAATCCCCTTTCTATGGCTCACGGTTAAAACGGTCCAGAGCCTGCTGTGTTATTTTTACCGCCCGGTCTAAATTCATCTTTTTCAACTCACTAATATAATTGTCCCAGCCGGAATTAATATCTATGACACCGGTTATAAAATTAACTGTCATACTGTCCCTATATTTTGTGATATCCGCTACGATTTTGCTCCGCTCTTTTGATTCCTCCCTGGTATATGCCAGTGAATCGGGCAGAATATAAGCATCATCCCCCTTATTCCAGACGTTATAAGCCTCCAAATCCTGCCTGGGTACTGCCTTTAATTCTCTGGTCCAGTCGTATAATCCTCCAAGCCTGTTAGGCGGCAGGAGATACATGGCCTGTGCCTGCCCCATACTATATTTTTTATTCTCCGATATCTTATCGGTTACCTGGGGTTTTCCGCCGGCATTATAGGTGAAGGTGTCATTTTCAGTGCCATAATTGGCAAGGAGCGAGCCCTCCTTCGTGTACAGGTAATCAAGAAGCTTCATTGCAATATCCGGGTGCTTGCTTTTAGCAGATATGGAGACCGGATTTCCGATTATGCTGTCTTCCCTCCTGATATGCAGTGCATCTCCTGCCTTTTTTACAGGAGAGGAAACAGGTATTACATCCATACCGGGAACTGCCTGCTCATACTGGGACATCATAATATACATGGCATTCCAGGCTCCCGTCTGGCCGCTTTCCACCATTGCCCTATCCACCTGCCATTCACCGTTTATCATGAAATTGTGGTCAATTAAGCCTTTTTTATACCAGTCCTTTAACAGGGTCAGGTATTCCTTCCAACCCTCCTCTGCTGGTCCATAGGATACCTTTCCGTTGACCTGCATAAAGTCTTCGTAGACTCCAAAGCCCGCACTCAGCCCATGGGAATATTCAAGAAAGCCATTGGCACCGATACACAGGGGAGCATATGCACCCTTCCTGGTTTTAAACAGTGTCAGCATATTTTCCCAGTCGTCAAAGGTTACCGGTACCTTAAGACCAAGCTCATCCAGCCAATCTTTTCTGACCTGCAGCCCCATCCAGGGGCCCTGCTTCTGAGTGTAGAGGCTATAGCAGGCTGCAATCCTTCCCGAACCGGTGGTTGTGCTTTTCAGAGTAAAAGAATCCCGGTTCCGCAAGGTACTGTAATCCTTCAGAAAGGTATTTAAATAAGGTGTCAGTTCCAGATAATAGCCATCATCAATGGCAGCATCCAATCCTTCCGGATAAGCATAGTTGTTATGGGATATAATATCCGTAAAATTGTCCGAGGCAATCATGGAGTAATACGCATCGCTTTCTGCTCCGATTTCAGGGATTACAAATTCCAAATGAACTCCCGTACGTTTCTCCAGTTCCTGGAAGAATGTATTGTCATTATAATCTTTAATAATTCCTTCCAGATTACTGTCAAGTCCTGCAAATACCGTCAGGGTGACCGGTTCATCAGTAAGGGGCAGCATAGAGTCCCTTTTAGAGCCGCTTTCCCTGCCGCTTCCCTTCCTGCTGACCTCCCCCGCCGAACAGCTAAAGAGAACAGATGCTGTTATCACCAGGATTAACAATATGCTAATAATCCTCATTCTTTCCTTCATGCTTCCCCCCGTTGCATACCGCAGACATTTTCTTTCCAGGCATCCCTAACGTTTTTTATTATAATTAACTACCCATAGAAATAGAAAGGGGCAACATTTGATATTTGTTTCGAAAATTATACTTTTCCTAAGCCAGCTCCACTATTTGCTTCTCAAAATTGCTCTTATACTGCCCAGGAGTGATTCCTTCGTATTTTTTGAATATACGGATCAGGGATTTCGAATCCAGATAACCGATGGATTCCGCCGCTTCCCTCACGCTCTCTCCAAGCAAAAGCCTTCTCTTGCATTCTTCCAGCCGTCTGATATGTATCATATCTGTAATGCCATAACCGGTATAGTTCTTAAAGGTACGCCCCACATAGGACAGATTCATATTTAACTTATCCGCCAAGATGGATACATTAAGGTTGGGGTCCGAATAATCCTGCTCTATGAAATCGATAATCTCCTGCACCCAATTTGGATATTCATTGGTCAGGCACTCCTTCAAATGGTCGGTAATCTCCCTGAATATATCATTCATAATATGCCTGGCTGATTCGATGGAATTAGCCTTTAACATTCTCTCCATGGGATTAAGCTTTTTGAAGAATTCTCCGTCACTTCTTCCCACAATGTCACTCAGACAGCTGTAGACCGTATTAATCAATGAAAACATTCTGCATTTATTGATATCCATGCAATGAATATCCTTAATAAATGTTTCATCCAGTATCTGGTTCAGGAATTCGGCGGCCTGCTCATATTCTTTTGATACCATCAGGTTATAAAGCTTCTTCTGCTTCTCCATGAGCTGGCTGTCATAGCTGTATATGGTATCGTATTCCCTGTTGGTTTCTTCATAGAAAGCAAAGGATTCATAATCCTTTCCCCAGAAGGACTGGAAGGACAATACCTGAGCGGCTTCATTATAAGCTTTTGCTAGTGCTTCACAATCCTTATGAAGCTTACTTGCACCGATATTAACTTTTAGGTTTAAGAGGTTCTTATAAATTGTCAGGCATTTTCTGATATCAAAAGAGAGGGAGCCGCCCGCCAGGTCTTCCTCGCTGATATTTAATACACACAGATGCATTCCGTCAATATCACTGAAAAAGCCCCTGTGCCTGGATAGAATATTTTCTTCGAATATGTTCTTAACCACAAATTTTAACAGCTTGAATGTATTTTCCTTCTCAGCTTCACTGATGCCTGCAAACAGATTGCAATCCATAATATCTGCATAGGTAACAGCCAAAGCAAGGTAGGGCTCGTTCAGATCAAGCTCAGTATTGGTGGCTACGGCCTCTTCCAGCATGGATTCGTCATAGGTCCAGCCCTTAATATAACCGGTGATCATCTGATTGAACAGTGCATCCTTAGCCTGATCCCAGGAAGTGCTCAGGGTCTTATTCTCCCTATAAAGGTTCTCAATGTAATTTTCTATACTGTCAAAGTTGATGTCCCGGGAAGCTTCTTTGTTCTTCTTTAGCACCGCAAACAGTCTGGATATGGGCTTGTAATTTTTTACGGAATAAAACCAGGCAAGAACAAAGGCAAAGGCAGCCATCACAGTAATCTGCAATATGATTCCCACGATAAGATTGTTCATTTCCTTCATATAGTGGCTCTTTGGTATGGTAATGCAATATTTGAAATCAAAATACCCGGACCCTGTGTAGGAGTTTACGTATTTGACATTACCAACGCGCTTTTCAATTAATTTATTTTCATTGTCATAGTCATTATAGGATATGACCTCTTCGGCAGCACCGTCACTGTCACCGAGTATCTGATTGTTCCGGTTAATCCAGTATATCCTACCCTCTTCCATAGAGGCAATATTGGCTGCAATGTTCTTCCAGGGAACTACGGTTACTATGGTAGCAAGCTTATCCTTGTAATTATAACTGTAGACATTCTGCAAAAATAAAATTGTACTGTTTCCTTCCCTGTCCTTTATAATGTTATAGCCATTATAGTTAGGAGTATCAATTGCACCAAGCATTTCTGTCTTGGTCAGCTGATAGTTATTTGCAAAAATATAATTAATCTCTGATGGATACAGCTTTGAGTTGGTTATGACACTGTCGCTGGGATACAGATAAACAAAAATCTCACTGCAGAAATTGATACTGCTCTTAATTGTATTGATTTCACCCTTAAGCTTCCAGGCTTCCAGCAAATCGCCATTGGAAAAGCTTTTTAAACCATCCAAATCATTCAGTTTATCATTTGCCGCCAACAGGTTGCTTGTTTTCACCACCGTTTCCAGATTATCGTCAAAGCCGTTCTTTAGCTGGGACAGTGTAGAGGCCTGGGATCTATGGATATCCTCAAGGACCACTCTTCCGTAATTTATGTATACTAACAAGGAAATTAAAATAGGGAGTATTCCTATTACTAAATATGAAATGAAATAAGAGTAAAATACCTTATCTCTTGTTTTGAAGTTAAACAATTTCTTCATCATATCCTCCCTTCCTGATAAGGCATGCATATGCGTATATGCCCTTCTAACTGCAGCAGTTAAAACACGCCATTTTATAGAAACGTTTCTATTAATGACGTGTTTTTATTTATACTATCTTTGCCTTGGCGGAATCCCTGTAAATAATCTCCCCTGCCAAATGTTCCGAGCTCCCTTTTGCATCCTCGTTAATCATATCCATTAAGAGCTCAACCGCCCGTATTCCCTGCCTTGCGATAGGATTTCGCACAGTAGTAAGGGCCGGCGTGAAATACCTGGCTACTTCGATATCATCAAAGCCCACTACACTGATATCCTCGGGCACCCGGTACCCTAATCTGCTGAAGGCTTTAATACAGCCGATAGTGCTGTAGTCATTCGCTGCAACAATAGCGTCCGGAATAGGGAAATTGCCCAGCCGGAATCTTGAAATAACATCATTGTAGGCATAGCTTTCTTCAAACATCCCTTTGAAAAAATACTCTTCCTTCACCTCTGCTCCAATCTCCTTAAGAGCTGCTACATAGCCCCTCTTTCGTTCCAGGTTATCGTAGGTATATTCGTCTCCTTCTATAAAGTAGATACGCTTATGCCCCAGGTGAATAAGATATTTTGTCAGGTCGTAGCCTGATTTGAAAGAATCGAACAATACACTTGAGATATCCGTTTCATGCATATCCCGGTCCAAAAACACTGTTTTTATCTGGTTTTGCAGGATCAGCTCAACTTCATGCTCTCCCACACGCTCATTGTCAAAAATTATGATTCCGTCAAAGTTCTTACTTAAGATATTGCTCAGGAGGACTCTCTTATCCCTGCTGATAACAACATTCAGACCAAAGCCCCTCCTTCTTAATTCCTTAAACATGGAATCCACCAAAATATAAAAATAGTGTCCGCTTACACTGGAGGAGAAAAAGCCAACTGTCATGCTCTTTCTTGCCTTTAGCATCTTTCCGTTCATATTGGGGACATATTTAATAGCTTCAGCGACTTGAATGATTCGGTTCTTGGTATCTTCGTTAACAAGAGGGGAATTGTTCAATGCATTGGATACGGTAGAAATAGAAACACCTGCCTCTTTGGCCACATCCTTGATAGTTGCTTTTTTCACTAATATACACCACACTTTTCTTAAAACGTTTTTATTATTATAACATATGTACAATAATGTCACAAGTATTTTGTATAATAAATATATATTCAACAAACAATCAATTATTTTTGTATTATTTCACCATTATTTCACCATTTTTCTTACTGATTCTACTGTATTATTGCTTTGAGGAATAAGCAAAAATATTTGTTTTATTGGTAGTTTTCTTGTATCGGCAATGTATTATTGCGAATCAAGGCAGATTCTTTCTTGTTTTATAGCAAAATAGCTTTTGAGATAGCATTTATAACAGAAAATATATAATATCCTTTACAAAACATTATAAACGTTTTTATTTATCTTTCTTATATTCATTTGTATACGCTGGAAATCTTTCGTGATATTATTAAAATACAAAAATTTAAAAGATTACGGAGGCATGGAGTATGGAAGTCATTAATCTGTTAGAAGAAGTCAATAAAATAGCTGAGTTGTACACTTATAAAAAAGTTGGATTTTTAAATGGGAATATTTTAAGTATGGTTCAGGTTGAGAACCGTACCTTGGACTTTCATGTTCATGAGAACTCCGACGAACTCTTCTATGTAGTGGAAGGCAGCTTCTATCTAGAGACAGAGGAAGAAAAAACAAAAGTTAATTCCGGTGAATTTATTATTGTTCCCAAGGGTGTAAGGCATCGGCCCGTAGTAAATGAATTGACAAAGTTTTTAATGATTGAATTGTCCGGAACTTTAAACAAAGAAAATAGCGGAAATTTATATGAGGACTAATTGCATTTCTACCACTACTTTTATTGTGTAGCAAAACAATTTCTATTACTATTTGCAAGATTGATAGGCTGTTTAAATTATTTAGCGGCTTGGGGACAGGTGGTTTTCCATGTATCCCAAGCCGCTGTTTCTAATCCGTAAAGGACCGTTTACTTATTACCCTGTATCACCCGGCCAACTGTCCGCCACATTTTACAGACAAGCTCTTTTACCTGATATAAGTAACAGGATTCCCCGTTCTTTTCAAAGGTTCTTTCACTTTATCCGCCTTATACCCAATGCTAAGTCCTCCGCAGACAGTTTCATCCCCTGCCAGTCCAAGCTTTTCCAGATAGGTGTGTATTGCCTGGTTCTCATCCAGCCAGCGCAGCTGGTTAATCCAGCAGGAGCCGATATCAAGAGACTCCGCCGCCAGCATCATGTTTTCCAATACACAGGCACAGTCGGGAAGGGCATTGCCATAGCCTTTTTTATTTGCCGTTACGATTAAAGCAGGGGCTCCATAGCAGAAATCGTAGCCGCCCTTTCTGGAGGCTAGTATGGAACCTTTAAGGCTCTTATACATTCCCTCATAAACTTCCATTTGAGCAAATTCCTTTTCCACAAGGGCTCTCAGCTCCTTCAGTATTTCTTGATTTTGAATCACCAGAAGGTGGGTGGTCTGATTGTTTCCTCCGCTTGGAGCATGCTGCCCTGCCATTAGAATCAAATCAAGCTCCTCTTCCTTTATCTGTTCCGTCTTATATTTTCTTACACTTCTTCTGTTTATTATATTGGATATTACTTCGTTTCTCAAAATACCGTCCATAAAAAGCCCTCCGTCATGTTTATTCTTATTATCGGCATTATGAGCGGTTTCTAAAATACCCAAAATAAAATAAGCAAACTGCCGGGAAAGAACTCTATACTTTCCCGGCAGTTTGCCCGCACTAACATTTGATCCTATTTGTATTCATGCTCATCACAGTAAGCAGCCCACTGTGTCTTAAACTGTTCCTGGCAGGTTTCAAGGCCTGCTTCTTTTACTTTATCTCTGAATTCCTTTACCGCTTTATCAACATCAGTTACAAGGCCGGCCTGAAGAGGAGCCAGATACTGTCTCATAACATCCGATACGGCACTTCTTTCCACTTCATATGCACTGTAATCTTCTGCAAAACCACCATAAATATTTACATTGGGGAATTTAGTCTTGGCAGCAATCTCACTGTATTTTGTGAACATCTGATTTAAAATGGCATCGCTTTCCTGAGGAAGCTTGTATTCTCCGTTTCTTAGATCCCATGTATTAAAGTTTTCATACTTAAAGTTTTCGGAAAGGTTCTTGTAATTGCCCTTCTCATCTATATCATAGTGAGTACCCTTGATACCGTACTCGACCAGGCTGTTCAATTCCTTATCATACAGCAGTAGATCAAGTACCATTAAAGCTCTGTCCTTATTCTTGGAGCTTGCTAAGATAGAGGTTGCATTCTGTGTTGCATGTGCGGGAAAGATAACACCTGAAGTTTCCCCGTAGGCAATGTATTCGGATTTCCATTCAGGATGCTTTTCTTTATAGGTCGTGATAGCTGTGATGTTCTTGTTGGGATTCTGTCCTGCAACAACTGCCGCACAAAGGCCGTTGTTATATGCTTCGGAATCGTTTGTATCAGACAGTGCACTTCTTGACCAGAAGCCTTCATCGGCAAACTTCTTCATAAGTTTCATATCCGTTACAAAATCCTCGGAATTCCAGTAATCATAAACTTCCGAAGGAGTATCGTAATTAGCTGCAAGGCCATAAGGCAGACCGTTGTTGGTAACCCAGGGATACTTAAAGTTAAGGATGTTTACCGCATCAAAGGCGACCTGTAAGCCTGTGCTTTCACCTGTTGTTACAGATAATAAGCCCTGCTTCGGATCATTTTGCTTGATTCCAAGAAGGTATTTTTCCAAATTATCAATGGAGTTCGGAACGGGAAGATTGTATTTTGTTCTTAAATCTTCTCGGTAGGAGATACCGTTTACTGTGTATTCAGGCCAGGTATTGGGAATAGAATAGAGTCTTCCGCCAATCTTGCACTGATCCAGTAAGCTGGGATCCATGGATTTTGAAATATTGGGGGCATCGGCTGCAAGAATGTCGGTAAGGTCAGCAAAGGCACCGGAGTTTGCTAAGGTTGCATAGTTTATCCAGTTTGCAGTATAAATAATGTCCGCTGTACCGGAGGTAAGTTCTAAGTTATATTTCTGGCTCCAGTCAGTCCAGGTGGAGAACTGGAAGTCGATTGTTGCATTGGCTTTCTCCAATAAAATCTTGTTAATAGCGTCTTCCACTACCTGCTCATCCTTGGGAGCATCGCCCATGACGTAAAATACCAAGTCTGCTTTCTTGGAAGTATCAGGGGCCGTTGCTGCGGGGTCTGCTTTCTCTTCCGCAGTCTTTGTGGGAGCTGCTGCATTTCCGGTATTGTTTCCGGATACCTTCTCGTTTTTACTGCAAGCTGCCATGGAAAACACTAGGGAAGCAGCGAGAAGTAAACTGCAAAGCTTCTTCATTTTTTTCATATTCATCCTCCTAAAAATATTGTTTATTTATATTAAACCGCCTTAGGCGTTCTAATATCACCCTTTTACAGCACCTACTGTAATACCGGATACGAAATACTTCTGCACAAAGGGATAGAATAAAAGTACGGGACCTGTGGCTACCACTGCCATGGCAAGCTTGATAGATTCCGTAGGCAGGTCTGCCGTTGAAACACTGGTATTCTGAGCCATTTGCTTTAATGCCTGGGTCGTATTCAGCAAGTCATACAGATAGAACTGCAATTCCCATGTTTTACTGCTGGTACTGAACATAGAGGAACGGTACCAGTCGTTCCAGTAACCAATTGCAAGGAACAGTCCAATGGTCGCAAGTCCCGGCCCAAGCACCGGCATTACAATTTTAAGAAAGATTGTCACATGGCCGGCACCATCTATTTTTGCCGATTCGGCAATTGCATCCGGAACAGATTCTTTAATAAAGGTTCTCATTAAGATTACCAGGAAGGGACTCATTAAAGCGGGAAACCAGATGGCAAAGGTTGAGCCCTTTAACCCAAGCACGCTGGTGTACATCAGGTACCAGGGAATCATACCGCCTCCGAAAATGCTGGTAAAATAAATGATAAAGGATACATTGTTACGGTACTTAAACTCCGGTCTGGATATAACATAAGCTGTCATTGTTATGATGAAAAGGCCAATGCCCGTTCCGACTATGGTGTAATAAAAGTTCATTTTATACGCCTGCAGAATATCCTGAGGTGCTTTAAAAATTGTCTTGTAGGCAGACACTGTGAAGTTTTTAGGTAAAATACCATAGCCCTGGGTTAGGATGGTATAATTATCCGTAAAGGAACCGGATACAATGATAAGAAAGGGAAATACACAAACGATTGCCATAATAGTCAGTAAGACATATATAACAGCTTTAAAAACGATTGTTGAGCCTGATTGCTTTATCTTCATTCCATTCACTCTCCTTTAAAATAATGCATAATCCGGATTCTTTTTCTTAACGATGAAATTCGTTACCATAATTAAGATAAATCCGAATAAGGACTGATAAAGGCCCGCTGCCGTACCGATGCCGATGCTTAAGGGCTGGGTCGTAGTAATACGGTATACATAGGTATCAAAGATATCCGTTGCATTGTATAATACGCCGTTTGTTCCAACCATCTGGTAGAACAGTTCGAACTGTCCTTTCATAATGCTTCCTAACGAGAACAGGAACAGGATGATAAAGGTAGGTTTAATCAATGGCAGAGTGATATATCGTATCTGCTGGACAATGCTGGCACCGTCAACCTTTGCCGCATCATAATATTCGTCACTGATACCGATTATGGTTGCCAGATATACAACCATGCCGTAACCAAGGTTTTTCCAGATATAGAATATGGTTATCAGGAAGGGCCAGTAATGAGGAGCGTTATAAAAATCTATTTTCTGTCCTCCCATGGCAACCACCATGGTGTTCACGACACCGGAATCATATTCGAATAAGTTATAAACTAAAACCTTAAGGATAACGAAGGATACGAAGTATGGCATAAACATTAATGTCTGTGATGTTTTCTTGAACCACTTCACCCCTACCTGACTGACAAAGATTGCGAATACAATCTGCAAGACATTACCCAGTGCAATAAATACAAAATTGTAAAGTATCGTATTCTTTGTCAGTTTAAATAAATCTGCTTTTAATAAGTATTCAAAATTCTTAAGGCCTACATAAGGGCTTGCCCATAATCCGTCCCGGAAATTAAAGGAGGTAAAGGCATAATACACACCCACCATTGGCAGGTAATTGTTTATTAACAGATAAACTGCGGCAGGAACCAGCATTGCGAAAAGAACCCAGTTCTTTTTTAGTTCATATAGGAAACCGTGCTCCCGGTGAAGCTCCCTCTCTGCCTTCTCAATGCTCTTGACCGCACCATAAGCTGCTATGGATATGATTAGGATTATATAAATGACCGGAGAGACAAAAATAGCATCTGTGCCGATTTTCTTATTGGCAAAGGGCATATAAATGATAGCTGCCGCTGAAAGTACCCCATTGAATACCATTGCTATTTTTGCTGTAAAATACAAATGCAGATTACCTTTTGATTCCTTCTTTTTTAACAGGACTCTTATAAGAAGAACAACATTAAAGTAAATGGAGGCTGTAAAAAGTATCAGCAAAATCATGGTAAACAGCCCTATGTTCCCCTGCTTCGTTAGCTTTACAAAGGATAGCAGATTAAATAAAGAATAGCTGGACTGTAATTTACTGATTACATCATCTGCAAGGCCCATGGTCTTAAAAAGGGAAGCCGGTTCAATAATGTAAATCCATTTAACTAAAGGAACCGATAAAAGCAATGTAATCACGGATGCCGCTATACCGGCAAGCAGTCCAAGCTTTTTACCAAGGTACTCTTTTTCAAATATCGCTGACAGACCAGGTCCCGGTCTTTGATTTTCTTTACTTTTCATGTGATATTCCCGCCTTTAACTAATATTCATATTTGCTTCAAATTCTGTGAAAACTGTGATGTCGTATACAACAAGGCAATTGTATAAGTTAAACTGCTAAAATAATATGGGCAAAATCGTACTTTGAGTGAAAATAACACCGGTTTAGGATTCGCAAATTTATATTTCAAGTATCAAGATTTTATTTTTCCGCACAAAAAAAGCAGAAACAGGATATTTATGTTTCATGAAATACAAACATACATTTCCATTTCTGCTTAAATTCAAATTTCTATTCCTGTCATTTACCGTTTGGTTCCTTGTGTCAGGGAAGAGCCAGACTCCTTTTTAAGCACCTTAATCCTCTCTGACATACTCCATCAATTCGTCAAGAATTGCCCGGTACCCGTTTGCATACATATGGACACCCTCTATGGAGTATTCCTTTTTAAGGTTTCCGTCCCCGTCATATAAATTTCTGTTCACATCGATATATTTTACAGGATGGCGGTCCGCCATATTTTTTATGGCTTCATTTGCCTCACCGACCTTTTCATTGGACCTGAGCTTAACCCATTCCCTGGCTGCCTCATTGCCAAAATCACATTCACTGTTACTGGGATAGTAAGCCATTACATATACCCTTGTCCCTGGAAGGCGCTCCTGGATTTTCTCCAGAATATACTCATAGCGCTGAAGCAGCTCCTCCACACTGTAACCCGGTGCACTTAAATCATTTGTTCCGATATTAATAATTATCTTCCTGGGCTCCAGTTGGAAAATCAGGGTATCCAGGGCCAGTATCATCTCAGAAGAGGTAAATCCGCTGACTCCCCTGTTATAAATCCTTTCCCTGATACCGAAATCCTGTATGAACTCGTAAATAGGAAACTGCTCCATCAGGGAAGAACCGGTAAACAGAACCTCCCCTTTCCTGACATACTGGTTCAGAATACTGTAATGCTTTATCTTTTCCGCTTTTTCATCACTTAACTGCTTTGCTGTCAATACCATAATACCTTCACTCCTTTTCTCTATTTCCAGACCACAGCCCCAATCCCTAAGATTATCGGCATGGTTACAATACTGAATATGGTGCTTAATGCTACATTTTTCACCGCATCGGTGTATTTCAGCCCATTTAGCTGGGCAAATATTGCTGCATTGGAGCCTACGGGCGCCGCTGCCGCTGTCAGAACAGCCAGCTTGATAGCAAGGAAATCCTTCGGAAACAGGCTTAGTACCCCAAAGGTCAGCAGCGGAATTACCACCAGCCGGAGCAGGGTGCAGGCAAAAGCCTCCTTTCCCTGAAACAGTTCCCTTCCTTCCATCTGGCCTAAGTAAACCCCAAGGACTATCATGGCTACCGGTGCTGTCATGCCTGCCACCATGGATAGGGTTTCCGTAAAAATAGCCGGCATCTTTATGGGAAGGATAAAGATCACAAGGCCGATGCCTAATGCAGCCCCAATGGGATTGGTAACCAGTTTTTTTACAGATATGGCTTCTTTGCTGCCGCTCATAACTGCCGCACCGTAGGTCCATTGCAAGATATTTAACAGCGCCACAAAGGCCGCCAGGTAAAAGATACCCGCCTCCCCTACTACTGCCTTTACAAGAGGAATACCGATAAAGCCCGCATTGGAAAAGGCCGCACCAAAATGCTCCACCTTATATTTATTTCCAAAGGCAATCCTGGAGACCAGTATGGCTACAGCCAGCGCCAGGGCAGCCATAAGCAGGGATATTAGGAGGCTGTCCAGCTTTTCCCTTGTAAACTCTGTTATAAAGGATTTGATAATGGATGCAGGAAGGATAATATACAGCAATAACGTCCCCAGCTCCCTGTTTCCCTGGATACTGATCTTTTTATTCCTGTACAGAAAAAATCCAACAGCCATCAATATAAACATAATAAGAATCTGCCTGAGTAAAATCAAGCCTAACGCCATGAAAAACCTCCTATTTTTTAATAAAATAATTATAGCAAATAGAAGGAAAATATTATAATATAAATATTATATATCATATATATTTTATGTTATATGCTATTTGCAATCTGTTTATAAGACTTTAAAGAAATCAGTTGATGTAGACATCTATTTCTATTTAACTGTTTTATCTTCTTTATAATAGAAAGGAAAGAATACCATGACGTTTAAGCAATTGCAATTCTTTCGAAAAGCGGCAGAATATGAGAATATCTCAAAGGCCGCCAAGGAACTCTTTGTTGCACAGCCTGCTCTTAGCAAGGCCATAAAAGATTTGGAGGAGGAACTTGGTTTTCCCTTATTCGACCGGAACGGCAAAAAGATATTTTTGAACCAGAACGGGCAAATTCTCTTTAAGCATGTACAGCTGATACAAAATAACCTTTTGCAGCTGGAGCATGAGCTAGCAGAAGCCAACACCCAATCTGCCTACTCTGCTGCCATTTCCATTCGTGTGGCTTCAAAGCTCCTGCCGGATATCCTAAGGACCTTCTATCTAAGGTACCCGGATTATAACCTAAAGATTTATCAGCTTGGGCAGAACCCTTCCTCCCTTCAACCCTTTGATGTTGTACTGGACTCCTCGCCGTGCAGCAGCTCACCTGCTATGGAATGTGTTCAGCTGTTGGAAGAAAAGATTTTACTGGCCCTTCCCCCCTCCCATCCTCTTGCGGAAAAGGAAGAGCTCCAATTATCCGACCTTAGGGGTTACCCCTGTTCCCTGCTTAATGACAGCTGCTCCCTTGGCAGGCTATTGCACTCGAAGCTGGAGGCAGCCCGTTTTCAGCCAAATATTATTTTTGAAAGTGACAATCCTCATATGATAAGGGATTTTCTAGGCCTTAATCTTACCTGCTCCTTTGTTCCCGAAAAGACCTGGAACATAAAAAAAGACTTCCCGCAGCTCATATTACGGGAAGTAAAGGATTTTAGCTGCAGCCGTGAAATCTTCCTCTCCTTTTTACAAAAGGATTATGCGGTTCTGGCTGCCAGAGAATTTACAGCTCATGTGAAGGATTATTTTAAAAGCTTATAATCCCTGCTTATTTATTCAATGCTATTTATATTCTCTGTCTTTTCGTTTTTTAGTTTTTACAGTAATAGTATCCTTTTTAAGACTATTTCGTTTCTTATCAGGATGCCTGTTTCTCCAGGTACCGGATTATAATTTCTGCTGCTTTGATCATTTCCGTTAATTCCATGTATGGAACATTTTCCTTGCCCTCCGCCTGCTCCTTCATGTAAGGCACATGGATAAAGCCTGCTTTCATGTTTGGAAACCTGGTTTCTGCCAGATGCAGTGCCTGATACATCACATGGTTGCAGACATAGGTGCCGGCACTATTGGATATTTTTGCTTCTATTTCATTTTCAGAAAGACATTGAAGCAACCCTCGAAGGGGCAGTGTAGTAAAATATGCCGCCGGTCCAATTCCGCTGATAGTGGTATCAATTGGCTGGTACCCGATGTTATCCGGAATTATTGCATCATCTACATTAATTGCTACCCGTTCAATGGTAATGCACTCCCTTTTTCCGGCCTGTCCAAAGGAGAGGGTTATATCCGGCTGAAGGCGCATAATAGCTTCTTCCAGCAACTCCCCCGCCCTCTTAAATTCTACCGGAAGCTTTAAGATGCAGAGATTTTCTCCAAAGGTTTCTGCCAATGCTTTTATGATTTCCCCAGAAGGGTTTATCACTTCCTGGTTGAAGGCTTCAAAGCCCGTAACTAATATCTTCATTTATTTTTCTCCTGTAACGTATGTTACTTCTATTTTAAATTTATACTTTTAACTCTTCTACCCAATTCTTTTACATCCATCCCTATCTTTCCCCAAATCAATCACCTTGAGGAATTACTTATAAATAATACTTTGGTTCAGAATTATTTTTTATAATAAACATATTATTATATTCCTTGATTTTTTGCTTAATGTTTTTATTGATAGATTTCATACTCATTTTATACCTATCTTCTTCACTTCTAACCATGTAGATTAATATAATCATTAACACAATACCAAAAAATAAGCATAAAACAATTAAAATAATATTGAATGAAATAGAATTTAACGTAATCCCCAGAAACATAATTGTCTCATAGTTCCCTATAATTACTATACTAATTGTATCAATAATCATATAGCACGTTAGTAAAAACATAAAGCTAACGGCAAATATCATAATGAATGACATAATAAATGATAAAATGTTACCTATCTTACTTAAAGTAGTTATTAATATGTTAGAAGTCGTTGGAAATTCAGACATATAATCCGAAATAAGAACCTTGTGTAAACTATCCTTTTCACACTTATCAACTAAATAGAAAACATATCTAGGTATGTAAATATCATTTCTAGTAAATCTACTATTTACATATCTAACCGGATTAATATTTGCATTCACCTTATAAGCAGCCACATAAGGAATTAATAGCTTTTTAAAATAATCATTATATAGTTTTTCTCTTTTGGTATTTTTCTTATTAAAATAAGTAATTAATATTGCAATTACGCCCGATGCAACACTTATAAACTTATATATATTTTCATTCACTGTATCACCCCTTATATTACAAATAATACCACATTATGCCAATATCCACAACACAAAAAAAGTACTCTTAGGCTATCTTCTGTAGTGCTGCGGATGATCCATTATATAACTGGATAGAAGCTTTTATTCTTATATCTCCAGCACTAAAACAAGGTACGCAGCCAACTGGTTACATACCTCTCTTTTTTATATTTTTGCTTTTATTTCCAAATTTTCACTCTTACCTTTTTATTTCCAATTATATTCCTTCTACTTCTATAATAATTGATTCTAATTGATTCTTTACAGAAGTTCTTCCATATGCGGGCTCCGCAGAACCCGCATTCTCTTCTATCATTATTTCCCTGTTGACCTTCCGCCTTTGCCTGCTTTACCTAACAATCCTGCAAGAATCAAAAAAATGATTCCAGGAAATTGCAAGCCTTTTAATTGCATTCTGCCGGTAATGAGAGAGGGAAGCAGCGTAATAACCGGCAGAAGATTCAGGTAAATAGAAGCTGTCTGCAAGGACATCCCCTTGCTCCCCTCTCTGTAAAAACGGTAGGGTAAAATAGTACCAACTGCCACCAGCAGCAAAAGCAGAATAATTTCCCACATTGCAATCCTTCCACAGACCCTAAAATCCTGGAAAAAGAAAAAAGTCAGGAAAGAGGCTGCCAGGAATTCATAGCCCAGCTCTGCATTTTCCTTCTGTGTATTCTTCTTTTCAACATTCTCCTCTTGTTTATTCCATTCATGTTTATTATCCTCTTGCCTATTATTCTCTTGTCTATCCAACTCCTGTCCATTCTTCTTTTGTTTATTCTTCCCCTGTTCATTCCAGCTTTTTATCAGGATTCCATAAAATAGCCAGGTAAGGTTTGCCGCTATCATAAGAACTCCTCCTGTGATATTCCAGGAGAATCCCGCCCCGCAGGACAGAAGCAGAACACCTGCCACGGAAAGCAGAGCTTTGAGCCAATCTGTAAGCTGCGCCTTTTTTCTCAGTACTGTTATATCCAAAAGTAGTGCCAGCAGGGGAAGGATTCCACCCATAATGGATACAAAGGGAAGGCTGGTTATCCGCAGGGCATAAGCCGCTAACAAATAATAGCCAAAGGCTCCCAGTCCGCCGGCAGGCAGATATCGCTTTAAGAATACTACCATATGGAAGTTTCCGCTTTTCCCGTATAATAAGCACAGGACAAGTCCGCTTAAAAGAAATCGCAGCATAATCATTAGCGCCGGTGAAAATACGGACAGCAGCGCATCGGTCAGGTACTGGGCACCGCCCCAGCATACTACGCTAAGCAGCACATACCCATGGCTTCTGCCTTCCGGCATTCTTTTATAGATGGTATCTGTCAATGATCTCATCGATTTTCACCACTGTAACAGCAGCCAGTGCCTCTATCCGGGCCCGGTCATTGTATTCCGTCAGTAAACCGGCAAAGGATGCGCCTGCATTTTCTGCAAATTCCAAATCGGTTACGCTATCCCCTACTACAAGTAATTCCTCTGTCTTTATCCCCACCTGGCAGCAGAAAGCATATGCCATCTGGGGCGACGGCTTGGCCTGGGTATCTTCTTCATTGCAGCCGATATAGTCAAAGTACTGCAGCAAGCCGGCCTTTTTTAGAGAATGAACAGCGGATTTTGTGCTGTCAGCAGTTGCTATGCCAAGGAAGTAGCCTTTCTTTTTCAGATAGTACAAAAGTTGGTCCACTCCCGGCAGGCTGCGAATGACAATATCCTCGGAAAGAGCAATGCCTTCAAATAAGTCTAGCAGCTCCTCTCTCCCGATGATACTTCCCTCTTCTCTCATAATGATTTCTTCCCAACTGTCTATAATCTGGGAAGTGGTCGCATATTGTATCATACTCTCCTTCTGAAAACCCTCCGCCAGATAACCGGAAATTTTCTTTAACATAAGCAGTGTTTCAGACTTGACCCCATATTCCTTTTCCAATTCAGTAAACAGCCTGGATATTACCATATGCCAGTATTCTCTGAATTCAATCAAGGTTCCATCTTTATCAAACAGAATTCCTTTTATCATATTGCTCACTTATCCTCCATACTGCCAACGCGCCACAAATATGGGCGTCAGCACATATTTGTGCAGGAATTATGCTTTTCCATAATTCCTGCTAATTCCCATGCATATCGCAAGCTTGCTTGCGATACTGCTTAAATAAAAAGATTAAAAATGCAATGCATTTTTCAATCTAAATTCCTCCCATAATATTTTAAAATCAGGCTTTGGCTTTTGCGCCTTGCTGCTCTTATATATAGGATTTACATAACAGATAACATGCCTGTTCTCGTCATATATTCCAAACCGAAGCCACCAGTCCCCATTAGGGTATACCTGGCAGCTCATTTCAGAGCCTTCCGTGAGGAGCTGTTCCTTTAATTTTCCGCCATTCAGCCAAAATACCCCATACATAGGCTTTACAACATTCCGGACTGTTACCCTGTACTCGATTTCTTCCTCCACGGTTATCTCATTTCCCGGAAGGTATCTGCCCTGGCAGATGGAAATATCCAGTTCTACATACCTTGCCACATAGCAATTCCCGGCTTTGATTCCCTTTATAAGGTTATTTACCGAAAGACCCCTGCAATAGACATAGGTGGATGGGTCACCATATATGGAAGGCTCTGTTGAATTCTCATAAAACTCTTCCCTGCGGTTATGGCTGTCGCTGCCTCCGATTCCATACAGATGCAGTCCCCTGTTCCATAAAAAGTCCAGAAAAGCTTCTGCTTTGTCATTGGCCGCCGGTGAATCCGGATAGGTTGGATCACAGATAACTTCTATCGTATGCAGTCCCGTCAGGTCACAGTCCTCCTTACAGAACTGCCAGGGGGTAAGGAACATATGGTTTAAGGATAAGTTAGCTTCTTCTGAGAGGAATTTCGTTACTCCCTCCCATAGAGCATCATAACCGATTCCCTCTTTCTCCGCTGCTTTCCCGCTATCTGCCTCTGCCATACAAAGGAGCTCATAAAGCAATTTATCCGGCTTTATGCCGTGAATATTCATATGCCCTATGGGAAGCGTCAGCTCCAGGGAGGGTATCAGCAGGCAGGAAGGCAGGCTTTCCCCATAGGCAATCGCATTGTGCTCGGTAAATGTCATAAAATCCATTTTCCTGTCTGCCAGAATTTCCGCCGCTTCTTCTATGTTGTTATGACCATCGGAAAAGATGGTATGCCCATGGAAATCTCCTTTATAATACCGCTCCTCCCTGTCATAAAAGGTATCAAAGGATAGCTCCCCGCTGCTCTCTCCCCTGTAACAGTAATAGGAGGGATAGCTTTTCCTGCTATCTGTCTCGACCAATATTTTTACCGGACAGCCCCCTTCTTCAAGGCTGCCGCCCGGAAGAAAGAAAAGGCGGTACCTGCCTCCCAGCAGCTCATGCCTTAAGCCCGTCAGGGTGCACACTTCTTTGGAAATATAAATTTCCCGGATAAAGTTCCCGATTCCGGGAGTTACATTTCCACATAATATGCCCTCCGGATTAAACAATGCTACCGTCATTGGTACCTTTTCCTCTGTTTCTATTTTAACCCAAATGCTTTCCTCCGGTTTTTCAATATCAAAGAAAGCGGATGTAATATTCCCGGTAATTAAAATTTCTTTTTGCATAATAACCTCTTTCCTAAAATAAAAATGCTTTCCTGAGAAAATATAGAAAATTCCCGGGAGGTTCCAGTCCCAGAAGCCTCCCGAGGAGTATTATTATATTACTTATTTACCTTATCCAGTTCCTTTTGTGCCTTTTTCTGAGCTTCATCCAATGCTTTTTTAGCAGGTACATTCTCTATTTGTATCCTGTCTACGGCTTCCTTCAATGCATTCATAATAGCACCGCCGGTAGGATCGATAAATTCCGGTACAGCATACTGGTCTATCTGCTTTAAGGCAACGTCGGCATCCGGATTGGATTTTAAGTACTCCTTGTATTCCGGTAACTCCAGAACAGACTTGCGCACTGCCACATAGCCGGTACCCATGGAAAATTTTGCAGTGTTTTTAGTGTTTGTCGCAAAGTTAACGAAATCGGCAGCACCCTTCTTCTGGTCATCTGTCAGATTACTGCTCTTTGGTATATAATACATAAGACTGCTAAAATACGGCTTGGGAGCATTTCCCTTCCAGCCGGGCTGCACGGCAACGGCAAATTCATTCTTATAGCCTTCTTTTACGGCTTTATTTACGGCATCCAATGCGATGGCATAGTCTCCCGGAGAGCCGGTGTATCCCAGTGCCTTACCATATACCCAGTCATCCATGGTCTTATACCAGTATTCCCAGCCCTGTCCGCCGGAATAGATTTTCATTGTCTTATCCTCATGAATCCATTTGCGGAACTGGTCCAATACCTCCACCCAGGCAGAAGCATTAATCATGACAGTCTTTCCGTCATCGGAAATAACCTGACCGCCGGCACTGGAAACAGCATCCAGCATATTGCCCGAGCCCCACATGGGCTCCCAGATATATTCAATCTTGTTCTTGTTGGTGGAGATTCCTACGGCTTTATCCTTCATAGCCTCCAGCTTCTGCCAGCTGGCCAGATTATCTCCCGTATAACCTGCTTCTCCAAGAACGGCTTTGTTATAATAAAGTACCTGGGAAGTTCCGTAAGCCGGTGCAAATACCATCTTGCCGTCCCTTACGGCAGCATTCATAAAGCCGCCAACGATATCGTCCTTATTATAATCCTCAGGCATATAATCTTCAAAGGCTTCTACCAGTCCTTTTTTATAAAAGGTATCATGGGAACCGCCAGCTACCAGAGCCGGCACATTTTTTCCGGCAAAGGCTGCCTGGAGCTTCTGGTCAATTTCGGAATAGCTTCCGATAACAACGGGTTTAATGACATATTTACTCTGGGAAGCATTGTATTCATTGATAATACTTGTCATAGTATCTCCAAGAGTGCCTCCCAGGGCATGCCAGAATTCGATTTCCACCGCTTCCTTTGGTGCTTCTGTTTCCTCCGCTGCTTTTGTTGCTTCTACCGTATCTGTGGGGGCAGCTGTCCCTGTATTCCCTGAAGCCTGCGCATTTGTTTCCTTACTGCCGTTATTCCCCGCTGCATTGTCGGTTTTTCCGCAGCCTGTAAAAATGAGGCTTAAACCCAATATTACCAGCAGTGCCATTCTTTTCACTTGTTTCATCTCTTTCCTCCAATCTTTCTTTTCGTTGTTGTTATCATAGCTTGACGCCGCTGTCCTGGGAGATGGCGGACATAAGCCATTTCTGGGCAGCAAATAAAATTACCAGAATGGGCAGTGTAGTGATGGTACTGGCTAACATCACCTGTGCCCAGTTCATTCCATAAGCTCCCTCCTGAATAAAAAACTGCCTGAGTCCCTGAGAAATCAGATATTTATCCTGGCTGGTAAGCATGATACTCGGCCACATATAACTGTTATACAGCTGGATGAAGGTTAGTAACCCTACCGAGGAAAATGCCGATTTATTTAAAGGCAATATTACATGCCGTAATATGAGCCTATGGTTTGCTCCGTCGATTTTAGCCGCTTCCACAAATTCCATGCTTGTTTTTCGAAAAGCCTGGCGGAAATAGAATACGGCAAAAACATTGGCAAGATTTGAAAATATCAGCCCGGACAGAGTATTTAAAAGTCCCAGATGCGCCAGTATGACATAGGAGGGCACATAGGTTACAGCGCCGGGCAGCATATAAGTAACCATTACAACGACAAAAATCCTGTCCATATTTCGGTTTCTTAAGAATACTACCGCATAAGCAAACATACTGCTTACAACAAGAATCAGTGCAGTACCGGCAATTCCCACAATAAAGCTGTTAAGGAGATACCCGTAGAGCTTTATGGCCTTTAAATTAGCTAAGAATTCTCCCAGGTCCAGATGGCTTGGCAGAAGCCTGTAGGGCGTTTGCCAGATTTCATTGTTGGATTTAAAAGCTCCCAGGAACATCCACGCAAAGGGGAACAGGAATATGACGGAAATGCCTGCCAGAAAAATATATTTTATAAAGACTTTGATACCCTTCATCTCAGTTCCTCCCTTATTCATAATGCACAAACCGGCTGCTGATACGGTCGGAAAGCAGTGACAGCACAACAATGATTATCAGAATTATCATGGCAATGCTGTTGGCAGGTCCCATCTTAAAGTTCTGAAAGGATTTGTCATAATACATGTACAGCAAAGTAGTGGTACTTCCGCCGGGGCCTCCCTGTGTCATAATCTGAATCTGGTCATAGACCTGAATGGATTGAATCAGATTGACAACAAAGAGGAAAAAGGTTGTCGGTGATATAAGCGGCAGCGTGATATGCAAAAGCTTGCGGCCATAGGAAGCTCCGTCAATATCGGCAGCCTCATAGGTACTCTTTGGCACCGCTGCCAGGGCTCCAATATAAAACAGAAAGGTCCAGCCCAAGGACTTCCATATGGTAAAGAGAATGATGGAAATCATCGCTGTGGAGCTATCCTGCAGCCAGGGAAGGGGAGCAATCCCGAAAAGCCCCAGCAAATGATTGGCAAAGCCTCTCTCCGGCTCGTATATCCAGGACCACACCATGGAAACTGCTACTGTCGGCGTTATATAGGGGCTAAAAATGATACTGCGGAACAGTCTGCTGCCGCGGAACTGCTTTTCAAAAAGCAGAGCCAGTCCAAAGCTGATAAGCAGTGTAGGCGGAATGGTTCCTACCGCAAAATAAAACGTATTAAACAGGGCTTTTATAAAATCCGAATCCGTAAAAATATCTTTATAATTATCCAATCCCACAAACCCTATATTCGGTGATATGTAATCCCAGTCCGTAAAGCTGATGCCAAATGCAAGGAATAACGGAATAATCCAAAATAGCAGCAGCGGTATTAAAAATGGTACTGTAAATCCTATTCGTGCCCAGGTATCTTTCTTCATGGTTCTCCTTTCACACCTTCCTCAATGTTCTTAATTGGTATTTTATTATAAAAACAAAAAAATAGAGTGAAAACAATGTAAAAGAATTGATAAATTTTCTCTTTTACTTTGTTTTCGCTCTATTAAATTTTGTTTTTATTCAAAAAGCAAATTTTATACCTGGTAATGGGGTATCCGTCTGTTCTCCAAAAAAAGCTTCCAGTCGTCTTTCAATTCTCCTGCAGTGATAAGGCAGTCAATCTCCTTCCAGCCGGCTACCCGGTAGGCCGCCTTACGATTGAATTTACTGCTGTCTGCCAGCAGAATCCTGTTTCGCACCTGTCTGAATACGGGTTTAATTGCAGAATATGCCTGATAGTCCACATTACTGCAGCCAAAATCCATATCCAGAGCATCTGCCGAAAAGAATACGCGGTCATAGGAAATTTCCGTTACACACTGCTCGAAAAAAGTACCGTAAGTCATGCGGATGTTCGGTTCCACCTCTCCTCCTAAGAAGAGAAATCGATGCCCCTGTTCCTTAAAGGCTTCCTGATATCCCTCCATGATATAGCAAAAGAGACAGGCAATGGAGTTCGTAACTACTGTAAGTCCCTTTTTTTCTGTCAGTTCAGGCAAAAGATAGGTTACTGTAGAACCGGAATCCAGATAGATACTGTCTCCGTCCGTTATCAGTTCCGCAGCCTTTTTACAGATCTGCTTTTTTTCTTCCTTTTGCAAAAGCTGGCGTTCATGAAACAGATAATGCTCCTTGTACTTTGCCTTTTCCGGCCTTGTCAGATTCCCATGTCCTCTTACAAAGCCTTCCTGCTCTGCCAGATAATCGAAGTCGCCCCGGATGGTCTCCATTGTAACACCAAAGAGAGCTGCCATATCTGTTACCGTAACCTCATATTTTTCTTTTACAAGCCTGCTGATTTCCCTTCTTCTATTTTCAACTTTACTGTTCATCTTGTATTAACCTCCGGGAGCTGTGCTGTTATCTGAGTAAATCTTATCACAGTTTACACCTATTTTCCATACTTGATTGCTAGATGAACTTGTGCCAATTACAGATATTTTAATTTAGTAATCCGGTCCTACATCGGGAAACTTAGTATCTTTCCTTTTTACTTTTCCACCAAAGGACAAGACAGTGACCTAAAAAAGAGGGTATATCTTTTATAGGAATTGGATTTTAAAACCCAAAACCTTTAAAAGATATACCCTATTTATCAAAAGCTTATGTGCTGCCTGCCACTCGCCATTATCCTCCCTGCTCTTAGAAGGACAGACATCCTCTAAAAACAGGTTCCTAACTGTATGGTTATTATGGAAGCATGGATAAAATCGCCTGCTTCGGTTTTACACCTACACTGGTTTCTACCACTTTCCCATCCTTCATTACAACAAGGGTCGGTATGCTCATTACACGAAACTGCTGTGCAAGCTCCGGTTCTTCATCTACATTTACTTTACCTACCTTCACGGTATCTATGGTTTCCTCTGCAACCTGCTCTACAATAGGTCCGACCATTTTACAGGGACCGCACCAGGAAGCCCAGAAATCTAATAGTACGGGCTTGTCCGACTCAACAACTTCCTGATTAAAATTATCCTTTGTTATTTTTAATACGCTCATTTCGTTCTCTCCTTTGCTGTTTTTCTATATGAATTAGTTTGAATACTTTTTATGATTTTATTATAGTCTTTTTCTTTTATTTCTCTGTGACAAAGTCACATAAAATCTTGGATGAATTACAGCAATCAAGTATTCTTCTGTAAATATTCTTCCATTCTTCTAATATCATCCGTTATCATCCGGCATTTGGATTTTTCAATCAGTATGTTTCCGCCTGTCATAATATAGGAAGGGAATAAACGAAGGTTTTCATAAAAAAACTCATTGTCACGGATTTTATAAGTGCTCCCTGCCGGGATTGCATTTTTCTTTGTATTCTTTTTGGCTATCATATTAAATGATTTCTTTGCTACATCACCCATTAACATAATAACCTTTAGGTTCGGAAACAATCCTATTTCATATTCCAGTATGGGAAGGTGCTCCTCTATCCTTTCTTTCTCTACGGCATATCCGGTTTTGGGTGACTTTACGGCCGTAGTTAAGTAAATTCCACGGTTTATGATGTCTTGGATGCTGTTAATTGAGATACCGGCATCCTTAAAAAGTGTGAGGGTGGTCTGCATATAGCCTGGATTTTCTGCCTTGCTGTAAAAATTATCATTGGGATCCTCCGGAGGGACCTCATTAATCATAATGACCTTAATCTTTTCGGCATCCAGAACAACCTCCGGTAATTGAATGCCCTGCCTTAAGATACCTTTAGTCTCTGTGAAATCCATTAGATTCTCTTCTATATTTATCTGCATCAATCTGCCCTCCTTTTCTTTAACCATAGCAGATGATACTCGACAACTGTATGTCATGTTTCATTTGCTATACCAGCATTATTAACTTTTTGAACTGCCTTTCTGTAAGAATGAAGGGAGATGGATTTTAATCCGGTTATTTGCCCTATAAAGCTGATTCAGCCCGTAATCTTCCCCCTCTTTTCCATGATAACTTAAGGATTGATTTCCTTTAAAACAGCTTTGTTCTTATCCAAATCCGGCTCCAGTACGCTCATCCCCTCCTGCCTTCCCAGGGTATATGCGCCTTCTGCCGGAATGGATAATGTCTTCGTTTGAACATTTTCCTGTAATACGGCAGTAAGATACCGGGAAAGCTCATCCAGCTTCAAATCCGTGGAAACATTTGGTATTATCTGATTTAATATCAGTAACAGCTCACTGGTCTTCTTTTTACTGCATTCTCCGATAATGGAGGAGAGTATTTTTCTTAAGCGGTCAGTCCTGCCAAAGTCATCTCCTTCCCCGTCCATTGCCGGCACCTTTCGTACCCTGGCGTAGCCCAGCACCTGGTTTCCGTTTAATCTCTGCTCTCCCGGAATTACATTCCGATATTTCTTATTCGATATGTAATTGGTCTTATTCAGATATTCCGCCTCTTCTTTGGATAATTCTATCCTTACACCGCCTATGGTATCAATTATCTTCTCAAAAGCTTTCATCTTAACTGTCACCGTATGGTCAATGGTAAGTCCAAAATTCCCTTCAATGGTCTTCTGAATAAGTCCGGTGCCTCCTAACGTATAGACTTTACTTAATTTATCCTTCCCATGTCCGGGAACTTCCAGATACATATCCCTCAGAAAGGAAGTCAGATATATTTCTTTCCCGGAAGGATTTACACTGACAACTAAAACACTGTCTGCTCGTGCATCTGCCTCTTTATCCTCCGTACCAATATCATCCAGCCCCACTATTAAAATATTACTTAACTTTTCTATATCCTTTACCGGATCAGGCGCTGCTGTTAAATCCAACCCATTGGTTTGTACATTGCTTAATTTGCTGGTACTGGCTTTTGCCGGCAATAGGCCGCTAACCAGATTTCCTGCCAAAACAATGAGACATAACAGGCTTATAATAAAGCAAATACCCTTTTTAGACGGCTTGGCATTCATTATCTGGAAGAAACGCTTCTTTATCTGCTTATTTCCTCCGTTAAAGCCTGTAGAAAGAAGTATTGTATCCTTTTTTGCTCCTGTCATGATATGAAGGAGTATTTTGCTGTAATTTTCCCGGAACACCAGATTATTCTGTGCCACCAGCTTTTCATCGCAGTACAATTCTATATCGTTATTAGCCAGATAAACCATATAATAAATCAATGGATTAAACCAGTGCAGGGCATTTGCCAATAGCAAAATGAATTTATAGGCCAGGTCATGATGGCAATAGTGTATCAACTCATGCTTCAGGATAAAATAATACTGCTCCTTTGTAAATTCCTGTGAGGGCAATACAATACATGGCTTTGCAAAACCGGCAAGAACCGGCGAGGAGACCTGTGTGCTTGTAACAAGCTTCAATTTATGCTTCAGGCCCAATTCATTGCAAAGGCCATCAAATTGTTCCAGTACCTCCTTCTTTTGGACCGGTATGCTCCACCTGGAGATTTTTCTTTTAAAATATACATAGGCCGTTAAATGATAGAGCAGAAAAAGAACTGCACCGGCTATCCAAATAACTGCTAAACCATTTAACAATGGAAAGGGAAGTTTTCCAGGTGCCGCAGCCTCTTTACCTATTGTTATATCCTGTGATTTTACCGTATCTGAGAGGCCAGTGTCTCCCTGCTGCTTTTGCACAGCATCCATCAGCGGCTGCTCCATTTTCTTTCCTGAGTCGCCACCTGCCTGCAAACTGTTTGGATTCGTTATGCTGTCATCCGATAACGGAAAGCTCTTTTCTCCAGCAGTGAGATTAAAGACCTCCGGGATATCAATGATGCCGATATTTACAGGTATTATCAGCCGAATGGCAATTACAGCCCATATAATATATATCCACTGTCTTGAATAATTCTTCCAGAAAATCTTATTAAGCAAAATGACGCATAAAATTACAGCGGAGCATGCTAAGGATAAACCTGCCACCGTGAGAAAAAGGCTATTCATTCTCCTCACCTCCCTTTGCATCTTTGATAATATGAATAATATCATCAATATCCTCTTCGGTAATTTCTTTTCTTTGAACCAGGGAGGCAATCAGCTTCTTATAGGAGCTGCCATAAAACTGATCTAAGAATGTTTTCGTCTCTTTGGATAAATACTCTTCTTCCTTGACCAGCGGAACATAGTAATTGAGCCTGCCCTTCTTTTTAATTTCGATAAATCCCCTCTCTTCCAGACGGGTTAATAGTACCTGTACTGTTGAGCGGGACCAATCCTTCTGCTCACATACCTGTTCCACGATACTGCCTGTTCCAACTGCTTTTCTCGACTGCCAGATAATCTGCATAATCAATAGCTCCGAATCCGGCAGCCTTTCATAATTTTCTTTATGACCCATTATGTTCCTCCATTCCCGTGTAGTTATGCACATTTGCTAGTACATACCTTTACAATTAATCATTTTTACAGTTACTTACTTTTTCAATTATGTACTTTTACAGTTGCATACTTTTACAGTTACTCATATTTTCAGTAACTCACTTTTACAATTGTAATTTCACAATTGCATACTTTTTCAGATACTTACTTTGCCATTACTTACCTACTATTACGTACTTTTACTGTTGAATTTTTGCAGTTACATAACTTTATAATTTAAATTATAAGCTTAATGATAAAATTTATATTATTTATCATATTTATAACATAATACTTTCGCTGACAAATGTCAATATGCAAAACGACATTTGTCAGCGAAAATTCCAAAATAATAATTAGCCAAAATAAAAAGGCTGTTTCAAAATAAAGAAACAGCCTCAGACTGTAGACAAAACCCTAATTTACTTATTAATCGTCTATATTAAGGAATAAATTTGCAGGGCTATAAAACATGTTTAGTATAATTTAATATATCAGAATTTACATTGTTAAATTGACAAACTAAATTTAGAACGATATAATGATGTATATACATCGAAAAGGAGGCGATTGAGAAAGTGCATAAGAAACCAACTTCCTGCTATTGTCTTAAATTACGAAGAACTACAGGAAATTTAACCAGATTTTATGATAAAATGCTGGAACCCAGTGAGGTGACGGTGAGTCAGTATGGTTTGCTGCTTAACATATCAAAAGCAGAAAATGGCAGCCTTAGAGAACTGGCTGATATGGCGGAACTGGATCGGTCTACTCTAGCAAGAAATATTAAGCCATTAATTAAGAAACGGCTAGTTTGTGATACGAAAGCAGACGGGGCGAGAGATAGTAAACTTGTTCTGACAAGAGATGGAGAAAAAACTCTTTTACAGGCAGCCGGCTTATGGTCAAAAGCACAGGAAAAAATAAAAGAAGCTCTTGGCGAAAATGGTATAATAGAATTGGAAAAAATGCTGAAAGCATTAGAAGCATTATAGTGTTTTCAGCTTCTTTTCAATGAATTATGATGTATATACACTAAAAGGAGAATCTAGCATGTCAAAATTAAAACAAACGATTCGAGTTGGGAAAACGGAAATCAATAACCGTCTTGTAATGGCGCCCGTTGCATTGGAAAAATCTAATGCAGGTAAGGTCACTAAGGAACTTTTGGATTATTACGATGTAAGAACGAAGGGGGGTTATACGGGTTTTGTTATTATTGAGCACAGCTTTATCCGCGAAGACGGACGAGCAAGTACGAATCAGCTTTCATCATCAGATGATTCTGATATTGCGGGACTGACGAAACTGGCTGATATTATTCACAAAAACGGAAGTAAAACGGTTATGCAAATCAGTCATGCCGGTGCAGCCGCAAAAAAGGATGTTGTATTAATGGAAGGCATTAGCCCGAGCGGTATTTCCAATCCCAATAAAGTATTGGGAAAAGGTGATCTTCAGGATACACATGAAATGTCGCATAAAGAAATTGATCTTGTTATTCAGGCATTTGTGGATGCAGCAATTCGTGTGAAAAAGGCCGGATTTGACGGTGTAGAGCTGCACAGCGCACATGGCTATCTGTTAAATCAGTTTTTCTCTCCTATTACGAATAAGAGAACTGACGATTATACAGGCAGAACAATAGAGGGCAGAATCAAACTTCACATTCAAATTATAAAGGCAATCAGAGAGACAGTGGGGGAGAATTTCCTACTTGGTATGCGTCTTGGTGGCTGTGATTATATGGAGGGCGGCAGTACGATAGATGAAGCCGCTATTGCCGCTCCAAAGCTGGTAGAAGCAGGGCTTGATTTTATGGACATATCCGGCGGACTCTGTTTCTTCATCAGAGCAGGACATAATGAAGCAGGTTATTTTGGAGATTTAAGCGAAGCAGTGAAAAAGACGATTTCTGTGCCTGTAATATTAGCAGGAGGTGTAACTAACGGAATAGATGCTGAAAAATTGTTAACCGAGAACAAAGCAGATATGATTGCAGTAGGCAGACCAATTTCTCAAAAGGAATCATGGGCAAAAGAGGTAATCGAGAGTTAAACGAAAATGTAGTTTGTCTACAATCTGAGGCTGTTTCAAAATAAAGAAACAGCCTCACTTTTATGCTACAGGTGAAAATAATACTATTTCATATTCAATTGTTTCTAAAACTACAGAGCTTTTTTCACTCTATATAGTATTGCCTAACTTTTTCATTCGGTAATAATACGCCGGAATAATTGGTATTAATGCCGATACCCAGGCAACAGGGCTTGCAAGGCAGATTCCGACAAATCCAAGAGGCTTGGCAAGCAGTACAATAACAATGCCCCTTGCAAACAATTCAAAAATCCCTCCAAGCATGGGCAGCAGCCCGTCTCCCAAACCCTGCAAGGTATTTCTGTAAACAAAGATAAGCCCCAAGGGGATATAAAAGCCTGCCACTGCATAGAAATATATTTTAGCCTTACTCACAACCAGTTCAACGTTATCTGTAACAAACAGCTTTACTAATGCATCTCCAAAAACAAGTACCGCCACCATGGATAAGATACCGCAAATTACGGATAAGATTATTGTTGACCGGACTCCCGCTTTTACCCTGTCCATTTTTCCTGCTCCCGTGTTTTGCCCTACATAGGTCGCTAAGCTGGCTCCCAAAGACGGCAGCGGCTGTGTAATGATATTCTGTATCTTTCCGGCTGCTGCAAACGCAGCTATGTACACCGGTCCCAGCCGGTTCAATGCGATCTGAACAATCATGGTGCCTATTGCCGTTATGGAAAACTGCAGGCCCATAGGTGTTCCCATTCCCATTAACTTTCCTGCACTTTTCCAGGAAAAATAAGTATCCTCCTTCTTCAGCCTCAGGATGGGATATTTCTTTATCATGTATATCAGGCATAAAACAGAAGCAAATGCCTGGGAAATTACAGTTGCATAGCCGGCGCCTTTCACTCCCATGGAGAATCCGGCGATAAATAAATAATCCAATATAATATTTAAAATGGAGGAAAGTAGTAAAAAGTACAGCGGCGTTTTACTGTCACCCAATGCCCGTAATACGGCTGCCAGTATATTATAGGCTATCGTAGCCGTTAATCCTATATAAATGACTGCAATAAAACTGTAGGTATCATGAAAGATTTCCTTTGGTGTATTCATTGCCGTCAATACCCAGCGATTCGTAAACATCAGGCTGACGGTCATAATAACGGCCATAACTGCACATAAATAAAATGACATTGCCACATAATGCCTTACACCTTTTATATCTTCCGCTCCATAGCGCTGGGCTATCAGTATGGCAAATCCTCCTGTAATTCCCATAATCCACCCAATGACCAGGAAGGTGAGGGAGCCGGTGGAACCAACCGCTGCTAGGGCATTCATCCCCAGATACTGTCCTACAATAATAGAATCAATCACATAATAAAACTGCTGAACGATATTACCAATTAATATTGGAACCGTAAAACCAATGATCAGTTTCATCGGCTTTCCCGAAGTTAAGTCATTTGGCATGTATTTGACACCTCTCTCTTGTACTGTATGCAATATACTATTATATAAAGTATTTTGAAAAGTGTCCATACATAATGTCCGGCAAACGCATGAGACTGAATAATGGATATGAACAGATGACCAAGGGGGTTGTTTTGGGGTTTTGTCTCAAGAGGTTCCTTATGACACTTAAGCGGCAGGAAACGTGACTAGGTAAAACGGTGCCACTGTTTGAGCTTGATAACTAACACCGCCATATTTATTGCAGCGAGTTTGGCGCTGTTTTACCTGCCAGTCACGTTTCCTGCCGCTTTAGTGGAATAAGGGTTCTCGCGTAACAAAACTCCAAAACAACCCCCTTGGTCATCGTCCGCTTCCATAAACTTCTTTCATGCGTTTACCATGCTATGTTTTATCCCCTGTGCTAATTTCAAAAACAACTACCGCCCCAGTCTGACCAGGTTTATTATAGTACATCAGCTTGCCCTTATATCCTTCCGCAACGCTGTTGGCATAATACATTCCCAGACCGTAATGCTCCTCGCTTCTCTCGGACTTTTCGGTATAGAACTGGTTTTTCGCATATTTCAAGGCTTCTCTTGTAAAGCCTTTTCCGTAATCCTCCACCTCTACTCCAAATCTGCCGCCGGTATATCGAAAGCTTAATTTTATCCTGTCATCAACAGAGGTATGTTCAGCTGCATTTTTAATAAGATTCATTACCGCCCTTACAACCGAATCTCTGTTAAGGAATGCTTCTCCCCCTGTTACCGGATTGCTGACAATAAGGTTGATTCCATTGGCCCTGCAAAGTGCTTCGCTCTCTGCCAGGATATCCGCCACCAGTGAAATCAATGGAACCTCCTCTGCCCTTTCCTCCGAAAAAGGATGATTGGTTTCCTCTATTAACAGTTTTATATACCGTTCTATTTTATCCGAATGATCGTCAATGATATCCGCAAGCTGGTAAATTTCCGAAATATCCTTCTCTTCCTTTATCAGTTCCGAGTTTCCCTTTATAATGGTAAGGGGCGTTTTTATGTCATGGGCAAGGGCCGATATATTACTTTTCCTTTTCTGCTCCGTCTCCCATTCTTTCTTTAAAGACTGTGATAAGGCACTTTCCATATCATAAAGGGACAGGAGGATATCGTTGATTTCTTTGATTTTTGATTTTTTCTGCTTGTCATTAAGCTCTCTGGTCTGAATCTGTGCAATTTCTTCAAGCACCGGTTCAATCTCCCCTTTCAGCCTTTTGCCAAAAAGCAAAGCGTTGTTTACTGAAATTATGACAAATACCACAAGGAATAGAACAATCATTATCAGCTCAGGCTTGGGAAAGAGCTTATGCAATACGGGGGAAGAAAAATGTGCCGCAATATCATATTTGACAACACAGGAACCGCCTGCTCTTTGAATGAAAAAATAAAATCCCTCCACTGCTTTTGCATCCTTCAAATATACCTTTGCCTTCTCCCTGACTGCCTTGTTAAAATTGCCTGACAGGTAATTGCCCTTTGTGTCAAACAGGCCATACTGACAGGTAAGGGGAATAAGGGTGCTGTCAAAGGGTTCGCTTTCCGCTATTTTTTCTTTGTTCCTCTCAAGATAATGCTCGGAATAATTGGCAGGCAAAATAAAACCGCTGTTGAAGCCTATATTAGCTAGTACCAGGAATACAAAAATCTCAAGAAGTATGCAAATAGCCAGCAGTAACAGCTGTTTCAAAAAAAACCAGAATAGTGTATTTGTTTTGAATTTCTTTAATACCATTTATATCCTATCCCCCAGACTGTTTCAATGGGATTTTCACCGCATTTTTTTAACTTTGCCCTTATATTTTTAATATGTTCCCTGATGGCACTGCTGTCACTGCCGCAGTCGAAGCCATATACTTTTTCAAGGATCTGCTCAAGTGAAAATACCTGTCCCCTGTTCCTTACCAGAAATTCGCAGATTTCATATTCACTTTTTGTCAATTCAATTTGCTCCTGATGAAAATATAATAATTTTGCAGAAATATCAAAATTAAAATTTTCACTGACAATCCGACTATGATATTCCCGCCTTTCCCGCCTTAAGTGCGCATTTACCCTGGCTCTTAGCTCTGCTAAGCTAAATGGTTTCCTGATATAATCATCAGCCCCTGCTGCAAAGCCTTCAGTTAAATCGGTATCCATGGTCTTAGCCGTTATAAATAAAATGGGGCAGTCAACACTATTGCGAATGTCCTTGCAGAAAGTAAAGCCGTCGGTATCAGGCATCATAACATCAAGTAAAATCAAATCATATCTTGACAGCTTCTCTTTTATTACCTTTTCGGCCCTATCCGCTGTCTCAACCCGGTGGCCGTCATTTTCAAGTGCTTTTTTTATAATAGACAGGATTTGCATGTCATCATCAACCGCAAGAATATTTGCCATGATACCCTCCCTTTTTGCCGCTTTTCCTGATAGTATAACTTAAAAACCGGTTTTTGTCTCCTTATTCCTGTCTTACATTCCTGCCCTCCCAGCGGCTGCTTCCTATTACAAATACAATGCTTAAAATTACTGTTATAATCCCTGCTGTTATAACGCCGGTCCTGAAATCCTGGGCGATTGTTTTGTAAGTACCGGAATCGGCATAACGGTAGCAGTAATAGGTCGCCGTCCTAATTCCATATCCATAGGGGATGTACTTCCAGATGTAATCGCCCAGGCTTAAATAAAAAAGAGGACTTATGAGTGTTCCGACAATCCCAAAGCTCAGTGATATCCCCCTGCCTGCCATAAAGCAAATGCCATATTGCAGGACATACAGGGCGAGATTTGACAGGAACAGGATAAGGGACAGCCGGAAATAGAACGGTAATGAAAATTTTACAAATCCCAGGAACCGGAACACAATTCCAAAGCCAAATACAGCAAATATACTGGCAAACAGCCCCAACAGGCACAGTGCTGCCAGATTCCCTGCGTGGGAAACTGCCTTGGAACAGGGCACTGATAATATGGTCTGGAAATTGCCTGCTTTTAATTCCATCTCATACAGCATTGACACCCCTACGGAAATCATTAAGGGAAAAACGATGGCAACTGCCTGGGCATAGCCGTACAGCTTCTGCCTTTCACTCCAGGGGGAATAGGAATAATAGCCGCAAAAAAGAAGTATTCCAAGGGCAGGAACCAGCAAATGCAGCAGTACTAAATTAGTATGCAGTAATTTAAAGATATCCGCCCTGATAGTATGATATAAATTCCTCATCTCATACCTCCTGCTTCTCAAAGAGCTTTGCTGTGGCAGCAGATAATATCAAATATAAAAGGATTGTTATTATAATACCGGGAACTATGACATTGCTTCGGTTCAAGGGACTATCCGGTGACAGAAGCAATCCATTGGGCAGTACCTTTATAATAGGGCACATAAGCCTTGCCGGAATAGCAAAAGGTACCCACCAATATCTTTCAACCGCACATATACAGGCAACAAACAAACTGCAGAATATACTTACGATAATGGAGAAATACATATTAAACCGGAGGGTCATATACATAAGCAGTGGAATTTGCCAGGCAAAGGTGATAAATAGCACCGCACTTGCCGCTATGTTATTTAAAAGCGGAATCTGCTGATGAAAAACAACTCCGCATATTATAGTTAAAAGTAAAAAGACAAGACAGGAAAGAAACAGATAAATCGTAGCTGCCGCTAATTTTACATACCAGAGCCGTTTTTTATCCTGTACAATCCCGAATAAACCGTGAAAATTATATTTCCTGTCCCTCTTTATCAGGGAGGCTGAAATATAGGTAAAGGTAAAAGGCAAAAACAGGATATACCACCAGTTATAGGAGGCAGTCTGAACATATTCCGGTCCCATCAGTATGAGTGAAATAATAATATTAATAAGCGGAATAAGCCATAAAATGACGTTTTGAAAGCTGCGCTTTTGTTTCAGAAACTCTGCACTTAAATAATCAGCCATTGATAGAACCTTCCTTTCTCACAATATCCATAAACAATGCTTCCAGATTTTCTGATTCAGAAAGTTTTTCCTGGTACATTAGCTTTCCATTTACAATAATACCGATATGGTCCGCTATCTGTTCCACCTCCGATAAAATATGGCTTGATATTATTACTGTAATACCTTCTTCGGGAAAGGTTTTGATTACCTCCCGCAGATCATTGATTCCAACAGGGTCAAGGCCGTTTGTCGGTTCATCAAGTATCAGCAGCCTGGGGCGGTTCAAGAGCGCAATTGCAATTCCAAGCCGCTGTTTCATCCCCATAGAAAAATTACCTGCACGTTTTTTGCCCGTATTATTAAGATGTACTATTTCCAGAACTTCCTCTATTCTATCCTCCGATAACCCATACATTAAGGTCCGGACTTTAAGATTTTCCCGGGCCGTCAGGTTTTCATATAGGGGTGCATTTTCAATCAAGGCACCGATTGAAACAAGGTCCTTTCTTTCCAGGGGCTTACCGTTAAGCAGGATATCTCCGGATGCAGGCTTCATCATGCCCGTTATCATTTTAAGAAAAGTAGATTTCCCGGCACCGTTTGGACCAAGGAGCCCATAGATTGAATTTTCCTCTACCTTAACCGAAATCCTGTCATTTGCCTTTTGATTTTTGAAATTTTTACAAAGGTCTTTTGTTTCCAGTACATAACTCATATAAATATCCTCCTGATTTACTTTAGCTTGAAGTATAGAGGGTAAATGTAAGGATTGTATAAGGATTATGATTCAAATTGCAGTAAAAAAAGGTACCCTATTATGGAAACTTCTCTTGCCGGGAAGCAGACCATTTATTTAACAGGGTGCCTTTTGATTTAACTTATTTGATTTGGGTGGCATAACTAATTTCCGTTTTCGCCTGCGTAATTTTATACTCCAGTTATACATTCAATTAACATGATATTCATTTACAGCGGTTACTAATCCAGGACTTGAACGTAATGCTGTTGTTTTCACTGGCTTTATAATCCTTGGAATAAAACCACAGAACCAGGCTTATCCATCCGGCATTTAAAAATACATCCTTCATATCAAAAATGAACCAGTCGAGTAATCCAATATAATCAAGACTTCCTCCCCAGAAAACAACATCAATAAAGGAGCAGCTAACACCGGCCAGGGCCAGACAAAAGCCCATGTCAAGCCACAGATTGACCTTTGCACTCTTATATCTTTGATATTTGCAGAACAGCACGATACCGGCTGCTATGAGCAGCTGCATAATTACCATTATAAAAACCGGCATAACAACATTTGCCATACTTGCAAACCAATTCAGATTCGTGTTTTGAAAGGGTTCAAACCGCAAAATACCCGGAATCAATGTGATGTGCTTATCCTTGGCCAAATTCCAAATTACCGCTTTTATTAATTGGTCCAGTGCTATCAGCAGTCCGGTAATAATCCATTGTTTTTTCATATATCTCTCCAGATAATTTGTTGTATGAAAGTACCTTTTCCATAGCAGCTCATGAGCCTACCGGATAATATCAAATTTATAATCCGTATTATAGGTACGGACATATAAGGAATTTCCCTTTTTAATGATATAGGACGGCCCGGACTTTAACAGGAGCTTATCCAGAACCTTACCGGTGTTCAGGTCAATCTGATATAAATAGTCAGGTTCATTGGTAAATCCATAGCCGCAAAGAATGACACCATCAACAATCACAAAATTACTGCAGTTGCTCACCAGCGCTTTCGTTCTCCACAGGATACTCCTGTCTTTCAAATTAATTGCAGTGATATAGGCATTCATATTGCTGGAGCTTTTTGCATAAGTACTGTGACTGTGTGAAACATACAGGATATTATCCTTTATGACTGCCCAGTTGATCTGCTGCTGTATATAATCATAATCAGCTTTCACATACTTCGGGGAATATCTGTAATTTGAGAAATCAAAGGAATGTACTAATTCCAGGGTCTTAGCATCGTATATATTCAGAATGTAGCCTTCGGAAAAATCCGAACCATAGGTACAATATATATAGGAAGCATCATAGAAGGCTGAGGTAATTATCAGGTCATTCCAGGTCTTATCGATCCCTTTGGGCAAATCACCTGAAATATACCGATAGGTATTGGGCACCTCATAGGTGTTGAGGGAAAGTTTATTCTTAACGAACCAATCCTCATCATCAATTATCTGGTTTGCTTTACTTGATTTCATTTTTAATTTAACAGGGGTCGTTTTTTTATCCGATACCTTAGCGGATTTGTAATAGTGAAAGGAAGGCTTCTTCATCACAACAGTTTCACTGCTTAAATCCGATGCAGCAATTGCCTCTGCTTCTCTTTGACTTGCTCCAATCGCTGTAAGTATGAGTAAAACTGTCATAATAATTGCTAATCTTTTTTTCATTCTCCATCCTCCATTTAAGTCAACTACCCACATTGCATTAAATAATCGTTCAATTATCAACTACCCCCATTGTATTAAATTATTGTTTAATTATCAACCTGTATTTTAATTAATACCATCTTGTCATAGGCAGCTGATTGTTTACCCCTTTGCTGATAAGCACCTGGTGTAAATCTATGATTCCATTATTAAAGGTCGCCGCACATGCACACAGGTACAAATCCCACATTCTCGTAAATTCCAGCCCCATCATTTTCTCAATTTCCGCCCGGTGTTCGTTAAAATTCCTATCCCAGCATAACAGTGTCCTGTTATAATGCCTTCGTAAGCTTTCCACATCCAAAGTATAAAAATTATAATCGGAACACAAGTTAATGATTTCTCTGAGGCTTGGTACCATTCCTCCCGGGAAAATATACTTTTTAATCCATGCGTCACCCGGATATTCTTTCAGTGCACTGATATAATGCAATAAAAACAGTCCCTGGGGCTTCAATACAGAATTAACACAAGATAAAAACTGATTATAATTATCTCTTCCGACATGCTCAATCATTCCAACACTGACAACCCGGTCAAATGCCCATTCCTGCTTTGGCAGATCCCGATAATCCAATATCTCCACAGACAATTTGTCTGTCAGGCCTTCCTCTTCTATCTTTTGCTTAAAACCCTGGTACTGCTCCTGGCTTAATGTAATGCCTTTTCCTGTAATTCCATATTCCTTGGCGGCTTGGATGAGCAGGCTGCCCCATCCGCATCCAATATCAAGCAGACTCATTCCGGGTTTTAAATATAATTTTTTTAGAATTCTTTCTATTTTGTTATTCTGAGCCTCAAAGAGCGTATCCTCTTCCCTGGCAAAGTATGCGCAGGAGTATGTTAAAGACTCATCCAGCCAAAGCTTGTAAAAATCATTTCCAATGTCATAATGGGAAGATACTTCCATCTTTTGATTTTTTTTAGAGCTTGAAGAAAAAATTAATTTTTTCAATGCTTTTTTGTCCGTATGGAATTTTCCCATCTGTCCAAGGAAACAGTTCAGAGCGTGATACAAATCACCTTCAATTTCGATATCACCTTTCATATAGCCTTCACCCAATGCGATGGACGTACTTGTCATCAAATCTGAAACAGCTATTTCTTTGTTAAATATTACTTTAAACATTGGGTTGCCTGTGCCAATTAAATGCTCTTTACCATGCAATTCAACACAGAACGGATTTTCATCAAATTTTTTTAAATAATCAATCATTAAGTTACTTACAGCCATATTACTTCTCCCTCCATTTAATTTACCTGTTATTTACATTGTTACCTTTTTTTGCTAATTAATTCGTACTCATTATACATTCTTTATTTTATAAAATCAATTATGATATTTAATAGGAAATAAATAAATGTGCTGGAAATATTAAACAAATTAAATAATGTCAGAACTTGATAATATCGGAATTACAACGTTAAAAACCCCCTAAGTTAGATTATGTCTAATCTTAAGGGGTGTTACAGATAGAGCTCTTATTTTGAGGGTAATCTGACCGAATCACGCTCTATCAGCTCCACATTGATGACCGTATTTTCCGAAACGCAGTTTTTATGGGAAATGCGGTATATGACCCGTTGTACGGCCCGTTTACCCATCATATCTTTATTTACATTAACCGTTGTTAATTTAGGGTTAACTTTTTCACACATATCAATGTTATCAAAGCCAACCAATGAAATATCCTCGGGAGCATGGTACCCTAAGGATTGGAGAGCCATTAACAACAGAATTGCCGCTTTATCATTGGAACAAATAAATACTTCGGGCAATTGTTTTAACTTTTTGATACACTGTATGATTTTCATAATATCACTTGAGAGCACTGCATCTTCAATATCATCCGTAACGGAATATTTCTGGATGTATTTATCCACAGACGTATTTTTCAGTTCTTGATTGTTTTTCAAGATACCAATGGCTTCTCTGAATCCAAAAAACCGTTCCTTGATACTTAAAGAATAATCCAGCTCTCCAAAAAATCCGATTTTTTTGAAACCTTTATCAATTAAATATTTGGTCACAATAAAACCGCCCAGTTTATTATCCGTTAGTATACTGTCTATGCTTTTTGTCAGGGATGCATGATCCACCAGCACAACAGGCCTGTAATATTTTTGAAGCTTCTCGATATTTTCATCTTTTATCTTTCCGATAATAATAATTCCGGCAACTCTACGCTCACTAATCATTGTGGGTACTTCCAGATTACTATCATCAAAAAAGTTCATAAGGATATCATAGCCGTTTTTTTTTGCCTCTTCTGTCACCGCATATAAAATCCGTCCGTAGAAATTCATATCTTCAGAATATATTTTTTGCATCATGACACATAAATTGGTCCGGGAGAATGTCCGTATATATTTTTCCTTGCTTTCCAAATATCCCATTTCCTCAGCTGTTTTAAGTATTTTAGACCTCATTTCATTACTTACACCCGGTTTATTATTTAAAGCCAAAGACACTGCATTAATAGATACTCCATGCAAATCTGCAATTTGTTTCATTGTAGTTTTCATGACATCCTCCTTAATAATATTCGTCATTCAAAAAGCATCCTTAAGTTATTGTTTCCATGATGCAGCTATGGCCTGCTGCACCATAGTCTTCCCTTTTAGAATTTCTTATCTATACGGCAAATATTTTAAAAGTTTTTTCCAATATCCTTCAATCTGTTTTCAGCCTCTTTGCTGCCGGGTTAAGCTCCTTCTTCCTTCCAGAAATATCATGCTCTATCATTCTATCCGGGCAGTATCTTAATACCGTTCTGCTTTTCTATTATAATACCCCTAAATGCAGGTACAGATCTTCCATTGCTATGTCGGCACGGCAGATAGTGTCGTCTGAAGCTCCATAATAAATTATCAGCTTATTATTTTCATATAAGCAGCCGCATGTAAATACCACCTGGCCAAAAAAGCCTTCTTTTTCATAAGCTGCTTCAGGCTCTAGGAGAGGCCTTTCTGATTTTGCAAGGATTTTATCCGGATGCTCCAAATCCAGCAGGAATGCTCCAAGGCAGTAGCGGTTATTTCGATCGGCGGCATGGTATATCTTTACCCAGCCTTTGTCCGTCTTAAAGGGAGGTGCGCCTCCGCCAATACGGCCATTCTCCCACTGGGTATCTGCAACACCGTAAAAATGCCGGTGTTTTCCCCAATGAAGCAAATCCTCCGATTCCGACAGCCAGATATCTGGCGTACCGATGGCCTTGGGAACCGGCCGGTTAAATGCATAGTACTTTCCGTTAATCTTTTCCGGAAAAATGGCAATATCTTTATTCTCCGGCAGAAAAATACAGCCCTGCCTTGTATAGCTTTCAAAATCCCTTGTTGTTATCAAAGCCGTTTCCGCACCGTTGGGTGAAATTGCAGTGTAATTAATGTAATAGGTGCCGTCAATCAGGGTGATTCTGGGATCTTCCATCCCCCAGCATTCATTATCCCCATTGGGCATAATGGTCGGCTTATCATCAATTGTAAAATGAATACCGTCCTTTGAACGTGCAATCCTCAGGTGGGACAGGGTGGTCAGATAAACCACATTGGTATTAGCGTCGTTTCCCCGTGTGATTGTTCTGCTGTCATCAAAGCATAATTGCGGATTCTCCGACTTTACCAGAGTTATTGTTTTAAAGCAGTTCTTCCCCTCTTCCTCAACCACTATGGGGAATTTTACAACATCATCACTGTCCGTTCTGACCGCCTCCGCAACGCGGCACAGGAGAATGTATTCCTCCTTATATTTTGCAGCCCCGCAGTTAAAAACACCTTTTACAACAAAATCTTCACAGGAAGGTTTCACCATTTCCGGCAAAATGAGGGGATTATTTTCACATCTTATAACATTTACATCCATTGAATTTATTTTTTCATTTTTCATAATCGGCCACCTATTTCAACATAAAGTTAATACCTTCCTTGAAGTATTTCGAAAAACATAAGAATAGAATGATTACAGGCAGAGTCAATAGCACAGATGCTGCATACATGGGCCCCGGCACGGTAGAGTTCTGATTGAATTGTGTTGAAATCATAACATTCAGGGTCTGCCTCCTGTAATCCGGAGCAACCAGCATATCCCACATTAACTCGTTCCACCTTGTCATAAAAACGGATAAAAATACTATGATACTGATTGACTTGGTAGACGGCAATGCTATTTTTAACAATATCTGCAGATGACTTGCCCCATCTATTTTAGCCGCTTCAAATACTACCTTCGGTACGGTCTTAAAATAATTAATATACATAAAGATGCCCCAGATAGATATAATCAAAGGCAGTATCATGCCGAGATAATTATTTGCAAGGGGGCGTATCAGCATATACCTGGGTACTAATAAAATTATCACAGGGAAGAACATTTGAAAGAGCAGGGAGGAATAAATCATACCTTTGCCCTTATAATACATATTGGTAGCCGCATAGCCTGTCATCAGGCCGACCAGCACCGAGATGACCGCTGTGGGTACGGATACAATAAATGAGTTCACTAAGGCTCCCACCCATTGCCATGGATCCGCAGAACCAGCATTTTTTCCGCCCAGCAAATACATATAGCTGTCAAGAGAAATGCTTTTGGGCAAAAGGGCCTTATCTACTAGCTTCCAGGGAAGGAAAGACTGCAGTACCATATAATAATATGGGAACAGAGAAATAGCCAGCAGTAACAATGTTACGATTGTAATAACAACGGTAGACATTTTTATTTTTTTTCGTGTTCGAACCATTCCGGTAATCCCCCTTACCAACCAAATTTTTTATTTAATTTATTCAGAAGCCATGTAATTAATTGAATTACAATAAATATCTGCACAGCATTGGCAATTGCCATGGCTGCACCATAACCTGCACGGAACCTGGTAAAGGAAGCATTGTAGATTTCCAGCTGCCAGGTCGTGGTTGCCAGGGCCGGACCGCCGCCGGTAAGTAAAAAGGGCTCAGAAAAGATCTGAAAGGAAAGTCCCGCAGCCAATACCACAACAGAAGTAATTGTCGGCATAATCATCGGCAAAGTGATATACAGTAATTTGCGGATACCGGTACATCCATCCAGCATTCCGGCCTCATAAACATCCTCGGATACATTTTCAATTGCAGAGAGTACGAATAAGGCATAATATCCGGCCATCTTCCATACGATCATCACAACTAAAATCCAAAAAGCAGCTTTACTCTGGAGCCAGTTAACATTCAGATTAAAATGTTCCCTTAAAAAGATACTGAGTGCGGAATTATAACTGAACAGGTATTTTACCATTACAGATGTGGAAACGCCTGAAGTCAGGTATGGGATAAAAAACATAACGGCTGCAAAGCCTTTTATTTTTTCCGGCAGACGTGAAACGAGAAGGGCAATTCCGATACCTAAGGCAAAGCACAGTACAACAATGGGAACCAAATAACGGAGTGAATTCCAAAAAGCAGCCCTCACCTTTTCATCTGCAAACAAATTAATAAAGTTCTCAAGCTTTACAAAATTATACTCCGGTGACATCAGATTCCAATCTGTTAAAGACAGCCAAAATGCCCAGCCTAAAGGCAGCAGCATGAACACCAGGGAATATACCAGATACGGTGCATTAAACAACCAGGCAATCCCGTTATTCCTTCGTCTGCGTTTCTTTACAGCTTTACTGACTGCCGCTGTATTTTTATTCATTGACTAGCCCCTTTCCATCACTTCAAATTCCTTGAAATGAATTGTTCTTGTAATAATCTATTTCAAAAATTTATCCCTGCATCTTTTCAGATGCAGGGATATACTGCTTATAAGCGGTATCCCGTTCATTATTCCAGGCTGCCTGCTGATTTCATAGCTTCCATTGCTTTATCCACGTAGGCGGACACATCCGGATTTTCCATCATTCCAACACCTGGCAGAAGCTCTGTTGCAAAGGGAACAACTGCTTTTTCACCCAATACTGTCATGATATCCGCACCTTTTTCATGTGCCATCCCGGGAATCGCATCTGCAACAAATGAACTGATATCTTTCAATGCAGGATTCTCTGCAAAGTAGTTGGATAAAGCTGCATTGGTTTCCAAATCACCTCTGACGGGCAGCATGGTCGTGGCATTCAGCCAGTCGGTATCAAAAGTATCCTTGCCGGCTCCGGTGAACACATATTTCAAAAATTCAATAGCGCCCTGATGCTCTTCCTCTGAAACCGCCTTGTTTTTATAAAGTACAATTCCCTTGGAATCAGCATAGTTGAAATGAGTATCTCCTTCCTTTTCCACTAAGGTCGGTCCGAATACGTAATCTCCGTCCATGCCATAAACCTTACCGGCCGCAGTATTTGCCGAAACATCCCAGGGAGCACCGATTCCCATAACCACCGGCACTTTGTCCTGCTGCCAGATTCCATCAATTGTACCGGTCAGCACTTTGTCACCGATTGAACCATAGAGCTGAAATACTTTTGTTAAGGCCTCTTTATCCGCTGTCAGCTTATTGCCGTCAACAAGGGGTGTTCCTTTAGAAAATGCATTGTATTGGGATTCTACGTCAAACCATCTTTCCCAGTAATTTGCTGCATTTAAAAGCTCTGCACGGTACATAAAATGTGTTATGCCATCCTTATTCAAGGTATCTGCCTGTTCCTTGTATTTGGTAAGCAATGCATTAAAATCATCCATTGTCTGGGGTACTTCGGTAACACCAAGTGCCTTTAAAGCTTTGCTGTTATAGCAATAGGTGATTGGATTTACATATAAGGGGATTACGTATTGAGAACCGTTAATTGCCCATCCATCCATTACCTTTTCAATATGACGTTCAGCAGCAATCGCTTTGAACCATTCTTCCTTGCTGATATCATAAAGTGCCTCTGAGCTGTTAAGTATATTTGCAAAACTTCTGTTTATATTCTCAGAAATTGCAGGTACCGTACCTGTTGCAATTGCATTCTGGATACCAGCTTCCGAGGATGGCTGTGCCGGCATCATCTGTACCTTTAATTCAACTGTCTTGCCATTTAACTGAACCTTTTCCGCATTAAATTTATCCGCATAAGAACTCCAGATTTTTAAATTATATTGCTCCGGAGCAGTCCAAAAATCCACCGTAATTGTTCCGCCGCTGCTGCTTGTTTTATCATTGCCTGCCTTTGCATCTTCCGCTTTGTTACTGCCGCCTTTTCCGCAGCCAACAAGCATTGTACCCACCAATACTACTGCTAACATACCCATAATTGCTTTTTTTCCAAAGCCTGCTTTTTTCATAGCATTACCTCCGTTTTATAGCATATAACATGCGTTATACATACTTACTCCCATTGCATACCGCAGACAGGTCTGCGGTACTGCCATAAATAATGGAGTGTGAAAGTGCTTTCCTTTCACACTTGCTTTAATACAATTCAGCTAACTGCAGTCGCTTATGTATAAATCTTATCATCCGGCTACTTGAATTTCAAACCGGAATTACTTGAATTCTTCCCAGCCAATTCTTGAAAAAACTGGCTGGGATTCTTTCCCTTTCCTTACTTCACAGTTACCTTAACCCTTGCCACAGCATCGCCTGCTTTGATAACCACATAATCTATCCCTTTGGATTTTGCCGTTGCTATACCTGATTTTCCTGCTATCACTACGATGGATTTTTTCGTGGTACCGTATACAACATCTGCTTTTTTGTAACCAAAGCACTTAACGGAAAAGGCTGCCTTTTCACCTGTTTTCATGGTGACTGCTTTCTTTTCTGTCTCAAGGTAAGCTTTCCTTACCTTTACTTTTGTTGCAAATGTTCTAATCCTGCCATCCACTGTAACAATTGTCTTAACCGTTACGGTTCCATTCTTAAGGGCAGTAATCTTTCCAGTATCGGATACTGCTGCTATTTTGCTGTTGCCTGACTGATAGGTTATCTTGCTTTCGACGGAGCCGTTTTCAATGGCGTTTTTTATCACCTCCGGTAAACAAAGGTTTATTGCTGCGGATTTTCCTGTTGTACCCCCGGCGTATAAGGTTTTCTGTTCCGGTGTTACGGTTATTTTCCCAAGCTCATCCTCAATTAAGGCTTTCTTGCTCAGGACAATTACATAATCGGATGCATGCCGGAAAGCAAAGGCTGTATTTCCGTTATCATCAATTTTACTGATACCCTGCAGCAATAAGGTCTTCGAAGCCGGATCATAATAGAACAGGTTGGCGATTAAGCCCTTATCCTTCTTATCCAGGTTCATTTCCAGGGTCGCACCAAATCCAAATTCTCCGTTGTGGATAAGCTGAAGCTGCAGGGAGCTGTTTTCTCCGGCGGTATTCTTTACGGTTTCACCTGGAATAACATTTTCCCTTCTGGTTACGGATAAATCGGTATCCCTCAGATTGTCACCTGTGATCGTAAGGCCATTTAACACCCAATTGTAACCTTCCATCTGAAGCTTAAGGGTAATATCTTTTCCTTTCAAGGTAGAAAGGACTTCTTTCGGCAGCACTGTCTCTTTCTTCATATCGATGGCAACCTGGCTTTTCTCCTGTTTTCCTTCTTCTGTGCTGCTAATATTTTTTACAATTGCATCCCAGCCTGCCGCACCATCACTGCCGGCAATCTGAGGCTCTGCTTTAACCGGTGTTACGATTGGTGCAGGTTCCTGATAACTGCCTGTGGCTGCTGTGGTATTCATTATTTTTACATTCAGGACAGCTGCATTACCTTTATCAAACACAATAGCCAGCACATGGTCACCTAAGCCCAGCCCTGTCAGATATTCCTTCTTAATGGTCAGCCTCGTTCCGTCAACCGCATAATTTTCCGGGCCCAGGATATTTCCATCCAGGGTAATACCGGTAATCACTGACGCATCGTTCCAGGTGATGCTTGTATTGATGTCCGCCTTATTTTCATATCTTTGATCGAACCCTGTATTGGCAGGGGTGATAACAGCACTTACTACAGGTGCCGGCGTTGTATCTGCAATATTCACCAGCAGGATGAAGGCATCCCCTGCATCAAACTCAACCTTAAGAGGATGGCTTCCTGCTGACAGCTGAGACAGATACTCCTTCTTTATAGTCAGGCTGGAGCCGCTGACAGCATAATTTTCTACAGCAATAGAATTCCCGGCATTTTTAATATCCGTAATCTTCGTGGCATCATTCCAGACGATTGTTGTAGTAACATCTGCCTGATATTCCGGGTTTTTATCAAAGCCTGCACTTGCCGGACTGAGAACAGCACTGCCCGGTGCCGTCTCTGTTGTATCCGTGACACTGATGTATAAGGCAGCTGCATTTCCTTTGTCAAACTCAACATGGAAGGTGTAGTCTCCTGCTGCCAGCCCTGCCAGATACTCCTTCTTTATGGTCAGAGTGGAGTCACTGACAGCGTAATTGGCTGGGTCAATGGAGCTTTCTGCATTTCTGATATCCGTAATCTTTGCAGCATCATTCCAGGTAATTGCAGTGCTGGCATCTGCCTGTTTCTCCGGGTTCCTGTCAAAGAACAGATTGGCCGGAGCGATAACGGCACTCACTTCTCCTGTTATTTTAACCAGGCCGTCCATTGCACTCTTAAGGTCTCCCTGTGCCTTATCCACTGCCGCCTGGCTTGCATCCTCATCCTTTAAGACAGCCTCTGCCGCTGCCAAGAATATCTTAAAGCTTCCATAGCTTTGAGCAGTATACTCTTCTTCTTTTAAATCCCTTACCTCATCATACAAGCTCTGCAATGCATTTTTATTTATAATAAATAATTGTCCGTAAGCTTCAAATTCCCAGACAGAAAATCCCCATTCCTGATTCGTTGTCTTTAATGCCTGAAGTCTTAGATAGTCAGCCTTTACAGGTTCAAAGGTATATCTCAGGTTCTGCTCTTTATTCCCGCTTACCTGCTTTATTTCTTTCCATACCGTTCCATCCTTGGAATACTGCAGGATAAAATCCACCGGAAGAGCCGATTCAAAGTACAGGGCTATACTGCTGATTTCATATTTTCCCTTTAAATCCACCGTAAAACTGGAGTTCTGAGGTGCATTTTTTGCAGAGCCCCAACGTGTTGCTAAGCTGCCATCGGTGGCCTTATAAGCATCACTGCTATTGGTTGTAGCCGAAGCACTCTTATTTAAGGCAACATTCACCAAGTCCTGATTTATGATTGTTATTGTCTGTGATGCCCTGACGCCTGAGCCGTCCGCCGCCGTAGCCACCGCTATTACAGTACCGTTTTTCATCGGATTTACAGCACCGTAAGGTGTAATAGCTGCTATATCGGTTGCATTGCCGTTTATATCAGTCAGAGACCATACAACTCTTCCATCGGAAACATCATTTGGCACAACATTGGCATAAAGCTGCAAAAGGGCACCCTTTTCCGTAATTGTAAAATCACCTGTTCCGGAAGTAATTGCAATATCACTGGCGGAAGTTGTGATTTCCGGGCTTCCAAAAACCTGGAACTCGATAATACCGGTCTTATTGTCTCCCGCCTGAGAGGATACAAGCTTTACATATTTCGCCTTTACGGACTGGTTCAAAACAATTATCTCGGAATAATTCTCCCTGCCTGAGCTGATGCCGCTGCTTCTGGTATAAACACTATTCCAGCTCACTCCGTCTTCCGAAGTCAGCAGCTGAATTGCTTTGGGCTGGTTGCCCTCATACCAGCGGATTTTCATGCCATTTACAGGTATGGTCTGTTTCATTTCGATTTGGAACCACTGGTTCGCATCATTATTAGCCCCGCGCCACCAGGTCAATTCATTTTCGTCAATCGCTTTTTCAGGGGTAGAAGCGTCGTCCGCATAATTGGATGCCGTTACTTTTGCCCCGTAGGAAAAGGTCGTAACCTTTTTTTCTGAAATATGAATTGTTTTTGAAGCGGTGAAAGAACTGCCGTTTGCATCCTTAACCGTTGCATTGACAGTTACCTCTCCCGGCTTTACTGCAAGAAGAGTGCCGTCCTGGCTGATTCCGGCAACAGCATCGTAACCGCCGTTACTGATACTCCACTGGACATTCGTATATTCCTGCTCCGTATCGTCCTGATTGACCACGCTAAGCTTGGTACTCTGATACTGTTCCATAGTATCTGCTGCCTGGATTACAGGCCCATTAAGAACATTCACCTGGGCTTCTACCGCTTGCTGGTTAAATTCAATCCTTCCGCCGACTTTTACAATTCCGGCAGCTGCAAAATCCTCTGACTTCAATTCATTCCACTTGATTTTAACAACACAATTATGCGTTATTCCATCTTTATCATAGGTTGCCGCAACGGTCTCCGGTAAAGCCGGAACCTTGCCCGCCAATACGGAATCCTTCACCGGCTGGATTGTCACATCCTCCTTATATACCTTTACTGTTGCGGTCACCTTTAGTTCCGTGCCATATATGGAGCCCTCCACCTTAAATTCTGACTGGGCCTCCTCACCGCTGTAGGAAGCTTCCGGAATCTCCGGCCAAATAGCCAGTGCATCCATGGCCTCCCCCTTACCGTTGGCAACCGTTACGGTTTTAGGTAATTCCGGCTTTGTACCCTTAATCGTATACACAGTAACATCCGTATTCTGGGTCTTCTGTACCGTAGCATCTCCAATGGCTGTCAGTTCCCCCATATCAATCCGAAGGCCGTTCAGCATATAGGTGTAATCAATCATGGCCGTAGCGTTAAAGGAGGACGGCTCAACACCTTCCAACTTTGCACTTCCGCCGCTGACACGCAGGCACTCGGCAAAGTCCACATTTTTTACCACATTACAAAGAACTGCACTTACAAATTTCTTCCATTCACCTTTCAGCTGCGGATACTTTAATTCTTTTTCCATCAATCCATAGGCTGTATGGACTCCGTCACCATACTTGAAAAAATCAAATCCAAGCAGGGGAGCATCATTATTTCTGAAATTCAGATAGCTTTGAACCAGCATATCCGTTAAATCCTTCGGAAAATCAGCAAACAGGGAGGAATAAACATAATTTAGGGCATCCGGCTGATAGGAATCGTGACTGCTGTATTTATAACGGTTCTCTCCCGTCTGGTTCAGGAAACGGAATGCCATAATTCTTCCGGTGCCCGTTGCATAATCATACTCCTGGAAGAACCAGTCACGGGAATTCTCACCCATCTGTGTTTTTAGGTTTTCATACATGGCTATATCATCATATTTCCCTAAGGCTTCACATATTTTTACTGCATAATTAACATCACTGAACCATTGGGTCACAAAGGATATATCCTTTTCGTCGGAAAAATTCTGAGAGCCGTAAATCCATCTTGGATTTTCAGCACGCCACAGCAGATAGCGGCGGATATAAGGGTACAGATCCTCCAGTTCATCCTTCTTATCAATCCCCTTTTGAAGAAGGTTGCTGTAACAAACCCATACCGTATGTGCTTTCTGTGACGGCAGGCACTCACCATCCAGGATTCCGTTTTCATCAATATTGTAGATAAAGCCTTTCACCGCATCCCAGGCTATTTCCGGTTCAACAAGGGATAATTCCTGTATGTTAAAAAAGGATTCCCAGGAACAGCTATTGGGAGCAGAGGCCGCACCATGTGCCCATGTGGAAGCTTTGCCCAGAGTCACCTGGTAATAGGGATAGCCCTTTTCCGGTGTCGGCTCTACAATATTCTGATACTGAAAAGCCCATGCCGCATAAAAGGACCTGCGGTGCTTCTCTGCACTTACAGAAGCATTGCTGGCATTGCCCGTAACCCCCCACACTGTCGGTGCAGGCACTTTTGCCAGCTTTCCATCCCAAAATGTTTTTGTGGCCTGTAATTTATCAGAAAGCCTATTCCCCACTTTCATCGTTTCCCCTGCCAGTTCAAGTGCTTTTGAAGCACTGTTGCTGCCTGCATTCTTTGGCAGTAAGGTCATGGAAAATGCAACATTGGCCGTATCCGTATCAAATGGAATCAGCACCGACCAATCCTCTCCGTTTACGACCGGCTTTAATAATTTACTGACATTTGTCGTATCATTCAAAAGCATAAGCTTATATACCAGCCAGTAATCCTTCTGCTCCACTAAAAGTGTTCCATCCTCCTGGAGACTGATTCCGCTGATTTTGGCAGACATTTTCAGCTGTGCCTCCGCTGCGTCCTTCACGCTGATAAGACGTACAAAAGTATTCTTATCTGCAAAAAATTCATCCATATGTAAGCTGCCTTTTGAATATGTGGCATCGGCAGTCAGCTTATAAGGATACCATGCGGTTTTCAGGGTCTGGTAATCTGACACTGCTCCGCCTTTTGGACCCATTTGGATTTTATGCATGGAATCTTTTGTTTGAAATCCATTCACTGCAAAAGCAACATTAAGATTCATACCCCCGTCATACTTGGCCTTCTCCGACCTTTTTCCATAATTGGTCACCATACGGCTTTCCGGATAACTCAGCCACCGCCATTGGTCATCATCATTATTCATAACCGAATCCGAATCAAAGGCCTGGTCCCCAGTCAGGTCTACCGTACCAATTGTTGCGGCTTTTTCTGCCCCGGGTGCCGCATCGACCCTGGTCGATAAGCCGGGAGTCTGCAGCGAAAAAAGCATAGTAAAACACAACACTCCGCTTACCCATTTTTTCAGTTTCATTTCTACCATCCTCCTTAAATTTCCGTTTACCTGCTATCAATTTTTAGCAAATAATACGGTTGTTTTTTTAGTATGCAGATTTATTACTTTAACTTCAACAGAATATTGCTTGAAAAGCATTAAAACATATACACAATGTACAATTTCGTTTTTTACTATGTGAAAATAATAAAAATGAAATTCCAGGATAACACAGTGATGAAATTCTTCTTGCAAATAAAAAAAGAGCTCATTCAGGATTTGAAATATACGCGCCCTGAACAAGCTCCATAGGAAACCTTAATTTTATAAGAATTACGGTATAAAAGGGATAATAACACATGAATGAACAAGTGTTATTATCCCTCTTTTATTACACTATCTTTTCATTTATTGTCTTATCTTATTATTTATTACCTTTCCTTCCCTTTAGCCTGCCTATAAAGATTTTAACCAGATATCTGCTTATTTGATGTTGACTGCTTATTTAATGATAACTGTTTTTACCTGCCCCTTTCCTTTTAATAATTTCTTATAAGCAGAGAGCTTTGAGGATGGAACTTTAATCGTTGCTTTTTTGTTGATTCCTTTCAATGCATTTGCACCAACCTTAGACAGTTTCTTTGACTTTATCGTTATAGCCTTCAGATTACCGTCTTTATAAAATGCATTTTTTCCAATCGTTGTTACATTTTCAGGTATCGTAATCCTAGTCAGAGAGGTGCAGCCTTCAAAAGCACTGTCTCCAATGGTAAGGATATTCTTTCCAATGGTCACGCTGGCTAATTTTTTATTTCCTTTGAAAGCATTCTTATTAATTGCTGTAACCTTATAGGTCTTATCCCCAATCTTAACAATGGCAGGAATAACAACCTCCTTAGCTTCCTGTTGAGTTGTGCCTAGATAAATCAGCGTATCTTCCTTACCTGCCGTACTTACAACCTTATATTTGTTTGTTCCAACTGTTACTGCTGTATTATCCTTTGGCTGTACTACCTTAAAGGTTACCGTTGCCGCTGCTTCCTTATATTTTGAATCTGCAGCCTTTGCTGCCTTAATTGTAACAGTACCGATTGCCGTTGTCTGTACCTTTCCGGTTACGGCATCCACAGCTGCAAATTCCTTACCCGATGTTACCTCAAAGGTAACCGCGCCGCTTCCGCTTCCGCCGGCAGCCTGTAAAGTGGCAGTTTCGCCAAGCGTCAATTCACTTCCCACTCCGGTAATCTGAAGTGCTGCCTGCTCCAGGGGCTTCGTTCCTTCTCCGTTATTTCCTCCCGGCGTAGCAGGCGTGGCAGGCTCCTCCGTCTTCGTAATGTCCTTGAATACGGCCTTTGTACTGTCACTCTTTACTGCTGTTATCTTGTCATAATAGATTGTGCCGCTTACCTTATTGTCCACCACTGCCGGAGTGGAAGCAATTGCATTCACCCACAAGCCGAAGGAGGTTACCTTACTGCTGGCGGCTGCCAGGCCTCCCTTTGGATTACCGGCTGTATCCCTTTCGCAGAAATCGGAGAAAGGAATTGTAACCAGCAAAGGAATTGTTTTATCCTTGTATTCATCATACAGGTTCAGATAGGTTTCATATACCTTGCCCATTGCTGTAATCTGTACAACTACCTTTTGATTCTTTCCATCGGGAATGGTGTAGAATTGTAAGGCATTACAGCCTGACCAGTCCACTTCCTTTGATATTGTGGCGCCAGCCCAGCCGTCGGAGGTTTCTTCATATGCAAATTTCATTGCATAGTCTCCGTCATAGACCTTTTCTTTTTCATTTGTCAAAGTAAGGGCGATTTTACTTCCGGTAGCTTTATTGACTGCCCATTTTCCGGTCAATAATGAGTCAACACCGCTGTAATGTTCAAATCCATCGATTTCATAAGGATCCTCTGCCGACGGCTTAATGTTGAAAATGGCACGAATAGAATCCAGCTTTGTGCCATTGATATACAGCTCAATGGTTCCCACATATTCACCGAGCTTTTTCAGATTCTCTGCATTCAGCTCTGCCTTATAATACTTTCCGTCCAATTTTGCTGTTACGGGAACGCTTACGCCTTTTCCATTAAATACGACCTTTACCGAATCTGCCACTGCGGCTCCATTTACTTTTGCAGTTACTGTCAGGGCGTCTAATATCCTTGTTCCTGAAACAGGGGATACCAGATATCCTGTTGCATTTTCCGTTGTTCCTGATACCTGAATATTTAAGGTGTTGGAAATGGTGGATAATACGCCTTGCTGGTTCTTTGCAAATACACTTCGTCCATCATTAAAGTAATCAATAAAGTAATCCAATAATTCATGGCCGCGAAGGGTACCGTCATCCTTTTTTTCTTTTACATAAGGAGTATAGAAACCATCTTTTTCACCAAAGTTTGCCCATAACAGGAAATAGGATGCCTTCGAATCCGATACTGCCTTTAAGAGTGTATTATACCAGTCTTTATGACGGTTTCCTGTCTTTAGGAGCGCTGTCTGATTGTCCCCCTTTTGTGTATCATTGCTAATGCCTGTTTCCGTTACTGCAATCAGCTTTCCGTGTGCTGTTCCAAAGGCTTCTACGATACCAAGGGCTTTCTTGAAATCTGCAAACCAGGTATTTTCGTTATTTTCAGTCGGAGCCTTGTTATAGATGTCAAAGCCTACCATATCGACATAGTCATCTCCGGGATATCTCTCCCCATACTCTGCTACATCCGCTGCCTCACTGCCCGGTCCGTAGACATATAATAAATTATGTACGTTCTTCTCATCACGGAGGTATTCCACGGTGTATTTCCAGACATTTTTATAGGCAGCCGCATCACAGAAGGCAGCGCCCCACCAGAACCAGCTTCCCGTATTTTCATGGAAGGGACGGAATAAAATTGTTCCATCCACATGATTTGCATAATCGGCAATCATATCAAGATATGCGTTATACTTATCATTGTATTGTCCGCCGGGCAGAAGCTGGTTCATGACATCCCCTGTCAGAACATTGGGAGTATAGCCGGCAAAATCGTATTTAGCATAGATTGGATCACTGCCCTGTGCATAGGCTGCATTCTCTTTTACAACTGAGAAATTTGGCATATGCGCTGACATGGTAATAATGGCACCCTGCTGAATATTTTTATTGGTCAGCGCCGCTGCTGCCAGAACATTCCCCTGGGCTGTAAGCTCGAAGGTCTGGTCTCCGAATTCCGTATTATATCTTTTTGCACTGTATTCATTCCCTGTTAAGGACAGCGCATCAATTCCGATAACTCCGGCGACAGAGCCTGTCACATCCAGGGTATCGGAATAATTGTAACCAACGGCACTGCCGCTGACCACACCCGCCTTATGCCAGGTATCATTCTGATGTCCAAACAGAACGCTGCTGGAATCCCCCATTGCCTGGAGATAGGCATAGATTGCTTTGGTATTATTTGAAGCTTCCTTATCAACAAGCTTGATATTGGTTGCGATATTTGTTTCTTCCGAAGAACCGTCTTCCTTGGAGGTCTGTAATTTGTTATCTGCAATCGCTATACCGGCAGTCTTATCATTAACCGGTACCGTTGAATTTACATAATCCTCATCCCCGGCGGAGGTCTCCTTTATCAGCTTAAGATTGTCAATCCATATACTACCCTTATAGGTGGTATTCACACCAACAATACAAAGTACCGTATTACAGCAGGTATTCTGGGTAATCGGATTGAAAGGAATTTCAACCTTTACTTTCTTAAGGCCATTCCCCGCATCCTCGGCCTTTGCTGTATCAACCGGCACATTAGCTTCCGCCGCGGAAGGATAATCCCCATTTACAGTGTCATGGTACTGTAATACTTCTTTGATTTGGAAACCGCCGTTTAATTGGGCGGGATCATAATAAAAATCAAAGGTTGTCTTGTTAACGCCTGCAAGTGCTAAATCCCCCCATTCCCTTACAGCCATCTGGCTCCAGCTGTAAGCTCCGTCCGCACTGTAATCAACATTCACCTTCAGCATACCATTGTCATGTGCCACGGAAGTATTGGCTTTACCTGAATATTGCCAATCCCAATCTGTGTATTCCCAGCCTCCGATCCCCTCATCGAAGTTCCATTCCTTCGCTACATCAGAAGTAGCACCACCATTGCCTTCCACATTAATTAAATGGGCATTGGCCACACTGATGGTACCGGAATAATTACATAGATAACCGGTGAACTGTACCGTAACCTGATTCACCAGGTCCGTTACAGCCTGGGCAAAAGCAGCATTTCCATTCCAAGCACCGCCGACATTTGCTCCTACCGTTTCTCCAAATGGAATACTTACAGACTTTTTATAATAAGCTGTCCCCTCAATTGTAACCTTTTCTGTAAAGTCCGTTGCTTTCAACTCGGGAATTGTATTTGACTGGACCCAATTCCAATTGGAACCAATCCTCAGTACACCTACCGGCTTCAAAATACCGGAAAAATCAGGTGCATTCCCCTTATCCGGCAATAAAATATCCATGATAAGAGTTGTCCCGACTGCAGGAATAACTGTAGTTGTCAATCCAATATTGTTTTCTTTTCCGCTGTTATTGTCCCAAGTACTGGACGAATCGAAGGTATAGTCATTAGAGACATCAATCTTCTCCTCCGCCGCAATTACAGAGGAAGCCGGAACAAAACCTGCCAAATTGGCTGAAGTGACAACCAGGGCCGCTGCCAATGTAAAGGCCAGCGTTTTCATTATTCGCTTTCTCATCTTTTTTCCCCTTTTTATTTAGTTTTTAGCTAAATTTTAGTAATTAAATTAGCTTACAAAAAGAATAGCAGACATGGTCAATTTAGTCAATATTTTAATTTATTTTTATTTTTTTTATGCATTTTTTACTTGAAATGCACAGCATTGCAACAATACCCAGTAATAGCTTGTTGATTATATATAAATTCTCAAGATATGCGACCAATGATTTTATCTTTTTGAGTTCATATTTAATTTAATTTTTGCAATGTTATTAAGTAAATTATAGTTATTCTATAACCATTGATTTTAGTTATTTGTTTTGTCAATTGTTCTTTGCTAATTGTTCTTTGTTATTTGTTAATAGTTCTTTTCTTTGTTAATTGTTATTTACTATGTTATTTACTATTTTCTTTTGATTTTTATTTTTATACTTGCTTTTTGTTTAGTTCTATGGGTATAAAAATACATTCAGCTCTGTAAAAGTTGCTTTATTACATTTTTACACACCAAGTATACATGGATAAAAGCTGATATTAACTAACCAAATTCAAATCATTTGAATCTGCATTTATACTATTTTTACTTAATTAAATGTTTACAAAATGCTAATCGTTAAGCTAATTTCTAATAAAATCAAAGCTGATAACACATTAGGATTAATAAAATTCAGGGAAAGCATTAAGAAAATTTTTGATAAGACGATATAATATATAGAAATTATTGGATGGATTTTTTTAAGACCACGGAAGGTATCGTTAATGTAACATTAGCTATACCTTTTTTTGCGTTTTTTACTGCTCCATTCAAAATCATAAATCAAAAGGGAGAAAGTGTATAATGAATGTAACAAAGCAACTATCGAACAGTATTTCCGATATCCAGTCAGCTGGTTCTTTCCTTAATCAAAAAGAACCAGTAAAAGAGAATTCCTGGGCAAGCCCTCTTTCTTTTGAGGACATCTTATCTGAAAACAGGAATAAGGACTCCGTAAACAGTGATAAAGCATCTGCTGCAGGCAAGTCCCCGGTATCCCAATCCAAAACATCACCCTATGGGGAGTTGGCGGATGATACGGGATTGATTCATTATAACGGAGTTACCTTTCAATGGGATGCCAAGCGCAATACATTATCTTTGGGCGATACCAGTGATGATTCCAAGATTTTAAAAATCCCTTTATCCATGGGCGGCACTTTAAAAGTAAATGTCAATAATATTGATGAACTGGCAAGAGCTATCGGGATGTTCAGTGCCCAGGACCAGAAACGAATTCTGGATGCCTTAGCAACCTATGCAAGAATACAAAAGAAATTAAATGAATTTGATACTAACGTTAACGAAGTATATCAAAGTCTGACTGTTAAGAAATAGTTCTACCGGATTTGTGCCAATTCCAAAGGCACAAATCCGCCAGATTATTTACCAACATGAATCCAGTTAACACTCTAAAAAAGCTGCCCCGATAATACCGGCATCATTTCCCAATTCTGCTATTACCAAATCTGTTTGCTTTTGTGAGGTACAGGAATATACCTGGCTAAAAACAGCATTTTTTAAAGGCTCTAAAAACAGGCTGCCCGCCGCGCTGATACCTCCGCCAATACAGAGAATATCGGGCTGGAAGAGATTAATCATATTGGTAATTCCCACGGCAAGGTAATCAATATAATTCTTTGCAACCTGCCTTGCGGTTATGTCCTTAAGGTGCACCCCTTTGAAAATGATTTTTCCATCCACCTGGCTTATGTCTTCCCCGCATAATTTCCACAAAGCACTGTTTTTATTCCGGTTCATCGCTTCCCTTGCCTGGTTTATTAAGGCGGTTGCAGATGCATATACTTCATAACATCCATTTCTTCCGCAATTGCAGGGAATCCCCTTGTAATCTATCACCATATGTCCAAACTCTGCCGCACTGTAATTGGTGCCTCTGTAAATGGATCTATTTACAATAATACCTCCGCCCACACCGGTTCCTAAGGTGACGGCAATAAGGGAGTCACAGTCTTTCCCTCTTCCTGCTCCTGCTATAAATTCTCCCCAGGCCGCGGCATTTCCGTCATTATCAAAAAATGTCTTCTTATGCAATTTCTCTTCCAGTAACCTGGCAAATGGGACATGGGAAAAAGGCAGGTTATTGGCATATTCAATAAAGCCATTCTCCTTGTTGGCCGTTCCGGGAACACCAATGCCGATGGATTGCACCTCATCCATAGTGAGGTCCCTTTCTTCCAGCAGCTGCAAAACCAGCTGTACAATATCAGATATGATTTCTTCCGAAGAACCTTTTTGATTGGTTGGAACGGAGCCTTTTGAAACGATTCCGCAGCTTTCGTCTACAATACCCGCCGCAATATTGGTTCCGCCTAAGTCGATTCCTACTCTATATTTCATATTGCTCCCCTCTGCGCACCATACACGCTTTTTTCCTTATATCAAAAAATCTTTTCTCATGGGATTAAATACATCCACTAACATTCCATCCTCTAATGCAACTGTTCCATGGACACTGTTTGCCGGCATAAACAAACTGTCCCCTGCTTTAACGATTTTTTTCTCTCCGTCAATGGTAAATTCAAAACTTCCCTTTACAATATAGGTAATCTGAAGATGGGGATGGGAATGAGTATAGCCGCAGGCTCCTTTTTCAAAAGTAATCTCACACATCATTAATTCTTCTGAATAGGATAATATCTTTCTTTTCACACCTGGCTCGCAATCTTTTGCGATTACATCCTTATTATATATGAACATTTTCTTCTCCTGTCTGCGTATAAAGCGCGTATCTGTTTTTGTAGTTTATGGACTGTTAAATCTATATTGATTTCCATTTTATGATACTACTTTCTCAAATTGTAAAAGTCTTTCATGAACTTTCAGCTAAAATGAAAGACAACCCAGCCTTTTTTTCTTTCACCCGGTGATAATACGGTCAGCCCTGATAACTCCTTTTCCCCCCGGTCATACAGGTTAATGGCATCTGTGGAGCAGGTCTGTGGCTCCACACAAAAAAACTTCTCCGTCTGGGGAGTATATACGACCATATGGGAAAAAGAAGAATCCGTCTTTATATCAACTTTAAAATCAGGATATTCAATAACTGCCTTTTTCTCTCCCAATAATCCGGTATACACATCATCCAGCTCAAGCTTATTTACTTGTTTCCCTTCGGTTAAGTCATACGGTGTATTGGCTGCAGGTACCAGCCTGCCTGTTGGCAGCATTTGTTTGTCTCTTTCCATTACCATTCCTCCCTGAATACTGATTGTTTCGGAGTCTGATAACCGGTTAAAAAAGGGATGAAGTCCAAATCCAAAGGGCATATTGCTGAAACCATCATTTATAACTTCGTAACTATAATGAAGCTCTTGTCCGGTTATAGAAATCCTTATATTTAAGGTACACAAAAAAGGATACTCCTTAAACAAGGGATTTTTTTCTGTGATTTTTAAACAACCCGTAATATAAGATTTTATTTCCTTTTCACCGGTTTCTGTAACCAGGAAAGGAGCATTCCTTGCCATGCCATGCATTTTCGCCGGATATTCCTTCCCTTCGAAGGTGAAGATGGAATTTTTTGTACGGTTGGGCGTAGGGAAAAGGATTGGAATACCATAGGTTTTACCGGCTTCCTGTCTCTCCTTTTGATAAGATACCACTTCCATATTTTTATAGCATAAACGGTATAAATTCATACCGTCCTCTGCATTGATCCAAATATTGAATACCTCATTTTCCAACCGATAACTGTTTAAATCCTTTTCTTTTGTTATCATATTATTCTCCCTTACCTGTCCAGTTCTTCCTTGTGATACTGTAGAAAGAAAGATGCTACAGCAACTTTGCTCTGCCTTTACCGCCTGTCCCTGTTTTTATAGGCAGGTGTAAATACAGGCATTATCCGGTATCCTTGCTGTATTGCCTAAGTACATCATGTACGCCATAATTCCTTACCTTTCTTTCAATTCCACTATATAAACTGGGTTTGATCCTCCGCCTTTTCATACTTTAACACAAAATCCTCTTTAGCAGTTAATACCAGTGTATCCATATGAAAAACCGGCTGAAAGGATAAACAGAACTGGTAGAAACCTTCTAAATCCCCACATTCCCCGGTGTCGCTGCAAACACAAAAATAGGCAGCTTTTCTATTGTAAATACGGTATTCCGCGTCAAATAACTGGTCGTTGTAGGGTTCTTTTATACCGCTGCTCCAGATTCCAAGATATCCATCCCCTTTTTTCCCAATCAGCCAGTCATTTTCCTCTTTCATTTCCTCAAATCTGCAGCTTGCCCAATGGATATGGGTAAAATCAATGGGATGCTCCTCAGGAATCACATAAATGGAGGCTATAGCCTGATCAATCTGCTTGACTGCGGGCATGACCCCATTGCCAAACCAATACCCCGGACGAAGAGAGCTTTCATCACAGGGACCGCCGGGATGATTGACAAATACCAGCGTATCCGGGCTTAGTGCGGCGCTCCACATATGCTGCTGATAGCCGTAGACCCCCGGTTTAAAGCAGGTAGTACCATGAAACCTTTCATTTAAGGATTTAATGTATTCATGGGACCCTGTATCACATTCCTGCAGAAAGCTTACATTCTCCCATCGTTTGAATCCGTCCTCCCTGGGCGACTGGACGGAAGTAAGTATATAATTCCTGGTCTTATTTAAACGGATCAAAGCATTGCCGGTCTTATACTCTGTTTTTACCGGGTTATCCATAAGAGGAACCATATGAAAAGGCAGCTGGTACTTACTGGTGGCATAAAAACCCAGCCAGCCTTCCCCATAAGAATAGGGGTTTTTGGGATTCAGCATATTGATCAAGGACTGCAGACCCTGCATAAAAGGATATATTACGTCCCTGTAAACCCTTCCCTGGGGAGCAATTACAGAGCCTTTAAAGGTATGGATGGATAGCATATAAAAAATCTTATCAACAAGGGCCGCGGCACGTTTTGATATGGCGTCCTCCGTAAAATCAATGACATTCAGTAAGGCGATAAAGGTAATACACATATAGATTCCGCTTAAAAATTCTTCAAATCCATACTTTTCAACATCCTCTATCCACTCCATCACTTTTCTGCGGTTTTGTTCATACAATTTCCTTCCGGTAAGCCCTGACCTGGTAAATATTTCGTCCGGGTACATTTCTCCCGCATTCATGGCACTGACATAAAACATCAGAGAATGGTTTTCACTCCAGAAACACATGGCATCGGACCCTGTTTCATCCATCCAGTATCTGAAATTTAACAGCACCTCCTTAGCCCGTTTCTGCAGTTCCGGGGATATTTCATAATTTTTTATATACCGGATGAAAGAGCATACCAGAAAGTCGGCACAGTCCATACGGCTTTCAATCTGAGCCAGGGTTTCATAAATATTACCGTCATCATCCTCACGGATACGGTTTACAGCATGCCTTGCCAATATATTAAACATGGAAAATCCGATATTTTCTCCCCGATCCAGCTTAACCACTTCAGAAATACGCCGGTATATTTCCTCCATATTTTCTTCAAAGTTATCTTTATTCAGGTAAAGGGGCTTTATATCACAAAGGATTTCAAACTTCCGGCTGAGTTTTTTCCCGGATACAGGAACAGTTATAATCACATATGGATTGTCTTTTTTCAGCTCCAGCTCATCTAACCCGGAGATATCTTCATATGCAACTCTTTTATCCCCTAACGTAACATCCGGACTTTTGGAATCATAACCTATTGAAGTACCCGGCATGGCTTTGTAAGGGAATAAAAGCCTGCGGCCGCTCAATGTGATTTCAGACAGCCATTGTTCCGCCCCAAGGAAAGGTTTTGTCATTAAGGAATCCGGAAGCTCCACTCTTATTTGTTCTGTCCGTTCTAAAATCTGAATTCCAAAGATATTACGGGTATCCCTGACCCCCAGATTCTGCATACGGATATAAATCCGGTTTATGCCCTTATTCAGTTTCAGTTTCATATCCGCCCTATTAACAGGTTTATATACCGGTTCTTTTAATTCGGCAGCCAGGCTGTCATTTAACCAGACCTGAACCGCGGCATAACTCCATAAATAGGCAGCAACGGTTATTTCTTCTTCCGTTGCCAGATGAACTGCTGCAACCAGATCAATCTTAGTTAAGGAAGAATAAAAGGAACTTTTATCAACAAACCAGTTTCCATAGGAATAATAGTATTCCCAGGGAAGTGAAAGCTCACTGTCCGTGTCCATCCCGGCCTCTTCTTTGGGGCATTCCTTTTTAAAGTCCGTTACGATGGACCTTAAATACTTCTCATACTTTAACTGGTTCCCGTCGGAAGTATGGTCAATAAAAGGGACTTCTTTTGGCCCGGAGATTAAATAATGGGTTATAAAACCCTGTCTGTTCAGTTTCATAATGAATCCTTTCCCTTATGGTCTGACCTTTATAGTCTTAGCCTTTCACAGCTCCTGAGGTCATTCCCTCCATAAAATGTTTGCTGAAGAACATATAAATGACGATAATAGGAACAATTGCTATGGTAGACCCTGCAAACATGATATTCCAGGCTGCCGCCCCATCTCCCGCATTACGGAGCTGGACAACGCCAACGGTTAAAGGCCTTAATTTTTCATTTGACATGGTAAAAACCAGGGGAAGGATGTATTCATTCCAACCGCTCCGAAAAGAGAGAAGGCCTACGGTTGCAAGGATTGGCTTTAAAACAGGAAGTATAATCCTGCAATAAATCTGAAAAAAGGTACAGCCGTCAATCTTTGCCGCTTCATCCAGTTCTTTGGGAATGGAATTCATAAATCCCCGGATTAAAAAGATATTGGCTGCCTGGGCAGTACCCGTTGAAATTAAAATTACGGACAGCAGGGATTTATTCATTCCCACCTTAACCGATAACTCAAAAAGCGGCCTAAGGGAAACACTGCCCACGTTAATAAACATAAAGATCAATAATAATCCATAGATTACACTGCTTCCCCAAAACTTCTTCCTTGCAAGGCAATACCCTGCCATACTGGTAATTACCAGCGTTAAAACCATAATGCTTATACTCAGTACAATACTGTTAACGGTATAAACTCCAAAATTACCCAGTGTCCATGCTTCCGTATAATTGCTTATAATAAATTTCCTCGGTATTAAATTAATCCCTCCAAGAAGCAGTTCCTGGTTACCCTTAAAGGAACCCAGAATTACATATAAAATTGGATAAATTGTCAGCATCATAACAAAAATGAGAAATATCTGTATCAATAAATTCTGTATCTTAGTTGCAGTGGATTTCACTGCACCGGATTTTTTCCGAGCCATATTTTCACCCATTGGGCTGCTGCCCAATAAATATTACATCCGTAAAAGGATGTAATATTGCCACAAAAAAGCTGAAAGAATCCAATGTGGCTTTCCTTTCTTTTATATTTTCCTTCAACCGGATTCCTACGTTTTATTTCTTTCATTGTTTAAAACATATCATCCAATTTTTTGCTCAATCTTAAATAAGCCACCGTAATGATACCAATGATCAGTGCGGATATAATACTTAACACCGCACCATACCCAATTTGTATGGAGGTGCTCATGGAATCATTTCCGAAACACAGGGTATAAATATAGCTGAACATAACCTGTGTTCTGTTATTGGGTCCGCCGCCGGTCAATACTAAAATAGATTCATAATCCTTTAAAGCTGTCGTAATTGCCAGCATTAATATTACTTTCAGCATTGGCCCTAAAAGCGGCAGCGTAATCCTGAAAAAGATAGCTAGCCGGTTTGCCCCGTCAATCCTGGCACTTTCATAAACATCCTCTGAAATGCTGCTTAAGCCCGACATGAATAAAATCATATAGTTACCGAAACCGCCCCATACGGCTACAACAACAATGGAATTCATGGCTGTTTTAGAACTGCCCAGCCAGTCAATGGGCCGATGGATGACACCGATTGTACTTAATATTCCATTGAGCACTCCATTATAAGAAGCAAAAATAAAATAAAAAATCAAGCTATAGACTGCTGCACTGATAACCGTCGGTAAAAAGTAGACTCCTCTATAAAAATTACTTCCTTTGAACTTATTGGAAAGCAATACAGCCACAATCAGTGACAAGGGAAGTATAATAATCAGTTTTAAAATCGAATATTCAAAGGTATGTAAGACACTGTCCCAATAAATGCTGTCATTCAATACTCTTTTAAAGTTATCAAGGCCTGTAAAGTATGCTTTGAATCCATTGTAATCGTAAAATACATATTTAAATAACCACAGAAATGGATAGACCGATACGACGCACAGCAGAAACACGGATGGTAACATCATGAAAAACACACTAAATGAGCCTTTGCTTTTCGCATCCCTAACTCTTTCACGGAAATTCTTTTTATTCTGTACGGCAAGTCCTTTCCCTTTTGTTTTTTTCATCAAGACACCTCTTTATAGTTGTATAGAAAAGCTGATTACGGCCTCCCGCAGAATACCGGATGAAACGTAAACAGCTTTTCTTAACTCATTCAATCATTTTTATTTTGTTAAATAGGTACAGGTTCCCTTGCTTGGATGAAGGGGATCATAGCCTTCTACCACTAATCGTTTTACTTTACCCATGGATATTGCTTTATCTAAAGCTTTGTTATATGTTTTATTTAAAGCTGCAATGGTTTCATCAATGTCAAGTCCGTCGGGTAAGCAGGCATTCCATAAGGCATCCTGGTAATTCACTCCTTCCGGTGTAACTGCCGGAACCGTAGGATAAACATCTTCATACTCTTTTAAGGAGAAATCAGCCATACGTCCGACTTTTGCTGTATCAATTTTATCTTTCATGTAGGAGGAAATCGGTAAGGAATATCCGCCTTCCAGATAACCTTTTAAGAATTCTTCCGAACCAAAATAATCAATAACACTCATAGCCTTTTGTGCATCTTTTGCCTGGCTTGACAATGCCCATCCAAAATTAGGTGTTATAGCCAGGGCACCTTTTACTTCACCGGTATAGGTAGGAAGGTCCGCGACCGCCCATTCTCCCTTCATAGGGAATTGTTCGGTTAATACTCCTGCTTCCTGTGAAGCATTGCCATGAATACCTACGTTGCCTTCTGCAAACTGTGCTCTGATGGGGTCGATTTTCATGCTGGCTGTTCCCGGGAAGGTGCTCCCCTCATCAAACATTTTTCTAACTGCCTGAACGATTGGTTTAAAGTTGTCGAAATTAAATTCACCTTTAACATAATCATAAGCAGTTACGCCGCTCATCTGTGCAATCCCCTCTAACCAGCGGCTGAAAGGAGAACTTTGTCCCGGGAAAATAACCCCATAGGATTTTCCTTTGCCGGCTTTTGTTATAGCTGCCGCGTCAGTAACCAGCTCGTCCACAGTTTTCGGCGGATTCACTCCGGCATTTTTGAACAATTCCGTATTGTAAATCAACCTGGAACCACTTCTCATACCGGTAGGCACCCAGTAAATCTTGTCTCCGATTACATTCAGTCCTTCATATTGAACCTTGTCCACTTCATTTACCGTTTTAAAGGTATCGGTTAAATATTCATTGATGGGAGCAACAATTCCGGAATCCACAAAAGATTGTAAATCAATTTCATCCGACCCGGAAATTGCAAATATATCCGGTGATTGTCCGGAAGTGGACGCTATTGTCAGCATATTAACATAGTTATCTGTCTGGATAACATATTTAATCTCAATTCCTAAGGTGTTGGTCTTATTAAATTCCTCAATCATTTTCTCCATATAGCTCTGGTCATGACGGTTATTGGACCAAACCGTTACTACCGTTTTATCGGCATTCCCCGCATTGCCACTCCCGGTATCCCCTGCCGTTTTTCCTTCCTGCCCGCTGCTGCCGGAATTTCCGGTTCCACTTTTGTTTTTATCCGTGGAGCTGCACCCTGCCAGGGATAATAACATGGTAATTGATAATACAAATGCAAGTAGCTTTTTCATTTTTCTCATAATCTACCTCCTGTTTTTTATAAATTGATTATATCAGCGAATTCACGATCCCAATATACCGTTTTCTACGCATTATGTGATGTTTTCTTTTATTTTGATAAAAATTGTAGATTCTATTGACAGTATTCGATAATTTGCTATACTTAACCTCAAGATATTATGGCATATTTAACAATGGTTATTGGTAAATTTATAGGAACAGGTGGTACTTATGGATAATACCCTATCTCTTTTAATTGTTGATGACGAACCTGCAATAAGAAACGGACTGGCGAATGCCATTGAATGGGAAGAATACGGAATTAAAGTCATCGGTGCTGCCTCTGACGGATATGAGGCCCTCCATATGGTTCACCAGTTTAACCCCCACATTATTATAACGGATATCCGTATGCCAAACTGCGACGGCCTTGAATTAATCCGACACATAAAGGAAGAGGAAATTTCCAGCAAATTTATCATAATAAGCGGATACAATGATTTCAAGTATGCCCAAACCGCAATAAAATACCAGGTGTTTTCCTATTTATTAAAACCAATACAAATCGAAGAACTAATAAAGGAAGTTATAAATTTAAGAGACGCAACTTTAACCGAGATTCAAAATAGCCAGAATTTAATGAATACCAGGCAGCAGCTTCAAAAACAAAATCAGGCTTTGAAAGACCACTTCTGTATCAGATTATTGGATAACGAATACAAGAATGAAGCTGAAATTGATGAACAGCTTAAGAACTTAAAACTTTCCATCCAAAATACTTTTAACCGTGTTCTGGTATTTTCCTATGACAGTATTCCGGTTCAGGACAGCCTCGGGTTCCAGAAATACATCCGCCAGACAGTGGAAGACAGCTTCAACGGTTACTCCTGCGCTGTTTTTTTTAGGGATGCGGGCACTTTGGCTGTAATAATAAATACCTCCGGTAATAAAACCTCCGAAATGGAAATTTTTAAAAAAATATGCAGCAATATCATAGAATCACTTAAGCGAGATACCGATATAAATATCAGTATCGGAATCGGAGACGCCGCTCCTAACCTGCTAAATACCCAGGCCTCCTTTTTCTGCGCCCTGGAAGCGCTTTCCTACAGGCTGTATCAGACCCGGCAAAGAATTTTTGACAGCTCTATCATATCCAGGGAACCAACACCTGTTATTACACCGGATACCAAAACCAATCAGGAATTGGCCGATGCCATCTTCCGTTCCGACCTGCCGGCAATTGACCGGCTTTTGCATCAATTTTTCCATTCCCTGTTTTATGTAGAAATACCCCCTCCTAATTATATCAGAGGAATGTGCATTTTTCTTGTTATTGACGTACAAAACGGCCTTCTTGGTTATTATGATGAAATCAACCGGCTATATACCGATGTTCCTTATGAAGAGATTAATAGACTGCAGTCTTTCAGGGAAATCAGGGAATGGATCACCAATAAATTTAATACTTATTCCCAATACATGAATCAAAATTGCCTGGATAAAAAGGACCCCATTATTCAAAAGGCTAAGGCTTATATAAAAGAAAACCTATATAATAAAATTAAAGCTGAAAACGTAGCTGTCCATGTCGGTTTAAGTGAAAATTATTTCACCTTTTATTTTAAGAAAAAAACGAATAACAATTTCAAAAGTTATATCCAGACGTTAAAAATTGAAAAGGCAAAGGAACATCTGAAAACCTCCAATATTCTAATCAGTGAATTATCCTCCATGTTAGGGTATGACGATTACCGGACCTTTAACCGTGCTTTCAAAAAAGAAACCGGCCTGACTCCCTCGGAATACCAGCAAAAATACCATTAAAGCAGGAGCTGATATGAATAAATTTATCTGTTTTATCAATAACTTAAAGATTAAATATAAAGTTTTAATATGTATGTTATCTATTACAACGATTGCTTTATTGTCAGTCAGTTTTCTTTCTTATAATTATTTTTCAAACCGTCTGGAAAACCAGACAAAAAGCAATGCAAACCATACCTTAAAAATAGCTTCAAAAGCCTTAAGCTCCGAGTTTAATTTAATTTTATCCTCTACTTCCCGCTTTTTGTCCAATGCAAAAGTAGTAAAAACCTTAAAAGATATTGACAGCGGCAGCCTGGACAGATATATCTATAATTATGTAAGCCTGGATAACGATTTTGCTAACCTGATGCAAAGCCATGACTATATCAGCAGTGCATTTTTCATAGACAAATACGGTAAGTTCTACAGTTCTGCCGATTTGGGTTTAAATTATGATACAACGAACTATTTTAATTGGGATTTATCAACTGTAAATGGTATCACACTTCTGCCGGTAAAAAAAAGTCCGGTAACTCATGATACTAACGTACTTCCCCTTGTAATACCCATTTCCTATGAAACCAGAATGAATATCTGTATGGTTTCCGATTCCCCCAAAAATTCCACAGTAGTTTTTGTAATATTACTGGATTTGAATAAAATAAACCAATACTTTAACCATATTAATAATAATAAAGGCTCCGTACTATATTTGGCTGACTGCAAAGGACTTCCGTTAAGCATACCGGAAGGCTATTCCTCCTATAAACTGGCGAAACAGGATGCTATATTGGATAAAATAAGCAAATCCAAGGACGCGGTTACTTTTGATGAAAAAATGAATCACGATACTTATATGGTTTCCGGCAGCAGCCTGGATTTTAACAATATGAAGCTGGTGAGCATTGCTTTAAAAAAGGATCTGCTGTCAGACCTGACCTCCATACGGTCATTTATACTAATCTCCTGGCTTCTCTGTTCCCTGGTTTCCATATTTCTGTCCATTGTTCTGTCAAAGTTTATTTCCCATCCCATAAACTCCCTGGTTCATGTTGTGGAAAGCATACAGGAAGGCAAATACGAGACAAAGCTATTACCGAAATACCATGATGAAGTTGGTATACTAAATCATTCCATCAATGAAATGTATGATACCATCCAACAGCAGATAGTAATCATCAAAGAGGATGCCCAGTCACAGGCAGCAGCGGAAATAAACCTTTTATCTGATCAGATAAATCCTCATTTTTTATATAATACGCTTGAATGCATTCATTTTGAAATATTAAACAGCCATACAGAGGAAGCTGCTGCCATGATTGAAAGCCTTGGCAGATTTTTAAGAATCGGACTGAACTACGGCAATAATTTAATTCCATTACATCTGGAATTAACTCATGCCGGACAATATATGAAATTAATGAATCATATGTCCAATCAGAAAATAGAATTCCGTTCCTATGTGGATGATGGGTTAAAAGAATATAAAATATTAAAATTAATTCTTCAGCCTCTAATTGAGAATTCAATCAAACACGGCTTCCAGAAAAATGGCATGAAACAGAATATATTTGCTCCTTTTATAGAAGTCCGTGTTCAATTAAAAGAGAATCAGGTGATTATTACGGTGACTGATAACGGTGTTGGTATTGATATGGAAAAGGCAAAGGCTTCCCTGTATCAGATGCCCGCCCCGGATTCCAACCATGTGGGCTTAAATAATATTTACCGGCGCCTGCGGGTCTTTTATGGTGAAAGCGTTTCCATTACATTTTTTTCAGTACCGCTCTGCCAAAATGAAGTTAACATTTTCCTTCCATACCTTGTTGATAAAAATGACTAAATAAGGTTCCTTGCTATTACAATTTTAAAACTCTCTGGTACAGTGCGCTGCCTTACTCTACCGACAGCGCAATCCAAATACTCTGGGCTTTTTTCCTAATCAGAATTTTTTTCCTGCTCAATTCTCGGAGTCTTCTCGGAGTCCGTTTTATCTGCTTCCGTTTTTTTCTGGTCCTTGTCTGTATTGCCGGATTCCGTATCGGAATTCCATTCCTTCTCCAGCTCTTTTAAATAGGCTTCAGCCTTTTTAGCATCTGCTTTGGAAGAATCCAGCTTCATATCAAATAAGACATTTGTGCCCTTATAAGCTTCATTTGCGCTGATTTCTCCGGTATTCTCATCATAATTAAAGGCTTCCGTACTGAAAAAGGGGGTATCGGATACTGCCAGGTAAAGCTTTTTATCTGCAAATACCTCAATATTATCGCATTCTGTAATACGGTAAAGTACTCCGCCTATGATTTTCTCCATGTAACTGCCATTCATTGTAACGATATTATATTTCCAGGGCGTCAGCCCCTGTACCAATGGTGTTACAAATATACTATGCCCGTCTCCGTCCTTTATGGCCGTGCCATCCGTCCTTTCGACTGCAACAGCTACATACATCCTGTCAGGGAACAGTTCCCAGGCCGAGCCGGTCCTTTCACTTATGGATTCTCCTGTTACATGTCCAAGATAAGTCACGGTATAGGAACCATCTGTGACCGTCTTTAAAACATCCTTTCCCTCTTCCTTAAATGCTTCACTCAGTCGGTTATCCTGCATTTCTCTGGCCGCTTCCTTTGGCATTAAATATTGGTATGCCGCATACACTGTTGCCGGTAAGATCAATATTACCATTACAATAACAGCTGCTATCATTAATTTTCTTTTTCCTGTGTTCATATTGCCACTCTCCTTTAACTCCTTCACTATCTTGCTGTTTAATTCTTCGGAAGGGTATCTGTTCGGAGAAAGAGCTGTCTTCAGGATTTTTTCAATATCATTCATTATCCCACACCTCCAGGTATTGCTTCAATAAGTTCCTTCCCTTATGAAGTCTGCTCTTTACGGTTCCCTTTGGAATATGTAGCGCTTTTGCTATGTCCTCCACAGACATTTCAGCGGTATAATACATATACAGAACCATCTGCAGTCTATCGGGGAGCTGCTTTATTCCCGTCCTTACCGCATAGATGGTTTCTTTCCGGAGAACTTCTGCTTCGGGCTGGTTATCCATACTTTCCGCACACTCCATAAGGTTGTCATCATATTCTTCCAGACCGGCTATTTTTTGTCTGATAGCATACTTCCTTTTGTGATTTTGCCAGATTTTCACCGAGATACCCATAAGAAAACTTTTGGGGTTGCCACTGCTGTTAAGTCTGTGGCTTAACTCAACAGCTTTTAAGATGGTATCCTGATACAAATCGTCAGCGTCCATGCTGTTTCCGGTCAGATTATAGCAGAAACTGTAAACATGCTTTCCATGTTCCGAAATTAGATGATTCAATTCCTCCATCGTCATATCTGCTCTCCTCTCTCCGGGCCGCCAAACATTTTGTATCGACCTTCTTACCTACTTATTGTAATGAAAGCAGAAGCGGTTCATTTAAAATACAAATTTACGGAAATCATTAAACATACTAACATATCGAAAGAAAAAAAGCATCCTGCCATTAACAAATGGCAGAATGCTTTTAAAGTTCCTGGTGATTTATGCCCTCTCAGCAATATAACTGCCCGCAAGCCGCACTGATATCCCCGCCGAATTGGGTTCTCACCGTTGTATGGATACCCGATTTCTTTAATATATCCTGAAATTCATTTATACTTTTCCTGTCCGAGATATCAAAATGCCGGAAGGTTTTATCGGTAGCATTATAAGGTATCAAATCAACATGGTATAAATGCTTCCAGGAACCTCTGCCATGGAGCATCTGTGCAACAGCCAGCGCATGCTTTTTCGAATCATTGACTCCCTTCAGCAGAATATAGGCAATAAAAACCCTCCGTCCGGTGCGTTTAATGTGTTCATCCAGGGTCTCCATTACCTCCCCCAGCGGGTAACGCTTATTAACCGGCATCAATTCACTTCTTTGCTCTTCAAAGGGCGAATGAAGGGAGAAAGCCAGATTAACCTGGGGAAAATCCTGTGTAAGCCTTTGAATTCCCGGTATAATGCCAATGGTTGATATGGTAATCCTCCTCTGGCTTAGGTTAAACAAAGCCGTATCTGTCAGAATGGAAAGAGCATCAAATAAATGGGGATTTGCAAAGGCTTCTCCCATTCCCATAAAGGATATGCTGTCCAGCTTATGCCCCTTCATAGTAAAATACAGCAGCTGGTCCGTTATTTCATCCGCTGTCAGATTGCGCTTTAGCCCGGCTGTCCCAGTGGCACAAAAACCGCAGCCAAATCCGCAGCCGCATTGGGAAGAAATACAAAAGGATTCCCAGCCCTGTTTATAATGCAGTCCGATCGCTTCTATCCTTTCACCGTCTGACAGCTGAAACAGCAGCTTATTGGCCTGCCTGCTGTCCTTGGATACAATAGGAACTATACTATTCACCTGGTCTCCGAATTCCTGAATAAGAACCTCCCGTAAGTTCCCTGGCAGAAGGTGCATCTTGGAAAACTGCTCTATACGCTGTGTGAAAATTGCTTTTATAACCTGCTCATACCGGTAATCCGGTAAATTTAAAGCCGATATTATCTGACTCATTTTATAATATTTCGATTCTATCTGTTTCATGTGGACTTCCCTCCTTGTATTTGCAATCAAGAAGCAAAGCCAGCATGACCGGCGACTGAATTATTCCATGCAAATGTCGCCTGAAACCTCTGGCTTTGCATGGAGTCTGTCATGTGTCACGATATAATCCAATTTATACATTATTTCATCACCGCTTTTCTTAATAAAATATCGTTCTTATTTACAATTTACGTTTCTCAAATTCAGCACCTCCCTCAATAGAACCACGCAAAAAAAGAGCCGCAAGAAAGTTATTCTTACCGCTCGTAATTACAGCTGCATCCTGTCATACAAATATCCTGACAATGATGGAGGAATATCCTGATTACATCACTTTCCTGCTTGACATAATAATACCGCGGCAGATTTAACTGCTGCTTTAAAATTATGCTTTATGAAATTCAGCAAGATAAATGAAACATCATGGCACCTCGTTTTTTAATAACCGTATTATATTATAAATCAGCTTAATCGTCAAGCAGTATTCCCTTCTTTCCTGTTATACGGATAAATACTGCTTTATGACATCCTCTGAAAGGTCAATCATCCTTCCCTCTGACACAATAATTCCCTTTTGCATAATTACATAATTATCTGCCAGGCGTCTGGCAAATTTCAGATTTTGTTCCACAACGGCAATTGTTATCCCTGTCTCCACTGCTATCTTTTTCAGTGTATCTGCAATTTCTATAACGACATTGGGCTGGATTCCTTCGGTTGGCTCATCCAACAGCATCATCCTGGGCTTTCCCATAAGGCAGCGGGCCAGAGCCAGCTGCTGCTGCAGTCCGCCTGATAAAACACCGCCGTTACGGCTCATATGGACCTTAAGTGCCGGAAAATATTCCAGCACCCATTCCATACGGCTGTCAATATGAATTCCTTTGTGCCCCAGTGCACCCAATTCCAGATTTTCCTTCACCGTCAGCATGGGAATGATTTCCCTGCCCTGGGGGACATATCCTAATCCGGCCTCCGAGCGCTTAAAGGTCTTCCTTTTCGTGATATCCTCTCCGTTAAACCGGAGGCTGCCGGAGGAAATGGGCAGAATTCCTATGGCACTTTTCAGGAATGTTGTTTTTCCTACGCCGTTCCGTCCAAGGATAGCTGTCCGGCTGCCTTCCTTCACATGCAATGACAGACCATTTATTACTCTGCTTTTTCCATAACTAACCTGAACATTCTCTGCTATAAACATTCCATCACCTCAGTCCTCTTTCAAATATACGGCAATTACCTCTTGGTTTTCCTGAATTTCTTCCATGGTTCCCTCTGCCAGCAGTTCCCCATAGTTTAAGACCGTCACATATTCTGCCACCTGGCGGACAAAATCCATGTCATGCTCCACTACAATAATGGTATGCTCCCCCTGAAGCTTTTTAATCATCTCACCGGTCTTGTAAGTCTCCCTCGCCGTCATTCCGGCCGTAGGCTCATCCAGAATAATCAATTTGGGATTCTGTGCAATGACCATCCCCATCTCCAGCCACTGCCTTTGTCCATGGGAAAGGTCACCTGCCGCAAAATGCCTGTAGTCATAGAGGTCGATTTTATTTAAAATCTCATTTACCCGTTCCTTAAAGGCTCTGCTCTTCTTAAACAATATACATTGTAATAGCGTCTCAAAACCTTCCAGTGCGATTTCAATATTCTCTTTTACCGACATGTTGTCAAATACATTTGGCCCCTGGAACTTACGTCCGATCTTATATTTTCCCGCTATCTCAGCGGTGGCTTTGCCCGTTATGTTTATGCCGTCAAAGATGACGGAGCCTTCTGTCGGCTTCGTCCTGCCTGTGACCAGGTCCATAAAGGTTGTTTTCCCCGCTCCGTTTGGTCCGATTATAACACGCAGCTCTCCCCGGCGAACCTTCATATTAATGTTGGTAAGGGCACGAAATCCGTTGAACTCTACGGAAAGATTCCTTGTCTCCAGCAGTACCTCCTCAGCCTTCATGTTCACCCCCGCCTTCCTTCGCTAAAATTCGTTCCTTCCGCCTGTGGTCCTGATGCTTTTGCCGGACATCCAGTATTGTTCCTACTATTCCTTTCGGAATTAGAAATACTGTCAATAATATGATAATTCCCAGTATAAGCTTCCAGTATTGAACAAAATCCGCAGACAGATTTGAAAATAAGGAGCTTAATTTTGTTTCGGCAATCTGCAGAAGCAGAGTTCCCAGCATGGCTCCGGTCAGGTTTCCTCTACCTCCCACTGCTATCCAGACCAGAACAAAGGTGGACAGGTTTATTCCAACAGAGGTGTAATTGATACTTCCCTGCACTCTGACATACAGCACGCCTGCCAGCCCTGCTATGATACCGGACAGCACCATAATAAATATTTTGAACCGGGACGGATTATAGCCGAAAAATACCAGCCTCGGTTCATTTTCCCGTATTGCCTGCAGAACCTTGCCGGTCCGGGACCTTGATATTCCCAGACATAGAAGATATACCGCAAGCAGAAACCCGAACACAATAAAATAATACTGAAAATCCGGCAGGCTTTGTTTACTGTTATTTGAAAGGACAGTCCTGGATACGATGGTAATTCCGCTGTCTCCATGGGTATATTTACTGGCATTTATCACAAAGAGCTCTGCTATTCCCGATAAAGCCAGTGTAATTAAGGAGAAGAAAATTCCCTGTATCTTACCTGTGAACATAAAGATTCCAAGAAACAATGCTATGAGTCCCGGGACCAGCAAGGCCATCAAAAAAGCCCCCTGGTCATTTCCCAGCAGGGAGAGGAACCACGGCAATTTCTTATACCGGACCCATTCCGCCTGATTTATCCTGGCACAGGCAATTCCTATCATGTAGCCTCCGGCACCAAAGAATACTCCATGGCCCATACTCATTAATCCGGTGTAGCCCCATAGGAGGTCAAGGGATAAGGCAAAGATCATATATGCCATAATTCCCGACATAATATAAGCCCAATAGACCGAATGAAAAGCCGGATACAGCAGGAGGTAAATCAGGATAATTACGTCTATATACCGGTTCACCGGCATGGCTTTTAATTTTAATAAGACGTTCTTCAAGGTTACCTCCTTCCCTTCGCTGTAAATAAACCTTCCGGTTTGAACCGTACGATAATGATTACAAGCATTAACACGATAATCTGTGCCGTTACACTGTTGCTGAATCCGCTGATGACTGCAATTGATTCCTGAATAATAACAGAAGATACAAGGGTACCGAATAAGGAAGTCACGCCTCCCATTACCACATTCATAAAAGTATTCGTCAGCCAGCTGTCCCCCAGGGAATAGGTTACGGCGGACAGGGGCGCAATTGCAGCCCCCGCCAGGCCTGCCAGGCCCATTCCATGGGAAAATGTAATTGTATCGACCTTTCGGGTATCGATTCCCAGGCACTCTGTCATTGCCCTGTTCTGTGTTGTTGCCCGCATCTTCATTCCTATGGTCGTTTTATGAAGAAGCAATAACGTTGCCGCCATTACGGCTATGGCTAACACCACCAAAGCCAGCTTATATCCTTCTATAAAAACACCTCCGAAATGGAGCTCCTTATGGATGGGATAGGAAACCTTTTTATAGGATTTCCCGAATGCCAGCAGTGCTGTCTGCTTTAAGATCATTGATATGGCAAAGGTGGCAAGGAGCGTCTCCGACATTTTTCCATAAAGGTGGCAGATGATCAGCCGTTCAATCACAGCACCAAAGGCAAAAGATATCAGATATGCTGCCAGCAGACATACCAGAAAAGGCAGTCCCAGCACTTCATAGGTGTAATAGCAGATATATGCTCCCAGCATCAGCATCTCCGTATGGACCAGGTTAACGACTTTCATATATCCCAGGATAATCACAAGACCCATTGAGGTGAGAAGAAGAATAAAGGAATTGCACAAGCCGGATATCATAAGCTGTAGTATGAGTGTGATTGACATATTCCGCCTCCTAGATTTTATCTATTAATTACTTCGCTGGTTCCGGTGCAATGACCTCATCCGATTCAAATACGGTCTTAATGGTCCCGTCCGCCTGCACCTGTCCGACGCGGGCTTTGCAGTAAATGTGGTGGGTCTTGGCATCGACTTTAATGGTTCCCTGAGGTGCCTCAAAGGTAAGGTCATTAAAATTAGTTAAAATATTGTCCGCCGTTATCTTATCCCCGCACTTCTCAAGAGCCATAGAGAGCAGGTAAACCGCATCGTAGGTAGACTCTCCCACCGCAGTAACCGCTGCCTTCTTCTCTTCCCCGTATTTCTTGGCATAGTCCGAAAGAAATGCCTTATTAGCCTCCGAATCGATGGAATTAAAATAATTAACGGAAGCATAGGTATTAACTGCCGCACTTCCAAGAGCTGTTGAAAAGGATTCATCCATGATAAAAGACGCTATGGTATACTTATCCGACAGGCCGGCCGCTGCAAACTGGGTATAGAATGCGGTTCCGCTGTCGCCGTTTAAATTACAATAGATAACACAGCCCTCATCCTTGGTAGTATCCTTAATCTTGGCAATGACATCGGAGAATTCCGTAGTGCTGGAGGGTACCAGATTCTCACCAATCACGCTGCCTCCCAGCTTGCCGATTAACTCTTTTGCCTGTTTATTGATGCTGGCCGCATAGGTGGTATCGGTTCCGATGAGATAAAAATTCTTCGAAACATTTTCCATCAGATAAGGTACAAAGTAGTCACCCTGCTGGTTGGGGACGCTTCCGGTATATACAACATACTGGTTTGGTGTTTCTCCTTCATAGAAGGTGGGATAGATTAAAGGAACCTTATATTCCTCCAGAATCGGCTCTACTGCAACCCTTGAGGACGAGGTATAAAGACCGACAATGGCACTTACCTTATCCTCCAGAATCATCTCCTTTACCACCTTTGCCGCTTTGTCGGCATCGGTAGCATAATCCTTGACAACATACTCGATTTTTTTACCATTGACACCGCCCTTTGCATTAATCTGCTCAATAGCCAGAACTGCCGAATTATACATACATTCCTCTGATATCGCAGTCCCTCCGGTCAATGAAAACACAAGTCCGATCTTAATGGAATCGGAGGAGGAAGCGGCCTTCTTACTGCATCCTGCTGCTCCCATAAAAACCAATAATAAAGCCAGTGCCATTGCAAATATTTTTTTGCTTTTCATTATTAATCCCCTTTCCTGTTTAAAAGTGTACGTTAACTACTGCCGGTTTTTTCTCTGATATAATCCTGCCGTTGTGAACGGACAGCAGGACAGCCTTCTGGAAACGGAGTATTTCATAGTCATCCCCGCCGTCTAAAATTATGAAATTTGCCGGTTTTCCAACATCAATTCCATATTTATCCTGAATGCAAAGATTCTTAGCTCCATTAACTGAAATCAGGTCCAAACAATTGCTTATGTCCTTGTACCCCAGCATATGTCCCACATGAAGGCCCATTTCCAATACCCTGAGAGGATTTCCCACGCCAATGGGATACCATGGGTCTGCAATGGAGTCCTGCCCAAGGGCAATATTCATACCGGCATCAACTATTTCTTTGATTCTGGTTATCCCTCTCCGCTTGGGATAATTCTCGGTCCTTCCCTGCAGATGTATGCTCTCTGTGGGGCAGGAATTAAAGTTAATCTCAGACTCCTTTAGCAGCCGGAATAGCTTCGTACAATAGGAATCATTATAGGAGCCCATGGCACAGGTATGTGCTGCCACCGTTCTGGCTCCCATCCCTCTCTGCCAGGCTTCCGTTGCAAGCACCTCAAGATATCTTGACTGTTCATCATCCATCTCATCACAATGGACGTCCACCATAGCGTTATATTCTTCTGCTAAATCATAGATAAAGCGGATGCTTTCCACACCATATTCCCTGGAAAATTCATAATGGGGAATCCCCCCGACACAATCCACTCCTGCTGCCATAGCCTTTTTCATCAGCTCCTTACCGCCCTTTACAGAGAGAATTCCATTCTGGGGGAAGGCAACGGTCTGAAGCTCTATGATGTCCTTCAGTTCCTCCTTCAGCTCCTCCATTGCAGTCAATCCTGCAAAAGTGGTCTCTGTAACATCCACATGGGTTCTGACGAACTGAACGCCATATTCCGCCATTAACCGCAGCGCCTCCTTTGCCCTGTCCTTAATTTCAGGAATATTAAGAGGCTGCTCTGTCTTATATTCATGCCAGGTACTGATTCCTTCAAATAAGGTACCCGACATGTTATAGTGGGGTATCCCGGCTGTCATCACACAATCCAGGTGAATATGAGGCTCAACAAAAGGCGGCATCAGGAGTTTTCCATGGGCATCGTAGCTCTCTTTCGGAGCGGCCTTTTTCCCATGCTCTGCAATCTCCGTAAATTTGCCATCCTCAATATACACATCATATAATTCCGTTTTTCCACGTAACTTACATCCTGTAATAACCATTCTGTTCAGCAGCCTTAATTGACTGCCTCCTTTCTCAAATCTTTCCGAAGTATTTTAACATCCGGTAAATATCATAATATTCATTCCTTACGGCTGCTTCATTAATATCCACATCAAGCAGTGCGGATATATTTCTTATACGATTAACCATAGTATTCCGGTGGATAAACAGTATCTGTGATGCACGAACCAAATCATTATTTGCTTCCAGATAATACTGTAGTGTCCTTATATAATCCGTCTTTCTGATTTCATCCGAAAGCAGGAGGGGCTGAAGCTTCAGCCTGCAATATGCCACCAGCTCCTTATGGTCCGTTGTATTCAGCATAAATTTAAGCAATCCCTGGTCCAGGTTATCCAGCTGGAGGGAGCCATTCTCCCCGTCCATGGTTATCAGCTTCGAAATCTCTCTGGTAATATCGATTAACTTAATTACAAAAGGCATTTTAAATAAAGGAATGGAGTTCTCATCGGCATACCTTATTACCGTCTTGGGTACTTTTTTCAGATATTCATTGCTGCAGAGCATTACAACACCTGCTATATCACTCTCCTTTGCTTCCTTCATCAGTCCCAGAAGTCCTTTTTCCGAGATGTCTTCCCTGGCGCCAATAACAAAGACAAGCTCTCCTCCGTGAATCCATTCTGAAATGGTATCCATGTTCTTGATGAACGGCCAGGTGATCACTCTGTCCAGTCCATCCGCTCCGCCAAGAAGCTTTAGTTTCTTGCAAATATCCAATTCTAGAATTTCTTTAAATGTAATTGCCATATGGGTTCCCTTCATAGCTCACTTAAACCGGGCAGGTGTTGACCAGCTTCACAAGAGCTGACCAGCTTCGCAGGTGTTGTCAAGTTTCACAGGAGTTGTCCAGCTTCGCAAGACATACAAAAAAGGTGTCAGACAACTGTCCAACACCTTTGTTTATGCTTTTCCGATTAAGAATGACTGTATTATAACATCGTGTTTTTTTTCTGTCAATGTACGCTGCGTACATTGTTTTGTATAAAAGTGATTCGGATATATCCCACTTACTATAAATTTTTCAAATATTCCATTCCTTTATAGAAGAAGCTGCAGTGCTCTTCGGCATCGGCATCATTTCTTAAGTGTAATGACAATACCATTTTCCTTCCAATGGATGCAATGCCTATAATTCTCTTAGCGTTCAGCACTAACGGCGGAACAAACGTGAAATCCTTTATTTCATACTCTCCATAATCAGCTGCTATCGGGAGTTTTGTAAGGTTCGTTATACTGATTCCCTTAGGATTTCCGTTATATCCAAACATGCTGCCAAATGTCCTGGCAGTTTTATTATGATAATCATCGCACGCATTGAAGTAAATAGCATCGATCAGCGTCGGTTCAATCTTGCTCATGAACTGAAGCAGAAAGTATTTCTTAGATACATCATTTAATTTACCATATATCAAATCCTGTACCTGTCGTGCATTCTCAGTAAAATCCAGCTGTTCATTATAATGATACTTTATTGAAATTCCGGTTGCATAATTCCCCATACCGGTAAAGCCTTTTTCCCTGATATTTGCTGCCATTCCCACATCACATAACCCGCCGCCGGCCCGTATCAGCGCTGTCGTAACCATGGTATTGACTGTTATCTTATTCTCTTTTGAATAGCTGTATATGGAATCATAAATATCATTTTCCAGGTTATAAGTATAAATAAGCGTTTCCCGGCTGTTCCAATACTTATAATACATACTGTAATAATCGTTAAAATCGAAGGTTCTGCCTGTTTTCTTCCATTTTCTGTTCATGTATTTCATCAACCAGGTCATTGGAGCCCTCAAATCAGCTTCCTTGGGGAGATTTTCCATGTTGAACAGCTCTAAATCCTTATATTCGATTTTTACTCCAGCCATTGATTTCAAAATGTCCTGTATAAAATATGTAAAGGAAATACCGTCTCCTGCAATGTGATGTGCGATTATTAAAAGAACAGCACCTGAATCAGTCAGATGGTAAAAAAAGCGGATAAATTCTCCTCTATCAATAGCAAAAGGAATTTTTTCCTGCTCTCTGGCCGTCTCCATCCAGCCATTCTTCAATGGCTGGATAACAGGTACAAATGCTTCTGTTTTCTCATAGTATGCATTGCCCTTGTCATCCAAAACAATTTTATGATGCAGCATAGCATAGTGGGCAACCGTATTATGAATTGCATCCATCAGATGCTGTTCCGTAACACTGCCTTTTATTTCTGCCTTAAATACAATATTGTTAACCGGTGAAAATATCCAGGTTCTCTCTTTATCAATTCTTCCCTTCTCCATTTTTACCCCTTTCCTGTACAGCCTGTTGATTCAGCACTTTATCCTGATGACTCTCTATAATCAGCAGAAGCATTAATACTACTCCTATCAGAACCGCTATTCCAATAAATAGGTAACCTGCCCGAAGCATTTTCAATTTACAAAAGAAAAAACCAATAAGCGCCATTACCCCGATTGCTTTTATCATTTTACAGCCCGGCTCTAACATATTTAATTTATGTTTATATTTCTTCATCTGATTCCTCTCTGAAGTTCCCCCCCTATTCTAATTATCCTTTTCAAATAATTCATAGGCATGTATAAGCATATCCTTTATCTTCTCCTCTGGAATTTCAAAGGACTTAAATGCCAGCATCATGATGATGCCATTGGCATATACAATCATATTGATATCCAATTTAATATTTCCGGAATCAAGCTCATTAATTTTATCCAAATTCAAACCACCGGATGTAAAAATCAATTGAAAAAGCTGTTTTTCCTTCTGGGCAAATCGTATATAGGCCAGAATACAGGCAAGAGGTGAAGGCAGGTCTTTATCACTTGAAGCTATGATGTACTTTAACATTTGTTCCTGGGCATTTTTGATAAGTTCCGCTTTTAGCTCCTTCATATCCGAAAAAGCCAGATATATAGGTTGTGTTGAACAGTTAAGTTCTTTTGCTAACCTTCTTGCCGTGAGAGATTCATAGCCTTCCCTTCGAACTATTTCATAAGCTTTATCAATAATCTGCTGCTTGGTAATCTGCTTTTTGGGCGGCATAATTACGCTCCTTTAATAATAACATCGTTATATAACAATGTTATTTTATATGTTTATGTATCTTTTGTCAATAAATATAATAAAATATTGGAATTGATTATTCTAACCTTCCAACTTTTTTCATTTGTTTCCTCCAATTTTTACTCTTAGTATCGCAAAAACTTATGTAGATATCAGGTTTATGTTATATTGTCTTAAGAGAGAAAGCAGATTTATCTAAGCTAAATATTTAATGCACGGCTTCTTTTTACAGGATAAAATTCTTTCAATAAGTTTATATACTCCGGCAATTTCTCCAGATTTGGTTCCCAAAATTCAAAGGTAATGCCATTGCATTTTTCAATAAGCCTGTCCTCCAGGGTATATGACTTTCTGAATTTGCATATACCGCCTTTATCATTATGGCAATGATTGCAGTTTCCATAATCATTCGTAAAGGCTTCTTTAATAAACCCATTTGCAGTTTCAATATACTTGCGATGATTATCAATTTTATTTAAGAAAAGACGAAGTACGATACTGTTCTCCCTTATATATATCCGGGCCGCGACCTGTTTGCTCTTAACACCGCTTTTTGAATAAATTATCATGTATTTCCCCCAACAAAAGCCGCTTCCGATACTACCCCCAAAATCGTAGCCAAGCTTTGTAATCTCATCATTAAATGCTAAAATGAACTGCTTGTCTTCTGCTGATACAATATGAAATCTTTCCTCCGATAATAAGTTTTTCATTCCTTCTCCCTTCCCTTTAAAAACTACAAGTTCACTAATGTAAATGGTGAGCGGCAATGAGCCACTTTGGTATTCATAGTTCATCAACTCTAATCATTCGCTTTTTTACATTCGTAAATTGTAACAATTAGTTTCGTTAAAACTAATGTAATAACAAAAACCCAAGTCGTACTTGTAAAGGTAGTTGTTTTAAATATAAGGCTCAATATAATAGTTACACTAAAATAAATTAGTAAAATTATAATAAGTTCTTTAAGATTTTTAATTATTATTTTTTTCATAATAATTCACAGTATAATCCACTTCATCTTCTTAGAGAGGTGGTTGGATTATTACCCCTTTCTCCCAACCTTTTTATTAGAGTAATCTATAACCCTGCTGAAAAAATTTATTTTCTCTATTCCATTCTCATTACTACATTCTTATTTTTATTCTCTTTTATTTTTATTTTCTTTTATTGCTACTCTTTCTATTATTTCCTTATTATACCATCCACAATTATTTCCGACAAGAATTTATACTTTCACCAAGTTCTTTTTATTAATCTTATTTTCACATAAAAAAGATTAATAAAAAGTTCCATATCAGCTAATTTCTTAACTGATATGGAACCTATTTACATGTAGATTGTAAATACATATTTTTACTTATTATACAATACAGTAAACTGCTCTATATTTTAATTATCCCTTATTACTTTATAGATACTTCCTTTTTACTACTTCCCAGCAGTATAGATTGAACTTTTCTGACATCAATTGCCTTGGAAAATCTTCCGATAGCAATATAAGCTTCCTGCTTATCATCAAGCTGTTCGCTCATAAGACCATTTTCCTCCGTAATTTCAGTTCCATCCATATATCGTATGCCGGATAATAAAAGCGGATAGAAGGAATCGAGCTCGTCATAATTTATACCGGCAACTTCTCCTAAGTGCTTCACGTCACTTTCATCAAAATAGAGGGTGTAGGAAATTGGTGATAATATTAATCGCCGAACTGTAATATCACAGCCATTAATACTCACAGTCTTATTGATCTTATATTCTACGGAATCCTTTGCTGACAGCTTAATATTAAAACTCCATTTGCCTGTAACTAAGTCTTTTGTCGGCCCTGCTTTTCCCTCATACTTTTGCAATGCATTAAAGCTGCACGTCAGATTCCCGTCCCTGTAATCGTTATTGGGATTTTTTTGTATCCATATTTCATAATCCCTGCCGTTATTTACCTCCGGCTGTTTAAATTTATCTACAAAGCTACTGTTTATGCTGCTATAAGGATTTTCTCCATTTGTAAAATTCATTTGATAATCCAAGGCATTATCTTCTGTAATTTCCATATTGTCTGCGGACACATGAAATAGGAGGTAAATCAAATTATCGTCCTGAATTGTCTGCTCCAATGTAATTGTAACTCCATTATCCGATATTGATTGCCCCTTCTGCTCTGAGTATCCTTCATTGGAAAGCTTTTCCTGCATCTCTTCGTTGGCACCAAATCTATCAATTGCCCTTTGATTCCACTTTATTGATGCAAGAGCCGTAACAGAGCAAAGCATCATGACAGCCACGGCAGCTAATATGGCATATTTTTTCTTCGGTATCCTGATGCTTCTTTCATTTTCCGGTAATGAATTCAAAACGTTACATAATTTGTCATGAAATTCTTCCGTTTCTTCCGGATATGCCTTCTTCCAATCATATATATTCTTCATTATATTCCACCTCATCCTCTAATAATATTTTCAACTGCTTTCGCCCTTTGGAAAGTCTGCTCTTTACAGTACCGGATGGAACTCTCAATAGCCTGGCAATTTCATTCACGGAATAGCCTTCCATGTAAAACAGAATGATTGGCATCCGGTGTTTGATATCCAGCTTTAGAATAGCCTCATAAAGCTCTGAATATTGATTTGATTCTGCCTGTTCTTCCTGGAAATAATCCTCATAGGATACTTCCTGCTTTTTGGTTCGCAACAGCCGGTAGCACTCATTAATCAAAATGCGGGTAAGCCATGTTTTAAAATATTTTTCTTCCCTTAATGAATTTCGTTTTGAGTATGCCTTTAAAACTGCTTCCTGAACGGCATCCTCACAATCTTCATCCTGAAGTAGAATTGACTTTGAAACACGGTATAAAGTTTGCTCTGCTTCCAGAACCTTCTCAGAAAATTCATTTTTATCCATTACTAGTTCCTTTCATTTGTTAATTCAGCTGCAGCTCATTTACACTAATTAGATGATATTACATTTTGTTTGGTTCATTACTTGAATATTTTGTTTACTGTAATTAATCTTAATACCAAAAAAGTTCCATATCAATTAATCCTCTAATTGATATGGAACTTTATATTTATCTCTCCGTTATTTCTTTTTGTAAACAAAATAAAACAGGATACTAACTCCCCCTTGGACGGATTTTTTTCTACTTTATTCATACACTAAATTAATTTTAAATAATAAATCTCAACTATTTAGATTAATTTTCAAATCGAAACACTAATTTTGGCATCCCCTCTATTATCTTTTCTTCACTTGTATATTTGTTTTCTGTATAATGAGCGATTGTCTTATGCCAAAAGGCTTTCGCACGAATATTATTCTCTGTAGACTGGGTAAACAGCTTCCATTTACCGCGATGTTTTTCAAAGATTTCAAGCATAGCATAATGTGCAATTTCCTTACCCCTGAATGGGCTTAAGAGAAATGTCTCATATATATAATAATCCACTTCCGAAGGCACATATTTACCGCTTCCCACAAGGCAGAATCCGGCAGGTATATTATCAGCTATGATTAAATACGGAAATAGTTGAGCTGGGTTCTCAAACCACACCTGCTGGATATCGTATTGCTCCCCAAGGGTTCTTATGGGCTCTTCCTCAAAAATACCATACTCATTGGGCAGAGTGCCGTGAATCCCGGAAAGGTCATGTAAATAAAGGGGATACATATTTTTGATAATAAAACCATTCATATTATCTGCTAATTTTATCTCTATTTTCATTTGAACTGCTCCTTTTATTATAAGAATATTGACTGCTTACAGTAAGATGCAATTCTTTTCTATTTAATTATTCAACTTGTATCTGTGATACCGCTCCATACATACCAAATAATGATATTAAAGAATTGCATAGAGCTTACGACTGAACTTTATCACCCACATATACATTAAAAATACCCCTTTCTTTTTTAATACTATAGCATGGAAAATATTTTATGTCAAAAAGCTGCGTTCCTTTGTATTTTCCTGTAAAGTTCTTCTCATATCCCTTTGTAATTTTCTGCAAAATGCGCTATAATAAATTAAAATAAAGCCCAGGAGGAAGGTATATTGTGATAAAAAGTAATAATTTATTTAATAATGCAAACATGAAGGAAATAGAGTCAAAAGATGGTATTCATGTATTTGAATTTCAAAAGGACTTAAGTGTATCTCCTGAAAATTCAATTAAGGCTTACTATGCTTCCGAAATGAACATCAAAAAACGCCAGGTTCTTATCGAATTAAATGGAAGACCTTTTACATTAAGTTCCGGCGTTATGCAATGGATGGCCGGTGATGTTAAAATGGGGTCCGGCGTGAAAGGTATCGGTGATTTTATAGGTAAGAGCATATCCGCCAAGCTTTCCAAAGAATCCACTATTAAACCGGAATACAGCGGAACCGGTATGGTTATGCTTGAGCCTACCTACCGTTATATCTTATTGGAAAATGTGGAGAAATGGAATGGCCTGGTACTGGATGACGGATTATTTCTGGCCTGTGACTCTCGTATCAAGCAAAAAATTGTATCCAGAACAAACCTTTCCTCAGCTGTTTTAGGCAATGAAGGCCTTTTCAATTTATGCCTGGAAGGCCAGGGCATTGCCATTTTAGAAAGTCCCGTTCCCAGGGAAGAGCTGATTGAATTTGAATTAGAGAATGACATCTTAAAAATTGATGGGAATATGGCAATTGCATGGTCAAATTCCTTGAAATTCACCGTTGAAAAATCCGGGAAAAGCCTTTTAGGCTCCGCAGTATCCGGTGAAGGTCTGGTTAATGTGTTCCAGGGCACCGGAAAATTACTTATGGCTCCTATTGGTATCAATCCCACTGCCTCTGTCGGAACAAGCGGGAAATAAATTAACACCCAAAACTAATACACCAGCTTAATACATATCTGTCTTAGTAGAATTGAAAAGCAGCCCTTATGGACTGCTTTTCTAATAATAAAAAAATACTATCCTTCATTTCGAATTCTTTCTACCACTGTTTCTTTACACATCCTGTTGTAATGATAGACAGGTACTATGACTACAATGAAAAGAAGGAGCGGAATTGTAACAATGCTTGGCAGAATGGACAGCCTGGAGTGATAGAAAAATACCTTATCAACAGACATATTAATCAGCTTACCTGCAACCACAGTGCCTAATGTCGCTGCTATGGTAAATGCCATCACCAGATATAATATTCCTTCTATAATAAGCATTTTTAACAGCTGTTTTTTCGTCATTCCCACCGCTTCAAGCAATGAGAGTTCCCTCTTTCTTGACAGAATCGAGGTCGCCGAGGTATTAAAGAAGTTCAGAATTCCAATGACAAATAACACTGCAGTCAGCATTCCCCCTATCATATAATATTTATTAACATAATTTTCAAATTCCTTTCGTAATTCATATTTGGATTTGACAATGAACTTTGAATCATGCTTTTTTATATAAGCGTCCAGCCATTCAGAAACAGCCTTTTCCTTTCCCTTCTTTAAATTGCTTGCCGCAATCATCGCATTATTATTACCAGTCTTTTGGACATATTCTTTCTCAGGCAGGAAAAATATCTGTGTAATTAACGGACAATAATAGTAAAAACTCAATGTATATGGTAAACTTCCAAGACCCAGCACCTGATATTCTTTGCTGTCCGTATCACTGAATTCTACATTGACCTTATCTCCTGCCGAATAAAATTTGCCATTGCCATAGGCGGGTAAAGAATTGATTATATATTTACCGCTGGAAAACTCTTTCCATGTGCATTTATCATCACCAATTTCAAGCTTATGAAATGCTGCTTCATTGATACCTATGATTTGACTTTGAACTACACGTTTCTTCAGAGCAGTTTCCATGTAATCCTGATCATTTTCCGAAAAATTATCTTTCCCAATCTTTTTTACCCATTCCACCAGATTTTTATATAATACATCATCTATTTTATGGCTTCCTTTGGTATAGTAAATCAGCCCGGTTGATTCAATATCTTTGTTTTCCGCCAAAGCATTTTTAAATTCAGGTGTAATTATTTTAAGATCAGCACTTTTTAAATTATTCGTAAATCCATTCACTTCAAAATCCGAGCTTATATACATGCCGATATAGGCATTAAAATCAAATCCTTTTACAATCATGTAAACCATATTTAATATCATGAGCGAAAGAGCCATTGATACTATTACTGCTATACTCTTAAGCCCCGTTCTGCTTACAGTGGAAACAGCCATAGATAATGCCGTTACATTTCCGCTCTTCTTAGTTCTTTTATGGATTTTGACATCCGTCATTCGGACAGCTTCTACCGGTGACAGTCTCTCTACGATACGGCATGGTTTAAGACATCCTGCATATATTGTCAATAGAGTAAATAATGCAGCAGCAATAAAAATAAGCGGATTATAAGAAATCGATGCCGGTACTTTACTTCCTGCTATTCCATCAGACAGCAGGAAAGGTGTCATGGTTCTGCCAATCAAAAAGCCGATTACCATTCCGAGGGGAATCCCAATCGTTGACAACCACAAAGCTTGTAGTCTGACAATCTTCTTCAGTTGTTTTCCCGTCGTTCCTATATTCTTAAGGAGACCATATGCGCGAATATCAATATTTACCGAGATATTAAATACATTATAGATTATCAGGTAGCCGGAAAGCATGATAATTCCTAATATTATTGTTACTGCTCCAAATGGAAAGCTATCCTCTGCAAATAAATCATAGGCAGGATTTTCAGAAAAATCAGCATTATCTTCTTTCAGATTGCAGCGTTTTTCAAGAGCCTTCGTCTTTTCCTCAAGCTTAAAGGAATTGGAAAACCAGATTGAAAGGTTATAATCCCCCTCATAATTTCCCTTTTTAATCTGCTCTGCTGTAGCTGCCGGTGCCATACTGTCACTATATGCTTTCGATACCCAGGCCAGCTGAGACATTGCTACCTTATCACCCTTCCAGTAGCCGCAGAGTGTAAATTCCTTCTTTATCACCTGATTATTCAGAGTATATGTTAGCTTTACCTTTTCGCCTAACTGATGTTTAATTTTAAGTGCATCCAATACGATTGTACTGGCAGCGATTTCGTCTTCTTTTTGAGGGAGTTTACCTGTTGTTGGAAGACATAGAAATGAATCAGCCGCATTTTTATCTGCATACCGGATTTCTGTTTGTATTTCACTCAATTCTTTATTTTCTGCCAGCGACAGAAAAATCGAAAGACCAGATTTTTTTATTTCATTGTCCTTTGAAACTAACTCATATTGTTCTTTTGTAAGGTTTTCCACAGCTGCATGTGATCTATCCATTGCTGTACGTATTTCCGATTCCACAGAAGATTTAAGAATAGAAAAGGAAGCGGTAAAAACGGACGTAAACAAGACGGACGTCAGTATAATGGCGATTACCGTTATGATATTTCGATTTTTATTTAATTTAATAAAGCTTCGGGAAAGTGAATGAATCGTTCCATTGTTATCTACTTTAATCATTCGATTCACACCTTTCTATTATACTGCCATCTTCGATACGAACGATGTGATCTGCCAGCTGAGCGATTTCTTCATTATGTGTTATCATAACCGTTGTCTGATGAAACATCTCACTCGTCATTTTCAATAAGCTTAAGACATCCTGGCTCGTCTTACTGTCCAGATTTCCCGTTGGCTCATCTGCCAGTATAATAACAGGCTTTGTTGCCAATGCTCTTGCGATTGCCACACGCTGCTGCTGACCGCCGGATAGATTATTCGGCAGGTTTTCAAGTTTCGCCTCTAACCCTAATGCTCTTATAACCTTATCCACATAATCAGCATCCACTTTCTTTCCGTCCAGCTTAACCGGAAGCACAATATTTTCCATTACATTCAGCATCGGTACCAGATTATAATTTTGAAAGACAAATCCAATATTTCTTCTGCGGAATATTGTCATTTCCTCATCACTCAGCTTCTCCAAATTCTTTCCGTCCACAATTACCGTTCCGCTGGTCGGCTTATCAAGTCCGCCCAGCATATGCAGCAACGTAGATTTACCGCTTCCGGAAGTTCCGACAATTGCGGCAAATTCTCCTTTCTGAACAGCAAGATTTACACCTGCAAGCGCATGTACCTTTGATTCACCTGTACCATATTCTTTCCTTAAATCCTTTGTTTCCAATATAATCATATGTATTCCTCCATAAAATCCAGCTTACCCTTGCTTCCTATCCAGAATAGCACAGCAATGTTTCCATCCAGTTTCTACAATGTTACAGTTTCGAAACTTTCCGTTGATGAAAGAATCCATTCATTGCCTCCTATTTTTTCATTATTTCATGCAGCTAACCTAAAGCAAACCACCAAGAAACGTTGAAACCTCAATGATATCTCAATTTATATAATTGCTTTGGGCAAGCCCAGGCCGTCTCGCATAAATAATAAAGAGGGCTTACGCCCTCTATAGAAAATAATTAATATTCACAAATTTTTCAACTTGCTTATCAGTAAAGCCTTCACGCTTCATCCATGTATGAGTGAGTTAGAGTATAGATATTGAAGCAAGATTTTATTCTCAAGCCTCTCAGCTAATTGGAAAAGTTTTACAAACCGATAGAATAATATTTATCATTGACGGTACAGAATGGTTCTTTTTTAAAACCGAAGCAATAAATATCTTTACTGTTTGACAGCATATTTTTCAATCGCTTTTTCGTAAGGGGATTACTGACCATTTCGAAAGCATCTTCTTTTTTTACCCACTTTAACTCTAGACTTTCATCACTAGTCTTTAAATCTCCTTTTTTATATCTGCAAATAAAATCCATATTAACAATATTTCTTTCAATATTTATACTTACTCCAGCAAAGGATAAAATTTCAACTTCTACACCAGTTTCTTCTAATACCTCGCGAATTATTGTTTCTTGAAAGGTTTCTCCTGATTCTACCATGCCACCTGGGTATTCCCACCCTCTATCAGGACTTTTTAATAAAAGTATTTCATTTTCATCATTAATTACAAGGGCAGCTGCAGAAACAAAATGTGTATACTCCATATTAGTATCCTCCAGTCGGTATTTCACCATGAGACCATTCTTCTGCCGAAATTGTCAGGATGATTTTTATCTAAACTCTTTCTATATCATAATGCTACGCTTTTCTTTCTTTAATATCCGCTGCACCGCGAATTTTCCTGCTGCCGCTGCCACTGGCAGACCACCGGGAGCCTGTATCCATTGGCTTGCTACAAACACATTATGCAATCCTTCAATTGTACCCTTAACACTAAATGATTTCACATCCTTTTTAGTGATAAAGCTCATATATGCACCATGATAAGAATTACAATATCTCTCGTATGTAACTGGAGTCCAGCAATCCAGTAATTTAATATGGCCAGCAAGTTCAGGGAACTTCTTTTCTATATTTTCTTTCATTCTTTCGGCAAATTCATACTTTTTGCCAGTGTAGTCATCCTTATTCAATGACTTCCAATACCTGTAATCATCATCAAATTGTATCATATTAGTCTGCAGTACCGTTTTTCCTTCAGGGGCAAAATCCTTCTCATACTGATATGATTTCAACGACATTCGCCGGATTTCTTTCTTATTTATGTTAAAAGGTTCGCAATCGATAAATACGGTATCTGTATGAGCAAACATCGCTCGATCGATTGAAAAAGCAGCCTGAAAGCCGCTGAACAACGGATAGCTCTCTTCATCCTTAAAACATGCCGACCATTTTTTATTCATATATTTTCTTCCCAATAGTTTATCAAACATTTCCATTGCATCCGTCGCACATATAATAAAATCAGCCGCTATATTTTCTCCATTCTCGAGCTCAATTCCATAAGCCTTATTACCTTTTATAGTAACTCTTTTTACTTCAGAATTACAATGCAGCTTCCCACCAAGTTTTTCGAATTTATCGATAATTCGATTTGTCATTGCAAGGGAACCACCAACGGGTATTTCTCCGTTGCCGCTTACCACAGTAGCATATGAGACAATAAAGGAGGAAGCTTGGTATTCCTTTGGCATATAATCAGTAAACACTGCTTTTATTACAGGATGTTTAAATCTGGCGGCCATATCTTCCAGGTTTATATTTCCGTATTCTTTTAAAACCTTTGGCATTTCAGCCATTGATTTACCCATTTTTAAATAATCAAATATATTCATCATATCCATCGGCTTTTCAACAGGCATCTGACAGCAGGCAGCATATTTAACATGTTCGATAAAGGTATCTATTTCCGTTTTATCCTCCGGTGATAATTGAATTAACTCTTTTTTGGTCCTTTCTACATCCTTCCATAGCGTGGCACTTTCTTCACCAACATAGCAGGTAAAAAATTTTTCAGTTTGTACGAATTCAGTATTTGGTGTTAAAGCCCCAATGGTTTCCCATACTTTTCTGAGTGCCGAATTTTCTTGAGTACCAGTCAGCCAGTGAATACAATTATCAATGTGATATCCCTTCCGGTTCCATCCCATGCATTGTCCACCTGCTACTGGATTCTTTTCAAATATTTCCACCTCATAACCTGATTTTCTGGCATACACTCCCGCTGTTAATCCTGCAACACCACCACCAATAATCACAACCTTTTTCATATATTTTTACCTCCTCTTATAATATCAACAATCCATTCCGGTTCCGGAAGAAGCATTTCCGGATGTGCCGCATATTGCTCCGCTATTCCTTGTATACTACACCAGTAAGCCATGGATAATGCCCCTGCATCTCCTGGGCGGATGGAACCTTCTTTCTGACCTTGCTCCACAATCGATTTAAACTGTTCTATCGTTTCAACCTGCAAAGCAATTTCATGTATCTCCTTTGGAGTCCCTTCACTTCGTTGTGCTTGTGCCATTAAAACAAACATTTTCGCTATGTATGGCTGGGATTGCATCATAGAAAATAGCTGCTCTGTAAATTGCTCAAAGTACATAATTGCATTTTGGTACTTTTGTTGAATAGGAAACTTAGTACCTGTCAGTCCTATTTTCACCAACTCCATATAAAGCTCTTTCTTTGATTCAAAATAATGGAAAAGCAGACCTGTGCTCATTGAAACCTTTGCTGCTATATCTGAAATCTTCGTTTCCATATATCCTTTTGTAACAAATAACTCCAGCCCTGCATTTAAAATCTCTTTTTTTCTCTGCTCTTTTTGCTCTTCTCTAATTCCCATATCATGCCCTCTGTTGATTTTATATTCATTGAATTTGTATTCAATATTCTTATATCACAAAAACCACTTAATGTAAAGTGGTAATATTTAAACTGTATTTTGAATCCACAAAAAAATTCCATATCAACCTGTTTCAAGATTGATATGGAACTCATTATAGATTCGGACTCTTCTTTCTATTTTTTCGGTATAGAAACACTGTTATCACCAATACAAATATTACCGTAAGGAAGCCTGTTTCCCCAACATAATAGACGCTCTTATCAGCCTTTGTTAGAGGTCCACATATCATTTGGTCAAAATAGTTATGACTTGCATGAAGAAGAATTGCAGGCCATATATTACCTGAATTCATTCTCAAATAGCCCAGAATTGCTGTCATTAATACGACTTCTACTGTAAACATAGGGATTTGATAATAAACAGGAGTTCCTGCCTGATACAGGCCGGCAAACATTAAGGGATAATGCCATGCTGCCCAAATTAGTCCGCATATTATTACTGCATACTTATAATGAAACCTTTCACTCATTTTGGGCAATAGAAATCCACGCCATCCAATTTCCTCTCCCATTGCTGTTAAAATACTGGAGAAAAAAGCATAAATCATCAATCCTATGGAATTGCTATACACTTGCCCGGTAAATGCCGCAGGATTTATTGCCCAATACAGTCCATAAGACACTCCCAAATATAGCATTGGTATTAGAATACTCATAACTATAAATTTCCCATTGCATTTTCCAAATCCAAATACTTTATATTTCTTATAAAATATATTTCTGACAATAATTGCAGATAATCCAGGGCACCACATAAGCAATGCTGTTATACTTGAAGCAGATTTACCAAAATTAATGTAAATAAAATAGCATATACTACTTAATATAAATGTTAGTATTAGAAATAGTATTATTGATTTTCTACTCTTCATCAACATCTTCTCCATCTACGTCTTCTCCATCAGTCTAACTTAAGTCAAAACACCTAATAACATTGTACTCTCAACATTTTTATCAAACTCAACACTGCTTGTGCTGCAGCTGTTCAGTGATGAGCAATACAGGCTTTCCCATTAAAATCAGATATTCCCGCTAAGCAGTTACACCAAGCGCCACCGTATCTTCTACACTACTCCTTTTCCAAATACATATGGCATATACCAATAAAATTCCTACTTGCATCGCAAGAGCAATCAGAGCTGTTGTATCAAGTGTATCACCTGTAATATTTGAAATATAATCATGAGCAGCATGCCAGATAATAACTACCCAAAGACTTTTTGTAATGCTTACAATTTCAGCAAGTACAAATCCTACCAGGAATGCAAAAATCATCTGTAAAATGAGATAAAATGTATTTTTACCATTAAATGCATTTACAATGTGAAGAAATCCAAAAATTACTGAAGAGCAGATAATTGCTTTTTTTCTTCCCTTTTCTTCTATGAACTTCAAGGAAAGTCCTCTAAAATAAATTTCCTCATTGAAGCCAACTGCAACTGTAAAAAATAATAAAATAATATACTGCAGAACTGTTACCTCAGGGCTGAAACCAGCAATTACAATAGGGAGTATTTCTACTGCCAATAATGGAATATACCACCACACCTGATTGCAGGTATTTCTTTTACTTCTTTGAAATCCATAATCCGAAAGCGTAAAACGGGATTTTTTCATAATAAAAATACCAATAAGTATTGAAAGAAAGAGAAATACCGTAGTTACAGCAATTTGTACATTATCAGTTAATCCTATAATCTGCGGAACCGCTGTTCCTAGCGCTGTCATAAATGTACAAAGCAATGCAGCCAGGATAGCAGAAGCATATGGATGTTTCTGTGAAAAAGATTTATTCATTTGTTATGTTCCTCCTCATTTTTCAGCTTTAGTATTAAACCCATGAATGAATTATTTAATAGTCTTCGATTTTCTTCATCACTAAACCGGCAATTATTTGTTGCCAACATCGATGCTATTCCATGGGTGGTAAGCCATATTCCTGCATATAGCTCCTGGGCGGCTTTTTTGCTCAACCCCGTCCTTTGACATAGCATTTCCAGTACCTCATCGTCTCCTTCTGTAGTCCCTGCAATATTCATTATGCTTTGCTCCCGAAACGCATCCGACATAAAAATCAGCTTGAATAGATTCTTCTCATTCTTCGCAAAATCAATATAGGCAAGCCCCATATTAAGAAACCCGTTACCATTATGCTCCCCTGCACTTAACATGCGTTCATTATAAATATTCTCAGCCTTTTTATAAACAGCTGTTCTAAGTCCCTCCATGGAATTATAGGTCCGAAATATGGGATGTACAGAGCAGCCTAGTTCTTTTGCTAAATCGCGGGCATTCAAGCTTTCGACCCCCTTCTCCCTGACCATATGAATCGCTGCATTGATAATATCCTCTTCTGTAATCTTTATTTTCGGTGGCATAATAATCCCTCCTTAAAATGCCTTATAGGTATTATACGTTACCTATCAATTGTTACCTATTATATAACCGGGATTACACATTGTCAATCAGAATTTAGATAAAAGAAAACAAGAAAAAGCATCCTGCCACTTTCAGAACAGGATGCTAAAGATATTCCGTATTTATGGTTTAATAAGTCTAATTGCTCCTAAGCTATAAAGTCCCGGATACTTTTTATTTATATTGAATACTTTTACTTTCATTCCATCCATTAAATACGCCAACTTCCATGTTAAGCATGTCTTAATTTCTAATATTCCTCAGTTTGCTGTCTTCTCGCGAATAAAAGAACAGATTTTGTCCAAATCAGTACCTAATGGCAGTAACTCTTTGATTAACTCCAAATGTTTTTGCTTATATGAAAACTCATATTTATAATTATTCTCCAGCTCACCCACATTATGGCTATATATCTTTGTAAAAGAATCTATGATATAGTCAACTTCGTCCTTACTTAAATTTGAATGTGTTTCTACTTGCATCGTATTTTTGTATATGCAAAATGAATCCGGCGTTAATTCTTCCTTATCATATGTAACACAGGGTTCAAATGGAGAAAACTGAGAAATTCTACTGTTTAACTCTAATGCAAGGTTAAAGGTCTTTTCTACAGAATCCCAGGTATCTTCTGGAAATCCTATTATATAAAATGCTAATGTTAATACATTATTGCTATTTAGATACGAAATAATGTCTTTTGTATGCTCATGCCTATCATATTTTCGGTTATATGCATCTAATATTTTATGTTCTCCGGATTCAATTCCATAACATATCATAAATAGACCTGCCTTTATCATTAAATCAATTAATTCCGTATCAAGTAAATCTAACTTTGTTTCACATGTCCAACGAAAGTTTAAATTTTCTTCTATAATTCTATGGCATAGATACTCAATTCTGTTTTTATCAGCAGTAAAATACTGGTCTCTGAACAGTATTATTTTAGGTTTTAGCTTTAACACATTTTTTAGGTCCTGTATCACCTTTTCTATATCTATAAAATATATTTTATTATCATAGAAAGCACTATAGGGGCAATATCCGCATTGCATCATGCAGCCTCTACTGGTCTGTATGCTTAGTCTTACATTACCGGAATCCAAATATTTCTCATATGGAAAGAGCGTATAATCCGGGCTTGGGAATTTGTTAACATCTACTACGGATGTGTTGTTTACATATTTATACATATAGAAGTCCAGAGGAATATCTACAACTTCATCAATTTCTTTTTCGTTTTCAATAATCCATTTCTTAAGCAATTTTGCAATATGTCCGGCTAGCAGCATTTTGCAATTGGGATATACCTTTTTTAAACGTTTTGCCAATTCTATATCTAATTTAATAACCGGTGCAGATGATTTAAGAATAATACAATCATAGGTATCTTCTAATCTGCTTATTAATTCATCAGGCAGTATTTTATCTGCGTTCGAGTCTATAACATGCAGATCAATGTTATCAGCTTCCTTTGCTATTGTTGCAGCCATAATAAATATAAGATCCGGGTTAACATAACCATCATAAACAGTGGAACCTAAATCACCTTGACTATCACCATGTATATTTATTCCATAATAACTCTTTAGCATTAGTAACTTCATTTTTTCCTCCTACCAATTGGTGGTTTGAAACAGGTTAAACCACAGTCTCTTAGTTCTAGTGTTAATCAATAGATACTACATGACAGTTTATTTAGAACGAGGTAAATTACAATAAGCAGCTAATAATACTTTTACTATTAAATTTTTGGTTAAATTTTATAAATATTAATATATATCAAATAATGGAAAAAATCAACTAATATTTTCTAATTAATGGTAATTAAGTTGAATAATGGGATAGTATAGGAATATATGGATAAATCAGAATTTCAAAAGATTAATTTATAAGATTATGTACCTATGTATAGGCTTTCCTCTCCTAACCGACTCTATATAGCGAAAAGCAGCCCTAAAGGACTGCCTTTCTGTATATTGAAATTATTTAGACCCTGAACAGTCAGCAATATATAATGAGATTTATTTTTGGTTCTAATTCATCTATAATTTTTACCCTGGCTGTTTTCACCTAATCATGGCAAATGTATTTGTATTTTAATCCATTACTTTGAAGTCATCAAGCAATTTCCTTACAAAATTCTAAATTACCATTCTTCATATATTATAAAATACTGCACGGAAATAATCTTATGACATAACTATTAGCAGATCTCTTTGCGCAATCCCATCAAAGAAAAATTACTTTCACTATATTCTTTATCACCATAAACACCTGTGATAATGTTAAAGCCATTATTATTCCAGAAACGAAGGCCTTTCCAGTTTTTTAAATATACTCCAAGACCAATTGATTTGCATTCCAGCTTTTTACATTCATCACAAATAGCTTTTATTACCTCCTGCCCAAAAGCCTTTCCCTGAAATTCAGAATCTATAACAAAAATACCTATCCACAATGTATCCTTATTCGGATAACCGTGATATAAATTAAAGAAACCGATTATCTGCCCATTTGCATCCTGAATTGTCATCATATAAAAATTAGATATATCCGCATTCTCTATAGGCGGCAGATCTCCATTCATAATACAATTTTCTATAAAATCATCAGAAAATCCTTCACCTTCCACATATATTTTATCTTTCCATGATGCACATATACGATTGAGTTCTCTGCTATCTTCTAAAACTGAACTGCGTATAATCAATCTTTCTGTTCTCCATCTATCGGGTAATCTCATTTTAACTCCTTTCGTGAATATCAAATATTTGATATTCTTTTATACATAGGGTGAAAATTGCTATTTATTTTTCAACCTATCAACCTCCAAGAATACTAAATATTTTTTATCCTAATTATCTAATCTTTAACCCTGTACACGCTGCAATCATCTGAACGGTCAAAAAAACCATATTCTATTAATGCTCTGCGTAATGTAGCATAATCATTATAGATTCTTTCTAAAATCCTGTTAACTTCTCTTTCTTGATAATCTAGGTTAGGTTTAAAATTCTTCATTATTTCTCTTAGTATAATGATCTTTTTCTTTTCTTTTGCCGGAAATTGAATCAAAGCACCATTCACATTCATATATGCCTTAATTACTTTTTCCCTTTCATCATCTGTGATATTGTATCTGTCATCAATCATGGTAGCCGATTGATGTATTTCTTCAATTACACCAGCGTCCGATTGGTTAATGGATCGGCTGGTCTTATCCTCCAGAGACTGCATTAAAGCCAGAAAAAGTTTTGCCTGCTTTTCTTTTTCTCTTAGCTTAAAACGATGATTTCTCACAGTGGATGGAGCTATTCCAACAATATTAGCGATTGTTTTATCATCTCTGCCCTCTGACATCAGTTTCAATATCTGCTGCTGTATCTCGGAAATACCCAGAATTGAAGGTTCCTGGTTTAATAAATAATCCGCAGTAAAGCCATGCTCTGCTTTACAATGTTGATTTACCGCGCCAAAAGCATCATATAGCGTATCATTCATAGTGAAAATACGCCCTTTTTCAAATTTACTTTCACAAAATGTGCATTGATAAGCTTCTTTGCTTTCCTTATACCCCATTACTATCTCATTAACTGATGAATTCCAAAAAAAAATTTTATTTTCCAAATCATCACTCCTTCATTATACTACACAGATATTGTACAACATTATTAGCATTTTGTCTATTCATTAATAAACATTTTTTATATTTGTTTGTATTATAGTCAAAACTTTCCTATCTGTCCATTTACCTGGCACAGAAGCACATTTTATTGTTAGCTCAATCACAAAAGCACCCTACCATCTCTGATAGGGTGCGAATATATATTTGTTATTCGGTATTCAATAACAGTCTAACTTAAGTTTTCAACCAGTTGCCTGATTCACAATGGTCTGTACTGCTGCGTTTCACTGATGAGCAATTTACATTGTTCTTTTATTTGTTACTTTAAAACCCATCTATAATTTCCCTTATATTCGCCGCTATTTACTTTAGCCATTTTATAACCTGAAACCGGTGCCTGCATCTTACCATATAAATTAGCATCATAGTCATAGACTCCTTTAGATACTACAAAATAATCCTCGATATCATTTAGGGTGGCATTCGTTTTTACTATATTTGTACCATATCGGATATCAATAATCATTTCCATCCACTTACCTTTTTTCAGGTTTTTAACCTTTATTTCAGCATTTCCACTGTAATCTTTTAAAAACACCTTCGACAGATCTTTCAGGCTATTTGCAGATTTTACGCGGTATTTCACATAGGCTCTCATATAATAGCCATCATAGTTATATAAGGTTGAGGGCTCAACTGTTACTTGTTTTAATTCAATTATAACCTTGTTGGCTTTCACGTTCTTTATATATTGTTTTAAGTCATTAGAGCCAGAGGAAATACCAATTAATTTCCCCATTTCCTTATCCCATTTTTTATCAATTGTCTTGTAATTTACGCTATATTTATGATTAATATAATCTTCCACTAAATGAGCCCATTTTAATCTTAGTGCCTCATTTTCACTGTTCCAGAGCGTATATTTATACTCATAATCATCACTGAAGTCGTAATAACTTTCTGAACCTTTTTTTATGTCAGCAGGTGTTTGAAAGGTATTAATACCAAATAAGCTTTTTTTCGATTTATACCAGCCTTCTGCTCCTTTTACAGGAAGACATCCTTTTGAGCGAATAATTTCGCTCATTGTTTTTTGTCTCACATCTTTTACCGGGTTGGAAAGATAACTCATAAATTCAAATTTTTTTTCATAAAACCCGTTAGGAAAGGCCTCTAATATATAAGGAAAATCAGCATAATTTCTGGGCAATTTTGTTGTTCTGATTAACTGGCCATCTGAACTTATTTTCCTTCTGCTCTTTTCATCTTTCAAGCATTTCAATATATTTTTGCCTTCCTTGACACTTAAAAAGTCTTTACCCTTAAATTTTCTGCTTTGGGTATATGCCCCTTCAGAATCACCTACCATTATTCCTCGTATAAAACATTTTACTACGGAATCGCGGTAACTTACATCTATCTTATTTAAATCCGATATTCGTCCATTCTCTTTGACCTGATTATATAGTTTATCATCATAACTTGTACCGTATGTATTCTCATATGTAATGTTTGTGTAATAAGCTGCTTCTGCTTTTGTAATGAAAGCATCGCTGTGTGACAGCTCATCATCCGTTATACTCTCCCCTGCATATGATTCCATTAAGCCGACATACCCGCCAATTGTAAAATAATCGGCATTTTCTGCCGCAAGAGTTTTCTTTACTGAAAACGCCAAAATAATCATTAATAAACAATACATAATTAGTCTTTTTTTCATATTAATAACCAAGCCTTTCTCACAAAATTGCGTATTCCCATTACTGCATAAACTGAAATTATTGCAGCGTGAAAGCATTATTTCCATTATACCTTAGTATGTGACAAAAAGGAATTAATTTGTAGATTTTTTAACATTTTATCAGTATAATTAGAACATTAGCTATTTGAAAGAATTTATTACACCAAAGACAGGAGACAATAAGCATGAAAATCAAAAAAGTGCTATTATCAAATCTATTTGTATGCTTCAGTTTAATAACTATTTTTTTATTTAACATAGAAGCTGCTGATGCATCTGTAACAATCAATGGAAAGGAATACTATCATTACATAGGTGGTACTCCATCTTATGAAGGCACCTTCAGTGATGGCACGCCTTACAAATTAACTACAAGCATACTTCGTATTAATGAAGATACCCCCAGTGAAGCTCGAGTCACTTCAATCTCTGTTGAAAATAAGGCATTGGATGTATCCGGTAAAACACTTACACTGCCATCTGTCTTCCAATCAGATGATTATAGCTATGTCATTACATCCATTTCCGGTGCAGGTAAATTAAAAAACCTGAATTTAGTATTGCCGGATACTGTTACAGAAATCACAGATCATTGTTTTGACAATTATGAAAATCTCACCTTGAATATTCCTGCCTCCGTAAAAAAGCTTGGCAACAATGCCTTTGATTATACGACTGTGAAAAAGATAAGTGTTTCCAAGGACAGCAAATACCTGAAAACAGAAAATAATAATCTATACAGCTATGATGGAAAAACTGCCTACTTGTTTAATGTATCTGATATGAGCACACTAACTGTTAAAGAAGGGGTAGAACACATTATTGATGGGGCTATTCCCAGATATGTCTCCATTAAAAAGGTAGTTTTTCCGAAGACAATTAAAAGAATAGATGATTATCTGAATGAAATACCCTTTATTGTATTCAAAGGAGCTAAGCCGCCTTTAGTATCCCCATATTTTTCGAGTCCTTATGTAAAGGTTCCTCAAAAATCTTTAACCTTATATAAAAAGGCAAAAGACACTGATGGTAACCTTGCATTTAATGAACAACATGTTTTCTCTAAAAGTAATTATTACCGGCCGGCTGAAAAATACCTTCGTTCAATTAGCACAAAGAAATATCTGAAAGCTGCCAAAGCAAAACCTAAAGACCTTACGGATAAGCAATGGACTGCCATAAAAAAGAAAGCCGCTTCCATTACGAAGGGGGCCACCAGTGACAGAGAAAAAGCACAACGCATTTATAAATGGATTATATCAGAATGCTACTATAACTTAGACGGTTTATCCATAACCGACTATGGTATGTTCTATATTATGTCAGAACATTATGATCCACGAGCAGATAAAACATATGCTGCATTTAAAGGGAAAGTAATGATTGATTATGGCTTCTCCAATCTTACTGTCGCTATGATGAGAGCTGCCGGTCTGCCATGTGAAACAATCTTACCCCAGGGTATTAATCAATTTTGGAACACACATTTCTCTACCTATGCTAATATTGTTTACTATAATAAGGAGTGGCACATTATGAAAGCCTCTAAAGACTGTAAAAATGTAAAGCTCAATGGTGAATTATCGAAAAATAAATCTCCTCAAACTTTAGAATATTTTGAGTATGACTTAGAGGTATGGACATACAGAGAAAATCGAAGACCAGCTCTTGACACATCTCTCGTTCCCCAGTCCCTTATCGATATAAAAACGAGATAAACCTCCGTGTAAATTTATTTGATATGCCGCTAATGTAAAAACCCTTCCCTGTACTTTGACGGTTCAGGAAGGGTTTTTTAAGCTTATATCCTATCCCCTTGTATGTAACTAAATATGAAAAAAGTTTACTGCGAGGTATGCAAGCTGACATATTCCGAATAGCTGATGCCCGAATATTTTTTGAAGCAGCGTCCGAAGTAGTTCGGGTCAGGGATTCCGACAGCATTGGCCGTATAGAACATCTTCATACTTGTTCTGGCTAACCCAATCGCCCGTTCCATCCGGCACTTGATAAGAAATTCCACAAAGCTCTCTCCTGTTTCCTGTTTAAATTTCCGGCTAAGATAGCTCGGATTAAATCCAAATTGCTGCGCCACAGAGGTTAGATTGATGCTGGAATCCGTAAAATTTTCACGTAAATACTGCGTTATCTGCCCAATCACAGATGGAGTAATATCTGGTCCAATCTCCTGTGTACGAGTATTGTATTTATCCAGATTTTCCTTTATTTTGGTTAACACCTCGGTCAACTCCTGCCGAACAATTGGTTTCAGCATATACTCTACCACCTGCAGACGAATACACTGACGTGCATACTCAAAATCATCAAATCCGGTCAAAATGATAATCACCAAGTCTCTATATCGCATCTTTGCTATTTGTGTGAATTCTATTCCATTCATAAAAGGCATGGAAATGTCAACAAAAGCAATATCCGGCCGCAAATCATCAATGATGTTAATAGCTTCTATACCGCTGGCCGCCTCACCCACCAATTCCATATCAAATGATTGCCAATCTACGGATACCTGTAGCAGCCTGCGAGCAGACGTCTCATCGTCAATAATCATAACTCGGTACATGATTTCCCCCCCTCTGTTTTCATTTCCCTCATCTTAGGAATGTATATTTCAATTTCTGTATATTCGCCCGGCTCACTGCGTATCTGTATTACGTTATCATAGTCATAGTAATAGCGAATCCGATTGATGGTGCCACGCAGACCGAAGCCTGACAGTATCTTTATGTCATCCTCCCTGCTTGCCTCCAGCACGTTCTTTATCTGCTCGGTACTCATACCAACGCCAGAATCATACACAATTATGTACAAACCACCCTCTTCCATGCGGATGGTAATACGAATAACACACTTTTCTCCCTTGGGGCGCACTCCATGGTAGATACAGTTTTCCACAAGCGGTTGAAGAATTAGCTTAGGTACCATGTAATTGAGCGTGGTATCGTCAAGGATATATTCATCCTCAAATATATCTCCATACCGCATCTTTTGCAGGGAGAGGTAATCCTGTGTAATACGCAGCTCACGCTGTAGTGGTATCTCACGATCACCTTTGCTAAGAAAATTGCGGTAAAAGCTACCCAGTGTCTCCAGTGCATCATGTACTTTACATGCATTCTCCTGCACTGCCATATAGCTGATAGTTTCCAGCGTATTATAAAGAAAATGTGGCTTTATCTGCTCCTGGAGCACACGCATTTCCGCTTTCTGCACATTCTTTTCATCCTCCAGCTGGCGATTGAACAGTTGGTTAAGATATTCTATCATGCTATTGTAGCTTTCAGCCAACCTGCCAATTTCATTGTTTGGCATTTCGGTATCAATCTTCTTAAGCCACCCAGATGACCTCGTGCGTTCCATTGCTGCACTCAGATTTCTGATAGGCCGTGCAATATTAACTGTAATAAACCAAGCACATACCATGAACGACAGGATAAATGCTGTCAGAGTCAACATCAGCGCATATATCGTATCCCGCGGTAGTGCCTCTGCGCCCTTGCCGCTCGCACACAAAACAACCAATGGCTTTACTGCCAGTCTACCGGTTAGAGTCTTCTTCTCACCACCCAAGCGAATATTCTTATATACCATACTTTCACTATTGTAATCACTATCATACAATGAGCCAATTTCTTTATTACCACATAGAAGTGTACCATAGCTATCAAGTATACACATACCGCCGGAATTCTGCAGCGTAAATGTATCATCAAATACATTACTTGATATGTTCATTCTAAGGATCCCCAAGAGCTTTTGTGAATTAATATCGTATACTGCGCGCGACATAGTAAGCAATGGCTTACCGCCCATTTTTATAAACGTACCGTTGCCATTAATTGAAAAAACTGTGGTACCATGTGCATCCAATATATCAGAACGCTCTGAGCTGTTCATATCGATAGAATAATCACCTATTCCTGTACTTACATGCTCACCATCGTTACGCAAGATATATACCGAATCAATATTGCTATACAAAATTTGTATTTCAGATATACTACTTCGTGCTTCATATATCTTATCTCTATCTATTTCTTCCGCTTTTAAAAATCCCACGACTCTATCATTGACCATGATCAGACGTGATAAATAATTGTAGTTCACCAAACTTGCTTTGATGGTGGAAACCACATTATTGACCGCCGTTTCCGATGTTCTTATTTTGAAATCATCTTCAGTTTTCTTGATTATGATAGAGGTTGCTATCATAAACATCATACAGAAAAATAACAGCAGAATAAAAAGCATTAACAGGATCGTTTGCTGCAGCGACATTTTAATATCGCGTTTTAACCTTTTGCCGCCATGCCTCATTTCTACACCTCAATCATGTATATAAATTCTATTTTTACCATATTATTACATTCCTTACCATACGTTATCGTATCACATCTACTATTTATTTTCAACATAGTGCATTCAAAATCAGGATACATAGCAGTGGAATTTGGCTGGGCTGTAAAAAGTAACATAAAACAAAAGGTTTCCGACTCTGTTAAGTATAAAGCTATTTAAACAAAGCCCGAAACCCATCTGATACAAAATATTAGCTTATCACTAGCCCTTGATTGCTCCAGCAATGAAGCTATCTTGTATTTTCTTACTAAAGAATACGTAGAATATGAGCGTCGGGAATGTTGCTAAAACCAACGCCGCACCTATAGGCCCCCAATCCGTCGTATACTGTCCTGAAAGGGCCTGCACACCGACAGGCAGTGTTTTGTGTGCAGAATCACTAATAAAGACGTTCGCAAACATCAGCTCGTTCCAGCACTGCAGGAACGTGTAAATTGACACTGTTGCCACAGCCGGCTTCATCAGCGGTACTATAATTCGGAAGAAAATCCCCCATACACCGCAGCCATCGATACATGCTGCTTCATCGAGATCCATGGGCAATTCTTGCATAAAGCCTGTGCAAATAAGTATCCCCATCGCTAATGAAAAGGCAGCGTAGGGAATAATAAGAGACAAATAAGAATTGAGTAAATGCAGTTTTGAAAGTGTGACATAGATAGGCACAATTGCCGCATGAATAGGTATCGTCAAACCAAGCATAAAAAATGCGTTCATTCGCTTCCTTCCCTTCCAAATAAATCTTGTCAGGGTAAAGGTTGCCATAAGTGAAAACAGCATAACTATTGCAATGGTCACAATGGCAATAATGGTACTATTTAAGAAATATTTACCAATATGTCCAACACCCATTGCCTTTTCATAGTTTGACCACAGCCACTCTTTCGGAAGACCGGCAACATTATCTCCGAATATTTCCTCATTACTCTTGAGTGAGAAGGTAAACATCCAATAGACAGGGAACAGGTTAATAAGTGCCCAGATACCTAATATTATATATACCCAAATTTCTTTGCCCTTGCCTCCTTTATTCAGGAAGGAATTACCCTGGGTTATGGATTTCTTATTTTGATTTAGAAAGATATCATCGTTTTTCATGTTGTTAATCCTCCTTATCTCTAAATATGCAGCCAATAATCAAAGCAAATGTGAAGCATAAAATGATGAGAAGGAAAGCAATCGTACTACCCATACCATATCTATTACGCAGGAACAACATACTTATCATCAGTGTACTGGGCACCTCCGTTGCGTGTAGCGGTCCGCCATTTGTTAATACATAGATTAAGTCAAAAGACTTCAGGGAGCCTGTAACAGCAAAGATAGTGCTTATCTTCAATATAGGCTTTATGTACGGTAAAATAATATAACGGTTTACCTGTCCCTCTCTTGCTCCATCAATCATTGCTGCCTCACGATACTCGGGCGGAACACTCTTGATACCGGCATACATCAACAACATATGATAACCGACATACTGCCATAAAATAGGTACGAAAGCTGCACCGAGTGCGGTAGTTTTTTCTCCAAGCCAGATCTTTGCCAGACTATCCAGACCAAGAGATCTCAGCGCTACATTAAGTAAACCGTAGGATGGATTGTAAATCTTTAGCCAGAGCTGACCGATAACAACAGTCGATATAAGAACAGGCATAAAATAAATTGAAAGGAAACCTCGTTCCCCCTTTCTTCCCTTACCGAGAAGAAGTGCAAGCCCCAGCGCGAGAGGCAATTGAACTGCTACTGAAAGCAGTGCCAAAAGCAGCGCATTGCCCAGAGCCTTCACAAAGCCTATTGAGTTGCTGGTAAACAGTTCCCCATAATTTTCCATTCCAATGAAAGTCTTTTTTCCAAAGCCGTTCCAATCAAAAAAGCTGTAATAGCCCGATATAAATATCGGAGCAACAAGAATGAGAAGAAAAAGTAGCAGCGCAGGGAGAATAAAAAGAATAATTGTCAGCTTATTACTATATAGTTTTTTCATCTTGATTCCTTCCCTAATAGATAAGAAGCGGTTCCCAGATGATTTTGATCCAGACAATCGTTGGGAAACCGCTTCCTTTTTTATTGAATCAGAGCCTGATGGCTTATCGGCTCTCATTCATTTTTCTTAAATCATATACTTCCCAGAATTATTTTTTAAGGTCTTTATCAAGACTTTCAGCAAATGTCTTACCATCAATTGCAGAAGCATAAATCTGGTTAACATAGTCAAGATAAATGTTTGCATTATCAGCAGACTGAATACCGTCACCAAACAGAACACTCTGTTTTGAATTATTCATAATATCAGCGACTGCCAGTGTCAGTTTGTTGAGTTTGCTTGTGTCATAATCAACCTTCCATGCCGGAAGTCCGTTACCATCAAGGTAACCATAGTGGCATACGCCCTTAGCAAGTTCAAATGCGGCCTTTGCAGCAATCTCAGGATTCTTCGAAGTAGCTGAAACAGCAAGTGAATCACTGGGGCCACCAATGAGCTCGCCCAGCTGAGACTTGGTAGAATCAATAACTGGGAATTCAGCAATCTGAACCTTATCCGCAATATCAACAAAACTTGCACAGTTCCATGTACCATTAACATAGAAAGCGTACTTTCCTGCTATAAAGTTTGCTTTAACCTCGTCATTACTAAGAGCAATTCCTTCCGGATCAAAATACTTCTTTTTAATCATTTCCTGGAAATTGTCAACTGCCTTGACAACACCCTCGTTATTCCATGAAGCTTTGCCAAGATACATATCGGTAAGTGCGGAAGCACCAACGCTCTTCTCGATAATAGACTCAAGATACTCGGTAACACACCAGGTCTCTTTCCCTGAACAGCCAAAAGGAATAATTCCCTTTTTAACAAGAGCGTCACAGCAAGCCATCAGTTCTTCATATGTACCAGGAACTTTATCGTAACCTGCTTGCTTGAGAAGCTCCATATTAGCGAACATAGCAACGACATTGTAATTTGTTGGTGCGCCATAAAGCTTGCCGTCATATTTGTGATTTGTCAGCACTTTATCTGGCAATTCAGAAGAATAATTAGCATAGGCATCATCTAAGCAATAAACACGATTAGCATCAACAAATTCTCTAAGGAAACCGCCTCCCCATGTGAAGAAGATATCTGGCAGTTCATTTGCTGCGGCAGCAGCCTTAATCTTTGTCTTATAATCCTGGTTTTGGGTAGCTTCCCATTTGAGATTGATTTCCGGATGAGCTTTCTGGAAATCAGCAATAGCAGTTTCATAAGCATGGCGATTTGAATCGCTCTCTACTGCTATACACCACATAGTTAGGTCTGTAGGCTTACTCGAGGTTTCAGCAGGTGCTTTGGTTGCGGCAGGTGTTTCGGTTGTGGCAGGTGTTTCGGTTGTGGCAGGTGCTTGGGTTGTGGAATTTTTCCCGCACCCTACGAGAGATACGAGCATCCCCACAGCCAGCAGTAATGAGATAATCTTTTTCATAGTGCCCCTCCTCATAAAATTTTTTTATTTATGTTAATATGATTTGACTCGATAAAGCTTTGAATCATTTGGCTTTCTGCCGAATGTCAGTTTAGTTCAAATCACATTTTCATACCTGTTATCTACCGCTCATTTAACCATGCGCCGCGGATATTCAATGTGCAAATTCTTACTACATGCTGTCATCAACAGTAGTATAAGCACAATAGCTAAAAAAGTTGGCATAAATTTTGTTTTTTCATTAAATTATCTCTTTCGCTTCTCATTATATAATTATCTATTCAGAACATAAATGTTATATTTTTACTTCTTGACGCATTTTTTTTACTTCTATTTATGTATTTTTACCAAATTAATTATTTTTATCTTCGTTTTATATCCAAGATTTATTGTTAACAGAAAAACGTTAATAAAAAAGACCAACAAGTAATCCTTTAGTTGTTTATGCTAAGACCAACTGACCAAATTTAGTATACTATAATGAAAGTTCAACTAAAAAAATAGCGGGTTCCCGTTTAAGGTATCCGCCATTTTTATAATAAAATTATCATTCGCCACTGTGTGCAATAATCCAATCTATAATAAAATCCGTATTGTATTTTCCACTGGCTGCTCCTAAACCAAGTTCAATAATATCTTGGTTCGAACAATTAACCTCTAGTTGATTAACATCCATAAAAACCAGCATAGCCAAGATACCGATTCTTTTATTTCCATCAATAAAAGGATGATTACTGATTATACTGAAAGATAGTCTAGCCGCTTTATTCTGTATAGATGGATATAACTCTGTACTTTCAAACGTTTGAAAAGGTGCATGTAGTGCCATATCAAGTAATCCATTATCTCTGACACCATCTAGACCGGCAGATTGCTTTATTACCATTGAATGTAGCGTTAAGATTTGTTCTTTACTTAACTTTGTCATTTTGCTAATTCCTCAAAAGCATCTGCATACTTAGTAAGATATTTCATTGCTGCTTCCTCTACCATTATATTATCAGCAATTTTATCTTCCTGTAATTTACTATAATCTATAATCACATATCTTGGAGCATTATTTTTCAAAATAACTGCTGCTCCATTTTCATCTACCATACGAGCTACCTTAGAAAAATTCTGATTCGCTTCTGTTATTGATATCAGATTGTTTAAATCAACTTTCATAATAACACCATCCTTTCTATGATAATATTATACGCTCTATCTAGGATATATTCAACCTAGAATTTGAATATCGTTTTAGTTTAAGATGTACTAAAATTATGTCTTTCTACCACGGACTAGAAGACTTTTTTTATCTCAATTTTGAACGAAAAAAGCACTCTACCATTACTTTTGCCTCATAATATCCGATAGCAAAATCGAACAAATAGATTTGCCTACTTTTGATTAAGGACAGCCTAGTGCTCTACAGCACAAGCCGCTTTCAATGATAATTATTATCTATTGTTGAGTACTGTCTGTGCTGCTGCGGTCACTAGTGAGCAATACATTTCCTTCCATAAATCCTTTGAGCACCGCATCTTTTCTAATATTCGAAAGAATCTATCAAATTTTTCAGTTCTTTTATTGGTGCATTCGAGATAACCTGATATAAAATATCTCCTGCCTTGAAAACAATCTTATTACTCCTCTCAGATTTCACAAAATATGCCCTTATTCCATTTGATGATTCGTATACAGAATCATATTTCTCATCTTCTGACGTACCATATCCCAATAAATCCTGACTGAAACCTTCTAATGCAAACCTTCCATCCACATTAACATGATATCTTCCATACGTATATCATTTTTCACTTCTGGTTCTTCATCACGGACTTCAACATCCATCTGTTCATATACTACATGTCTATTCCATGCGGATTTCCATAGATCTCTGCAACAATTTAAGGTTGTTTTAATCATCCATGCTCTCATATGTTCATCGCCATCCAATCGATTCCTTAACCCGATCAATCTAATAAAGACATCCTGAAAGATATCATCAGCCTTTTCCTTTTGTTTCGTTTTCATCAAAGCAAGGCGGTACACTGTATTACCATATTTGTTTAACAGGTATTCAATTTCAGAATTACTGTAAGCTCTATATTGTTCCATTGTGTCTCCAGTCATAATATATTCTATTGTAATCATCCCCTTTCACTTATAATACGATGTTAATAACGATTATCTTTCATAATTATATAATTTTTTAGTTTTTTATGGAATTCTCTCGCAATTTCCTTCAGCATAGTTTTTTCTCAAAATCACTTAAATACCCCATTTAGAAAACTTCATGTTACATAAAAGTTTTTAAAGTATAGCAAAAAGAGACCCTTATATCAACTTTTCGGTCAATTTAAGGGTCTCTAACTTATTCTCAAGAAAAACTACGTTCTTCTCTCAGAGAAAATCTCATCTTATTTATTATTTAATACTGCCTGTGCTGACTTCAATGAAATCATAGTGATGAATTATTTCTATATACTAAGTAATAATAACGTGATACTTCTTATTTGTATGCTTTGCTTACACCATACTTTGCCTCACTTTTTGTAAAGCCATCAAACTCCAACTGTTCCATCAATTCTTTTTTAGAGAATGACATAGTATCTAAATAACTTTTTGCTGTCTTTACTGCTTGTTTCTTCCAATTTGCACCGCAATTCTCTACTGCATAATTTGCTTCCTTTGTTGAATAGCCGTCAAATTTAAGCTGCTCAATCAAACCTTTCTTCGAAAATGACATAGAATGTAAGTAATCTTTAGCTGCTTTTAATGCATTTTTCTGCCCTGCTGTAGCTGCCTCAGCCGTAACTACTACATTACTTTGTATACTAGTCATACTCGGTAAAATACCCATATTGAAACATAAAACCATTACTAATACCATGACTTTCATTACTACTCTCTTACTAGAACATACTTCTCTCATAAAATTCTCCTCCTATTTACTAAATAAAAATATTTAAATCCACCTAAAATATAACAAGTGTGTTATATTTTGTCAAGTTTTAGTATCAAGTAATTTTAGCACATGCCTATATAATTAACAATAGCACGAAATAAATGGCACCCTACCACATTATATGATGGGGTGCCCTATATTTCTTCGCTGTTATTCAATACAGCCTAACCTAAGTCAATCCATTGAAAAACGTTGAAATTTGAATTTATTTATTATTTAATACTGCCTGTGCTGCTGCAGTTCACTGGTGAGAAATTAAATACAATGTACAATATTTTTTCCAAATTATTATTCATAAAAACATTTACACTTGCAATTTTAATACAATCTTTCTATAATTCCGCTATATTAACCATTTTTTAAATTCTAACATCTAAACTCTGGAATAAAATCAATCTTTGTCATATCCCCCTCCACAAGTATTGCTGCATGTTTTAAGAAATGCTCTCTTAAAAGAAATAGTACTGTCACTGATTGGAAATTTATTCTTGTTATTATTTTTAAATAAGATATAATAGTAGATGTGTTATTTACAAAATCATATCAAAGGGAGAACTACAAATATGATAAATTATGTTATAAGAAGGGGTTACCTTTAAGATTCTATCTCAGAGTAGAAATATTGCTGCTTAGTTTTTTCTTATTTCAAATAAGATTGAAAGGAGAAAAAATGAGTTATATAAGCGCAGAAAAGGTATTGCCTACAGAACTGATAAATCAAATCCACAAATATGTTAGCGGCGAATGCCTTTATATTCCAGTTATGCATAAAAAAAGAAAGGTATGGGGCATGAAAAGCGGCTATCGGCAGGAATTGGATATAAGAGATAGCAATATTTTTGCATTACATCAAAAAGGGATAAGTGTTTCTGAATTATCGGAGAAATATTTTCTTTCAGAAAAAAGTATTTATCGTATAATTAGTAAAATGAGTTCCATCATGTAGTTATGAAATCCGCAGTATTGATCTATTCAATATTGTGGATTTCTTATTTTTTTATCTATCTGTTTTCGAGAATGACAACGAAAAGGCGGTGGCATACAATTAATATAGAAAAAACAAAGGAGACGAAAAAATGGATTCGATTTTTTTCCCAATACAATCATCAATACTATCACCGGATGCTCTACTTAGTGAAATCAAATTAAACTATGGCTTAAAACTATTGCAATGCCGTTTATGGAGCAGTGGTTTGAACGATGTGTATCTACTCCAAGAAACTACCCGTAGGTATTTTTTAAGAACTTCACACGCAGTACGTTTTTCTAAAAAAGATTATGAGGAAGAACTAAATGTAATGTTACAATTAAGGGCGAGAGGTATTAATACCTGTATACCTGTTAAACAATTGGATGAAACATATATTTGGGAGATTAATGCTCCCGAAGGAAAACGATATGCGGTTCTTTTCGAAGAAGTAAAAAATGACAAAACAGTTAGCACCTATAATCTTGGGAAGCTTGCTGCTGAGATTCATAAAGCATCTGATGATGTTAACTTAATTATTAGTCGTCAACATATATCTTATGAACTCTTGATTTCACTTCCACTTAAAAGTATTATTGAAGCCGGTTCTATGAATGAAATGGATACACAATTTATAGTAGAAAGCTCAACGCAGATTTGGAATGACCTAATAAGCCATATTCCTACTACAGCACCATACTATGGTTATTGCCATGGAGATATGCATAGTGGAAATATATATTCCACCGATGGTATTCCTCAGATTTTTGACTTTGACTGTATGGGAATCGGTTACAGAGCTTATGATTTATGTGTCTATTTATGGGATGAGACCACCATAAATGAGGAGTTTATTAATTCAGACGAATGGAAAAATTATTTGAAGGGATACAATGAGGTTCGCATACTTTCGCAAGCAGAAATTATTGCTATTCCCGCCTTTGCAGCATTAAGACAATTATGGTTTATTGGACTAATTATAGGTGCTACAAAAATAAATAATTCCTGGGATGGACTTAATGATAACTTTTTTAAAGAACAATTAAAGAGATATACATTTTGGTATAATAAATGGAAGAACAATACAGTTATTTAATCGATAATTTGGTAAAAAAACTGGAACAGTTTATCAAATATCAGAAACTGGAGAACTTAGATTACATTAAAGTTTTTTAAAGTATATCAAAGAGGAGACTGTTTAGAGTGTGTGAATAAAAGTCTGTAAATGCTGATCTTCTATGATAATAGCCGGTCTGAAGGCTTAGCGATAAGCTTTCAGACCTTGTTTTATATATAACATCACATGCT
>NZ_FRAC01000014.1 GCF_900142215.1 Anaerocolumna jejuensis DSM 15929 | reverse complement strand
CGGGAAGCCTATGACCGTAAAATTACAGTCCCCTTTGCCTATGAGACAAAGCTATCAGGAATTAATGAAACAGAAATGCACAAGGAAGTCTGGTACCGGCGAAGCTTTACGTTACCGGAAGCAATGCTCAATAAACAGATAGTACTTCATTTTGGTGCGGTGGATTATTTCTGCAGGATATGGGTCAATGACATTCCGGTTACAGAGCATACCGGCGGACAGACCGGCTTTTTTACAGATATTACAGCCTGTGTCCGGTATCAGGAGGAAAATGTGATACGGGTGCAGGTATGGGACGATTATACTGATTTGGAGATGCCAAGAGGGAAGCAATACTGGGAGGAAGAGTCCAAAAGTATTTTTTATACCAGGACAACAGGTATATGGCAAAGCGTCTGGATTGAGGCAGTATCCCAAAATCATTTGAAAAAAGTCTTTATTACCCCGCTTTTGGATGAACAGGCAGTTCGATTTGAATATTATCTTGCCGGAAGTACGGACTTATTCTTAGATACCAGAATAAGCTTTAATGGAACCTATGTTACGGGCTGCAGGATAGAGCCCAGGGCTATGAAGGGCAGTTTTACTTTAGAGCTTAATCAGCCGGCCTTAAAATCCTGGAATTTCGTAGAAGATCTGACATGGTCGCCGGAGAGTCCAAGGCTTTTTGATGTAATATTTACACTTTCTAAGGATGAGGTCATGGAAGATACGGTCCGCTCTTATTTTGGCATGAGAAAAATATCAATTGACAATGGTATCATCCTGCTGAATAACCGGCCTTATTATCAAAAGCTATTACTGGACCAGGGATACTGGCCGGATTCGTTATTAACGGCTCCGGAGGATGAGGCCTTTGTCAGGGATATTAAGCTTATCAAGGAAATGGGCTTTAATGGAGTCAGAAAACATCAAAAGGTAGAAGATCCCAGGTTCCTATATCATGCGGATGTGATGGGACTGCTGGTATGGGGAGAGATTGGCAGTGCCTATCTGTATTCAAGAGACTATGCCGCAGGAATGTATACGGAATGGAGTGAGGCTGTACTTCGGGATTATAACCACCCTTCCATTGTGGCATGGACTCCGCTGAATGAATCCTGGGGCATTCATGATATAAAAACCAATAAACTGCAGCAGGGCCATAGCAACGCAATGCTGCATATTACAAAATCACTGGATGAAACCCGCATTGTTATTGATGATGACGGATGGGAGCATACGGAAGGAGACCTTCTGACCATTCACGATTATGAAGCCTCAAAAGAGGTTCTGAAGAAGCGCTACAGCTGTATTGATACTATCCTGGAATTTACCCCAAGCGGCAGAGCCTTGTATGTATCCGGCTGGAATTACCGGAATCAGCCAATCATAGTCAGTGAGTGCGGCGGTATTGATTTCCGCAAGGATGAGGTCAAGGGATGGGGCTATTCAAGTGCGGTCTCCGGGGAAGAATTTTTGAAGTGTTATGAGGATATAGTTGCTGCGTTAATGAATTCTGAGCTGGTACAGGGCTTTTGCTACACCCAGCTTACCGATGTGGAACAGGAGACCAATGGACTGCTGAATTATGACAGAAGCCCTAAAGTTCCCTTGGAAAAAATCAGGGAAATAAATGAGGGGAATTATCGGAAATAGTGTGAAAATTAAAAGGCAATTTTCGCACAAGATTGAGAAGGTATGGTTATTTTGCGAATAGAAATCTGTTGTAAAATCATTGGTTATTTCCGGTGGTTTTGCGGCGGATTTTTTTTGAAGCTAAAGAACTTGATTGGCAGCAGAAGGAAAAAGTGAACGGCTGTAGAGCAGATATAATTATGCGGCATGCTTCTGGGCTGCTCATGAATGAGAAAGGTGACTAGCGGTATAAAATTAGAAGTTAATGGAATTAAAATAAATAATATGGTCATAAGAAGCTGGCTTTAAAATGATAATATTTATCATTCTCATTGAGAACACAAAACATAAAAGATTTCATTTAATTAGAAAAAAGGCTTAACTACTGGGGTTACAGGAATTTGCCAAGTAATAAAAACACGGCTCATTAAAGTTTACCAGCCCTGTCTTCGGCCTTCGGCTACTTGACAAAAACGGACTCCTTTGATAATCTATGCAAGTTAGTTGAAACTAACAACAAATCAATAAAAAGAAGAGGAGTTCGTATATGAAATTACAAAAACTGAGTTCTATTATAGCCATAGCACTGGTTATGACTTTGACTGCCTGTGCAGATAAATCCTCCGGTACCTCAGGGGCAAATAATAACGCCGCCACAGAGGCAGTAACGGCAACCCCCGGGGAAGAGACGCCGGAGAATACGGAGCCTGCTGCAGCTGAGACGGAAACACAGTATCCCATAACGATAAAGCATGCCTTTGGTGAGACTGTAATCAAAAGCAAGCCGGAACATGTGGTTACCATATCCTGGGGTAACCAGGATGTACCGTTGGCTTTAGGAGTAGTTCCCGCGGGAATCTCCGAAGCCAATTACGGAGTAACAGATGGCAGCGGTTTACTGCCCTGGACAAAGGAAGCTTTTAAGAAACTCGGTGTAGAGAACCCGGTTCTTTTTAAAGATACGGACGGTTTGGATTATGAGGCTATCAGCGATGCACAGCCGGATGTCATACTTGCGGCTTATTCCGGAATCACAGAGGAAGAATATAAATTACTGAGCAAAATTGCACCGGTAGTAGCATATCCTACTCTGGCATGGCAGACCTACTGGCGCGACCAGATTACCATGGATTCAGAAGGAATGGGCATGAAGGCGGAAGGAGAAAAGCTGGTTTCCGACCTGGAGAAGCTGATTGCGGACAAAACGGCTGCTTATCCCCAGATAGCAGGCAAGACGGCTGTTTTCTGCTATTTTAATCCCTCCGATCTTGGTAAATTCTTTATTTATCTGCCCACTGATCCCCGTGCGGCTTATTTGATGGACCTTGGAATGAAAGTACCGGAGAGTGTAACGAAACTGGCTGAGACTTCCACCAGCTTTGCTATTGAAATCAGCGCTGAGAATGCAGACCTTTTGAAGGACATTGATATTATCATTGCATACGGAGATGACACCTTATTAAAGAATCTTCAGGCTGATTCTCTTGTCGGAACGATTCCTGCAGTAAAGAGAGGCTCTGTCGTGCTGCTTCAGGATGGCGCACCCCTTGCTGCTTCCTCTACTCCCAGTGCCTTGTCCATACCGGCAGCTATTGATGACTACTTAAAGATTATCGGAGAGGCAGCTGATAAAGTAAAATGAAAGTAAAGAAAATAATCATATTGGCAGGTGCCGGTGCAGTCGGCCTTCTACTGTCAGTTTTAGCATCACTGGCACTTGGTTCAAGAAATGTAGGTCTGAAGGAAGTGTTGGAGGCGTTGCTTCATTCGGGCGGTACCTCCTTTGATTCTTTGGTTGTCCATGAACGTATTCCAAGAACTGTTTTCAGTATTATCGCCGGAGCTTCCCTTGGGGTCTCCGGCGCTCTGATGCAGGCAATTACCCGTAACCCCATAGCCGACCCCAGTATTCTGGGGGTCAATACCGGAGCATCTTTGTTTGTGGTAAGCGGAATCGCATTTTTTCATATCAATACCGCAAATCAATACATCTGGTTTGCTCTGGCAGGTGCGGCGGTAACTGCTGTTTTTGTATACCGGATTGGTTCCATGGGCTCCGGAGGTGCCACACCCATAAAGCTTGCTCTGGCAGGTGCGGCGACCAGTGCAGCCCTTTCTTCTTTGGTCAGTGCCGTAATCCTGCCAAGGACGGAGGTTATGAACGCTTTCCGTTTCTGGCAGGTAGGCAGTGTCAGCGGAGCGACCTGGGAGGGAATCCTGTCGGTATCCCCCTTTCTGGTTGTGGGTTTGGTAATAGGTATCCTGCTGGCTTCTGCTCTGAATGCTCTTGCCTTAGGGGATGATGTGGCAACAGGACTTGGTGTAAATACCGGACTGATAAGAATTGCAGGAGCACTGGCAGGAGTACTGCTATGCGGTGCAACAACAGCCCTGGCCGGTCCTATCGGCTTTGTGGGACTGATGATTCCCCATACCATGAGGCTTATCTGCGGGCCAAATATGCGCTATACTGTCCCTATGTCAGCTATAGGCGGAGCCATTCTTTTAACGGTTTCCGATATCATAGGAAGGCTCATCGGATATCCGGGGGAACTGGAAGCCGGGATTATAACCGCATTTTTCGGAGCACCTATCCTGATATTGATTGCTATGAGAGTGAAGGTTCGTTCATTATGACAAATACAAATTCCAATATTGTAAGAGAAGGTTTTTATAGAAGAAGGGTTCGCAGAGCGGTGGTAACAGCAGCTTTAGGGGTCTTTACGGCCATCCTTTGCGGTGTCATGCTGTATTTGGGAAATACCAGATATTCACCGGAAGTAATTCTGCGGGTCCTCCTGGGAGAAGAGATAAAAGGTGCCGCTTTTGCAATCGGAACCATCAGGCTTCCCAGAATGTTAGCCGGTTTATTAGCAGGAATGGCCTTTGGCATGGCAGGCAATACCTTTCAGACCATGCTTCGCAATCCTCTGGCAAGCCCGGACATTATAGGTGTTACCTCCGGTTCCAGTGTGGCGGCAGTTCTCTGTATTCTTGTTTTTAAGGTCAGCGGCAGTATTGTTTCCATATCAGCAGTTATTGCCGGAATATCAGTGGCTTTTTTCATATATGCCCTCTCCCGGGGAGGCAGCTTTTCCGGAGGAAGACTGATTCTTATCGGAATCGGCATACAGGCCATGTTAAATGCGGTAATTTCCTTTCTGCTTTTACGAGCCAATCAGTATGATGTGCCGGCTGCCCTCAGATGGTTGAGCGGCAGTTTAAACGGAATGGAAATGGGAGATATCCCGGGACTTTTAACCGTGGTGCTTTTATGTGGATGCCTGCTGGTTTTCTTCGGCAGACAATTGAAAATCCTTGAGCTGGGAGAACATTCGGCAGTTACCTTGGGGCTGAGAACAGACAGAACCAGGCTTTTTCTGGTCATAAGCGCTGTCTTTTTAATTGCTTATGCAACGGCAGTAACCGGACCCATTGCCTTTGTTGCTTTTCTGGCAGGCCCCATAGCCGGAAGGATGGCAGGGGCGGGTAATTCCAATACCATACCGGCGGGACTGACAGGAGCAGCCCTGGTGCTTTTAGCTGATATCATAGGGCAATATGCTTTTAATACCCGTTTCCCAGTGGGAGTCATTACCGGTATCCTGGGAGCACCTTACCTTATTTATTTACTGATACGTATGAATAAAACCGGAGGAGCAGCATGAAAAAGACACCTGCATTTTCAGCCAGCAATATAGTTGCCGGTTATGATAAAAAGATTATCATCAATGATATTGATGTGGTTATACCGAATAACAAAATAAGCGTAATTATCGGTGCCAATGCCTGCGGTAAATCCACCCTGCTGAAAACCCTCGCCAGGTTGATTAAGCCGATTTCCGGTGAGGTCGTCCTCGACGGTAAGCAGATTGGTACCATTCCGCCCAAGCAGCTGGCAAGGGTATTGGGACTGCTTCCCCAGTCACCGGTAGTGCCGGAGGGAATTACAGTCTCCGATCTGGTATCCAGAGGAAGGTATCCTTATCAGAACTTTCTGAAAGGCTTGGAGAAGAAGGATTATGAAGCAGTGGAGGAGGCCCTGGAAATCATGGGCATTGTGGAGCTGGCCAACCGCAGTGTGGATGAACTCTCAGGAGGCCAGCGCCAGAGGGTCTGGATTGCCATGGCACTTGCCCAGCAGACAGATATCCTGCTGTTAGATGAACCTACTACTTTCCTGGATATTACCTATCAGATTGAAATCCTGGATTTGCTGACCGATTTAAACCGCAAGAGAGGGACAACTATTGTCATGGTACTTCATGATATTAATTTGTCGGCCCGTTATGCGGATTATATTTTTGCGGTGCAGAAAGGAAATCTGATTGCCCAGGGCAAACCTTCCGAGATTATATCGGAAGAATTAATGAAACAGGTATTCGGACTGGATTGTGCCGTAATAAAGGACCCGGTTTCCGGCTCCCCTTTTATTGTGCCAAAGGGAAGATATCACGTAGTAAACGGATAAAAGGATATTTTAGAAATAAGACCGTTCGGTATGAGAAAAATCAAAACGGAAAAGATTATCCAATGGATTAAATGCAAAGATATTAAATACGAAAGACATTAAAGGTAATGAAACTAAAATAATGCGGAAGAGTTAGATAACAAAGAAATAAAAAGCAAAGAAATTAAAAAATAAAGGAATTAAAAACAAAGAATTAAAGCTTACCGGTAATCTAAAGTATGACCGGTAAGCTTTTCTTCTTAGAAGGCTTTACGCCTGATTTTGTTATTTTTATCATCCGATACCGATTCAAGGCTTACCCTCTTGCTTTTTATCTGAAATACCACCTGTTTTTTACAGGACATCAAAAAGGTGCCCTCACAGAGATGGGCTTCCTTTATAACACGGCTCATCTTCCCTTTTCTGGGGGCATTCAAGTCATAGGAAGACAAAGCCGGAGCTTCTTTTATTCTTATGCGCAGATAAAAATCGCCCTGTCTTAAAATAATAAGAGCAGGTGCAGCCTTTAAAATCCTTACGCCCAGATAAGTAGCAAGGCGGTATTCCTTCCCTTTGTAATGAATGGCGCAGATACATCCTGTAAACTGGGTGCCCCACAGAGGAATATGGGCAACTGAGAGCATGATAGAGCAGGTATCCCCTGTAAATTCATTGCATTGCAGCCACAGATAGGAGCTGGGAAAGGAATGGCCCCAGTCTTTTTCAATATAGCCGGTACCTTTGCCGAAGGGGAGGGTATTTTCATTCAGCGTAAGGCTTCCCGACAGGTGATGGGACATGCTGATAACCTCATGCTTGCATTCCATAAAGGGAAAATACCGGAAGAATCCCATGATGCTATAGGCTATCGGATGAAGCCCGCAGTAAAGGAGAGTACCTTTTAATTTCAGGCCATCCCTGTCAATATCCACCATGATACCATCTTTTGTAAAGATGTTATTACCAAGGCGGATATAACAGGCTCGCCTGTCAATAAAGCATTCCTCCTGAGAGAAGGTAAGGCAGAAGGATTGGCTTCCCGCTATAATCTGAAGGAAAGGAGTTATTTCCCTGCCTTTTTCACGGTTGATGCCGGGAATCAGGGCAAGCACTTCCTCTTTATATTGATGCTTAAAATACCAGCCCTCAAAGTATGGTTTCTGCTTCAGGAGATTCTTCATGAAATTCCCTCCTTGTTATGGAGTCACCTGCCGGTTCATCTAAGAGTGTTCCGGTGTAGTCAAAGCGGGAACCATGGCAGGGGCAGTCCCAGGTCTGCTCTTCTTCATTCCATTCCAGCTGGCAGCCAAGGTGGGGACACTTGGTATCTACGGCAAAGATTTTTCCTTCCTTATCCTTGTATATTCCCACCTTTTCAACGTCAAGCTCAGCCACTCTGCCGGTTCCGGGCTCTATGGCAGACAGGTCCGAGGGAACGGGCTTTAATTTCTTAAGAACAAGTCCTACCGCACTGTGCTTTGTTTCATTAAGGAGGCTTGTTATGGAAGCAGTCAGCTTAAAACGCTGGGGAGAAAATACCTCTTCGTAAGGATTTTCTTTTCCGGTAATCATGTCACTTAACAGATTGGCTGCTGCCATGGCAGTTGTCATACCCCATTTTTGAAAGCCTGTGGCAACATACCAATCCGGTGTCTGGTCGGAAAAATGTCCAATATAGGGAATACCATCCAGCGTCTTGCAATCCTGGGCAGACCAGCAGTATCTCTCTTTCGCTTCCGGGAAATAATCTCTGGCAGCAGTACGCAGGGCTTCATATTGACCACCGGTCTTATTTTCCCCCGTCCTGTGACCGCTTCCCCCAAGAATCAACAGATCTTCATACCTGCGGAAAGATAAGCCATCCTTTAAATCCTCCTTATAGGTACCATCCAGCGGGTAGGGGGTCTCAAGTGCCAGGCAATAGGAACGTTCCTGGTGCATACGGGCAAAATAGTAACCGGGAGTAATCAGAAAGGGAAAGTGGGAGGTCATTATAATGTGCTTGGCTGTAATCCTGCCCTGTTTGGTTATGACGGTATTTTTATCAATGTCTATCACTCTGGAATTCTCATAGATTGACAGAGGTTCGGCAATAGCCTGTACAAATTCCAGTGGATGAAATTGTGCCTGCCCCTGAAAGCACACAGCCCCCTTTATGGAAAAGGGAAGGGAGACTTTATCTGTAAATTTTGCGGGAATACCGCATGCTATGGCAGCATCGACTTCTTTTTTGATGGAATCGCTGTTGGTGGTTGAGTATACATAGGCAGGAAGTCTGCTAAAGTGGCAGGAGAGGGAATTTTCCTTGATAAGGCTTTCATAGAGGGTGATTGCCTCCTCGTTGGCACTGGCATAAAGTGTGGCTTTTTCTTGTCCGAAATCCTTTATCAGCTGGTCATAGATAAGCCCGTGCAGGGAGGTTATTTTGGCAGTCGTATTCCTTGTCTGGCCGGAAGCAGTTTTGCCTGCCTCCAGAATAATGCTGTCAACGCCCTTTTTTTTAAGGAAGCTGGCAGTCAGAATCCCAGTCAATCCACCGCCGATGATTACAGCCTCTGCCGTACCCTCTCCCTGCCATTGCTGTCTTTCTTTTATAAAGATATCTTTTTCCCATAATGAAGTAAAGCGATTACTTGGCATATTGATTTCCTTTCTGAATAAATCCATTATTAGGTTAGGATTTCCTTTTTAATAAAATATAAACATTCAGAAGTAATCTGATGGAAAAAAGGATGGAAAAGTCAATCACCTTTATTTCATATATAATCCGATTAGTTTCATATCGGTATCAAAGCTTAAGGTAAATTCAACCTTCTGTTTTTCATAATTAGCAACAACAATGGCGACAGCACAATCTTCTTTCGTGGATTTTACTTTCTGTCCAAGAATGGATACACTCTTATACTTTTCGAATTTACCGGCATTGCCATAGGTCTTGGTGGCGGCATCCTTTAAGCTGCCGGCGGTTAATTCTTCTTTAAGGTCATCACGGAACATGCTTATAACACTGTCGTAATCATCATTATTGAGATCTTCTATCACTTGTTTTGCAGATTTTTCAACGGTGTCTTTATCAAAAGAATCCGATAATTTTGTAGAAGAGCATCCACTTAATAAGACAGCGCTCATAACCACCAGCAGAAATAGGGCAGTAAATTTTTTCATAATAACTCCTTTCGTGAATCACAAATCTTTGATTTGATATTCCTGATTACTACTATTAAGTACCTCTTTTCCATGGCGTTTAAATAGCCAAATTCCGAAAGCTAGCACCAGAAAAGAGATAATCATAACGTATAACTCGAGCCCAAGATTGCCAATGGCGAAGGCAGCAGGCAGAATAACTATCATGCTGTCTGTCAGGCCATGAAGCAATATGGACAGTATTACATAACGGAAAGCCTTGCGTACCCTGATTCCATACAATACCACTAAGGTTGCACCAATATGAAAGGATATGGCAAATATCCTTTCGATGCCCCCAAGCAGGAGAGTCAGATATCCACTGCCTGCCAGGTTAAGATTTCCCATCGGGTATAAGATTAGCGCTGCAATACTGTTAATGCCCACCAGGAGCATGGCTTCAATTCCACCGTGTCCAAAGCCAAAGGCCAATCCGTCTGTAAGGCTGGTACGGCCTTTTAAAAAGTATTTAAGGAAAATAAGACGGGCGCTCTCTTCAAATACCCCTGCGCTTAACCCTAAAAATAGACCGTAGGCATAGGTCTGTACCTGCAGGGATAAGAACCATTTGAAATTCGGAAGTACGAGCTGGAGCAAGGGGATTCGTAAAAGCATCTGGCTTATAACAAAGGCTGCCATTCCAAGAAGAAAGGGCTTTAGAACCCGGTCTGCTCTCTTTCTGAGAAGTAATATACCTATGATAGGTATTCCAAAACATAAGAGTGCATCAAATAGCAAGCATAATTCTTGTAATAAAATATTGTTCTCCCCACTCATATTGAACATCTCCTTTATAATCTTTTACAACTCTTTCTACATTTTTAAGGCCAAGGCCTTCATGGGCTTCCTTAGTCGTTACGAAGGTGTCACCATGCTTTACAGGGCTTTGTGCCAGGGAATTCTTAAGAATGACGGAAATAAAATCATGCACCACTGCAACACGGAGTATAATCTGTTTTTCATCGCTAAGAGTTGCTGATTCTATGGCATTATCAAGAATATTGGCAAAGAGGGTCGTAATATCCACATCCCGGATAAAACTTAAATCAACGTTTGAAATCTTGATATCCGGGTTAATCCCAAAAGCCTGCATGGCCTGAACCTTATCATTTAAAATAATATTAAGCATTTTACTGCTGGTATAGTATTTCAGCCCAAGTTGATTTAACATATCGTGTATATCCTTTGTGTATCCGCAGCCCTCTGTATTCTCCTGCTCCTCATAAAGGTGTTCCATAGCCTGTATATGGTTGCGGATATCGTGAATCAGATTTCTGGTATTGCCGTATTTCTTTTCTAAATTCTCATAATACCGGGTCTGAATGACCTGCTGCTGCCGGTACAGATTTAATTCATTTTCCAGATGGTTGTTATTGGCTATGATATCAAAGACACTGGTGAAGTAAATATTTAAGCCAAACAGCATGGCAATATTTACTTCCAGAAGAATAATAAATTCTTCCGACACGTATATCTGGATAAAAAACATCATGCTGAGCAGGTTGATAATACTGAATACAGGCATTATAAAGGAACTTACCATCTGCCTTAGGGTTATCTGAACGTGATGTTTTTTGCGTATTACGGCAACCAGTATTTTTAAAACCAGAAATTCGATAAAGCGTATGGTAATGATAAGAGTCATATAATAAATCTGCTTTTGGATAAAATAGATAAAGTTATACTGAAACAGCAGCTGCATAAGAATTATTGATAAAATGTCGGTTAAATATAATGCAATAATAAAACCTGTGTAATAGACGATGTATAAGCGAAGATTATTATACAGAAAGTGTCCGATTACAGGAATGAGCATAAGAATCAGAAGGTTAATCAGGCCATTACCCAATAAGGAGAAAGAGACGGACAGGGTGATATACCCGGCAACAATAATATTTTTCTTAAAGCTTCCCACATTAACATTGGTACCGATACGCTTCATGCTGTAAAAAATGAAGTATTTGATAAATATACTTCCAAGTAAGGGCAGGATGGTATAAATTAAAATATCCGTCATAGATGTAATCCTATCCCTTCCGATAAATAGCGGTTTAATGCCCTTCTAAATTCCATGGATTTTTTTTGTGACAGCGGAACGGTTAATCCATTAATCAGGTAAATATCATAGCCTTTAATGTTCTTCACAGAATAGAGATTTACAACAAAGCTTTTATGGGGCATATAAAATCCTTTCTCTTTTAGCTGCACTCCAAGGTCTGTAATTTTGCATTTTAAGATATAAGTATCTGTCTTACTCCTAAGATAAACTTTACGGTTTTGATATTCAAAGTACAGGATATCATTGGAGTTAATCCGTAGAATTCCCTCAGCTGTGTGGAATTCCAGCTGCGGATTAGCGGAAAGCTGCATGTATTCAAAAGCCTCATCTAACTGCTTATACAGCTCCTCCTTTTTTAAGGGCTTTAAAAGGTAGGCAAAGGCATGTACGGCAAATGCAAATACCGTATAATCACTGTAATTGGTTATGTAAATTAATTTAACCTTTTTATCTCTCTGCCTGATAAGGCGGGCTGTTTCAATCCCGTCTGTTTCGGGCATATCAATATCCAGAAGGATAATTTCATAGCTTCTTGTACTTTCAAGCAGTGCTTCCCCGCTAGTGAATATATCAATGCAAAAATCCACCTCCGGATACTCCTTCAGTAATGTTTCCGTCTGCTGCAAGACTGCTGCTTCATCGTCACAGATTGCAATCCAAACCATTGTACTCCCCCGATAATCCTTTCTATGTTGGCGCCATAAGCACATTATAATCAGCCTGGTAAAAAATGCAATACAGATTGCATGAGGTACGGTGTTTCGTGCGTAAGGTATGGCATTTCATAATAAGTAATATAACTTATTTTACCATCTGCTATGGTAAGATACAAACCCGCTTCAAAAAGCGCAGGGCAAATGAGTGTAACAAATTAATGGATATACGCAGATGACCAAGGAATTTATTTTGACCTTTTGTATCGAGAGGTTCCTTATATGACACTTAAGCTGCAGGAAATGTGGCTAGGTAAGCCAGTGCCACTGTTTGAGCGCTGGAAACTGACGCATCCATATTTGCTACAGCGAGTTTGGCACTGGCTTACCTTTTCAGTCACATTTTCTGCAGGTTTAGTGGAATAGGAACCTTGAGCAACAAAAGGTCAAAATAAACTCCTTGGTCATCGTCCGTTTCCAAGAACCTCTTAAGGCAAATTGACAATGCACTTTATATCCTGTATAGTTAGGAATATTACGTGAAAGACAGGTATTCATCATGGAAATAAACATCACCACCTTTTTGCTTGTCTGCCCTATGGTTTTCCTGGCAGGGATTATTGACTCCATTGCAGGCGGAGGAGGGCTGATATCTCTTCCGGCCTATATGATTGCAGGTGTGCCGCCCCATTATGCCCTTGGAACGAACAAGCTATCCTCCTGTATCGGAACCGCTGCTTCAACAGCAAGATACATAAAAAATAAAACCGTCAATTATCGTATTGGAACCGTCTCCGTAATCCTGGCTCTGGGAGGTTCCTTCTTGGGAGCCAATCTGGCACTTTTGGTAAAGGAAGAAATCATTAAAAATCTGCTGCTCTTTGTGCTGCCCTTTACTGCTTTCTTCGTACTCAGGAGCAGGAAAACAGAGGAAGGCAGAACTCCTTTATCAGACAGGGCTACCTTTATTATAGCCTGTACAGCCTCCTTTTTTATTGCCATTTACGACGGCTTTTACGGACCCGGTACCGGTACCTTTCTTTTATTATGCTATACGGCCCTTGCCAGAATGGATATTAAGACCGCTTCCGGTAATACCAAGCTGGTCAATCTGTCCTCCAATATCGCAGCACTGATAACCTTTCTTCTCCATGGTAAACTGATCCTGCTCTTAGGCCTTACCGCAGCTGTATTCAGCATTGCAGGCCATTATATCGGTTCCGGCCTTGTACTTAAGAAAGGGTATACGATAGTAAAACCCATTATGATACTGGTGCTGGCATTATTGTTTGTGACACTTCTGTTGGAAAGATAGACAAAAAATATTTAGCTTACTTTTGGTATGAAATTAGAGATGTTATAGAAAAATAATTATGAAGTTAATAAAAAGAACCCCTGCGGAAAAGATAATTAGTATTCTTTTCCGCAGGGGTCTTGTTTACGCTCTGAAGCCGCGTCCGATGATTTCACTGGTATTGGTAATCAGAATAAAGGCTTCCGGCTCGGTTTCCTTTATGAATCTTCGAAGCTGTACTGCCTGGCTGCGGTTCATAACGGTAAAAATGATTTTCTTCTCCTGATGGCTGAAAGCGCCCTGGGCATCGCTTATGGTAGCGCTTCGGTGCAGGGTATTTAATATAAAATCCGAAATAGGTATTGGATTCTCACATATAATAGTCAGATATTTATGGAGATTCAGATTTTCAATAATGGTATCCACCATGGTTGATTTAATTAAAAGGCCCAGTAAGGATAGTAAGCCTGTTTTAACATCAAATATGAGAAAGGAAGCCAGCGTTAGAATGAGGTCGGAGAAAAATAAGGACTTCCCGATATCAATGTTGGAATACTTCTTTAAAATCACTGCGATAACATCGGTTCCTCCGGTAGAAGCGCCAATATTGAACAGCATGGCGGCACCGACGGCAGGGAGCAGCACGGCAAAAGCCAGTTCCAGCATGGGCTCATTCGTAAGAGGAGCTTTCATGGGATAAACTGCCTCCAGCAGGCTTAAAGAAGCAGACATCAGAATAGTTCCATAAGCGGTCTTATTACCAAAGCTTCTTCCGATAACGACGTATCCGATAACAAGCAGAATCATATTAATAATAAAAACAACGGTACTGGTGCTAATTTTAGGCCCCAGAAGGCTGCTTAATAAAATAGCCAGACCTGTTACGCCGCCGATTGAGAAATTATTGGGAAATTTGAAGAAATATACTCCAATAACCACTAACTCAACTCCTGCGGATATAAACAGGTATTCTTTTAAATTATCTAGCAGTTTCTTTTTCAGTTCCACAAGGTCCTCCTTTATTTTACCCAGAGAGCATATCCGGCTGCGGCAGCTATGGGGAAAATGGCCGCAATATTGGATATTTACTGCGTATTTAGCATTTGTAATTCTATAATCTTTCATTCACGGACCCGATATTTCAAAGGCTTTTAGGTCCTAAGATAGTATGATAGTAACATAGGAAAAAGTCAAGATGCATTAGAAAATTTTTATGGAAAAAAGATCTGGGAAATACTTCTTATAAGGGAGCGGCCATTAGAAAGGGGAAATGCCGAAAAAGGTGTATAAATTATAGGAATATCGGCATCCCATATTATTAACTTGACGGGATAATACAAATTATATTATGATTACAGTGCAAAAGACAAACAGAAAAAAGTTACTATGAGGGGTCAGGTAATGAGTGAGAAGGCAATAACGGTATATGATATAGCGAGGGAAGCAGGGGTATCCCCTGCAACAGTATCCAGAGTATTGACCAGCAATGCCAGAGTAAGCGAAGAAAAAAGGCAGAGAATAGAAGAACTTATCAAAAAATATGATTTTGAGCCTAACGGATTGGCCAGGAGCTTAAGCAAACAGGAAACCAAAACCATCGGGATGATAGTGCCTGATATAAGAAATCCATATTTCTCCAATATATTTATAGAATGTGAGATGCTGGCCTCCCAATATGGCTATAATATGATACTTTGCAATACGATGAATGATCTTACCTCCGAAATGGGACATCTTAAGAACCTGTGTGAAAAGCACGTGGATGCCATTATACAGGTGGGTGGTAATGCCGATGAAATCGAACCAAATATCGAATATGTGAATTTAATCAATAAAACAGCCAGGAAAATGCCGATTGTAGTAGGCGGTGAATTTCCCGGAGCGGAATGCTATAAGGTCTACACGGAAAAAGAACATGGAATGGGCAAGCTGATAGATTATCTGATTCAATACGGACACAGGAGAATTGCACTGATAGGCGGACGTAATACGGTAATACCCACAGTGCGGAAAAGGGAATCGCTGAAGCATTATCTGCAGATTTATGATTTGGAGCCGGACCCTGAACTTATCACGGACAGTGATTATGGAATTGAAGGCGGATATGAGTCAATGAAAAAGCTCCTTGACAGAAATAATATACCCACTGCCATTATTGCAGTGAATGACCAGGTTGCAATAGGGGTAATGAGAGCCTGTGCCGAGAGTAAAATCAGGATTCCTTCCGATCTATCCCTGGTTGCCTTTGATGATACGTATTTCTCTGAAATTGCAATACCTCAGCTAACTTCGGTTAACTATAATTTAAAGCTGCATTCGGAGAAAATGATGGCAACCATCATAGACAGTATTAATGGAAACGAGACGGAAAGGGTTAAATCTGTTGAGACTTTTCTGACGATTCGTGATTCCTGCCAAAAGATATAGGACTTTTCAGAAAATAAAAGCTCCTCAGGAAAATAAAGCTCCTCAGAAAATAAAAGCTCCTAAGCCAGGAGTTGAAGATATCTTGAAGTACTCCGCTGGGAGTATAGACTCCGTCAGTACCATGGAGGATTACTTTAAAAATAAAAGAGAAAGCCATCTAATCAGTAGAATTCATACTATTAAGATGGCTTTTAACAGCATTACCATATATTCCTCTGCAAAGCAAAGGTTTGCTTGGTAATTCTAAACAATGGTCTTTGCCTTCCATTTACCGCTTTTAAAGCGCAGGTAATAGGTAATGCCCCGAAAAAGCTCATCCATGGCAAAGGCTATCCAGCAGCCAGTGAGTCCGAGACCAAATACAATACCAAGAAGATAGGAAAACAATATACTGACGGTCCAGCAGGAAGCAAGGGAAACCATCATGGGAAAGAATACATCTCCTGCTCCCCTTAAGGAATTGTTCTCAATGTGGTTAAAGCCTCTTCCGATTTCAACAAAGATATCAAAGAGCATAATTTGATGTCCGGCAGAAATAATAGCAGGGTCATCGGTAAACATCCCAAGCAATTGCCTTCCTGCCAGGTAAATGACAAGGGAAAAGGCAATGTTGCAGAGCAGGGTTATCTGAAGATTTTGTTTGTTCAGTTTTTGTGCCTGGGTGTATTTACGTGCTCCTGCCAGCCGGCTTATAATAAGAGCGGTGGACTGTCCAAGTGCCAGCCCGACAACATAGACATAGAAGAAAATATTGTCCAGGTATATTTTGGTGGTCATGGCCGTTGTTCCCATGGAAGCCACAATGGAAGTGGAAACTACCTGGGAGAGGGAATAGGAAAGGTTCGTAAGCCCTCCCGGAACCCCAATATAGAGTACCTTCTTTATCAGGTGAAGCTGCTTTAAAATGCCTTTCCGAAAAGGAGGGAAAAAGGAGGAGCGTTTTAATAAAAGGAACATAAGGGACATGCCCAGTGACTGGCTGATTACAGAGGAGGTGGCGATTCCTGATACCCCCCGCAAGGGTATGTCAAATGGCCTGAATACGATCAGTATATTTATGAAAGCATTGGTAAAATTAACAAGCAGCGAAATCTTTACGGCTGTTTTCGGCTTTCCGTAGCTGCGAAAGATACTGGAAAGAGCTGAATAAACTGCCTGAAAACAGGAGAAGGAGACGCAGATACGAAAATACAAAACCGCTTGCCCTAACAGTTCTCCCTTTAAATGCATCAGGGAAAGCAAGGGGGCGGCAGCCAGGGCCAGGGCAATACCCAGTAAAATACTGAAGGAGGCACTGAATAGAATGGAAATGACACTGGAGTCAGCTGCCCTTTCCTTCTTGCCGGCTCCTAAGTTCTGGCTGATAACAATGGAGGAACCGGCACTTACCACACCATAAAAGGTATATATCATATTCATTACCTGTGAGGCTGCCCCCACCGCTGCTACGGCACCGGAGGAATAGTGGCTTAAGGAGATAGTATTTATGGTTCCCATAGTGTTGACCAGTATCATTTCAATAAAGAAAGGGAAGAACAGGGAGGATAAGGTTATGGTCCCTGAGGGCGTTTCAATTTTATTCAGCTGTTTGTCGTAAGAAAATACAGCCATTTAGGCTCCTTTCATCCTTGTAGTGGATATTGTTAGTAAATAAACGTGTTTTATCAAATGGAGGTATCTATGTATTTTGAGCTAAATCCCAGACAGATTCCTAAGGTACGATTAATGAATACGGCTGTTATCCAGCCTCCCTTTGTGCATAACAAAAGAAAGGCGGATGAATACATCATCTATGTCATAAAAAAGGGTGAGATGTATTTAAAGGAGAATAACAGGGAATATCTCCTTCAGGCAGGGGATTTCCTGCTTCTTGATACGGATTACTTCCATGAAGGCTATAAGACTTCCTATTGTGAATATTATTACATCCATTTCCGGCAGGAGGACATGAAAAAGGTTGCGGACACAAGGGAAGAGGAGTACATGAAGCTTATTCTGTCAAAGCATAATGACTCCTTAAAGAGCGACCCCTTTTCGTATGCCACCATAGAAAAGGACACACTCCTGCTGCCGAAATACTATCATTTTAACAGCACGGCTGATTTTATAAAGGTGGGCTGCCTCCTGGATGAAGCAATAAAGCATAACAAAAACCACATGGATAACTATAAAATCATGTGTTCCTTAAAGGTATTGGAGGCCTTTATTGAAACGTACCGCAGCTATTTAATGGATACGCTTCAAAAGAGTACCTCCGTTATGCCCAAATCCTATCATAAGGTACAAAAGCTCCTGGAATATCTGAATACGGAATATGCCCGGAAAATAACCAGCAGCGACATTGAGGAGATATCCGGCAGCAATTTTGATTATATCAACCGTATTTTTAAGAAAATGACACATCAGACCATCTTTGCGTATCTGAATACGGTGAGGATTAATCATGCCACGGAGCTGATTACCACCACAAACATGAAAATGTCTGAGGTGGGCCAGTCCGTTGGTTTCATAGATTTATATTATTTCAGCAAGGTTTTTAAAAAGGCGGTGGGAGTATCCCCTGCCAACTATAATAGAAGTATTGCAGGCAGCAGCCTGGAGCTTCCTCCCGTTAAAGGGTAATGCTTCTTTCCTTTAAACCGCTGCCGGACACGGTAAGCACCGTCTTTTCTTCAGGGGCTGCGGCTGCATAGGCCAAAAGCCTTCCGTAATAGGCACGGCGGACAGGGGAAGCATATTCCGTCGTGTCTGCCAGGTCTCCGTTCTCAAGGCCCAGTAAGGTGCCGCCCTCAATGGAAACGGACAGCAGAGTGCTGTCTGTAAGACAGGGATATCCCTTTTCATCCGTTACCGTTATCTCTATTTGTTTTAGTAGAAGGCCGTCATTTTGCAGGATAGATTTTATAAATTCTTTGTTACAGGAAAGGCTCTCTTCACAAGGGGAAAAGCATTCCAGCCTTAGGCCGCAGGGAGCACCGCTTGTGGAAAGCGCATCGGTCACATTATTCTGCTGCCCTCCTTCCTTTTCATAGCCCACAGCCTTTAATTCTCCCGGCTCAAAGGGGAAAATGAAAGAAATATAACCCAGACTGTCATCGTAGGCTTTTCTGCCAAGGCTTCTGTTATTGAGAAATAATTCCACACTGTCCGAATTGGTGTAGCATCTGGCTTCAATTCCTTCTCCCGGAAGATAGTGGTAGCTGCGAAACATCTCCTTCCATTCCCTGGAGGAATTATCGGATGTGTCCCCATTTTCCCCATCCTCTCTGGAGGTGGTAATATAAACAAAAGGCTTATCCGTCCAGAAGCTCTTTCTGCGAAAGTAAGAAGTCTTTTGAAAGCCTGCCGTTGTTAAAAGGCCGGCATAGGAGCCTCTTATGGGCCAGCCCTGGGCTTCTCCCAGAAAATCAATACCGGTCCAGAGATACTGACCTGCTATAAATTCCTGGTCCCGGACTGCCTTCCAGGCATCCAGGGAATGGCTGTTCTCACTGCCAAGAAAGGGTTTATCCGGGAAACGTCCGTGGTCCTGTTCGTACCATTCCTCCTTATAGTTATAGCCTGCCACGTCAAGGGTATCGATGTATCCGATACGGGTGGACAGCTCGGGAAAGGCAACCGCAGCCGTAACCGGTCTTGTGGTATCGGATTGCTTTACAATCGCTGTCAGGTTCCCTGCAAGGACGGAGAGTCTTTCGGCATTGGGCTTGTTGGGATTATACTGTCTTTCGGCTGCCGGCTTATCCTTGTCATTATTTCCCGTCATTGTCTCAAAGAGGGGGTGGCAGTAGGGGTCATTGGGGTAATCAATTTCGTTTCCAATGCTCCACAAAATAATGCTTGGATGATTCCTGTCCCGGCGTATCAGGTCGGTCAAATCCCTTTCATGCCACTGGGGAAAATCCTCCGCATAGCCCTGGTGTCTGGGCGGATAGACATTGTGACCGTTCCACCATTTGTTCTTGGGGTTTTCCCATTCGTCAAAGGCTTCATCCATTACCAGAAATCCCATGGCATCACAGAGGTCATAGAGCTCTGGCATATGGGGATTGTGGCTCATGCGGATGGAATTGCAGCCCATTTCCTTTAAGGACTCCAGTCTTCTAAGCCATACGGAGGGCAAAACGGCAGCCCCCAGACAGCCTGCATCGTGGTGAATACAAACACCCTTCAGCTTCAACGGCTCCCCGTTTAGGAAAAAGCCCTTATCCGGGGTAAACAGAAGGCTTCGGATGCCGACCATGGTTTCATAGTTCTGACTGCTTATCAGAGAGCCATTCCTTTGGGAGGCGTTGATTTCTGTTACCAGCTTATAGAGGTGCGGCTCCTTTACGGACCAAAGCTTCGGGGAAGGAAGGCAGTCTTCTAAGGTTACCTCCCTCCTTTCGCCGGCAGAAAGGGAAAGCTCTGTGCGAAAGGAAAGAAAGCTCTCATCCTTTAAAACAAGGCTGTGGGTCAGGGTCACCTCTGCCTCCTCTGAGGTTTCATTCACCAGGGGGGTAAATACCTTAACGGCTGCCTTTTCCTTTGAGACTTCCGGGGTGGTAAAGAAGATTCCGTTATACTCCGTATGAACGGGTTCTTCGGCTGTAACAACTACCTTTCTTATGATTCCGGAGCCTGTAAACCAGCGGGAGTCGGATATATCCCGGTGGTCAAGCTTTACAGAAACAGAATTAACGGCATCTCCGAATACAGCCTGGGAAGTAATATCATAGCGGAAGGTGGCATAGCCGAAAGGGCGCTTGCCAAGGTAATAGCTGTTGCACCATACCTGGCTGTTCTTATACATACCGTCAAAGGTAATATAGATTCTTTTGTCTTTAAGCTCCTCCGGCAGGCAGAATTCCGTACGGTACCAGCCGATTCCACCGGCCAGATAGCCGGTTCCGCTGGAATACTCCCTGGAAAAAGGCATATGGACGGACCAGTCATGAGGAACCGCCACCTCCTCCCAGCTGTTGTCATCAAAGCCCTTATACCAAGCTTCCGGGCAATCCCCATAATGAAACCTCCATTTACTTAAGCGTATATCATTCATATCAAATCCTCCGTCTAATTTTGGTATGGAAAGTTATCGAAAAACTTAATTCAACTTATACATTCCCCATCTGCTACCATTATAGAGAATTTGAAGGCTAATACAATGGCTTATAAATAAATAAGATGTAATATAACGACTTTTTAAGGGACGGATATTGAAATTCTCTTTTTTGCACATATTTGTATATAAATACTTGTTTTAAAATAATGAATTCGGTTTCAAAATAAAGGGAAATAGCGCATTTATAAAAATTCTCAAAATATAAATTTGTCTATTTTGCATAAAATGCCACTCTATCAATCTGGTTTAAATTTCATATAATTAGCGTATCATAATTAATCTCAGCCTTCACCTGTGTATATTGGGGGTATAAAAATGCAACGAAGTGACTTTCACGGAGCTGAGTGCATTTTTATACCCCCAATATACACTCAATAAACAAGAATTTTGCCGAAAGTCCTATATCAATGCAAAAGTGTCCATGTAAAATATATCTTGCAATAATCAACTTCCTATGAATTACCTTATTATAAGTAAACGGAAGTCCTGTGGCTTGATAATTAGAAATACTGATAATCATTATCAAAATATATCTTGTTTTCTTTTTCAAATTGTGGTAGTATTTGGTTAAGTAAAAGTATTTACTGTTGAAGGAGGAACACCGTATGAAGTATTTGGAAATTGAAAAAGTAATCGGAAGAGAAATCATTGATTCCAGAGGAAATCCTACAGTAGAAGCAGAAGTGGTGTTAAAGGACGGTACCATTGGAAGAGGTGCGGCACCAAGCGGTGCTTCTACCGGTATATTTGAAGCGTTGGAATTAAGAGATGAAGATAAATCAAGATTTGGCGGCAAGGGTGTATTAAAGGCGGTAGCCAACATTAACGGACCTATTAAGGAAGCGTTAAAAGGCATGAATGCTGCGGATATTTATGCAGTGGATGCGGCAATGCTTACCCTTGACGGAACCAAGGACAAATCGGGCCTTGGAGCCAATGCCATACTTGCAGTATCCATTGCCGCTGCCAGAGCAGCAGCAACGGCTCTCAATCTTCCGCTTTATAAATTCCTGGGGGGCAGTGCCGGAAATAAGCTTCCTGTTCCTATGATGAATATCTTAAACGGCGGTGCGCATGCTGCCAATAATGTAGATGTTCAGGAATTTATGGTTATGCCTGCCGGAGCAGCCAGCTTTAAAGAAGGGCTTCGCCAGTGTACGGAAGTATTCCATGCACTTGCAGGGATATTAAAGGAGAAGGGACTTGCTACTTCCGTTGGTGATGAAGGAGGCTTTGCCCCTAACCTTGCCAGTGATGAAGAAGCGATTCAGCTGATCTTACAGGCAGTTGAAAAAGCAGGCTATGTACCCGGAAAGGATTTTGTTCTTGCCATGGATGCAGCTTCCAGCGAATGGAAGGGTGAGAAGGCCGGGGAATATATCCTTCCGAAAGCAGGAACCCACTTTACTTCCAGCGAGCTTATTGCACACTGGAAGAGCCTTACCGAAAAATACCCCATTTATTCCATCGAGGATGCTCTGGATGAGGAGGACTGGGAAGGCTGGCAGGAGCTGACCAGAGAATTGGGAGATAAGGTACAGTTAGTAGGTGATGACCTCTTTGTTACAAATACGGTCAGATTAAAGAAGGGAATTGAACTTGGCTGCGGTAACTCCATCTTAATTAAGCTCAACCAGATCGGTTCCGTATCTGAGACCCTGGAAGCAATCAAGATGGCACATAAGGCCGGATATACAGCAATCGCTTCCCACCGTTCAGGCGAAACAGAGGATACTACCATTGCTGACCTGGCAGTAGCTCTCAATACCTGCCAGATTAAGACCGGTGCACCCAGCAGAAGCGAACGTGTAGCTAAATATAATCAGCTGCTCCGTATCGAGGAAGATCTTGGTGCAAGTGCCCAGTATCCTGGATTCGATGCCTTTAATATCAAAAAATAACATCAGAAGCTTTCAGCAGAAAGCTTTGAATACATAGAAAAATTGCAGCGGAGTTTCCTCTTCGCTGCAATTTTTGTATATACCTTTTATTTTACAAATACCATTTTTCCGTATCTTGCTGTTAAGGGTTTTGACCACAGCCATTTGTTCGTAGAACTGTCATCGAAATAAAACATGGCACCCTTTGAGGGGTCGGCACCAAGAAGGGCTTCTCCTGCCGCTTTTATGGCAATGGAGGAAGCGGGCTTGTTGATAAATCCGTTTTTAACTGGAGTGAACTGATAAAAACCGCCCGGCACATCATAGATTACATCAGTAATAGTATCCGGCCAATCCTTGCTTTGAACTCTGTTGATTACAACACCGCCGATGGCAACCATGGCATTATAAGGCTGTCCTGTTGCTTCGGCTGTTATAAGCCGTGCCAATAAATCTTTTTCTGCTTTTGTGTAGGGTATTACCGCAGATTTAGAGGCGGACTCCACTGCACGGGCAGAAACAGCAGCTTTATAAGATACAGTGGATGCTGTTGTGTTGGATGCTGTTGTAGTGGATTTCACTCCGGGAAGAATCAGTTTTTGACCTACCGCTAAGGTATTATTCCACTTACAGTTGGCTTTTCTTAGGCTTGCTAAGGAGATTCCGTTTGTTTTAGCAATATTATTAAGGGTATCCCCTTGCTTAACGGTATATATCTTGGATGAGACAGTTAACTTCTGACCCGGCTTTATGGAATCACTTTTCAGATTGTTGGTTTTTTTAATAGTTGTTACAGGAGTTTTAAATAGTTTGCTGATTTTGTAAAGTGTATCATTCTTTACGACTTTATAAGTTGCTGCCGATACGTTTGCGGAAAAAAGTACGAAGGATAAGAGAGAAGCTGTCAGCACTATCCTTACCGGTTTCAATCTGTTCATGGTACCTCCTATTGGTGGGCCAGAAATACTGGCATCAATGAGTTAACAATATTGTAATATATTTTAACGAATTGTAACATATAGAATTGCTGGAAGAGCATCCAAATATGAACAGAATTAACTGGAACAGGAAAGGGAGGAAAAAGAAGGCAGGGGATTCCCTGATGGGATACCCCTGCCTGTTATTTCTATTTTTATTTTAAATAAGCGGATATAATATATCTTTGCGGTGCAGAACCAATGTAGGTAAAGGGATAACAGGTGGTTAAGGTAAGGGTGGCCGCAGGTCTCGGAACAATAACTGTCGTATCCTCCTTCTCTACTATTCGAATCTTGCGGATTCGATAGGTAAAGATGCCGGCAGAAGTCTTAACAATTATGCTGTCACCTTTTTTCAGGCTTTGGAGCCCTGAGAACACCGTATCTCTGTGTCCTGATAAAACACAATTATCAGCTTCACCAGGAAGGACACTTCCTGCATAATGCCCAACCCCCTTTTCCAGTTCCTTGTCCTCCGTTCCTTCATATATGGGAAGGGACATTTTCAGGGAAGGGATAGTAAGAGTCCCTATTTTATCACCTTGTGCCGGCCTGTCCGGGTACAGTGCTTTTTCTTCGTTATTCAGACCCTTATTTTCCAATACATTTGCGAACCTGCTTTTTAAGAATTTCTCAGGAAGGACAGCATTGTCATTGGAAGAAGGGGCTGAAGTGTCCTTTTGTACAGCAGCTCCCTTTTCTGTATTTTCAGATACACCGGCTCTCTGGGAGGAAAGGGGTACTTTTAAGGAGTTTCCCTGCCACATTTTGAAAAGGCCTGCGGCAGCCAGCAGGATTCCGGCAGCCAGCAGGAGGAAGGGAAAAAATTTCTTACGCAGCATCTGCATCATTTCTATCTTTCCTGTTAGTCTTCCATAGGCCGGTTCCCATTGCAGCAAGTATGGCACCAAGGAATACCATAGCAGCGTTGTTGGTGGCAGTTTTGGGAAGCTTGCCTCCGGTAACAGTCTTTACAGGCTTGGAAGCCGTGTTATGGACAGAGGGACCGGGCTTCGTGACGGGGGTAGTTTCTGCGTCGCCTATGATTTCACTGAACATATCGGCGCTAAGATTGATGTCCATCAGGAATTCGGAAGAAGCCGTATAGATATCAATGCTAATCACTGCGTTCTCCAAATCCTTGCCACTCATCAGGTCAAGCAGAGTGAGAGGTGCCTTTTTGCCGTTTTCCAGAATGCTGTAAGATATCTTTATTTTCAGAACATCCTGGAGCTCCTGATAAAGTCCCTGGAACTGTGAAAGCTGGTCCAGAGTCATATCTTTCCCGGATTCCGGAAGAGCCTCTGCTAAAGTCTGGAAGCGTGTCAGCAGGTCTATCAGCTTATTCTGTGTCTCTTCACTGGTGTAGTAATCGTTTAGAGACATAAAGTACTGATAGGTTCTGGTATACTCCTCTTCTGTCAGACCAAGCTTATCCGTTATGCCAGGATAATACCCTTCCAAGGCATCAATAAAATACTGATAGGTGATTTTTCCGTCATCAAATTTTAATATATCAAAATCCAGCTCATCAATAAATACATAATCCTTTATGGTTTTGCCCTGGGTGCTTAAACGGCTGTCAATATCCTCTTTGGTCAGATGATACTCCCTGTTGAAATAATTCAGATTGCTAAGGTCACTCTTGATGACATCTCCCAGAAAATCCTTCAAATCAGCAAAGGTTTCAAAGGTGCCAAGGGTTTCACCGTATTTTGAAAGGTAAGCCTCCAACCTTTCACGGGTCACGTCAAAACCGCGGATACTGCTGATTTCAGCCAGATAGGCAGTAAGCTTTTCTTCAAAGCCGGCCTCCTGCGCTCCAGTGCCATCCCCCTGATAGAAGGCGAGGCTGTTATCTAATACATTGAGAAAGACGTAATCGTCAAGAGTCTCTCCGTTTTTCCCCAGCAGAGCTGTTAAACTCTCCTGATTTAATTGGAACTTCTCATAGATTGAGGTTAAATTGCTGTAATCAGCTTTTATGACCTCTCCCAAAAAGTCCTGAAGGCCGTCTGCGGAATCAAAATCAGAGAGGCTTTCAGAATAGATATTAAGTGCATATTCCAGATCATCCTTTGTAACTTCCTTCCCTCTTTCACTGCTAATCTGGCTCATGTAGGCTGTTAAATCAGAATCAAAATCACCTGTTTCCGCCGCCTTTACAGAAAGGGGCAGCAGGCAGACAGCCATAGCAAATGCCAGCAGTAATAAACCAGTTTTTTTCATAGATCTCTCCTTATTGTTAGTTATCGAACCGGAAAGCACACGTTGTCCCGTTCTTATTTTATTATAGGGAAAGATATTATTTAATTCTACTGGTGTATAATAGAAGGGATGGAAGAGATAGCCTGCCGTGGAAGTTTATACATTTTCCAGACGGATATCGGTAATTCCGCCGGAGATATTCTGCTCCTTAAGCTTGTCGTTTGCTATCTTCATAAGGTCTTCCCTGTAAATGGAAACAATACCGGAAATAAGATTGTTCATATCCTGCTGGGGCAGTTCGCCAAAGGCGGCAGTAAGCATCCTTTCAGGGGCATCCCCCAGGTTGGCTATCAGATCTGCGGCCTCTTTGGATTTCACATCCTTGCGGGAAAGGTTTTCGAGCAGCATGGGAATCAGTCCGGCAGCAAGCCCGGCATAATTGATTTCATCAAAAGTGACTTCCAGTTTTAACATAGTATTACCTCCAATTTAAAAGTGTTTTACCCGGATAAGATTGATTTTAAGGGGGAGGGACTTTTTCTCCATACCTTTATTGATTTCCCTTATGAATCTATCCTTGTTGGTATTTACCACGAATGCGGTTATCTGTTCCTTGGCGGGAAGTATTCGGATTCCGGCTTTTATAAAGAGGCTCTTAAATTCATTGGGTAAGAACCGGTCGGCAGCCTCGTTAAAGTCAATATCCCGTACACTGAGTGAAAATTTAAGCATGGGGTTTTCTCCTTTCGCAGGTGGTTTCATGGCTTTTATTATAAACCAAGAGGGGATAATACACAAGAAAGTGCGGCAGGACTTTTTAGCGGAGGTTTCGGTTGCAAAATATTCTGTATGCTACTGTTTCAGTCAGTACTATAATTATGATTAAGGCTGCCACGTAGAGGCATACATATAAAAAGGAATTCTGTTCTGAAAAGTGCCGGTACATATTAAATCCATCAGCAAATGAATATCGTTCAACTAACTTCGGAACAATGTAACGAAAGATCATAGGTACACTTAATGTAAGAACACCGGTTAATATGGTAAGGGTTTGCTTCTTAAGCAGTTGTGCTAATAAGAGTAGAGTACTTACCATAGCAAAAGCCGTAGTTAATTGTATCATCATTATTAGAACGATAAATTGTATGATAGATATTTTAAAGGGAAAATCGCTGAATATCTGGATACTCTGAATCGGGGCTGTCCAATCAGTGAAATGATAGCGCCCGGCAAGCGTTATGTATATTGGTATATAGATAAACAGCATAAGTAAAGCCGCGATGGCATAGGCGATGAATGATTTCTTGAAAAACAGTTTACCTCGCCCATTTTTCGTACTTCTTATTAAATTTATCATTCCATTCTTATATTCAATGCAAAAAAGATTACAAAGACACAAAATCAGGAGGACGGAATATAGCAGTCCGAGCAGTAAGTCTCGATTGGAATCCTCAAAAATGTAACTGCTGGGAATTGTACTGATAAAATGTAAAGAAATATCCTTTTGCTCTTGTAAGCCGGAAAGTGATTCATACTGTTGTTTTGCTGTCTGGAAACCTGGATAAAATTTTGCAAATTCGGATAGTTCCAAGGATTTATTTCTGTAGTCCTCCTTGCTGATCTCATGGTTATTATATTGTTCTAACAATAAATTGATATTTACTGATAGATGATCAAACCGTTGCTGCTCATTTTCAAGAAAAGAATTTTTACTTTCATCCAGCTTACCTGAGAGCTGCCTGGCATAATACTCATAGTAGTATTGCGCATCCGTGTAAAATAACTCACTCCGGTCAAGGTATTGGAGCCCCAGTAGAAAAGCTAATAATAATAAGAGTAGCCCTTTATTGGAAAACAGTATTTTAAATAACTCATGATTCCATAAATGCACGGATCCATTGGACAGGTGATTACCACCTTTTCTTTTGAATAAGGCTGGATTGAGTGAACTGTTTTTACTTCCGGATTTACTGAAAATCCACAGGTATGTAAGGATGCAAAGTATGATAAGGCTTCCAATAAGGGAGATGGAACTACTCAATCTGGACACTGGATAACCAAATAGATTCAAGTTGTTATAATATGCAATCATTTGATAGCTATCAAGAAAGGAAAAGATATTTAGGTATTTCAAAGGATTCAGATAGGAAGTGGGGTATATGAATGAATAAGCCAGATAGCTGCAGGCAAGTATCCCGCCATTGATCAGAAAGGCCAGTTTTGTATTTGAAAATAACGTAAACAGCAGGGTCGTAATGACAGCAAAGAGTAACAATGCAAATAACTTTAATAAAAACAGTACAATCAGGTAATGAGAAACGGTTAAAGGCATTTCTGCATCCCGAAAGCTAGCCATAGATTGTATGAATCGTCCGGTATCACCAAAACCAAATCGGTCTTTGGCAGAAAATAAGTTGCCTCCATAAAATATAACAAACAAAAATAAGGTAGATAAAAGTAATACCAGAAGTTTTGAGCCTGCTAATTTTAGCCTCCCATTGGTGGTGGATTTGAGAATAGTTAGCAATCCGTTTTCTCTTTCTTCCGCAAAAAGAAATACTGATAATATTAAGATAAATAACAGGAGGAAATAGTCAGTGAATGCAAAACGGGAGACAGCTATAATCCCTTCTTCCTGACCTAATTCCAGAGATAATTGTTTTAAGTCATTAAAATCAAGTACTGTCTTTTGAATATTCCGATAAGCAAAGGTATCTTTCTTCGCAAAGATAGAGACACTTTCCATAGATTGTGCCTTTTTCTCCATAGAGCCGATGAATTGAGGATAGGATGAAATGGTATTTAACTGTTCGATTAATTCATTAATAGCAGCATAAGCGGTTTGAAATTCAGCTTCTTTCTTAATATGATAGGAATATCTTTGGGTAAACGCTTTATATGCTATTGGTACTGGATAATCATCAAGCAGAATTTGTATGTCGTTTTGAGTAACTGCCTCTGTAACGCCGATTGAGCGGTTATATAAAATCCGTGAAAGTATACTATAGTCATTTTGGATTTCCTTAAGTTCACTTAGTGCCTGCTTGGGCTCCATACCAGAATATTTTGTTAATAAGCTCTGGTATTCCGTTGTATTATGAAATACCACTTCCTTTTGGGCTTGAAGAAAGAGAAATATATTCAATCCAAGTAAAAGGAATAGTAAGAAGAAAATTACTTTTTTATGAATCAGTTTATTAAATTCATATTTTATTAATTGCATCATAATCATCCTTCGCCTCTTGAAAAAGATAGAGATAAATGTCTTCTAAAGTGGTAGGCGCACTCATAGCATCTTTTTCTACCGGACATTCATCAGCAATAATTTTTACACAAACCTTACCATCCTGCTCGCCAACAATATTACTTACGGAATAGCGATTACAAATGTCTGGTAAATCTTCAGGGGTAATATGAATTTGCCATACCTTATTTTTATAGCAATCCATCACCTCACGAGGAGTACCTTTCAGTAAAAGTTTTCCTTCCTTTATGAAAATAAGTTCCTTTGCAATGTATTCAACATCAGAGACAACATGGGTTGCAAGAATTACAATTTTATCCAAAGCAATCTGGCTTATAAAATTACGAATCCGGATTCGTTCTTTGGGATCCAAGCCGGCTGTCGGTTCATCAAGAATAAGAATTTTGGGATCGTTTAATAATGCCTGAGCAAGTAAGATTCGCTGCTTCATTCCACCGGAATAGCTGCCAAGTTTTTTCCCGGCATCCTGTGTTAGATTCACAAGATGGAAGAGATAGGGAATTTCTTGTCTTGCCTGTTGCCTGGACAGACCTTTTAATGCCGCAAAATACCATAAAAAGCGTTTTGCTGTAAAGTCTTCATATAACGACTGTTGTTGGGGCATGTAACCTAAGAGACTTCGAAACTCCTTGCCCATGGATAAAACATCTTTGCCATCCAGTGTAACAGAGCCTTTACTGGCTTTGATATTGTCCGTAATAATATTCATCAAGGTACTTTTTCCAGCACCATTTGGACCAAGCAGCCCGTAAACACCGGGTGTTAGAGTTAAGGAGAAGGAATCTAACGCTTTCTTACTATTTCTTTGATAAGACTTCGAAATTTGATTTAATTCTAATTGCATGGAAACCTCCTCTAATTATCAATTTTATGGCCAGGTGTCATTTTATCAAGTTCCATTTCAAACATTAAGTGAAAATCTATCTTACCAGTTTCAAATTTATCCTTATTTGCATATAAAATCTGATAGGTGGTATCTGTTTGATTTTTTAAAAAAAGATGTTCTGCACTACCACATATTATTTGAGAAGATGTTTTGCTGTAAGAACCTGTAGGAGTAGAAGCAATTGCATTACCATCCGAATCTGCTACTATCAGTGACAGTTTGTCAGCAGGCTTTGAGAAGGGAGACCATTTTACATCGTCAAGATAAATATATTTCCCATCAGAGTATAAAGTCTGATAATTATCGGTTGAAAAGATTTCTTTCGCCTTTGAACCGTCTAATTCACACATATAATTATGCGTTTGAGTTACTTCTCCGGTGGTGTAATCCAGAGTAGTATATGAGTACTGAATATGATCATGATGGAATGCTATATGTGCCGGAAATGAATTACCCTTTTCCTGCATGATACAAGCAGACTTTTTTGTATTGAGATTATAGTGTTGGATACGTACTGTTGTAATCTCACTGTTCATTGCAAATTCTCTAAAGTATATATTTTGCCCATAACAAATAAGATCTTGAATATTTCCGTCTGGGATTTTTCCTTCGAAGATTGTTACAGGCTTCTGTGAGGCAGTTTTACTCAAATCATATTCACTTACACCATATATTGAAGTTCCATTTTCATCATATACTCTGCCTGCAACATAGACCTTGCCCCGATGAATCGCCAGTGAAGAGGGAGTATATTTAAAATGAAGTACTGTTTTACGCTTTGTACCATCTTTCGATAGTTTGATCAGTTGATATGCTGTACCAGACTTATCACTGGAATCTCTTTCCAAAATATAGACGTTTCCATCAAAGTAGGAAACGCTCCCACCAGAGCGTATACCTGGAAAGCAGGCATTACAGCTTGTAATTTTCTCAGGATCTGTTTCATCAGAATGGAGGCAATTGGGTTTATTGCATAGGATAACCGGATTCATGGTAGTCTTATCTGCATAGTAGAGATAGAATCCGCTGAGAAAATAGTAGCCGTCTTCACTTTCGGCTATATCCGAAAAGCTCCCCTGGTTATTGTAGGTGTATTGGTAATCTTGGTATGGGATGTATGTATTCGATGTATTATATTGCTTGGAGCATGAAGTGAAAAGAAGTAAGACGATGATGCAAGAAATGAGTAATGAAAGTTTATTTTGCATAATAATAACCATGCCTTTCCATAACCTGCAAACGTTGGGACGCAGGCGCAAATTTGCGTGAGATTTATTTTTAAACTTTTCTTTTAAAAGTAGCAGGAGTAATGCTTGAAGTATAGACATTGCTCCTGCTAGTGCAAGTCTAAATCATTAGATTGATGTGTAATCTTCCCATGATCCTCCACTTCCTCCACTAACTCGGTGAGTTCCATAAGCATGTTTTGAAACGGATCCGTAATGGTTCGAGGTCGCAGTAACTGTAACAGTAGTACTATTTGCACTGCTGCCAGAAACAGTGTACAGATTTGTGCCAAATCCATAGACATATTCTACATAAACATAATGTGAAGCGGACCCACTTGATCCTGTTGTTGCAGATGCGCTAGTACTACCCATCGAGAGACTGCCGTAAGTACTAAGTCCACCCACACTGCCGCTTACGTATGAAGCCGCAGAGACTTTTGTTCCGAAGCTGCTGATTAATACAGTGGCTGATAATAAAGCAACGCATGTACAAAAACCAATATTAATAACCCAGACCTATCAATACCCGTTCCTTTGAATTAATTACTGCCAGCTATTGAATTCTCAAGGTGCATAGCTAAAATCTATGTACGAAGTTTGAGTTAATTAATGTAATTCATCCGGATTCAAATATTAATTTACATTAATTTACTTTATAATACCATCAACTACTACAGTAGTCAATAGACGTTGGCGTCTATTCTATTAGTCATTTAATAATATTACTTTCTTAGATGTAAATGTTCTAAAAGTTATGTATGTACACAATAGATGGAGGAGCTTTTGAGTTGAAGCTCCTCCATCTATTTTATTTGTATAAATTATCATTGCGTCAGCATAAACGTATTCCTCAAGCATAAGGCTCCATAGCCAAAAGTGGGATTGGGATATACCGGCTCAAAGCTTAATTCCCTGGCGCCGGCTATTAAGTAAGCCCGCATCTTCTCACCGTACATATAAGGGTCATGACCTTCTACAATACCCCATTGCATCATAAGGGCACAGCTTCCGGTTACAAAGGGTGTTGCCATACTGGTACCGGAGCGCACAGTGTAACCGCCTCCGGGTGAACAGGAGTTAATATTGACACCGGGAGCTGTCAGGTCCGGTTTAATTGGTGCTCCGTTTCTTGGAAAACCGCGCCCGGAAAAGAAAGCAAGGCTGTCATTGGAACCATCATAAGCTCCTACGGATATCACTCTTTCCGCAGTGGAAGGAATGGTAAGAGTCGTTTCTTCCGTGGGACGCAGGAAAGCAGTCTGGGGATTTAATACGCCCCCGGAAGGCAGCCACATATCATAATTTCCGACAACAATACTTCTTGGCACTAATTCGATTGTCCATATGCCGGTTTCGACATACTCATTGACCGGTATGAATTCCAGGTAAATTTCCTGCTGCGGATTATAGGGGAGAGGCTTTCCGTAATAAAGATAAATTTCTGTAGGTCCGATACGAAACTGCTGAGTGCCAAGGCGTTCGGGAATCGGACCCACTCTTGTACCTCCCGGAGAGGTAATCACGATTTCAAATTGGTCATAAAAATTCTTCCAAATCTGAAGGTTAAAGGTAAATTCATACTCACCTACGGCAAGTTCTACTATTTCACGGGAAGCTCCAGGCGTCATAGTCAGGACTCCGCTGGTATGTTTACTGGTGGTGCCCTCATTGCCTGTACCGACACAGATGTTGATTCTTCCTCTGTTGGCGATTTCATTCATGTAGTTTTCCAGAATAGAGTTACCGGTATGAGAACCGTAATTGGTACCAAAGCTGATATTAATTGACATGGGCTGCCGTAGTTCCAGGGAACGTTTCACACAGAAATCAATGCCCTGCATTAGCTGCGTAGTCCGGGGAAAGGAATTGCCGATGGAAGAGCCGAGCTTTACAACAAGCAAATCACTCTGGGAAGCAACACCCCGGTATAGTCCATTGCTGGCTCTCCCGTTACCGGCAGCTATTCCTGTTACATGTGTCATGTAGTTGAATACGAAAATGTGGATATGTCTATTGCCTATTCTGATAGTCTGTGTTATGCTAATCCCATAAAATGGAACTCTTAAAGCTATATAATATAGTCAGCTTCTTACGCAAGAATGGTTAAATTTCAAATAGCATTCGGGTGTCAGAATGTCATGTTTTTTAAATTTATATTGGGGGAATAATTATGTACAAAATTTCATTGATTTTTTCAGGAATTTTATTTTTGCTTGGCTGTATGACCTTAGGTGCTGCTATATTTTGCTCGGATGTTTTACCGAGGATTTTTAAGATATATTTACTCTCGCATCCAACAAACTATTCTGATGATATGTTGTATATAAATTCAACAAGAATTTATTTGTTAGCCTTTGCAGAAATTATACTTGGTATATTCAGTTATTTTTATCATTTGAAAAAGACAAAATAAGAAGTAATTTATATCAGCTAAGATAACAGATCATAATGTATTCCTGCTCAATTTTATCACTGATTGCAAAGCCGGCCTGCTGGTACATTTTTTAGGCATAATTGCCTTTTAGGACCGAAGGGATACCTTTGAATTTCCATATTTATTTTAATTGAGTATCGTTTGGGCAGGTTAAATAACTTTATAGCAGGATAGATAAATGCCAGGCAGCGGTTTTGATTTCACTATCAAAACCGCTGCTTTTCTTTGCAAAGCAAAGCAATTGCAGGGTATAACAACAATGAATCGACATAATAAGACACAAGTTGACATCTGCTTCATATAATAATGTGAGGTTTTTTTAACCTTTTTAACGTAAAGGGAGGATTAATTATGGAGCATAGTTTACAGAATAGTCCACAAGAGCCAGAATATCGCAGTGAACCAATAGCAGAAGTGGATCCGTCGAACCCGGAGACTATTCCGAAATTTGTAGATCCGCTGCCAATACCCCATATAGCTAAGCCTGTCAACAATTGCTGTTCATCGGAAGAGGATGAAAACTATTACCACATTTATATGAAGGAAGCAGAGCATCAATTTCACAAGCTTTTTCCGAAAACAACTATCTGGGGCTATAACGGGACCTATCCCGGCCCTACAATAGAGGTTGCTAAGGACACAAGGGTGAAAGTGAAATGGGAAAATGATCTGCCCAGAAAGCATCTTCTGCCGGTTGACCATACCCTGCACGGGGCCATGGATACACCGGATGTAAGAACCGTTGTTCATCTTCATGGTGCCAACGTGGCTGCTGACAGTGACGGGCATCCGGAGGCCTGGTTTACAAGGGATAACACTTTTGTCGGACAAAAATATTCAAGAGAAGTTTATGAATATACGAATCACCAGACCGGAGCGCTCCTGTGGTATCATGACCATGCTATTGGAATCACGAGATTAAATGTATATGCCGGACTGGCAGGCTTCTATATTATAAGGGATTTCCTGGAGAGAAGGCTAAACCTTCCGAAAGGCCCTTATGAGATTCCTATTATGATCCAGGATAAAACCTTTAATAAGGACGGTTCCCTGTTCTACCCGGATAATGCAACGCCCCCTGTTGATAATCCTGTTCCGTCAACACCTTCCTTTTTCTTCGGAAATACGATAGTCGTAAATGGAAAGCTATGGCCGTACCTGGAGGTTGAACCCCGTAAATACAGGTTCCGTATTTTAAATGCCTCTAATTTACGCGGTTATGAGCTGAAACTGAGCAATGAGGAAGTATTTCACCAGATAGGTACCGATTTGGGATTATTGCACCATCCTGTGGACATTGAATCCTTTATTTTGGAACCGGCTGAAAGAATAGATCTGATTGTGGATTTTTCGGCATATAAAGGCCAGGAAATATTATTGCTGAATATTGCACAGGGACCTCCCAGCCCCGGTATGGAGCTGATAATGAAATTCAAGGTGAAGAAGGAACTGGAATGTCCTGACACAAGTACGATACCGAAGGAATTAATGCCCCTTCATAAAATGGATCCAGCACTGGCAATCAGGCAAAGAACGATGTATCTGGATGAAACGACCGATCATTACGGAAGAGTAGTGCATTTACTCAATAACAGGATGTGGGATGCTCCGGCCACTGAAAAGCCGAAGTTAGATACCATTGAAATCTGGAATATTGTGAATAATTTCAATTTTCCTCATCCTATTCATTTGCATCTGGTACACTTTGAAATACTGGGAAGAAAGCCGTTCACGGCAGAAGACTTTGATGAGGAAGGCAACTATAAGCTGGATTTAAAAAATTTAAATCCTCCGCTAAAATATGAAAATGGACCAAAGGATGTCGTAAGAACGGAGCCCGGGCAGGTGACGACGATTATCATGCACTTTAAAGAGCATACCGGAGATTATGTATGGCATTGTCATATCCTGGAACATGAAGACTATGATATGATGAGACCATTAATTGTGGAAAGGTAAAGAAGCTCAAAAATAAAAAGGCAGAAAGCCTTTTAAGTTCTGTAAATCACACGATGTAAAATATAAGGGAAGTAATCAAGGGCAGAGCCGGCTTTTATGGATTCTGCCCTTGACTGCAAAATAGACGTCAGAACAGTTGTTTTCAAGATACTTTGGCAGTACATAATAAAAGCTGGTCTATTCCTATTGACCGTCAATCATCCTGAGTTGATAGCAAGGAGTTCTGCTAAGGCAAAAATTCCAGGCTTTCTATGATTTTAAGTATCATAGAAAGCCTGGAAGGTATTAATTTGCAGATTTCGTTTCGCAGATCCATATATTAGCAGCAGTATAAATCTACGTCCAATCCCATATATAAACTTTTAATGGAAATTAATCTTCCCATTCTTTTTTGCAATTATCTTTGCAGATATTTTTTGTTGAAACTTTTTCACATTCTACAGAAGTACCGCCTACGATAGCTTTTGCGCCGAAAACAACAGGTATTTCCACACAAATCTTCTGGCTGAGTGTAAAGGTGCAGGTTCCGTTAGGACGGCCGCAGCATTCATCTTTTCCGGGAGTTACACGAGCATCGCCACAACAGATGGTTTTAGGAGTTCCAGCATGTGCAAAGGGAATTACTGTAACGGGAACACAAACATCTGCCAACTGAAAAGCGGTGGTGGGGCAGGTGTTCTCACAAGGAATAACTTCTCCTACAGGGTTGGTTGGTGCAATAATATTATCCATATAATAAATCCTCCTTAATTTTTACTTACAATGTATATTATGAAAATTGTCGAAATATGTTACAAAAACTACGCAAAATATAAATAAAAATAGGGCAGATTCTGATAAAACTACAGAGGAAGCTGGAGAATCCTTATTACTCCTGACACGCGGTTTACAGCAGGTGCTTGCTAAAGCCGCCTGCAGTATATCACCATCGGGGAATTAAGGATGAAACAGCCATTCGGTAATACGAATAGGACGAATTGCAGTAAAATATATTTTACTGATGAAACCCTATGTGAGAGGGAACAGCTAAATGTTTGTCGTAAAGGATGTATACAGGATAAAATCCCAGGAAGAGAGAAATAAGGCAATAACCCGGATTCTTATAAGGCTTCTTAAAAGCAGACAGCAGAGTAAACAGGCTTGATACGAATGGAGATTCTGCTTATATCATAAGCATTTGCACATACACCATATGATAGGAAGTATGAAGGCTTTAAAGCAGGAGTTGGAAAAATGTTAATCCAGGAATTCAGGGGAGATGTAAAGGTGGAAAAAGCAGCAATATATTGCAGACTGTCCAAGGAAGACCAGGATAAGATTAATCAGGGAGATGACAGTGCAAGTATTCAGAATCAGAAATTGATTCTGATTGACTATGCAATAGCACATCAATTTGCGGTATATGATATTTATTCCGATGATGATTATTCGGGGCTTGACAGTGACCGGCCTGATTTTAACAGATTGCTGGCGGATGCCGGTAAGGGCTGCTTCCAGATAATCATATGCAAGACACAGTCCAGATTTACCAGAGATATGGAGCTGGTTGAGAAGTACATACACGGGCTCTTTCCTGCCATTGGTATCCGGTTTATTGGAGTTGTCGACAATGTGGATACCGATGTAAAGGGAAATAAAAAGGCCAGGCAGATTAATGGATTGATAAATGAATGGTACTGTGAAGACCTTTCGGAAAATATCCGCAGCGTGTTCCGCAGCAAGATGGAAAAAGGCCAGTTTCTCGGCTCCTATGCTGCTTATGGCTATAAAAAATCCCCGGAGGACAATCATAAGCTGATAATAGATGAAGAAGCTGCTCCTGTGGTCAGGAAGATTTTCCGCTATGCCGTACAGGGCCTGGGTAACCGGCAGATTTGTGATAAATTATATGAAGAGGGAATTCCAACACCCAGTGTTTACAAGAAAAATCAGGGGTTTGCCTATCAGCATTCCTTTAAGGAAAATGATTATGCCAGGAAAAATATCTGGGGAACTTCAACGATACAGAAAATCCTCAGTAACCGGATGTACACGGGAGACATGGTGCAGGGCAAGCAAAGAAAGGTAAGCTATAAGAGCAGGAAAATGGAAGCTGTTCCGGAGCCTGAATGGATTATCGTACCGGACTGTCAGGAACCGATTATAGACAGGGATACCTTCGGGCTTGTGCAAGAGCTGAGAAAGGGCAGACGGTATGCAGCTTCTGTGGAGCAAGGGGGCGGGAAGCAGGTCAATCTTCTTGCCGGAAAGATAAAATGCAGGGACTGCGGCAGTACCTTAGTCAGGTGCAATGGTGATAAGAAGTACGTAACCCTGTATTGCCAGCTGTATAAAAGAAGCAGGAAGGAGCAGTGTTCTCCCCATTCCATAAATTATAATAAGCTGATGGAATTACTGGAAGCTAAAATCAGGGATATGATAAAGCATCATGTACAGCAGTGCCAGCCGGAGGAAGGCCTTATATTTGACAGGGAGGACAATAGGTTATTGAAACAAAAGCAGTCCGGCCTTTTAAAGGCAGAGGAGGAGCTGAAGAGAACCCGGAAGGCAATTTCCATGTTATATATCGACAGGGCGAACCGGGTTCTATCCGAAGAGGAATATATGGATTTAAAGGGAAACCTTACCCAGATGGCAGAAGGCCTGTATGAAAGGGTGAAAAAACTGGAAGCTGAAATCCAGGCACTGGCTCTAAAAAAGAAACACGAGAATTGGGATGACTTAATCCCTGGGGCCGTGGATTTTGAAAAGCTGGATCATGAGCTGATCAACGAATTTGTGGAGTATATTGAGGTTGGCGAAAAGAACAGTGAGAAGAACCAGGAAATCATTATACATTGGAGATTCTGAATTGTCAGTTCCCATATTTAATTTCTTGTTCCCATTTTTGATTATTCTTTTATTTTTTTCGGATTCAAACACTTCACATGGGTTCCATGACCGGATAAATCAACACTTGGTACAATGGCCAGGCGCTCCGGCTGGGTGGGAGCATTTAAGGCTTCGTTTATCTGCTCTCTGGTATAGAGGGTGCCGATGGCATAGCCTTCCGGCGGTTTCCCTTCAATTGTCTGATCCCACAGTTCAATAATCCGTGTGGTTCCGTCCGGATTACGAAAATCCGGATGGGCATAATCAATCCCGGAATCAATGACCGCAACAATGACACCATTGCCGAACAGATTATATTGGGACGTCTGCAAAGGATTAATACAGGAAACACTCCTTCCCTGGTTTACGGAATAGAAGAGGCGCTTCGGTTTTTCAATGAATTCGATTTCCTGATAAGCGGTAAGTTGGGGAATGAGATCCTGACGGAGGGTAATAATTGCATATTCATTCTGGAGTGGAACTACGGTAGCGCCTAAATCGCTGGCAACACGGGAGAGATCACCGCTGTATTTTACAATCAGCTCCCATATTTTAACCTCAGGTATGAAGCCGATATTTAAGTCGAGGGTTTTAGCCCTTACATCTTCCGGAACATCCAGAGCCAGATTCAATTGATTATCTGCTTTTCCGCTATTTGCCATAGCTTGAACCTGCTTATATTAGTTATTTTAATATATGATAAGGCAGCAAATGGTTGCCGGTTTAGCAGATAAATTTTTCTTTTACCGATTGACATTTACATCAAAACTTATTATACTGAAATTACTTATTAAAGAACTTTTAAAAAGGTATTTTTTAATGATGCTACAAGAATATTTTATACACAGGAGGAAGGAAAAGAAATTCCATAGCTTTCGATATTAAAAGCTGGAATATAGCCAATAGAAGCATACAACAGGAATGTCTGGCAGGAGGTGAAAGGATGTTAAGCGGAAATACCCTTCTCATGAAAGAGGTCAATAAAAATCTGGTGCGGGAGAGCTTAAAGCTATTGCGGCAGGCCACCAAGCAGGAGCTTTCCTTTAAGACCGGTCTGAGCGTAGTGACGGTCAATTCCCTTTTGGCTGATATGATAAAGGAGGGAGAGGCTTTTGAAGGAGAGATGGTTCCATCCAACGGAGGGCGCCCTTCCATGCAGTATTGCTACAATGTTAATTACAGTCATGGAATTGTAGTATATGGCCATCAAAAGGAGAATAAGAACTGCATCCATTTGGCAGTTGTAAACCTGGCAGGTGAAATTGTTTACCGGGAAGAGACCTTTATGGCGGATATTGTGGTAGAAAGCTTTGGAGAAATGATAGACAGGGGATTACAAAAAGTGTCCTCCGTTTCCATCCTTGGGTTCGGCCTTCCGGGGGAAGAGGAAGATGGGATTGTAACGCTGAATGATTACAGCAGCCTGATAGGTGAGGAATTTATGGCGTATTACAAGAGCAAATACAACATACCGGTTATCTTTGTAAATGACATTAATGGAGCCGTAAATGGCTATTTTCATTATAAAGCGATTGGCGGTATGAAAAATATAGCGGGGATTTATTTCCCAAGGCTTTATAATCCCGGTGCCGGACTGGTCCTTAACGGTGAGGTCTATACCGGATATAAGAGCTTTGCCGGAGAGATTGGAAATCTTCCCATTGGAATTGAATGGAGGCAGCTTGATTATACCAACAGGGAAGTGGTTGCAGAGAGCCTCGGTAAACTGGTAGCAGCTTTTTCCTGTATCATTGCGCCGGAGCAGTTCGTCCTCTATGGGGACTTTTTCAAAGAAGGAGATGCCATAAGCATTAAAGAGTATGCAAATAACCTGTTAAGGGGTGAATTTGATGCCTATGTGGTGGTATCGGATAGCTTCGAAGAGGATTATGAACAGGGAATGATACGGTTTTTACTGGAACAATCCGGTAACAAATATATTCTATCAAGAAAGGGCCAATGAATATTGTGCCAATTAATGATTTGAGATTCAAGAAAGAGGTTCAGATGACATTACTATTATTAATCATTATTTATCTTGCTTTTATCAGTCTGGGGCTGCCGGATTCCCTCCTTGGGTCTGCCTGGCCGGCCATTCAGCCAATGTTTCATGTACCGGTTGCCTATGCCGGAATCATAACGATGATTGTTTCCGGAGGAACCATTGTTTCCAGCTATTTTAGCTCTACCATTATAAAGAAGCTTGGAACCGGGCTTGTTACAGCTATCAGTGTTATTATGACGGCAGCTGCCCTCCTGGGCTTTGCCTATTCGGATAATTTCCTTTGGCTCTGTCTCCTTGCAGTGCCTTTAGGGCTTGGAGCAGGCTCTGTGGATGCGGCCCTGAATAACTTTGTCGCTCTTCACTATGAAGCCAGACATATGAGCTGGCTCCACTGCTTCTGGGGAGTGGGAGCCACGGCAGGACCTGTAATTATGGCTCATTTTCTGAAGCAGGGCGGCAGATGGGATATGGGTTACCGCACCATCGGAATAGTTCAGCTAGGCCTGTCCGTTATTCTATTTCTCTCCCTGCCCTTATGGACAAAGGTGAAGCAGGAAGCAGAAAACAGCAAGGAGGAAATTTCCACTGACTTAAGCCGCGGTGAGTTATTAAAGAAAAAGGGGGTACTTTCCGCCCTGTTTGCTTTCTTTTGTTATTGTGCCTTTGAAGCCACAGCAGGACTTTGGGGCAGCAGCTTCCTTGTATTTTCTAAGGGTATTACGGCAGAAACGGCCGCAAAATGGGTCTCGCTTTTTTACCTTGGCATTACCATCGGAAGATTCCTGGCAGGCTTCCTTACCATGAAGCTTGATAACCGTACCATGATACGGATAGGAGAAGGGATTATATTATTCGGTATTTTATTATTGTTTCTGCCCGGAGGCGGAATTAGTTTACAGGCAGGGCTTCTTTTCACAGGCATTGGCTGTGCGCCCATCTATCCCAGCATGATACATGAGACACCCAGGCGCTTTGGCAAGGCAATTTCACAATCCTTAATGGGAATGCAGATGGCCTGTGCCTATATCGGTTCCACCTTTATGCCGCCGCTTTTTGGTACCATTGCCAATGCAACGACCTTTTTGCTCTACCCGGCAGCTTTGCTCCTGTTTCTCTGTATGATGGTCATTTTATCCGAAAAAAGTGCCCGGGCTGTCAGTGAAGGCTAAGCATTGCTGATTGTTTAAACTATACGCTTCTATTGCATTATATGGTAACTTATCATAAACAGGGCAGGAGACCTTTTGGCATCCTGCCCTGATCTATTATGTACAATTTTTTTCTTTCAGCTTTAATTCCTTTAACACTACACTTAACATGGTCAGAAAACAGGCGCTTCCGCCGATAAAGTTGGAAACAGGCTCCGCTAGGAATACTCCGGTAGTGCCGGAGCGGAAGAAATGGGGCAGTAAAAGGGTCAGAGGGACTACAATCACAATTTTTCTTAAGATAGAGAAGAACACTGCGTATTTGGCTTTGCCCAAAGCCACGAAAACAGCCTGACCGGCAAATTGCAGGGACATCATAAAAAAGCCGAAAAAGTAAATCCTTACGGCAGGCATGGCAGCCTTGATTAAAGCAGGATTATGGTTAAAAATCCGGATAAAGAAATGGGGAAACAGATGCAGTAGCCCCCAGGCAGCCAGCGTGTAGGCAATACAGGTCACGGACATGAATTTAATTGCTTTTCTGACTCTTTTATAAGCACCGGCTCCGTAATTATAACCTATCACCGGCTGGGAGCCGTTGGTTAAGCCAGACACGGGCATGGAAATTATTTCACGGATGGAATTTAAAACGGTCATAACGCCCACATACAAATCCCCTCCATAAAAAAGGAGGCTTTTATTGCAGACAATCTGGACAATACTGTTGGTAATAGCCATCATAAACCCGGAGAGGCCAAGGGCGGATATCTTCCTGACAATAGCAGGCTGCAAGCGTATATTACAGGCCTTTAGCCGAATCAGGGCTTTTTTGCCGGTCAGAAAGTGAAATACCCAAAAGGCGGAAAGAAACTGTGAGATAACCGAGGAAAGAGCCGCACCGGTAACACCCATATGGAATACAAAGATAAAGATAGGATCAAGGATGATATTGGCAATAGCACCGAGCAGGACAGTAGCCATACCGATGCCGGAAAAGCCCTGAGAATTAATAAAGCTGTTCATGCCAAGGCTCACCATAACAAAAAGATTTCCTAAAAGATAAACACTGATAAAAGCATTTGCATAGGGAAAGGTATCATCACTTGCTCCAAAAAGGTATAAAAGTGGCTTCTTCAGAAGAAAACCCAGAATGGTAAGAATAACAGAAAATAATAGAAGCAAGGCAAAGGAATTGCCCATAATTTTTTCTGCCTCCTCCTTCTCACCCCTTCCCCTGGCAATGGAACAAAGAGGCGCACCTCCCATGCCAAAAAGATTGGCAAAAGCAATGATAATAGTAGTAATGGGAAGGGTAAGGCCGATACCGGTCATAGAGAGAGTAGCATTTCTTGGGATAAGTCCAATATATATCCTGTCTATTACACTATATAGGACATTAATAAGTTGTGCGAGAGTCATTGGAAGGGCAAGCCTTAAAATATTCTCTACCACACTTCCCTTCGTAAAATCATTTTGCTTTAGCTCTTTTTTTCTGCTGTTAGTAAAATTTTTCAATACAATTCTTCTTTCTGTTATCACTGCCATCTTGAAATTGATGCAATCCGTTATAATATCTTTTATCTGTCAAATTAAATATTTTTCCATTGTAGCATAGTTAAAAGAAAATAGAAAGCTGATTTGCCCGCAATACACCAACAATTTGCCCTGCAATGCACCTTCAACTTGCCCTTCAAAGCAATTTCAATAACCAGGCAATTTGCATAAAATAATAAGCAGAAATGTGCCTATGGAAATGTATTAGAAGTCCTTTTCTCTGAAGCTTTTGTGCTATATCATCAAACAGATTGTCTGAGCTCAGCGAGTTATCAGTTTGATGATATGTCCAGCACAAAAGCTTCAGAGAATTAGGACTTCTTATACATTGGAATCGAAGCCTTTCTGCTTATTATTTTATACAAATTGCCGTCCCATTTTGAAAAACTACCGTTTGCCATTCATACCAAAACTTGAATTAAAAAGGAAAATACGTCCATGCATCTATTAAATATTATGAGAGATACTATATTAGAAATACTGTTTAATTTTATGCATGGAGGTATGTATGGGAGAAAAGCGTGAAAAAGGATTATCAGCCTGGCAGCTGACAATGATGGCGGTAGGCTCAGTAATTGGAGGTTCCTTCTTTTTGGGTTCATCCGTTGCCATCCATTCTGCCGGGCCATCCATTATCCTTTCTTATATATTGGGAGGAATTTTAGTTTATTTCATTTTATTTGCCCTTTCCGAAATGACAGTGAATAATCCGGGTGTCGGCTCCTTTAAAGGCTTTGCGGCAGATGCCTATGGACAGGGAGCGGGCTTTGTTACCGGCTGGGTTTACTGGACAGGTATGATCTTTGCCATGTCCAGTGAAGCAACAGCCATATCAATTTTAATAAAAAACTGGTTTCCCGGTATTTCCACTATCATAGTGGGAAGTTCCATTATTGTTGGTGTAACCCTCATTAACCTGCTGGGAGCCAGCAGGCTTAGCAAGCTGGAAAGCAGTCTGGCTGCCGTTAAGATAATTACCATTGCTGCCTTTATTATAATGGGAGGACTTTTAATCATCGGGGCAATAAGAGGTGCTGTTGGTCATAATGGTGCCGTATACAACCGTCCGGCTTTTCTTTCCGAGCCGTTCTTTGCAAATGGGTTCAGAGGATTGGCAGGAAGCATGTTAATCATTATGTTCGCCTATGCAGGCTTTGAAGTGGTAGGACTGGCTGCTTCGGAAGCAAAGGAGCCAAGGGTGACCGTACCGAAGGCAATTCGAAAAATCGTTGTCCTGCTGTTAGGCCTTTATATAATATCTGTGGGAGTGCTGCTCTTTCTGATTCCTACCGGTGATATTAATGAGGATACAAGCCCTATGGTAGCGGCCCTGAACCGCTTTGGCTATGGCTGGGCGGGAACGGTATTAAATATTGTATTAATCACTGCCATACTCTCTACCATGCTGGCCGCTATGTTTGGTTTGGGAAGAATGATTCGTTCTCTTGCAGATGAAGGTCATGCACCAACCTTTTTAAAGGAAAAGAGTGAGGTTCCATACAAAGGCATCTTATTTTCCGGTGCTGCCATGCTCCTTGGACTTTTTGTTGGCATGCTTCTGCCCCAGGTGTATCTGTTCTTAATCAGTGCCGGCGGTTTTTCCTCTCTTTTTACCTATGCCATGATAATGGCCTCCCATATCCATTTTCGTAAAAGGTATGGAAAACCGGAGGATAAATTGCGGCTTGAAGGCTTTCCTTATTCCTCTTTGTTCGTACTCATTTGTTTAATTGCTGCAATTGCCTGTATGCCCTTTATCAAAGGTCAGGGAACAGGGTTGATAGCAGGACTTGCCGTTGTAGCTTTTTATAGTATCTCCTATTTCTTCATGAAGCTCTACCAGAAAAACAAGGAAAGAAAAGGCAGTTCCTATCAGACCGGTGACAGATTGAGCTATGAAATGTCAAAGGAGCTTACGGCCGGGGAGTTACCGGAAAATAAGGGAACCGGAGAGGACGGTGAGAAGGAAGAATCTTAATTTTTTCCGTATAAGTTGTTGCATTAGAAGGGATGAAAGAATATAATTAACCCAAACTTAAAAGCCGCAGAGGCTGAGACAGCTTCCAGTGATTTGGCTTGCCAAGTGGTTATAGGTATTCCTGCGGGGAACCTATTTATAAGCTGTGCAGGGTTATAATTGATTAAAGAAATTAATTTACAGGAGTGAAAGAAAATCGGATACGAAAGGATAACACACACAGATTCTTCTGCTCCTTTTTATTTGTGGCAATACAGCAGAATAGCCGGCAGAACAAACGAGACTTTCTGTCAGCATACCTGCGGTATGCAATAGGTGTAAATATGAAGTGGTTACAGCATTTAAGAACAATTAATCATCACAAACGTCTGGTTATGAAATATTGTTTTAAAGCAGGGCTTTACAGACAGGGACTTCTCCATGATATGTCTAAATACAGTCCTGTGGAATTTTTCGTAGGCGCGAAGTATTTTCAGGGAAACAGAAGTCCCAACAATGCGGAAAGGGAAGACAAGGGCTACAGCCTGGCCTGGCTTCACCATAAGGGACGGAATAAGCATCATTTGGAGTATTGGATCGATTACAGCTTAAATGAAGGTGCTCCCATGACGGGCATGAGGATGCCTGTCAATTATGTGGTCGAAATGTTTTGTGACAGAGTGGCGGCCTGCCGGATATACCATAAGGATGCTTACAAGGACAGTGATGCCCTGGATTATTTTAATGGTTCCAGAAAGCATTATCTGATCCATCCGGATACGGAAATGTTATTGGAAAGGCTTCTTGCCATGTTAAAGGAAAAAGGGGAAGAGGAGACTTTTCGTTATATCAGATCAGAGGTACTTACAAGAGGATACGACATTTTAAAACAAAAAAACTAGTTTTATGTACCGATTTTACACTGTCTTAATAATTGCTTTACATAAAATAAACAATGCCGGGATACAATGCTTGTAGATTGAACACCGGCAGACAGGAGGATTTGTATGCTGTATGCAATAGTGGATTTAGGCTCCAACACCATGAGGTTATGTGTCTATGAACAGAGTGACGGCAGTCTGAAATCAATCTTTGAAAAGAAAACCATGGCTGGTCTTGTGAATTACATAAAAAACGAAAGACTCAGTTCGACAGGTATCAATAGAGCCTGTTCCATATTGGAAGAGTATAAGCTGTATATTGCAAACTTTGGTATAGGAGAGAAGGAGCTTAATGTCTTTGCTACCGCTTCCTTAAGAAACATTGTAAATACCAAAGAAGTTATTGATAAAATCAAAGAGGTAACGGGCCTTCATGTGGAATTGCTTTCCGGTGAAGAGGAGGCTACCCTTGACTTTATGGGAGCCATTAAGGTGTTTCAGGGTGAATCCGGTACCCTGGTGGATATCGGCGGCGGCAGTACGGAGCTGGTATCTTTTCAGGACCGGCAGATTCAGTATGCCACCAGTATGCCGGTTGGTTCCCTCAATCTGTATGTGAATTATGTAAAGAAGATTATACCCAAGGAGGATGAAAGAGACCTTATCAGGGAACATGTAACAGAAGCCCTTCATTCCCTGGAGCTGAAAAAGGAAGTATCCCCTTGTATCTGCGGTGTAGGCGGAACCATGCGTGCAGCCGTCAAGTTAAGCAATCAGATTTTTGGATATCCCAAAGAAAATATTACGGTAAAGACCTCTGATATCAAAGAAATGCTTACTATAATCCATAATAGCAAAAGGCAGACCATTGCCCCGATATTGCAGGTAATACCGGATAGAATCCATACCATAATCCCAGGCCTTATTGCAGTTGATACCATTGCCGCTTTTTACGGAGCGGAGCAGATTATCGTCAGCAAATATGGTGTAAGGGAAGGATATTTGTACGAAAGAATTATGAAGGAGAATGTCTATGCCCCATCCGGAAAATAATTTCCAAAATTCCTTTATGCAAAACAGGGAACTTTCATGGCTTCGCTTTAACCGCAGGGTTTTGGAGGAAGCAGAGGAGGAGTCTGTGCCTCTTTATGAACGCCTGAAATTTATCTCCATATTCACAAGTAATCTGGATGAATTCTTCATGATAAGAGTGGGGAGCCTAACTGACCTTATGTATATGGATAACAACGTGGACGATAAGACCGGACTGACTGCCGGACAGCAGCTGGAGCTTATCTTTCAGGAAGCAGTCCCCTTGTATAAGGAAAGAGACAGAGTTTACCTGATGGTAGAAGAGAAACTCCGTGAATTTGGAATACGTAATCTGGATAGTAATGAATTGAAAAAAAATGAGAAAAAGCAGCTGGATAAGATTTTTGAGGATGAGATAATGCCCATACTCTCGCCCCAGGTAATCGATTCCAGACATCCTTTTCCCCATCTCAGCAATAAAAGTATCTATATCATCTGTGAGTTCACAGGGGAATCCACGAAATTCGGGCTGATCCCGATTTCCCAGTCCCTGCCAGCCTTTTTTATGCTGACCGGTACGGAAACCAGTTATATCATGACAGAGAAGGTCGTGTTGGAGCATATAGGTGATATTTTCGGTATGTATAAGATAGAATGTGCGGCTATCATATCCGTTACCAGAAATGCGGATATCAGCCCGGAGGATGAAATCTTCGAGGTGGATGACGATTTCAGGGAGCGTATGAAAAAAGTCATTAAAAAACGGTCCCGGTTATCTCCTGTAAGGCTGGAGGTACAGGGACATTTAAGCAAGGATCTGAGCAATTTTCTTCTGTCCAAACTCCATCTGACAAAAGAGCAGGTATTTGTAAGTGAAGCACCGTTAGTACTGTCCTATGTCTTTGACCTGCATAGTCACATAGGGGTATCCCTGATAAAACAGCTGAGCTATCCTGAATTTAAACCGCAGTTTCCCTCCTATCTGAGCAGTAATGAGAGTATCACTGCCCAATGCAGGCATAAGGATATCCTGCTTTTCTTCCCCTACGACCAGATGGAGCCCTTTCTTCAGTTGTTAAGAGAAAGTGCCCAGGACTCTGCGGTCATTTCCATTAAAATTACAATATACCGATTGTCCAGAAATTCCAGAATTATTGACTACCTTTGCAATGCAGCGGAAAATAACAAAGAAGTAACCGTTCTTATGGAATTAAAGGCAAGATTTGATGAAAAGAACAACATAGAATGGGCGGAGAGGCTGGAAGATGCCGGCTGTACGGTGATTTACGGCTTTGAAGGCTTTAAGGTACACAGTAAAATCTGTCTGATAACCAGAAGGGACAGAAACAGGGTATTTTATGTGACCCAGATTGGGACAGGCAATTACAACGAAAAAACCGCAAAGCTGTATTCCGACCTGTCGCTTATTACAGCTAACCAGGAGCTGGGCCAGGAAGCCAATGAATTCTTTAAAAATATGTCCATAGCAAATCTGCAGGGAAATTATAACAATCTCTTTGTGGCACCCTATTTCTTTAAAAGCAATATCTTGGCCCTGATTGATAATGAGACGGATAAGGCAAGAAAGGGACAGGAAGCCTGCATTATTATGAAATCGAATTCCCTGACGGATAAGGAAATTATGGGCAAGCTTTCCGAAGCTTCTCAGGCTGGGGTTGAGGTGAAGCTGATAATCCGTGGCATCTGCTGTCTTCTTCCGGGAATAAAAGGGAAGACAGAAAATATAACCGTATACAGTATAGTAGGACGTTTTCTTGAACATTCCAGAATATATTGCTTTGGAAAGGGAAAGGATGCCAGGCTTTATATATCCTCGGCGGATATGATGACCAGAAATACCAGAAGAAGAGTGGAAATTGCATGCCCCATTATGGATGAGGATATCAGGCAAAGGCTTTACCATATTCTTGAGGTGATGTTTTCCGATAACGTAAAGGCAAGAGTAGTGGAACGTGACGGAACTTATCAAAAGACCGGGGGAAGCGGTATTCCTTTAGATGCCCAGCAAAGCTTTATAGAAGAGGCATTGAGGAAAGAGGGCAAAAATACAGCTCCCAAAGACTATATCACCAGTTTTTTTAAAAGAATCAGAAGCATAAAAAAATCAAAAAAATAATAAAATACCATTTTTAAAGTAAGAGAGGCTGCCGCAAAAGGACTGAATAAAATTGCGGCAGTTTCTTTTGATTGAAAATAATTAAAAATGATTAAAAGTGATTGAAAATGCAGTGTTTATCAGTGCGTAAGGGCTTGGTGAATGAAAAAAGCTTCTGGCATTCAAGGCTTTAGGTCCGTTTGGAAAAGCATTACAAATATGAGAAAATAAGTAATAAATGCAGTTTTATAATAAAAAGAAGCGGACAATCTAAGTAAAATTAGATTGTTTTTTTTATTAATATTATATATAATTTCTATTATAGCAAAGAAAATATAAGAAATTTAGTAGACAATGGACAATGAAGAACACACTTTAATGCATCGTAATGCAAAATTTAATTGAAACGATTTTATTTCAGATTGAAGAGCGGATAGGAGAGGACATGAAAGGATATCAATATTTGGATGAGAACGGGACATTTAGCCTGAAAGACCCTGAGCTAACGGGGTATCTGTATTTTCCCCTGGCAAATGAAAAGGGAGTCATGGCAAGTGTTACACCAAGTCTTGGAGGAGATAATAAAATGGGGCAGAATACGTTTTTACTGGCCCCTGTAAGCAGTGAAGAGCTGCATGATAAAAAAGGCACCAGAAACTTTTGGGTCAATATTAAAGAGAAAGGGCTTTGGTCGGCTGCAGGAGCTTCTGCCTGGCAGGAAGCAGGGCTTTTCAGCAAGGAAAAGGATAAAACCCTCCTGATGGCAGGAATGATGTGGCATACAGTAAAGAGAACCTCTAAAGAGTATGGGATAGAAGCAGAAATCACCTCCTTTGTCCCCCTGGCGGATACCCTGGAGGTTATGCTGGTGACCTTAAGGGCTCCTTTTGAGGATATCACCATAACTCCCACTGCTGCAATTCCGTTATATGGACGGTCTGCGGATAATATCAGGGACCATAGGCATGTAACCTCCCTGCTTCACCGGATGGAAACGGTAAAGGAGGGTATTCTGCTAAATCCTACCCTGACCTTTGATGAAAGAGGACACAGGAAGAATGAAGTCGTATATGGCGTAGCGGGAAGTGCGGAAGCTGCACCACATATGGAGGGTGAGGCACCGGAGCTGCCCGCAGGCTTCTATCCGGTAATAGAAGATTTTATTGGAGAAGGGGGTTCTCTTATTAACCCCAGAGCCCTGCTGGAAGAGAAGGAACCGGTAAAAGCAGGTTTTCATAAGGATGGCTATGAGACCCTGGGAGGTATTGCCTATGAGACCTGCACCCTGAAAAAAGGGGAAGAAAAAACCTATATCGTAGTAATTGGCTATGGGAAGAGCAAAGAAGATTTTCTATCCCAGGCGAAGCCTTACCTTTCCAAAGCATATTCTGAGAAAGCCCTTGCAGAAGCGAAAAAAAGCTGGCTGGAGAAGCTGAATATCAAATACCATACCGCTTCCAAGAATTTTGACGCATGGATGCAATGGGTGGACTTCCAGCCCATACTTCGCAGAATTTACGGCTGTTCCTTCCTTCCCCACCATGACTACGGAAAAGGCGGAAGAGGCTGGAGGGATTTATGGCAGGACTGCCTGGCGCTGCTTATCATGAACCCAGAGGGTGTCAGGGAAATGCTGTGGTCTAACTATGCAGGAGTCCGTGCAGACGGAAGCAATGCCACAATTATTGGCACAGAGCAGGGTGAATTTATAGCAGACAGGAATAACATTACCAGAGTATGGATGGATCACGGCGTATGGCCCTTTTTGACCACCAGGCTCTACATTATGCAGACTGGCGATACAGGACTTTTATTTCAGGAAAATACTTATTTTAAAGACCCTCAGGCAGTAAGAGGAGAAGAAAAAGACCTTCTGTGGAAGGCGGAGGACGGTAATAGCCTCCGGACAGAGGAGCAGGCCGAATATAAGGGTACGGTATTGGAGCATGTGCTGATACAGCTTCTGACCGCCTTTTACGATGTGGGAGAACATAACCATATGCGCCTTCGGGGGGCTGACTGGAACGATGCCCTTGATATGGCAAAGGAGCGGGGAGAAAGCGTTGCCTTTAGTGCGCTTTACGGCCAGAATCTGGTGCAGCTAGGTGAGATGCTCCGCCATCTAAAAGAGGAGGGCATGGAGAAGGTATCCCTCCTTGAGGAATTATTTATACTCCTTCGGAACGAGGAGGAGCTTTATGAGGACGGCAAGGCAAAGGCAGAGCTCTTACATAGCTATTGTGATAAGGTAAGACATACCGTAAGCGGAAGGAAAAAGGAGATATCCCTGTCAGAGCTTGCAGAAAACCTGATAAAGAAGGGAAACTGGATAAAAGAACACATCAGGAAAACAGAGTGGATTAGTGACAGTGAGGGTTATTCCTGGTACAACAGCTATTACGATAATAACGGAAGAAGAGTGGAAGGCGATAATCCGAAAGGCGTCCGTATGATGCTGACAGGCCAGGTATTCACCATTATGTCCGGCATTGCCGAAAAGGAGCAGGTAAAGGACATTACAGCTGCCGCAGATAAGTACCTGTATGCCAAAGAGCTGGGAGGCTATAAGCTTAATACCGACTTCCATGAATTAAAGACTGACCTTGGCAGAATGTTCGGCTTTGCTTACGGCAGCAAGGAAAATGGAGCGGTCTTTGCCCATATGGCAGTTATGTATGGCAATGCCCTCTACCAGAGGAATTTTATAAAGGAAGGCTATAAGGTCATAAACAGCCTCTATTCCCATTTAAGTGATTTCGAAAAGAGCAGGATATATCCGGGAATTCCGGAATATATCGGGGATAACGGCAGGGGCTTGTACCACTACCTGACAGGCTCGGCAAGCTGGCTGCTGCTTACCGTATTAACGGAAATGTTCGGAGTGAAGGGAGATTACGGCGCACTCCTTCTGGAGCCAAAGCTGTTAAAGGAGCAGTTTGATGAAGAGGGAAAGGCCGAGGTATCCTTTGAATTCGGCGGCAGGAGCTTTGCCGTAACCTATATAAACAGGGAAGGGAAAGAATTCGGTGAATATCATATCGGAGCTGCTGCTTTGGATAAGGAGCCGTTAGGGAATGAGGCTGAGAAATTTGTCCTTTCCAGGGAGGCGATTCAGAAGCTGGACAGCAATTCTGTTCACGGAATAAGAGTTGACCTGATTTAGAATACAAGTTAAAAAATAATTTGCCGTAAAGTAATTGCCAATAGGAATTTCAATATACAGGAATTAGGAAATTGAAATCTGGTGGAAGGATTCACCGGATACGGCAAAACATTATAAATGAGGAAAGGTGACAGGGCACATGGAGAAACAATATATTGATATTACCTCCTATGAGGGAGAAGGATATAAGCCGGTTATTGATTATATGAGCTGGAGAGTGGCAATTCTCCGGTACTGTGAGGAACTGGAGGTTCCGAATTTAAAGACCATGCAAAAGCATAATGAATCTGATGAAGTATTTGTACTGCTTGCCGGAAACTGTACTCTTTTTACCGGAGGAACCGGAGAGGCCATCAATAATATGGATGGGGTAGCTATGGAACCAATGAAATTATATAATGTAAAAAGAGGAGTTTGGCATACACATACCCTGGACAAAGAGGGAATGGTACTAATTGTAGAAAATAGAGATACTTCGGACCTTAATTCGCCTACTCTTAAACTGGAAGCAGAAGAGATGGAAAAAATCGGGGATTTGTATTTTAGCAGGAATGCCGTAAATAAAAAATGAGAAAAAAGCAGCAGGATATAGCAAGTATTAATAAAAAACTTAAAAAGACATTTATATAAAATATAAGTTAAAAAGCCATATATATAAAAGAAGGATGGCTGATGCCGGTTATCTTATTTATATATGGCTTTTATCAAAGAAATTTTTAATAGTTTAAATTTTATAACATTTGCTTTCAGACAGAAAGAATGTTTGAATTCCGGAATTATTAATCCCCTGATCCAGCAGTGTATATCAGGGTTGATTCATTTTCAGTAGTAAGATAACATTCAATTTTACCCTTCGAATATTTTGTTGTCAGCTTCGAACCATTACCAAATATCTGCTCAAGGTAAAAGGGCCTTAATGCCTCCCAATCCTTCCTTTGATATAAATCTGACTGGCCGCCTCTTATATAGGGAGCATAGTCAGAGGACTTAAAATATTCTTTCGTCGCTTTTGTATATATCTTGGAATTTATAGTTTTAACAGAGCCCTTTTTCTTCACCAGCACATAAAACACATCGCAATAGGTATCGTTATAACGGTAAACGACAGCTACTCCCGGATTTACGCCTGTTATGCTGCCATCTTGGACTGTTACCACAGAAGTATCGGAAGAATAAATATTATTGTTTAAATCACATGCCGATAGTTTTTGAGTATCTCCAACTCTGATCACCTGCTGCTGTGTATCCTCACCGACTATCCATGCTGGCAAGTGCCCTTTACGATATATGAGATCGGCATCTGTTCTGCTAAAATCATCGTCGGACAGCAATTTGGCGGCTGCACCAAAATCAATATAACCCGCATACTTTATACCTGCATTATCTTCTGCTGTTTCGTCTTGATCAGAATTGCTGACATACTGATTTAACTCCACAGAATTCCATACATCACAGCCATATTTTATCTGACCGCCATCCGGCTGTTCAATTGTACAATTAAAACCAAGATTATTCAAAACAGCTTTATTAACAATTGCAAAACCCAAAGAAAGAGATTGTTTTTCAATCAGCATCGAATGCGCCGTTCGATATTTACCTTCCAGAGTAATGCCTTTTTTCCATGAAAGATAATTTAATTCCTTATAGTTCTTATCAAAAATCTGTGTACTGCCATGGTTGATGACAGCATTTAATGCCGCATGGATACGCTGGCTTGTTGTCGTATTTTTCGGATCTGCCGCTATTTTTATAAATTTCTTAATCAGATCATTTTCCTTTTTAATATCTGCAGCTGTAATTTTAGCTGTTTTGGTATCCGTATAAGAAATACAATTCCCCTTACTATCTTCCGTCATATCGACGTAACTGCTGGGGGAGTAAATATTATCAGCAAGTACGATAATATTAAATGTATCAACAAGTTTCTTTCCGTCATATACCTTTAGTGTAGCGGTTCCGGGACCTAATGCATACACTGAAATGTTGTAAGGCAAAATCGAGCGGGCATTTCCGGAGGCATCAGCCAGTAATAATGAAGCTGCCTGGGAGTTCGTATTTGCTTTTAGGCCAAATACACTGTCATCTGAAATTACATAGGTAAATTTCATAAATTTTTTATAGTCCAAGTTATAGGGATTGGGGTAGATATCGTAAAAATATTCACCTAATCCTTGATTCTGATATCTATAATCTGCTGTTGAGTGATATTGATCTAAAACTATCACATCATTTTCGGTTGCCTGCACTTTCCTGGCAGATACAACAATAAGTGCAATAAAAATCATGCTCATTACAAAGAAATAGTTATAATGAAGCCTGGTTCCCTTCTTTTGGCTTTTTTTCATAAATTAATCCCCCTTTGAGAGTCATCTTGGCCTACTTGCCGTTTGTATGTATTATTGGAATATCAATTGGCATATCTTGGAGTGTGGGTCTGTATACATTATATGCATAGCCGGCTATACTATAGCTTACTGCGCCATAGTTCTTATCCGGTGTATCGATAGTAACCTTACCCGTCCCTTTTTGTTTCAAATTTTTGCTATAATAATCTGCATAAACCATATCCCCATTTTCATTATACCAGCAGACTTGGACAAAAGCTGTGACTGCCTTTGCAGAATTATTTTTAACTTCAACAGTGATCTTACTATCAGAGGAATCTATTACTCCTTTGTTTAAATCAGTCAGCTTTATTTTCGCGCTGTAATCTGTATATTTAATACCTGTAAATAATAATTCGGTATCAAAATTATTTACTTCCAAAGTACTCTTTGACAAATCAAAATCGCAATCATTCAGTGGTTTGTATATTGTATAATAGGTCTTTCCGGGAATTAGCTCCATGGCTATTACCCTTTCAGAGTCATAATCCATAAATTCACCGTCAGAGGATCTGAAAACTGCCGTGAAGTAAACTCTTTGGAAAAAGCCTTTCGTATTGTTGGTAACTTTTATTATATAATTTCCGCCAGGAAGTCTTTTATAGAACTTTGCTGTCACATCCATTTTCTTTACGGTCAAATTAATTGTATAGGTATAGGCCTCACCTTTTATCGTTATTGTAGACTTTCCCGGTGCTTTTGCTACTAAATCGATATCACCAGTAGATACATCGGAAAGTATTGCCACCTTTTTATTACTGCTGTCTGCTTTGATAATCCTCCCAATTCTTAAAAAAGTATAGTTGTAATGCTGGCCCACATAAAACAATTCATCCAATGTATTGATTGCTTTTACTTCCAGTGCCGGATAATTGCACAGAAGTAAAACTAATACCAGTATCTGTATCAATAATCTTTTTGCTCTTTTCATACCCCACCTCTTTATTTTGTTTATATTCGTATAGAAATTACTGCAAAACATATACATTCAGATATAGTCTTCCAAATAATGTTACTATCTGTCCCTTTTTTTGTCAATAACTTTCTTTTCTTAACATAAATCAGCATATGGAGCAAGAAATTTTCGTTTATAAAGGCATCCCATTAGGAGCATTCTACCAGCCAATCGAGTTGAGATAAAAAGTCAATCTCTTTGAAGGATGGGCTTTACAATTATTTTTTCTATATATTATAATAAAATAAATAACTTAACCGTATGAAAGAATGAGGTAGGACATGCGTGACTTAAGCTTATATGAAAAGAAGATTATAAAGGACGAAGAATTCCCGGTGCAGATGTTTGAGAGCCGGGTACGCAAACCCGGCGTTTATTTTCCGCCCCACTGGCATGAGCACCTGGAGCTTAATTATGTATTAAAGGGAAAGGGAGCCTTTATCTGCGACAGAAAAAACATAGCAGTAAAGGAAGGAAGCCTTGTAATCTTTAACAGCAATGTGCTTCATGAGGGCATCAGTGAGGGAGATGTATTTAACACCCTTGTTATCATATTTGAAATGAGCTCCTTTTCAAAGGAAATCGCAGATTACAACGTAATATTTCAAAGTCTGATTGAAAATGATGAGAAAATAAGGGATATTCTCCTGTCTATTTATAAGGAAGATGTGGAGAGAAAGCATGGCTACAGGCTTGCAATAAAGGGCATGCTCTATGACCTTATTACCTATCTGTTCCGCAATTATGTTACAGAAAGCCTGTCACCCAGAGAAAATACCCTGCGCCTTCATAATCTTGGACGCCTGAATACGGTGGTGCAATATATCCAGGAGAATTACAGCGAGACAATAACCAATAAGGAGCTGGCGGATTTGATTCACTTAAGTGAATACCGCTTCTGTCATTTGTTCAAAGAAAGTATGGGGAAGAGTCCTATTAACTATATCAATGAGGTAAGGCTTAAGAAAGCCTATGAGCTCATAAAGGAAAAGGAAAATTCCATATCGGAGGTAGCGGTCATGGTAGGATTTTCCGATTATAACAATTTTGGAAGGCTATTTCGCAAATACTATGGTTTTCCACCTTCCAGAGCTTGAAATAGCAAAATAATATGATTAAACAGCAATACATCTATAGCAATTTTTTATCAGAAATTATATGATGTTAAAAGAGATATAAAAAGGTAGAAATATGTAATGCATGATTGAAGGAGGTAACATATGAAACTTGGAGTATTATCAGTAGTATTGGGAGATATGCCTTTAGAAAAGGCCTGTGAATTCCTGCATGAAAGAGGAGTTCAGATGATTGAAATCGGATGCGGCGGGCATCCCGGTAAAGCACACTGTGACCCGGAGATTCTTTTGAACGACGAAGGGAAGTTAAAAGAATTTAAGGAGACCATAGCAAAAAATGAGTTACAGATAAGTGCCCTCAGTGCCCATGGTAATATGGTACATCCGGTAAAGGAAATTGCGGACAGCTTTGATAAAGACCTTACCAATGCAATCCTTTTGGCAGAAAAAATAGGAGTTCCTGTTGTAAATACCTTTTCCGGCTGTCCGGGAGGAAGTCCTGAGGACAAGACACCCAACTGGGTAACCTGCTCCTGGCCGGAGGATTACCTTCATGCACTGGAATATCAGTGGAATGAAGTGTTAATTCCCTATTGGAAAAAGAAAGCAGCCTTTGCAAGGGAACATGGAATCAAAATTGCCCTGGAGCTTCATCCGGGATTTTGCGTATATAACACCAAAACACTGCTTCGCTTAAGAGAAGCAGCAGGACCTGAAATCGGAGCAAATTTCGATCCCAGCCATTTAATCTGGCAGGGTATGGACCCCAGTGTCTGCATCAGAGAGCTTGGAAAGCATGGAGCTATCTTCCATTTCCATGCAAAGGATACCAAAATTGACAGCCTTAACTGCAATGTAAACGGAGTTCTGGATACCACCCATTATGGTGATGAAATCAACCGCTCCTGGATATTCCGTTCCGTTGGCTACGGTCATGGAGAGGAATACTGGAAGGCAATGATTTCCGAATTAAGACTGGCAGGCTATGACTATGCTATCAGCATTGAGCATGAAGACAGTCTTATGACGGGGGCAGAAGGCTTAAATAAAGCAATTAAGTTCTTACAGAATGTTTTGATCTATGAAGAACGCGGACAGATGTTCTGGGCTTAATAATCAGTAGTAGCAATATAGTGAAAACCGCAGAATAAGAAAAACATAAAAGGTAGTGAAAGGAAAGAGCTGCGCAGGGCTTGAAGAAAGCTGCTTTCAGACAGTGACCGGCAGCCCTTCTACAGAAAGAGGAAGGATATGTCACAGCAGGATATGAAGATTGCTATTGTAGGCCTTGGAGGAATGGGAGACTGGCACAGAAATTTAATAGAATCCATCGATGGGCTTACGCTGGCAGGAATTTATGATATCAAGGAAGAAAGACAGGAATATGCAAGAGAAAAGAATGTGAAGGTTTATGACAGCTTTGAGGAGCTCTTAGGAGATAATTCCGTAGAATTATGCCTTATAGCAACGCCCAATGACCTCCATAAGCCCCTTGCCATAGCAGCCATGAAGGCAGGCAAGAACGTGGTAAGTGAAAAACCTGTAACCTTAAGCTCTGCGGATTTACAGGAAATGATAGAGGCTTCCAAGGAAACGGGAATGCTTTTTACCGTTCACCAGAACAGGCGCTGGGATGAAGATTTTCTTACGATGAAGAAGATTTATAAGGAGAGCCGGCTGGGAGAAGTATTCCGTATTGAATCCAGAGTACACGGTTCCAGAGGAATACCGGGAGACTGGAGACAGGAAAAGGAACATGGCGGCGGTATGGTACTTGACTGGGGAGTTCATTTGCTGGACCAGATTCTGCTTATGATGGAAGGCGTCAAGCTGAAAAAGGTTTATACGACAATGACCTATGTGACCAATCAGCTGGTGGATGACGGCTTTACGGCAAGCCTGCTCTTTGAAAACGGCACAGAGGTTATCGTGGAAGTGGGAACCAGCAATTTTGTGAACCTGCCGAGATGGTATATGCTAGGTTCCAATGGTACGGCAATTATAGAGGACTGGAGCCTTAAGGGTGAAATCGTAAGTGCGAAGGGCCAGAATGAAAAAGACGTTGTTCCGGTAATAACGGCAGCAGGACTTACAAAGACCATGGCACCAAGAAGAGAGGATACCATAGCTAAGGCAGAACTGCCTGTTGTAAAAAGTGATATCAGGGATTTCTACCGCAATGTAATGAAGACCATTCGCGGTGAGGAAGAGATTATTGTTAAGCTTCCCGAGGTGGCAAGAGTTATGAGGCTGATGGAAGCACTCTTTGAATCCGCTGAAAAGAAGCAGGTCATTGACTTTGAATAGGTAAAATTATTTGGTGAAAAACCGTAAACCGGTTTAACGTATTTATAAATTACAAAAAGAGAGGTTTATCATGGAGAAAGTTAAGATTGGCATTATCGGCTGCGGTGGAATTGCGAACGGAAAGCACCTGCCTGCCATAAAGAAAAACGGTAATTTTGAGATTGTTGCTTTCTGCGATTTGGTGAAGGAAAAAGCAGAAAAAGCAAAAGAAGAGTATGGTACGGAAAGCTCCAGGATATTTACAGATTATAAGGAGCTCTTAAAGGAAAAGGATATTACAGCAGTATATGTATTAACTCCAAATAAATCCCATGCCTTTATTTCCATTGATGCAATGGAAGCCGACAAGCACGTGATGTGTGAAAAGCCCATGGCAAAGACCTATGCCGATGCCAGGAAAATGGTAGAGACCGCCAAGAAAACCGGCAAGATTCTAACCATTGGCTATCAGAACAGATACCGTGGAGATTCCACTTACCTTAAGAGAGCCTGCGAAAATGATGACCTTGGCGAAATTTACTATGCAAGAGCCCATGCTGTCAGAAGAAGAGCAGTACCTACCTGGGGTGTTTTCCTGAACGAGGAAGAGCAGGGCGGAGGTCCCTTAATTGATATCGGAACCCATGCATTGGATTTAACTCTCTGGATGATGAATAACTATGAAGTAGAATCCGTAACCGGTTCTGTATACCGTAAGCTGGCAGACCAGAAAGAGCAGGGCAATGCCTGGGGGGATTGGGACCCGGAAATCTTTACGGTTGAGGATTCTGCTTTCGGCTTCATTAAGATGAAGAATGGCGCAACCATCCATCTGGAAGCTTCCTGGGCATTAAACACCCTGGAGGTGGATGAGGCTAAAGTAAGCCTTTGCGGAACAAAAGCCGGTGCTGATATGAAGGATGGCTTAAGAATTAATAGAGTGCAGTACAACAAGCAGTGTGTAGAGAAACCGGATCTGGCCTCCGGCGGAGTCGCTTTCTATGACGGCGTATCCGAGAAAGATTCCGATATTGAACAAAGGACTTTCTACAATGCGATTACTAAAGGGGAAGCCCTGGTGGTTAAACCCGAACAGGCACTTGTGGTTACACAGGTTCTGGAAGCTATTTACGAAGCCGGAAGAACCGGAAAGACAGTTTATTTTGATTAATTCCTGCCTTTTCAGCCTTTTGGAATGAAAGTGGAAAATGGCCTGACAGGAGCTATTGAAACAGCTTTGCGTATGCAAGCTGTTTTCAATAGCTCTTTTTCGTTCCTTATTTACTTGACAAATCAGAGTACTTTTTGGATAATTTGAATAGACTAATAAATAGACGCTTAATAAGAGGAACAGGGAAGCTTGATTTTGATTTGTAGAAAAGAGGATATAGAATGCGTCAGAGAATACAGGATGGAAAGTATAGTGAACAAAAGGAAAAGGACAGGATGCTGAAAGGCTGCAGGAGCTTTAAGGTGAAAAGTTTTAAATGGATGGCTTGCGGGATTATGGTTTTAGCCTCATCACTTTTCCTTTCCGGCTGCGGAGCAAAATCCGCCAAAGATTATTATAAAGAAGGAATGGCCTATTTTAACAGCGGCAATTATGAAAAGGCAGATGCAAGCCTGAAAAAGGCAATGGAAGAAAATAAGGAAAGAGCGGATTATTATATCAGCTATGCCATGAATCTGATACAGCAGCAGAAGTATGATGATGCAATCGCATATTTTGAGCGCAGCATACTGGATAAGGATAATGCCATTGTACGAAAGAACAATAAACAAGCCTACAGAGGCGAAGGGATAGCTTATTATAAGGTACATGATTATAAAGCGGCTATCGAAAAATTTGATAAGGCTCTTGCCATTAATGAATTAGAGGATATCAATCGGGACATTTTATCCTATAAGGGTATGGCCCAGGCGAAGGCAGGTCTGTATAAGGAGGCGGCAGCCACTTATACGAAGATTATAGAAGCCAATAAGAACAACGGAGATGCTTATAAGACCAGAGGGGATATCTATTGCAGAATGGGAGATTATAAGAAAAGCCTGGCAGATTATGATAAAGCCATTAAGCTTGAACCCCATAACTATGATTATTACTTTGGAAAGTATTTTCTGATGCTTGACGGGAAGGATGAAGCGGGAGCAAAGGAAGTATTAAGCAAGGCCGCGGCTATTAACGGTACAACGGAAGAAGATAAATTCAATATGGCAAAGGTAATGTATTATAAAGGAGATACTGATACGGCCCTGCAGATGTTCGGGGAAGCCTTTGGTAATGGATTTACCGAAAGTTATTACTATCTTGGCCTTATTTATGAAAATAAAAAGGATTATGAGAATGCCGTCCAAAATTATAAAAAATATATAGAATCCGATGAAGGAAGAGATAAGGGAGATGCATATAACCGGGTTGCAGACTGCTTGATAAAGCTTAAAAATTACAAGGATGCTCTTGGCTACGTTGAGGACGGTATTAAGGTAAATGATGTGGATGTAAATCAGAACCTGAAGCGCAGCCAGATAGTTGTTTATGAACATCTGGACAGATACGAGGAAGCTTATAAGCTGATAAAGGAATACAGAAAGGAATACCCGGAGGATGAAGGTGCCAAAAAAGAGGAAGTATTTTTGAACAGCAGGCTCTCGAATACCGTGACCATTCCAAAAGACGGGAAATAAAGGAGATTTTAAATAGCATGAGTGAATTATATGAAATAAAAGAGCAGGAGGAGCGCCTGATATTAGTGGGCGTGGAGACCGGTCCCGGAGACGATACGGAGGATTCCCTGGAGGAGCTGAAGGAGCTTGCCAAAACGGCAGGTGCCGTAACCCTTGACAGGGTCATACAAAACAGGGAAAGTGTCCATCCCGGCACTTATATCGGAAAGGGTAAGATTGAGGAAGTAAAAGAATTGGCAGAAAGCCTGGGTGCCACCGGTGTGATCTGCGATGATGAGCTTTCACCGGCCCAGCTTAAGAATTTGGAGGATGCCCTTCAGATGAAGGTAATGGACCGTACCATGCTGATACTTGATATCTTTGCCCAGCATGCAGTAACAAAGGAAGGGAAAATTCAGGTAGAGCTGGCTCAATTAAAGTACCGTTCCACCCGTCTGGTAGGTATGAGAAATTCACTCTCCCGTCTTGGAGGCGGTATCGGAACCAGAGGCCCCGGCGAGAAAAAGCTGGAGGTTGACAGGCGGTTGATAAGGGACCGGATTTCGCAGCTTAACAGGGAGCTTACCGATGTAAAGCAGGTCAGAGAGACTACCAGAGAATTAAGGAGTAAAAATCCGATACCGGTAATTGCCATCGTAGGCTATACCAACGCAGGAAAATCCACTCTGTTGAACCATCTGACAGGTGCAGGGGTACTGGAAGAGGATAAACTGTTTGCAACTCTGGACCCGACAACAAGAAATATCGTGCTTCCCGGCGGCGAACAGGTGCTCCTGACAGATACGGTAGGCTTTATAAGAAAGCTTCCCCATCATTTAATAGAAGCCTTCCGCAGTACCCTGGAGGAAGCCAAGTATGCGGATATGATACTCCATGTGGTGGACAGCTCCAACCCTTCTGCCTACAAGCAGATGCATGTGGTTTATGAGACACTTAAGAATCTTGGCATTAAGGATAAAACAGTTATAACCCTTTTTAACAAACAGGATTTGCTTCTTACGGATACCATAATCAAGGATTTTAAAGCAGACAGAACCTTAAAGATTTCCGCAAAGGAAAACAAAGGTCTGGAGGAACTCTTAAATATACTGGAAGAACTTCTTAGAGAACGGAAGGTATTGATAGAAAGAGTATTTTCCTATCAGGATGCTGGGAAAATACAGCTGATCCGTAAATACGGGCAGCTGCTTTGTGAAGATTACAGGGAAGACGGTATTTTTGTAAAGGCATATGTTCCAAAGGATGTCTGCGGTATGATATAAGCTATGGAGCACTTTGGTTTAATTGTTTAAACAGCTAAAATATTATGAGAAATTTGAGTAACAGCGGCAATTAAGTAAGTAATTAAAAAAATAAAAATTAATATAAAAAGTGTCTGATATCATAAAGATAAATAGGTAATAGGCACTATATAAAAATACTATATATAGTTTAGTTTGTATAATTAAATAATATATATAGTATTTTTATATTGACTAGAAATGAAAATTTTGCTATTATTCTAATAAGCGGTTAACACCGGATGTACATAGAACAATTTAAAAGTCAGCTTATTGGAAATCAGACTACGTGATACTGTGATGACAGCGGGGCAATGGGGCCGAAACTGCATCCATGGTATCACGTTGTAGTCTATATTGGCGGCTTGTCGAAATTAAAAGGGGGATTATCATGATTCAGGTAGTAAAACGGGATGGAGAGATAGCAGACTTTAATCTTTCCAAAATTTCTGCGGCAATTGAAAAGGCCTTTAAGGCAACAGAAAAAGTTTATACGGGAGATATCATTAATCTGCTGACCTTAAGAGTAACGGCAGATTTTCAGCTAAAAGCGAAGGATGATAAGATTTCAGTGGAGGATGTACAGGACAGCGTGGAGCATGTGCTGGAGCAGACAGGCTATACGGATGTAGCCAAGGCATACATCCTGTACCGTAAAAACAGGGAAAAAATCCGTAATATGAAATCCACTATTCTGGATTATAAGGAAATTGTCAACAGCTATGTAAAAGAAGAGGACTGGCGTGTAAAAGAGAATTCCACCGTGACTTATTCCGTGGGAGGCCTGATACTGCATAATTCCGGTTCTGTTACAGCAAATTACTGGCTGTCTGAAATCTATGATGAGGAGATTGCCGCTGCTCATCGAAATGCGGATATCCATCTGCATGATTTATCCATGTTAACAGGCTACTGTGCCGGCTGGTCCCTGAAACAGCTGATAAAGGAAGGCCTGGGTGGTATTCCCGGAAAGATTACCTCCTCTCCCGCAAGCCATCTGTCAACCCTTTGCAACCAGATGGTAAACTTTTTAGGCATTATGCAGAATGAATGGGCAGGTGCCCAGGCCTTCTCTTCTTTTGACACTTATTTAGCCCCCTTTGTTAAGATAGATAACCTCTCCTACAGAGAGGTAAAGCAATGTATCCAATCCTTTATTTACGGAGTCAATACTCCCAGCCGCTGGGGAACCCAGGCACCCTTTTCCAATATCACGCTGGACTGGACAGTGCCTTCTGACCTGGCAGAGCTTCCCTGCATCGTAGGAGGGAAGGAAACAGACTTCCTGTACAAGGACTGCAAGAAAGAAATGGACATGGTCAATAAGGCCTTTATCGAAATCATGATTGAAGGTGATGCCAATGGAAGAGGCTTTCAATACCCTATTCCCACCTACTCTATTACAAAGGATTTTGACTGGTCCGATACGGAAAACAACCGACTCTTATTTGAGATGACAGCAAAATACGGCACTCCTTACTTTTCAAATTATATTAACAGCGATATGGAGCCCAGTGATGTACGTTCCATGTGCTGCAGGCTCCGTCTTGACCTCAGGGAGCTGAGAAAGAAAACCGGCGGTTTCTTTGGTTCCGGTGAAAGCACCGGTTCCGTTGGGGTTGTTACCATTAATATGCCAAGAATTGCTTATCTGGCAGAGGACGAGGAAGATTTCTTCCTGCGCCTTGACAGAATGATGGATATCTCCGCCCGTTCCCTTCATGTAAAGCGCCAGGTAATTACCAGACTGTTAAACGAAGGGCTGTATCCTTATACAAAGAGATATCTTGGTACCTTTGACAATCATTTTTCTACTATCGGCCTCCTTGGCATGAATGAAGTAGGACTCAATGCAAAATGGCTGGGCAAGGATATGACCAGCAGGGAAACACAGGAATTCGGCGTAAAAGTATTAAATCATATGAGAGAACGCTTATCGGATTATCAGGAGAAGTACGGAAATTTATTTAACCTGGAAGCAACACCGGCAGAATCCACCAGCTACCGTCTGGCAAAGCATGATAAAAAGCATTATCCGGATATTAAGACAGCAGGAAATAAGGGAGATACCCCTTATTATACCAACAGCTCCCACCTTCCGGTAGGATATACGGAGGATGTATTTGAAGCACTGGATATTCAGGATGAGCTGCAGACCCTTTACACCTCCGGTACGGTATTCCATGCTTTCTTAGGCGAGAAGCTTCCGGACTGGCAGGCAGCGGCGAAGCTGGTCAAGACCATTGCTGAGAATTATAAGCTGCCCTATTATACCCTTTCACCGACCTATTCTATCTGCAAGGATCATGGCTATCTGAGCGGTGAGCAGTTTACCTGTCCTGAATGCGGACAAAATGCCGAGGTTTATTCCCGTATAACAGGCTATTACAGGCCTGTTCAGAACTGGAATGAAGGAAAAGCACAGGAATATAAGAACCGTAAAGTGTATCAGGTAAAGAAGCCGGTCAAAATTTCCGGCATTCGCGGGATTGTACGAGACAATGAGCTGACCAAAGAGGAAGTAGCCGTTTCCACGGAGCAAAAAGCCCTGCTCTTTACTACCAAGACCTGCCCCAACTGTAAAATTGCCAAGGAGTATCTGGGTGATTTCCCTTACAGCATTGTGGATGCGGAGGAAAATGCAGAGCTTGCTAGAAAGTACGGAATTATGCAGGCGCCTACCCTGGTAGTGCTGGAAGAAGGAAAGGTAAACAAGTACATCAACGCTTCTAATATTAAAAGATTTACAGAAGAATTTGTAATGGACTAATTAGAGGATAAGAATAAGCCTGGCGTGTTAATTATCTGTAAAAAGCAGATAATTAACAATACCGGGCTTATTTATAGAGCTGCATATAATATCTGAAAGCTGATTCGGGTGTCAAAATCTCAGCTTTCACTTATGTACATTTGAGGTATAAAAATGCAACGAAATGACTTTCGCGGAGGTGTTTAAAGGATGAAGAAAAGATTATGGATTATCCCGGTTATAGTAATCTTGGTATGCGGTTTCTTTATCGGAAGACCTTTTATTGGAATAAGGCCATTCAAAGATTTGACAGCAAAGGATGTAAAGGAAGTTACTGTTAAACTGATACCTCCAGATACGGAATTGGAATTTACCAATGCGGAAGTTAGTAAATTAGTTGAAATATTGAACAGAGTTGTTATTTATCAAAAAGACAATACCTATGGGAAATATGCCGGGCAAACGGTGATTTTTACCATGACAAAAACAGATGGAACACAAATAAGCATCAAGGCCTATAATCCTTTTATTATCATTGATGGTGTTGGATATAAAACAAAATATGGGCCGTGTGAAGAATTGAACAATCTGGCGAATAATCTGGAAGCAGAAAAATGAAAAAGAAGTCCTGATTAAAGAGTTTTCATATATAAAAATAATCGGATAATATCAGAGATTTGTGATACGGGAAAGAGAATAGTGTGAAAATTAAAAGGCAATTTTCACACACAAGATTGTGTCTGCGGCTCAAAGTTTGCAGGCAGTGAGAAAGGCATGGTTATTAAATGAATTTAATAGTTGCAGTGGACAAGAACTGGGCGATAGGCTACCAGAACAGAATGCTAATCAGCATACCCGAGGATATGCGGTTTTTCCGGGATGAAACAATGGGAAAGGCTGTTATAATGGGAAGGAAGACCATGGAAACCTTTCAGGGAGGAAAGCCCCTGAAGAATAGATTTAATGTTGTAATAACGTCAAAGGATGTAGAAATAAATGATGCGGTTGTAGTTCATAGCGTTGAAGAAGCACTGGAAGCCGTAAAGGGGTACCGGTCGGAGGATGTTTATGTGGTAGGAGGTGACAGCATTTACAGGCAAATGCTGGATTACTGTGATGTTGCCCATGTTACCAAAATAGACTTTGCATATCATGCTGATACTTATTTTCCTAATCTGGATGAAAAGACGGAATGGAAGATTGTTGGGGAATCGGAAGAGAAAACCTACTATGATATCGAATATGCCTTTTATAAGTATGAAAGGGAACAGGAAAAATAATAAAGCACCACAACAAATGCATGAGACCAAATGATGGACACCCAGCGGACTTGGGGAGAGTGGTTTGGAATTTGCTGTTCGAGAACCTTTATTCTACTAAAGCTGCAAAAAACACAGCCGACAGTCAAAACTGCGTCAAACTCGCTACGCTCAAACAATGGCTCCGTTTTTCCTAGCTGTGTTTCTTGCAGCTTAAGTATCATAAAGAACCTCTCAATGCAAAGTCCAAACCACTCTCCCCAAGTCCGCTGGGTGTCCATCATTTGGTCTCATGGGATTGCAGTGAATATAGTACTAGGGAGTATTGCATTCTATGAGGAAAGTGGTATAATTTACATCAAGTGGTAATAATAACCACATGATATTAATTATAGAAAGAAGTCTGATTGTTATGTTGAAATTGATTGTAGACAGTACCTGCGACTTACCGGAGAATTATATCAAGGAAAATGATATTCTGGTGTTGCCTCTTAAGATATTGCTGGAGAATAAAGAATATCTGGACGGCGAAACAATCAATGTAGATGGGGTTTACGAGGCTATGAAAAAGGGATATATGCCCATGACTGCCCAGCCGGCACCGGAAACCATTTATAATATTTTTCCAAATTATGCAAAAAAGGGTCAGGAGTTCATATACATTGCTTTTTCTTCCGCCATGTCCGGGACCTGTCAGCTGGCTTCCACCATCCTTTTAGAGCTGAAGGAAGAATTTCCCCAGGTGAATATGGAGGTTGTGGATTCCATGGGAGGCTCCACTGCTACCGGTCTGATTGTAATGCAGACAATGGAATATATCAAAAGCGGTATGACGGAATTTAAGAAAGCACTGGATTACATGAAAGACCTGACACACCATATAGAGCACATTTTTACAATCTCTGATTTGAACTGGCTGATTAAGGGCGGACGTATCAGCAAAACGCAGGGAATGATAGGAAGCATACTTGGTATCAATCCAATACTTGATGTCAATGACGGACGAATGGAAGTCATAAGAAAGACCAGAGGCAGAAAAAAGGCCTTTGCTGCAGTTATTGATATGCTGGAGGAAAGAGCCGGTGCATTAAAGGACCAGATAATCGGTATCAGCCATGCTGATGATGAAGAAGCAGCCAGGGAATTAGTCTCTATGATTACGGAAAGGCTTGGCTGTACACAGTTTATTATCAACAAAATCGGCGGAGTGTTAGGAAGCCATTTAGGCATTGGAGGCGTAGGAGTTTTTTTCTTCAACCAGGAAGCTGTTTTGCAGAAAGCTTTCCAGCAGGATAGATATCCAGCAGGATGATATCCAGCAGGATGATATCCTGCGGAAGATGTCAAAACCTGTTATGAAAGTTAAAAATTTCTCAAAAAGACTTGAAAAACCTTTTCTGAAAGGCTAATATTATTGCTATATAAAATTAAGAAAAGGAAAGAGGTACGTATCATGCTAAATATCAGATATGAAAAAACAACAACGCCCAAGGAACTGCCCACCAGAGATAACCCCTTAAAGTTCGGAACCATATTTACGGACCACATGTTTGTGATGGATTATGAGGTCGGCAAAGGATGGCATGATGCGCGGATTATACCCTATCAACCGATTAGCCTGGACCCCTCTGCCATGGTGTTTCATTATGGACAGGAAATGTTTGAAGGCTTAAAGGCATATAAAGCGGAGGATGGCAGAACCTTACTGTTCCGTCCGGAGAAAAATATCGAGAGAGCCAATAACACCAATAAAAGAATCTGTATTCCGGAAATACCGGAGGAAGATTTCCTGCAGGCAATCAAGGAAGTGGTTAAGACTGATGAAGCCTGGATTCCAACAAAGCCCGGAACTTCCCTTTATATCAGGCCTTTTGTCATTGCAACAGACCCCTTTTTAGGAGTAAGGCCTTCCGACACCTATAAATTCCTCATCATACTGAGCCCCGTCGGCGCTTATTATCCGGAAGGACTGAACCCGGTTAAGATATGGATTGAAGACGAGTATGTAAGAGCAGTTAAGGGAGGAATCGGTGAGGCAAAGACTGGTGCTAACTATGTTGCTTCCCTGAAATCCCAGGTAAAAGCCCATGATGAGGGGTATTCTCAGGTGCTGTGGCTGGATGGTGTTCATAGAAAATACATCGAAGAAGTAGGAGCCATGAATATTTTCTTTAAGATTGATGGTAAGATTGTAACTCCCGTTCTTAACGGAAGTATCCTTCCCGGTGTTACCAGGGATTCTGTAATCAGGTTATGCAAGGCCTGGGGACTTCCCGTAGAGGAAAGAAAAATAGATATTACGGAAATTAAAGAGGCCTATGAAAAGGGCACTTTGGAAGAAGTATTTGGTAGCGGTACGGCTGCTGTAATATCACCTGTCGGCCAGTTAAGATGGGAAGACACAATCATGCAGGTAAAGGATGGAGGAATTGGAGAATACAGCCAGAAGCTCTATGATACCATCACCGGAATCCAGTTAGGAAAGGTAAAAGATACACTTGGCTGGACAGTGGAAGTTTAAGTCAATTGAAAAGATAAGGGCTGTTGTAAAAAGCTTGTTAAAGAGCTTACTATCAACAGCCCTGTTTTTATATAGGGAAAGAATAGATATAAAATAAACATGAGATAAAAGTCTGACATTCATTGCGCCTGTACATATAATAATGGGAAGGCAGCATAATATAAGCATAAGGGAGATTTTTTATGAATGAATTAGCAGTATCATTACAGGATATAAATACACTATCCATCATTACCAGACTGACACTTGCCATACTTTTCGGAGGAGTAATCGGGTATGAGAGGGGAAGAAAGAGAAGGCCTGCCGGCCTCAGGACCCACATCCTGGTCTGCCTGGGTTCCGCTCTTGTAATGATAACCAGCCAATACATGCTTGAAGTCAGGCATTACACAGGAGACCCATCAAGACTGGGAGCGCAGGTTATCAGCGGAATAGGTTTTCTGGGCGCCGGAACAATATTAATAACGGTAAAACAGCAGGTAAAAGGGCTGACAACAGCAGCCGGGCTTTGGGCCTCTGCCTGTATGGGTCTTGCTCTTGGAATCGGATTTTATGAGGGAGCCATTATTGCCTGTGCCTTTATCTATATCTGCAACACCGTACTGCACCGCTTTGACGTGTACACCATGTCAAGGACAAAGCTGATAGAGGTATATGTGCAGGTAACTACGGTAAATGCCATAAGCAACGTATTTGAAACAATTCGCAAGAACAATATGACCATATCCGATGTGGAAATCAGCAAGACAAGAAACAGTGAGGATACGGTAGGATTGTTTATAACAATAAAACAACAGGAAAGGCATGACCATGAAAAGGTTCTGCTGCTGCTCAGCGGCCTGGATGATGTACTTACAGTGGATGAGATATAAAAATTACGGCATGCAACGGGAGCAAGCGTGAAAATTAGAAAACAATTTTCACACATGCTGGGAAGGCATGGCTGTTAGTGTGAAAGAAGAACACTTTCACACTCTATTATTTATGGCAATATCGCAGACTAGTCTGCGGTATGCAACGGGAGCAAGGAGGTTACTATATGGGAGGTTTTTACCGGCTTTTTGCAGCGATTGATTTCTTGCCGGAAGACAAGGAAAAGCTTTACCGCTACGGAATGACAGTTAAGGAGAATTCAATAAAGGGGAACTTTACCCATCAGGAAAATATTCATTTGACATTGGCCTTTATAGGAGAAACCAGGAAAAGGTCAGGGGCGGAAGAAGCATTGAAAAAGGGAGTAGTAAACAGCAGAGTATCCCCCTTTGTGATAGAGACGGAGAAGCTGGGACGCTTTCAAAATAAGGGAGGGGATATCTTCTGGGTAGGTATAAAGGAATCCCCTGAGTTAATAAAATTGTATGAAGAGATTACAGAGAGCTTGAGAATACAGGGCTTTTCCATAGAAGAGCAGAAATTAAAGGCACACCTGACCATAGGAAGAGGTGTGGTCTTAGAGAAAGCTGCCTCCCTGGAAGAGCTGTCTGCCTTAGTGCCCAAACTGCATCTACTTGTAAATAAAATTCATCTTATGAATTCAGAGAGAATTGAAGGAAAGCTCAGATACAGCAGCCTTATGGAAGCCGCCCTGTTAGTGCGCTGACCGCTTTGTACTTGGCTTAATGGCCCAGACTAATTCAAGCAGGCCATTAGCCAAACTTTCAGTATTTATTCCTCTTCAAAGAGTTTCTTATAGCTGTATTCCAATAGCCGGTGATAATGGCCGTGTCCCTGCTCAAAGTGAAAACAATAAAGGTAAGGGTCAAAATCCCTGTCTGTAAAAGCTATAACATACTCAAATTCAGGATTCTCAACCTCTCTTACCGTATATTCCTTCCCTGAATTCTTAAAAACAGCAAGAATCTGTTCCAGGCAGAAGGTATGAGTACCTGCAAGGTCAATCAGCTCTTTTAGAAAATTCGAAGAAGGGCTGTATTCCTTGATATAGGATACTCCTTCTGCTGCTACAAGAAACCGGAAACGGCTGCCCTGGTGGCTTATGGAAAGAGGAATCTGCCTTTCTTTTGCGAACATCCCAAATCCATCTAGTTCTGTTATCATATCACTGCCACTCTCACAATCCTTACCCAAAAAATAATTCAGAAGGTCCTGCTCATAGTATATTCCAAAGCTTTCTCCCTTTGCCAGGCCAAGCTTTAAAATTCCTTCATAAACGGTGGTTTTTACATTATTCAATAAAGTTTCGTATTTGTTTTCTATTTCAGTCATAAGTACCTCATATTCTATTTAAACTCTAAATTACTTAAGTATTCTATAGTACCCAATTTTAAATGTCAACGCTCTATATAAACTATTTTGGTAAACTCTACATAACTTAGTTTGTTCACATTTTTATTTATTCTTATTTTAGTAAATACGTCACACCCTTTCACATCGATTCACTTAAATTTTAAGCCAAAGTACAGATGGTTTCTGGTTCCGTTGATACATTTTCTATTGAGGGGTTCCTTATGACACTTAAATGGCAGCCGTTATGACTAGATTAAATTACACCATTGTCTGAGCTCACAGTGTTAATATAACCAATAATTATGAAGCGAGTTTGGTGTAATTTAACCTTCCAGGAATAACGGCTGCCATTTTAGTGGAATTGGAACCGCGAATAGAAAATGTATCAACGGAACCAGAAACCATCGTCCGTTTCCAAAGTCTTAAACATAAGTAAGGCCGCCCTATAACATAAATGCAGTCCACTACTAAGGACGGTAGCAGGACGGACTGTATTCCGCCTTCTTAATCTGAATCAAACGTATTTCATGAGGATGTAAAAGTGCAAATTGTGCCATAGTATTATTCGTTACCGTTATCTGCTCCTTTGTGATTCTTGGCATGGAACGTCCTTTTAAGGTGTTGATTTCCTCCTCGTCCGTAAGGGGAACTGCTCCCATGCGGACCCATTCGTCAAAGGCACTACCGCTTTCCCTGTTAACCACATGGTGTGTAACAATATAGTCCGCATTTTCCACATGGGTAAGGGTCAGATGGATATCCAGGGAGGAAGGATTTACAAAAGCGTTGTACCGCTCATTAAAGGTAACATTAAATAATATTCCCTGGGCATAAAGAGGGGAAACATGATGATAGTTATAAAGAAGAATAGTATAATCACTTTGGCCGTTGGTAGTTATGAAATAACCTTCTCCTTTATCCACCAGGATATCCATCAGCTTATTTAAAAAGGTAAAGGCATAATAGGCAGGCTTTTTAATGCCATGGCAGGTAAATAACCCAAGCTCTCCGTGAAATTCTTCGTTGTCCATGGGGAGCTCCTCCAGTATATCCGTAAGGCACCAGTTTCCGAAGCTCTCCACCTCATCATAATTATCCAGTATGTTCTTTACAATGTAGGCTGAGCGGTAACAGGTATCGTTGAGCCAGTCACAATGAGAGGAGGTGGAAGCCCATTCTGTTATATATATAGGAAGATTCGGGTAGTACTGAATGCGGTTCTTAAAATCCTCGATACTGTGAGCCATGTAATCCGGGTCATCGGACAGGATAATAGTATCCTTTTCACTGTCCTCCGATTGGTTCTTTCCAAGTGTGGGAAAGGAGCCGATGGAAGAGGTTTTAACCGGATAGCAGTGGATGTTGTAAAAGTCCGGATAACAATCATGCAGCTTGCAGTAATCCAGAAAATCGTAAAATTCGGAATTGCAAAAGTCCAGAGAGCCATAGGAAGGATTTCCAAAGGAAAGCAGGGGATCACATTCCTTTACACAGTTTCTGGTGATGCGGTAAAGCTCATAAGTAATTTCGTTGGTCTCAAAGGAAAAAATATAGGATAAAAAGGGCACATTCCAGAAAGAGAACATCCAGGTTCTGACTTCTCCCGAGCCATAGCGTTTTAAAAGGTGCTTGGTTAATTCCGTTATCAGATAGACCCATTTCTTGTAATCCTTCGGCTTGCTTATGATAACAGGGTTGTAGAACAGCGTCTTGTCCGAGTCCTCTGACAGAAGCTTTGGCATGAAGGAAAACTGTATCAGCGGCTTTAAGCCGATAGACAACAGAAAATCCAGCACATCATCCACATAGGTATAAACAAGATAAGGATTTCCGTTCCTGTCCTCGTTATACAGCATCATGCTGTCATCCAGAATACCATGAAATTTTATATACTGAAAACCGACTTCCTTCTGCAGCTCCTGTAAATGCTCTTTGACATTCTTATATAGAAGCTCTTTCGCCCTGCCCACACTGGTAAAGGTTTTGAAGGAATGATGGAGGAGCTGTTTTTTCATGGTAGTGTTTATGCTTTGTACAATCAGCCGGGTGGGATATTTTGCTTCCGGAAGCTCATTTTTTGAATTTTTATCAAGATATTCTCCCAGCTTGTTCAAAAAGTCCTGCTGCTTTAGGACCAGCATTGGCTGCAGTGATTTTGTGCCATTTTCTGAAACATTAAGTAGCTTCTGCTCCTTTTTATATTGCTTTGGAAGGGTGCCGTATTCTTTTTTAAAGGTGCTGACAAAGTAGCGGCTGTTAGAAAAACCGTTATTTGCGGCTATCTGCTCGATGGTCAGGTCGGTATGCAGTAAATCGGCAACCGCATGGCGCAGCCTGATACCGGCCAGGTAGTTAAATAAGCTGATGCCCATATTTTTTTCAAAGAAATGGGACAGATAGGAGGCGGAAAGGTATTCTCTTTTGGCGATAGTCTCCAGGGTGATATTTTCTGCGTAATTATCGTTCAGGTATTGGATGATTCCCTTAAGACGTTTCAAATTCTTAGAGTTTTTACTGGAAGTGTCTGCTTTAAAGATTCTAAAATTATAAATCAGTTCATATAAAATATTGTAGGATAAAGGTATGATGAGCAGGCTTTTATGCTCTGTAACATTATAGCTTGCATGTACAAGTCTGGCTATCAGTTTCTTTAGCTCCAGATATTTATTTCTGTCATGATAGAGTACGGAATTACATTCGAAATAAGTATTATCATCAACCCATTGCTGGAAGAAGCTTTGCTTAATTTGGAGTACGGCAGCAACGGTATTGCTGCTTTTGATTTCATGGAATTGATTGCTGTTGATCAGGATGATATCATCTTCGGACAGCTTGTAGGTATCCTCCTCAAACATAACCGTCAGGCTTCCGCTCAATACCAGGTAAATTTCCAGACTGCTGTGCCAGTGCCTCGACATATCTTCGATATTCTGGATGCTGATTTTAATTGGCATTTCATTACCGTATTCAATAATTTCGTGTTTAGATACCATAATATACTCCTCCCAAAATGAAATAATATTGCATGTATTTTATATGATATATGCACAAAAATTGTACAAATAATGCGTTAAACAGATAATAAGATGCCTGGATTTGGAAGTGGAAACTTTTTTATATAAATCGTACAAATTTATGCTATATTTTGCTTAAATGAGTAATAATATATAAAACATGATTCCAAATAAAGCTAAATCATGTATAAAATATATACAAATAAATAGAAATTAGCATGGTTTTATTCTACAACATATATTATCATATGTAAATAGAAAGGTTATTTTACAGAGAAAAAACTGTAGGACTTTTGTAAAAATGTTCGTTTTTAACCAATATGGTTATTGCGATAAAAAAAACAGGAGGGAAGCATTATGAAAAAGAATGTAAAAAGATTTTTGTCACTACTTCTTACAATGGTTATGGTATTAAGTATGCTGACTGCTTGTAAATCTAATAAAACAGATGAAACAAGCACAAAAGATACACCTACACCAACAGCAACAACAGAAGCAACGGACACGCCGACTGCAACGCCTGCTACAGAGGAAGTAAAACCGGGCGGCGAATTACCCAGAAATGAAACACTGTATTATGGCGGTCTGCAATGGGGAGCAGTTAACGGCTGGAATCCTCTTTCCGATGATATGAACAATGCACTTGCAATTACCCAGTCCGGCGGCGGATCACGTACTCCTATGTTTGAAACACTTTATATGTACAACATGCTGGATGATACCATGACACCATTATTAGCTGATGGCGACTATCAGTGGAATGCTGACAGAACAGAAATAACTGTTAAGATTAAAAGTGCTGCTAAATGGAGTGACGGTACAGCTGTTACAGCTGATGATGTTGCTTATACCTTTGAGGCTGATGCTAAAGTTAAGAATGGCCAGGGTGTTGCACTGGCACCTTATATTGAAAGTGTAACAGCAGTTGATCCCCAGACAGTATTAATTAAAGCAAAACTTGATGCTAAGGGTAAAGCTGTTAATCCTCTTTTGGTTGTAGCATATCTGGGACAGACTTATGTTATTCAGAAAGCCTGGATTCAGAAGGTAGAAGCACGCTGCAATAATGATGCTGCCGCTATTAAGAAGGATGCCGGCGAAGATGTTGTATATTCCGGTCCTTACCATAATTTCTATAATGATGACCAGAAAGTTGTTTTGGTTCGTAATGACAGCTACTGGGGCCAGGATGCTTCCATGTGGGGAAAACTTCCTGCACCTAAGTACTTATGCCATACTATTTATGCCGACAACCCTGCTACGGAAGTAGCATTTAAAGCAGGTGAAGTCGATGTTGACCAGCAGTTTATTCCTAACATTCAGGATTTGTGGGAGAAGGATGGTCTTCCTATTTCTACATATCTTCAGGATGCACCTTACGGTATCTGTGTAAATATGCCTACCGCCTGGTTTAATATGGATAATAAACTTCTTCAAAATGTTGCAATCAGAAAAGCTATTGCTATGGCAGTTGATTATGATGCTATCAATGCAAATGCTATGACAGGCCAGTCACCTACCTTTAAGAATATTCCTCGTTCCGTTATGAACCCTACGGATGGTGAGCAGGCTAAATATGACCATGATGCAGTAAAGGATCTTCAATGGACCGGAAATGATATTGAAGGCGCTAAGAAGTTACTGGATGATGCTGGAATTAAAGACAAAAACGGTGATGGAATCCGTGAATTAGACGGAAAGAAACTTTCCTTCGTAGCAGCATGCCCTGATGGCTGGACTGACTGGCAGGCAGCAATTGAAATCGTAGCAGCGGCAGGTAAGAACATCGGTATTGATATTACTACACAGTATCCTCAGGCTGATGTATTCCAGTCAACTGTTACTTCCAAGAAACAAACAGAATATGATATCTTTATGATGTGGACGGATTCCGCAGGCCCTACACAGCCTTGGGGACGTTTAAGAATGTTAACAAGTTCCGAATATAACGGTGTTGACAATAACTGGGCAGGTAACTGGGGACATTACAGCAACAAACGTATGGATGAGCTGATTAAGTTAATCCCTGGTGAAGCAGATCCCGCTAAGCAAAAGGAATACTATACAGAAGCTGTTAAAATTTATTTAACAGATGTTCCTTCCTTCTCCTTAATGTACAGACCTGACCAGTTCCACGCTGTAAATGAATCCATATGGACCAACTATCCTGAAAGTGGAGATGGCAATAATATCCCGCCGTTAGTACTTTTAAATGGTTACAGTATTGCCGGACTTTATAAAATTGATCTGGTTAAGTAGTACCTGAATACAATCGGTCAGCCATGCTTCGGGATAATCTGAAACATGGCTGATAAATTATGGAGGTAATCAATGAAAGGCTATCGTAAATATTTCGGCAAAAAGATTGTATGGTTCCTCATTACGTTCGCTGCTGCTATCCTGCTTAATTTTATTCTTCCACGACTAATGCCGGGAGATCCTGTTGCAGCCATCACGGCAAAATCGGCTCAGGGTATATCAGATGCATCTGCGGCAAAAGAAATATATAACCATTACGCTGAACAGTTTGGTACCAACAAGCCTATGTATGTTCAGTTTATCACTTATTGTAAAAATGCTGCTAAAGGAGATTTTGGTCTTTCCTTTAGCCAATATCCACGTAAAGTATCCGATATTATTTCATCAGCGCTTCCCTGGACTCTTGCGCTGCAGTTTCCGGCAATTATTGTAGGCTGGGTTATCGGAAATGTACTAGGGGCATTGGCGGCCTATATCCGGAAGGGATTTGATAAGGTCTTAATGCCTATTACATTATTTTTCAGTAGTCTTCCTGCTTTTGGTCTTGCAGTAATACTTATGATTGTATTTGCAATCAATTTAAAAATTGCACCTATTTCCGGTGGCTATGGATATGATTTAATTCCTCAGGTCAGCTGGAAATTTGTAAAATCTGTTTTTGCTCACTATCAGCTTCCATTCTGGTCCATTGTACTCATTTCAATCGGCGGCCAGGCTATTGGTATGAGATCTATGTCAATTTATGAATTAAATGCTGACTATGTGAAATACAGCCGTTTCCTTGGTATAAAGGATTGGAAAATTGTAGGCTATGTATTCCGTAACGCGATGCTTCCTCAGATTACAGGACTTGCGCTCTCTATCGGTACCATGGTAGGTGGAGCTCTGGTTTCAGAAGTAATCTTTAGTTATCCGGGACTTGGATCAACTATACTGCAGGCAGTATCAAACTCTGATTATCCGCTTTTATCAGCAGCTACACTGATTATTACGATTATGGTATTGCTGGCAAGCTTTATAGTTGATATTATTTATGGTTTTATTGATCCCCGCGTAAAAGCGGCACAATTTGATTAAGGGAGGCGGACAGGATGAAAAATACAATTAGACAGGTGCTTCACTCTCCCAAATTTGTTTTAGGATTTGTTATATTCGCGATTATGTTATTAACAGTGATTATTTATCCCATCATCAGCCCGGGAGATCCCCTGCAGATGATAAGCAAAGGAAGTTTTTTAAAGCCAGGAATTTACTTCTCCGTATATGACAGTATCAATACGAATTCCAAAACCATCGATCTTCCCGATGCGAATGCAAAGCGACTTACCAATAAATTAAGTGATACGGATAAAGTATCCATGGTACAGTGGCTTACGGCAGTCGGAGTTCCGACGGAAGATATTGATATGCAGGATGGCAACAGCCTGATAAAGCTCTGGCAGGAAAAATATGACCCTGCGGCAAAGCCGGAAGGGATGACAATGGCTCAGCGTAATTTCTATAAAAGACTTGATAAGAGCCTTGGCAATGCGCTGAATGAGCAGCCTTTAGTAGTATCGGTACAAAATCAGGAGACTCAGTCCCTGGACGAAATAAAAAAAATATCAGACACCGATTATGTAAATCTTAAGGATGTTCCCAATGTGAAGGTCCTTCCACTGGGTACGGATAACTTTGGTGACGATGTATTGAAAAAATTAGTATCCGCAACAAAGACCTCCCTGTTAATCGGATTGATAGCCGGAACAATAGCTACCTTAATTGGCCTGACTCTTGGTTTATTAGCCGGATATCTTGGCGGTTTCATCGATGATTTTATCATGTTCATCACAAATCTTTTTACCGTTATTCCGTCCTTTGTGCTGTTGATTCTGATATCCTACAGTATCGGGCAGGATAAGCGGGGTGCTTCGACAGTAGCCATTGTAATTGGAATAACCTCCTGGGTGTGGACTACCAGGTCAGTCAGGTCCCAGGTTATTTCACTTCGTAACAGGGATCATGTTAACTTAAGCAAGCTTTCAGGACACAGCCTTACAAGCATTATTATTAAGGATATATTGCCTTATATAGCTTCCTATGTAGTAATGGCCTTCATACTTCAGATATCAACAGCAATACTGGCAGAAGCCTCCCTGTCCATGATTGGATTAGGACCAAAGACAGCCGATGTTTCCACGTTGGGACTTATGATGGATTGGGCTATGTCTTATTCCGCTCATTTAAATGGTGCATGGTGGGCATATTTCCCGGTAATCCTTGTTATTGCCTTGATATCATTCTCACTGAATTTAATGAATACTGGTCTCGATCAGGTGTTCAACCCCACTTTAAGAGATTAGGAGGTCTGCTATGGGAAAGACAATGCTGGAGGTTAAAGACCTCAAGACAAAATATATCACAAGATTCAGAGAAGATGTTTATGCTGTTGACGGGGTGTCTTTAAAAATCGAAGAAGGGAAATCCCTTGGTATTGCCGGTGAGTCAGGCTGCGGAAAATCCACACTGGCCTTAAGCCTTATGGGATATTATTTTCCTCCCCTCCATTATATCAGCGGAGATATTGTCGTAGACGGAAAGAATATATCCAAGATGGATCCCGATGATATACGAAGAAACATACTTGGTACGGAAATTGCTTATATCCCCCAGGCAGCTATGAATGCTTTAAATCCTACTCAGAAAATTATTCGTTTTATAGAAGATGTTATCCGTGTTCATGAGCCTAAGAAAACAAAAAAAGACATTTATGATATGGCAAAAGCCAGATTTGAAGAGCTTGGACTTCCTGCCTCCGTACTGGAAAAACATGCGGTGGAATTATCAGGAGGTATGAAGCAAAGAACCGTAATTGCTATTTCAACCATTCTATCACCAAAGGTATTAATAGCGGATGAGCCTTCCAGTGCTCTGGATGTAACGAGCCAGAAAATGGTCATTAAGATGTTAAAGAACCTCATGGAGAAGGGTTATATAAAATCCATGATATTTATAACCCATGAGCTGCCATTATTATATAATGTAACAGATGATATTATGGTAATGTATGCAGGACAGATTGTGGAAAAAGGGAAGGCAAAGGAAATGGTATTTGACCCTATCCATCCTTATTCCAAGGGACTTATGGGCTCTATTATCGTACCGGAAGCCGGAAGCCGTGATGTGAAGCTTACAGCAATTCCCGGAACACCGCCGAACCTTAAAAAACCTCCTGCTGGCTGCCGGTTTGCAGAACGGTGCAGGTATGCCACTGCTGAATGCCGCGCCATTTCAATTGACTCAAAGGAGTTTGAGGAAGGCCGCAGTTACCGCTGTATTTATGATGTTGAGAAACTGAGGGAGGTGTACGGCAATGAAAAATAATGAGAAAAACAGCAGACCCTTATGTTTAAGCGGAAAAGGTGTAACAAAGGTATTTGGCATGGGTAACAAGAAGACCGTTGCGGTGGACCATGTAGACTTTGAATTCCATGAAGGAGAACTGATATCCATTGTAGGGGAATCAGGAAGCGGAAAGACTACACTGAGCAAGCTGCTCCTGGGCCTTAGTAATGCAACAGAGGGGGAGATCTTTTTCCAGGGAAAGCCCCGTGATATCAGTACCAGAAAAAAGAAAAAGGGATATTGGAAGGATATTCAGGCTATTTTTCAGGACCCCTTTTCCTCCTATAATATTTTCTCAAAGATAGATACGGTGCTTCTTGATTGTATTAATATGCGAGGGGGAAGAACCTTTCCCATGGAGAAGAAAATGGAGATGATGACGGAAGCCTGCAGCTTTGTAAATCTAAAGTTTGCGGAGCTTACCAACAAATATCCTTTCGAGCTCTCAGGAGGCCAGATGCAGCGTCTTATGATAGCGAGAATCTTCCTGCTGAAGCCGAAGATTTTGCTGGCAGATGAGCCTACCTCAATGATTGATGCCTGTTCCCGTGCCACTATCCTTGACATGCTGCTGCATTTAAGGGATGAGACCGGTATGACCATAATCTTTATTACCCATGATATCGGCCTGGCCTATTATATTTCGGACAGTGTTTATATTATGGAGCATGGTAAATTCGTAGAAAGAGGTACTGCCGATGAAGTTATTCTTCATTCAAAGGCCGATTATACGAAACGGCTTATCAGCGATGTTCCAAAGATTTATGAAGAATGGGATTTGTCCACTGTATAAACTGTATAAATATTAATATTTCACTAATTATAAAATAAGCTGTTTCAATGCAATTGGAAGAAGGGCATTGGAGCAGCTTATTTTTGCATAAATAATAGGAAATGAAATTAAAGGAAGGAATCATTATCTTGACTAGTACCGCATATATTGAATTAAATCTCTCATAAAAGTGTGAAAAATGAGCAGTTATAATTATAATGACATAAAAATTTATCCGGCCCAGGTGGGAACACAGAACTTGGGAAAGCTTCAGGTGAATGTGACCACAGAACAGGGATTTCGCCCTATACCAAATGCCAAGGTCAGAATAACCTATACCGGTGACCCTGATACTACGGTAGAAGAACTGACAACAGATAATTTAGGCCGGACTTCCCAGGTAGAATTGCAGGCTCCTAATATTGATTATAGTCTTGATCCTGCCTCCACTGCACAGCCCTACTCGGAATATAATATCAACGTTGCCGCAGAAGGCTTTGATAATGTAGATGTAGATGGTTCACAGATTCTGCCGGATGTTACGGCAATTCAGCCTATTTCATTAAGAGAACAGCCGGGAACACAGCTGTTTGTTATCCCCCCTCATACACTATACGGAGATTATCCGCCTAAAATTGCAGAATCAGAAATCAAACCCACCAGTGAAAGCGGAGAAATTGTTTTAACAAGCGTGGTTATTCCGGAATTCGTAATAGTACATGATGGACCCCCGTCTGATACCAGTGCAGAGAATTATTATATACGTTACCGGGATTATATCAAAAATGTTGCTTCCAGTGAAATCTATGCTACATGGCCGGCTTCCACTATAACAGCCAATGTACTTGCCATAATGTCATTTACCCTGAACCGGGTCTATACGGAATGGTACAGAAATAGGGGCTATAACTTTACGATTACCTCTTCCACGGCTTTTGACCATAAATGGATGCCTGGAAGGAATATATATGATACCGTATCCCAGGCAGTGGATGAGGTGTTTAACAATTATCTGTCAAGGCCGAATGTAAGACAGCCGATACTCACACAATATTGCGACGGCAGAAACGTGACCTGTCCGGGATGGATGACACAATGGGGCTCAAAAGCCCTTGGTGACCAGGGGATGACGGCCATTCAGATATTAAGGAATTTCTATGGTAACAGTATTTATATCAATTCCGCAAATGAAGTAGCAGGAGTTCCTTCCTCCTGGCCTGGTGCCAATCTTTCCATTGGTTCAAGAGGAGATAGTGTAAGGCAGATGCAGGAGCAGTTAAATGCCATTGCAGGAGTCTACTCCTCTGTTCCGACGGTAGCAGCAGATGGTGTCTATGGACCACAGACAGAGGCCGCCGTAAGAGCTTTTCAGGAGACCTTTGGACTTCCGGCCAATGGGATTGTTGATTTACCCACCTGGTATAGGATATCAGGAATTTATGTTGCCGTAACGAGAATTGGAGAACTTGGTTAGTCAGTATTTAGCAGAGGTGGGATTCGCCGAATCCCACCCTTTTATTAGGTCAAAGGCCATTTCCGTGTTTTCTCAATAATCTCATAATGGAACAATGCGTACGAATACGCGTTAAATAAAAAATCTGCCCAAAGGAAATTCCTTGGGCAGAACATGAATTTATGGATTACAAACAGAACAAGGATCATAATATTTCTTAGCTTCTGATAAAGAAATGGCAATTTGGGATTGCCTTAAATAACGGCATCCTGCCCGGTGATATTTAGACCCGGTCCTTGTGATATATACGGTTGCTTCCGTTCTGGCGGTTCGGGAAGAAGTTTTTTTGTGGACAGTGACACCTAAGGACTTTATGAGGGTGTTATTGACAGCACCCGTAACTTTAAGGCCCTTGGCTTTCTGGTACTTTCTAATTGCAGTCTTTGTATTTTTCCCAACAACTCCATCCGGTGTTCCACAATTATAGCCCGCATAATTCAGAGCTTCCTGCACATCATTAATCGTTTCTTTGCTATAAGCAGCAGCCTGTGCTGTAGAAACAATTGATAAGTTTGGAAGTACTTCGGCATTAGGCGCTATAAAGGTACTTAGACATGCAATCAGCATAAATTGAGACAAAAATTTCTTAAGTTTTTTCATGTTTTCCCCCATTGTATACCGCAGACTTGTCTGCGGTACTGCCATAAATAATGAAGTGTGAAAGGGTTTCTATGCACACTTTCTTACTCTGTAATTAATTATAAATCAATTGGTAAAAAACACAAGTAATATTTGGAAAATATGTTTGATATATACAATTTTGTTGAAAAATGGGATGTATATTTTAACTTACTATTTGATAAATACTGAAAGCAGCCTGGCAATATGCATGAGGAATAGATTGAAAATGCCTGGCATTTTAAACTTATTATTTGAGAAATGCCACAAGCAGGCTTGCGAATGTATGGAGAATAGTTTGTAAGCAATTTCATAAGCAGGCTTGCGAATATATGGAGAATAGTTTGTAAGCAATTTCATAAGCAGGCTTGCGATATGTATGGAGAATAGTTTACAAGCAGTTTCACAGGCAAGCTTGTGATAGGTATGCTTATGGTAAAACAATAAAAAAAGGCCCCACCCGGTAGGTTGAGCCTTTAAGGAAATCCAATGCTTAGTAGCAGGAGCTAAAACTGCAATATTTTAATAGTTGTTTGCATAATTCGCTAAAGTTGCAAGAGCTGAAGTGACATGAACTAAAGTTGAAACACATAAGTAATATCCTCCTTGTTGTTTGCTATCTTTTAGGAACAAATAAATTGTAACATTTTTGTAACAAATATGTAATAGATAAGTGATGGAAATTTAGGAGGTATTTGGAAACGGAAGCTTCAGACCAGAGGACAAAGGAGGGGCCAGCAGGTAAACCTGCTGGCCGGTTTATGAAAAAAAGTTTATGTTAGCAAGGTGGGGAACCTTGTTGTTAGCTTATGAATATATTATAACGTTCATATATGTCTCAGGTATGAAGGGATATTGAAAAGATTGTGAACAATCATAAAGAAGTTCTTGATTATTTAAAAAATAAAAAGTATAATTATATAAAATTATGAATAAAAATAAATAACAACTCCTTATAAAACTCCGTTGAAATTCTAATAAAAAAAGTTCTTGTTTTTTTGAAAGAGATGTGATAGAATTTTAGCAATTTGGGTATCTGTAGGCTGGATAGGGAGAGTAGTATGGGGAAAAATAAGTATTCTACTCTTTTTTTTCGGGCAAAAACAGGTATTAGGCTGCTTTTGCAGGCAAAGGGAACTGTTAAGTGTACGACATTGAAAGGAACAGGTGGAAGTTATGAAAGCTTTCTTAATACTGGAAGACGGCAATGTATTTGCAGGAACAAGTATTGGTTCAACAAGGGATGTTATCAGTGAAATCGTATTTAATACCTCCATGTCGGGCTATCTGGAGATTCTGACAGACCCCTCCTATGCGGGACAGGCTGTTGTTATGACATATCCTCTGATTGGAAATTACGGGGTATGCTATGAGGATATGGAATCCAGAAAACCTTGGGTGGACGGTTATATCGTAAGAGAAATCGCAAGGAGACCAAGTAACTTTCGCAGTGAGGACACCATTGAATATTTCTTAGAGCAGAACGATATTCCGGGAATTGCAGGAATAGATACCAGGGCCCTTACCAAGATATTAAGGGAAAAGGGTACCATGAACGGTATGATTACCTGCAGGGAAGATGTGGATGTAAAAGAAGTAATAAAGGAATTAAAGGCCCATAAGGTAACAGGAGTGGTAAAGAAGGTAACCTGTGCACAAAAGCAGAGCTATCTGGCAGAAGATTTTACACCCTCTCTTGCAGACCTTGCAAGAAGCGGCTTAAAAGTACACCCTTACAAGACAGGGCACTATAAAGTAGCCTTATTGGATTATGGTTCCAAGGATAATATTAAGGACTGCCTGCTAAAAAGAGGCTGTGATGTGACAGTATATCCTGCTCTTACAAAGGCGGAGGAAATCCTGGGAGACGGCCCCGACGGCATTATGCTTTCCAATGGACCGGGAGATCCGAAGGAATGTACAGAGATAATTGAAGAGATTAAGAAAATGTATCAAAGTGATGTTCCCATCTTTGCAATTTGCCTGGGACATCAGCTTATGGCATTAGCCTGCGGCGGAGATACCAGTAAGTTAAAGTACGGGCACAGGGGAGCGAACCATCCGGTAAAGGATTTAAAGACGGGCAGAGTCTATATCTCTTCCCAGAACCACGGATATGTGGTGGAGGATGGAAGCCTGCAGGAGGACATTGCTGAAAAGTACTTTATCAATGCCAATGACGGTACCATTGAAGGCTACCATTATCTGAACAAGAATATATTCACAGTGCAGTTTCATCCCGAGGCCTGTGCAGGTCCTCAGGATTCCGAGTTCCTGTTTGACGAATTTATTAATATGATGGAGGTGCAGGTATGCCAAAAATAGAGAATATTAAAAAGGTTCTGGTTATTGGGTCCGGTCCTATTATAATCGGGCAGGCAGCGGAATTTGATTACGCCGGTACACAGGCCTGCCGTTCTTTAAAGGAAGAAGGGATTGAGGTTATTTTGGTAAACTCCAACCCCGCAACCATCATGACGGATAAGGACATTGCAGATAAGGTATACATTGAGCCGCTGACACCGGACATGGTAAAGAAGATTCTTCTATTTGAAATGCCAGACAGTGTGCTTCCTACCCTGGGCGGCCAGGCAGCACTTAATATTGCCATGGAATTGGAAGAGTCCGGTTTCTTAAAGGAAAATGGTATCCGTTTAATCGGAACGACCTCGGAGACCATCAAGAAGGCGGAGGATCGTCAGGAATTTAAATCCACAATGGAGAAAATCGGTGAGCCCTGTGCTCCTAGTACCGTTGTAACAAAGGTGGAGGACGCCCTTAGCTTTGCGGAAACCATCGGCTATCCTGTTGTTGTAAGACCTGCCTATACCCTTGGGGGAAGCGGCGGCGGTATTGCTCCCGATGCCGAAATTCTGAAGGAAATCTGCTCCAATGGCTTAAGGCTAAGCCGTGTGGGCCAGTGTCTCATTGAGAGAAGTATTGCAGGCTGGAAGGAAATCGAGTATGAGGTCATGAGGGATAAGCAGGGCAACTGCATCACTGTCTGCAACATGGAAAACCTTGACCCCGTCGGTGTGCATACCGGTGACAGTATTGTTGTGGCTCCTTCCCAGACCTTGTCGGATAAGGAATACCAGATGTTAAGAAGCTCCGCTCTTAATATCATTACCGAGCTAAATATAACAGGGGGCTGTAATGTGCAGTATGCCCTGAATCCTGATACATTTGAATATTGTGTAATCGAAGTAAATCCAAGGGTAAGCCGTTCTTCTGCGTTAGCCTCCAAGGCCACCGGATACCCCATTGCCAAGGTAGCGGCTAAAATTGCCCTAGGCTATAATCTGGATGAAATCCCTAATGCTATTACCGGTAAGACCTATGCCAGCTTTGAACCTGCCCTGGATTATGTGGTAGTGAAAATTCCAAAGTGGCCTTTTGACAAATTCATAATGGCAAAGAGAACCCTGACCACTCAGATGAAAGCAACAGGAGAGGTTATGAGTATCTGCACCAATTTTGAGGGTGCCTTAATGAAGGCGTTACGCTCCCTGGAGCAGAATATTTACAGCTTAAATTACGGCAATTACGGTAAATATTCCACAGAAGACATCAAAGAATTTCTCTACCGTATAGATGACCGCCGTTTATTTGTCATAGCGGAAGCAATCAGAAGAGGCATTTCTTATGATGAGATATTTGAAATTACCAAAATAGACAGATGGTTCCTGGATAAAATAGCAATTCTGGTTGAAATGGAAGAAGAGCTGAAGAATAAGCCTTTGACCAGAGAGCTTTTGGAAGAAGCCAAGAGGCTGGAATATCCAGACCGTGTAATTGCAGAGCTGACAGGAAAAAGCCTCGAAGAGATTAAGAAGCTCCGTAAAGAAGAATATAAAATACTGCCTGCCTATAAGATGGTAGATACCTGTGCTGCGGAATTTGAAGCCAGTACTCCTTACTATTATTCCTGCTATAAAAGTATAAATGAAGTTGAGAAGACCAGGGACAGAAAGAAGGTCATGGTCTTAGGCTCCGGCCCTATCCGCATCGGCCAGGGAATTGAATTCGATTATTGTTCCGTGCACAGTGTCTGGGCCCTTTCAAAGGCAGGCTATGAGACCATCATCGTAAATAATAACCCGGAAACCGTAAGTACCGACTTTGATATTGCAGATAAGCTTTATTTTGAGCCTCTTACACCGGAGGATGTGGAAGCAATCGTTGACCTGGAGAAGCCGGACGGAGCGGTAGTTCAGTTCGGCGGACAGACGGCCATCAAATTAACGGAAGCACTTCTTAAGATGGGAGTACCCATCCTTGGAACCAGTGCGGAAAATGTAGATGCAGCAGAGGACAGAGAACTATTTGATGCTATCTTAGAGGAGTGTTCCATACCAAGACCTGCCGGAAAGACCGTATTTACAACGGAAGAAGCTATTAAGGTGGCCAATGAGTTAGGTTACCCGGTACTGGTAAGGCCCTCCTATGTATTAGGCGGCCAGGGCATGCAAATTGCCATCAGTGACGAGGATATCCGTGAATTTATGGCAATCATCAATTTAAATGTCCAGGAACACCCCATTCTGGTAGACAAATACCTGATGGGTAAGGAAGTGGAAGTGGATGCGGTCTGTGACGGAGAAGACATCCTGATACCCGGTATTATGGAGCACGTAGAGCGTGCCGGTATCCATTCCGGTGACAGCATCTCCGTATATCCTTCCCAGAATGTTTCGGAGAAACTGCAGGAGGTCATCGTGGAATATACCAGAAGGCTTGCAAAATCCCTGCATGTTATCGGATTAATCAATATACAGTTTATTGTTTACCATGATGAGGTATATGTAATAGAAGTAAATCCCCGCTCCAGCCGTACGGTGCCTTATATCAGCAAGGTAACCGGTATTCCTATCGTAGAACTGGCTTCACAGGTAATTCTCGGAGGCCGGTTAAAGGAATTAGGCTACGGAACGGACCTTGCTCCCAAGGCAGGCTACATTGCAATTAAGATGCCCGTATTTTCTTTTGAAAAGCTCTACGGTGCAGACATCAGCCTGGGACCGGAAATGAAATCTACCGGAGAGTGCTTAGGGATAGCAAAGACCTTTAATGAGGCCCTTTATAAAGCCTTCTTAGGCGCCGGCATCAATCTGCCAAAGCATAAGAAAATGATTATTACCGTAAAGGATGCAGATAAGCTGGAGGCTGTGGAGGTAGCAGGAAGATTCAGAAAACTGGGTTATGAGATTTATGCAACCAGAAGTACAGCAAAATTCCTGAATGATAACGGGGTTAAGGCGGTACCTGTAAATAAGCTGGATAAAGAGTCACCTACTATCATCGACCTTATTATGGGACATGAAATCGACCTGGTAATCGATACCCCTACCCAGGGAAGGGATAAATCCAGAGATGGATTTTTAATAAGAAGAACCTCCATCGAAAACGGTGTGACCTGCCTTACTTCCCTTGACACGGCAGGAGCATTGGTAACGAGCCTTGAAATTGCCGATATTAATAATATATCACTGGTAAATATTGCAGATTTATAAGAGGCAGTTGTAAATACAGCAACCTGTCCCAAAGAGGAAAGCAGGAAAGAAAAGCTGTTAACTGGCTGTGGCCAAAGGAGTATTTCCTTTGTAAAATAGCTGGTTAACAGCTTTTTGCATGCCCTGTTACTGAAATGACCCGGGGACGGTTTCACCCCGGAGGCTGTTAAAGGAATTGTAGATATCCAGAATGCCATAGCCCCATTCCCTATTGGGATAAGTCAGATTCGGGTCTCTTCTTGCACCCCGCAGCATCAGGTTCTTGATTTCAACGCTGTCAAGCTGGGTGTAATAGCCTTCTGTAATTCCCCATTGTAAGACCATGGCCGCGACACCTGCGGTATGGGCGGCTGCCACACTGGTTCCCGACATGGTCGTATATTGGTTGCCGGGAGCGGGACCGATTAAATTCACTCCCGGAGCAGCAAGATCCGGATTGATGGAATTTGTTCTGGTAAAACCCCTGCTGGCATTCAGATAAAGGCTGCCGTTGGTATTATTATAGGCCGTTACAATAATGGGTATTAAGGTATTGGCGGGAGAAGTCAGGGTAGTGTAAGGATTGGGTTCCACAAAGGCAGTACTGGTATCCAGAAACTGGGATATGGGAAGCCAGATATGAAAGGTGGCCTGCAGATCACTGCTGGAATATACCCGGAACCGCCATATACCTTCCGTGGGAGAGGTAAAGCGCATCAATATCAGCTGGTCTCCTGTCTGGGACTCTACCAGCTGGTAGTCCACATAAATAACCGTTTTCTCAAAGATGAAGCGTATTACCCTCGTTTCACCGATTCTTGCAGGAATGCGGGGAATGTATTCGCCCGTAGGAGAGAGGATATCAATTGAAAAGGTGCTGGGGGCCGCTCCCCAAAGCTCCATGGAAAATCCATTTACATTACTGCCAACATGGAGGTCTACGCTTATAAAGTCTGTGGAGCTCTGTATATTCCCCTGAAAATGGTGTCCTGTATTTCCTTCATTCCCTCCGGCAATGGTAATGCCTACACCGCTGTTATCAGCCAGCAGCGATAAATAGGTGCTTAATATGCCTCTTTCATCATGGGCGCCCTGAGAGGTACCAAAGCCGATACATATGGATATCGGTAAGGAGAGGCTTCTGGCAACGGCCATCAGATAATTGACACCAAATAAAATATCTGTTTCCGAATAACATATGGCATCCTGTGGGATGCGAAAAAATTCTCTGATAAAAGGCTTAGCCTGTTTCAGTTTTACGACTATAATGGCAGCTTCCGGGACAACTCCGGAAAACCGCTGTGCCTCATTGGTATTACCCGCTATGATGCCGGAAAGGAAAGTGCCATGTCCATTCTCATCCGTACTGGGAACCACGGACAGGGGATTGGGGTTTGCAAGTGCTTCGTTAAGCTGTTCCCTGGTATACTCCGAGCCATACAGGAAGCCTTCCGGAGGAGGGCCCGTCTGAATGGTCTGGTCCCAAATGGAAACAATCCTGGAAGTTCCGTCCGCATTGCGGAAGGCTTCGTGAGTATAGTCAATTCCAGTGTCTATGATACCGACCAGTATTCCGTTCCCTCTCAGATTAAAGACCGGGATGTTACGAATCCTGGTAACTCCTGAGCTTTCAAGGCTGCTGATATCCATAAGGCCGAAGCAGCTTGGGAAGACACTGTAGCCGTAAGTCTGAATCATATTTTCAGGTACATTTGCAAGAGGAACAAAGACGGCAGTATGACTATTGGTAATGGGAGTTTGACAAGTGTTTTCTATTGCCAGAAATCGACTCAGCGGAGAACCATTTTCCACAATAAAGTCAGCGTATTCATCACTAATGATATATTGTCTGCAATCCTGGTCCATGGCTCATCTCCAAAAATAGTTTTACTAACTAAATATATGAGCAAATATCATTAATATTCGCTGGCGGTAGGAATTCTTTCCGGAAAACAGTTGTAATTGTGTTATGTTTTAAATAGCGGTTGTGGAATAACAGAAATCATGATATAATGTGTACAATTATACAGGTAAATGATCAAGGATGACAGGAATTTACAGCATGGATGGTAAAAATGAAATATGTCTGACTTAAGAGAAAACACCTTTCCAAAAAGGTATATATATACAAGAGAGCAACTAATGGACTTCTTTATAACGACCCCTCTGCCGGAAGGTGTTATCAGCAATTATGTACAAAAGGATAATTGTGTCGAATTTATCTGTAACGACACGATTTATTGCGTGCTGGTTGATGGGGGCAATTGGGAGGAAATCAGGCAGGAGCTGACACACCGGAAAGAGTTAAAATTGATGGAGAAAAACAGAATAATGGAACGGGAAAAGTTGGATTCTCTGACCGGTCTGTACCACAAGGAGTACAGCCGCAAAGTAATAGAAGAATTTCTGAAAACTTCTGCTTCAGAGCAATACCATGCATTAATGCTGGTGGATATTGACAATTTTGACGTGGTAAATGAAAACTTAGGATATCTGTTTGGAGATACGGTATTGGTCAATATTGCGGAAGCCCTGCGCAAGAATTTCTATGATACGGATATTGCAAGCCGCATCGGCGGTGACGAGTTTCTTATCTTTATAAAAAATGTTTCCAATGCAGAACTCTTAAAAGAAAAGGCAAGGATAATCTATTCGGTTTTTGCCAATACCTATACAGGAGAAAATAAGAATTACAAATTATCCTGCAGTATCGGAATCTCAACTTATCCAAAGGATGGAATGAATTTTCAGGAATTGTTCTTAAAGGCTGATGCAGCACTTCTTTATGACAGAGAAAATAAGCCTGACAACGAGGAGATTCATTTCGGACATTTCTATGGTGACATCGCCAACCCCGGCCTGTATCTGGATAATGAGTGCTTTCATAAATACCAGATCAACCGTACCAAGGGCTTTGGCAGCAACAATTTCGACAAGGAAATAACTGCTTTTGCCTTTGATATTATGTCCAGGACAAAGGATGTCAACAGTGCCATTAATTTGTTATTAAATAAAGTAAGAGTACAGTTTGGCTGTTCCCAGATTTGTATTTTTGAATATGCTTCCGATACTCCTGATTTTATGATGACTTATTTCTGCTCCAATGATAAGATGGAGGCCGATAAGAAGGAGAAGGAAGAATTTTCTGATTATTTAAAAGGACATTCCTTTACTTTCAGCGAGTCCGGGGTATATTCCCTGACGGAAATAACAGAGGATGACAGGAAGGAAGAGGCACTGAAAAAGATTGGTGTGAAAGCACTGCTTCAATGTGCCATATTTGAAAATGATGTATTAAAGGGCTGCATAAGCGTTCATGATTATGAAAAGTGCAGAAATTGGAGCGATTATGAGCTGGATTCCTTTCTTACCATCACAAAAATAATATCTTCCTATTTGTTGAAATTAAGAGCTTCAGAACGTGCCAGCAGGCAGCTGTACATCATGAAGAATTTCGATGCACTTACAGGACTCCCTACTTTACATAAATTTAAAAAAGATGCCAGCAGCATCATAAGCAGTACGGAGAGCAAGTGTGAAAGAAAAACACTTTCACAGTCCGTTATAAATGGCAGTACCGCAGACAAGTCTACGGTATGCAGTGGGAGAAAGTCTGCAATAATATACTTAGATATTACAAAATTCAAGTATCTTAACAACACCCTTGGCTATGAGACAGGGGATAAAATCCTATGTGATTTTGCTTCTATTATTTACGAGGAAAATAAAAGTAAAGAGGGTATTGCCAGAATTTCTGATGATAATTTCGCAGTATGCCTTACCTATCAGAAGGAAAATGAAATAATTGATTATATTCAGAATATCAATGATAAATTTAGCCAGATACAAAAAGCCAAGTACCCTGGTACAAAGTTCATTGTAGCAAGCGGTATTGCATTAGTAAACCCCAAAGAAGATATTACCGTTGCCATAGACAATGCCAACGTTGCCCGGAAGACTGTAAAAAATGCCTCCCAGTCCACCTATTGCTTTTTTGATATCAATATGCAGCTGAACCTTCAGAGGGAAGCGGAAATCAACAATACCATGGAGCAGGCATTAAAGGACAAGGAGTTCGTCGTTTACCTGCAGCCCAAGGTGAACCTCCAGGATAACAGTCTGGTAGGGGCAGAGGCACTGGTGCGCTGGATAAGGGATGGAATAATAATCATGCCCGGAGATTTCATTCCGATATTTGAAAATAACGGCTTTGTGGTAAACCTGGACTTTTACATTTATGAAGAAGTATGTAAGATCATCAAAGAGTGGATGAGCCAAGGCAGAAAGCTTGTCCCGATATCTGTAAATGTATCAAGAGTACACCTGCATGATGAAAGATTCGTAGACGAGATCAAGAAATTAGTGGATTCTTATGAAATTCCATATAATCTGCTGGAACTGGAGCTCACGGAAAGTATATTCCTGAACAATACCGAGGCTGCCCTTTCAGCAATGAGAAAGCTTAGAAGCTTAGGCTTCGGTGTATCCATTGATGATTTCGGTGCAGGATATTCCTCCCTTAACCTGTTAAAGGATATGGCAACGGATGTTATCAAGCTGGACAAGGGATTCTTCGGCCACGATAATATGCAAAGGGAAGAACAGATCATTGTATCAAGCATAATCAGCATGGCAAAGCAGCTTAATATGAAGGTGCTGTCCGAGGGTGTAGAAACCCAGAACCAATCCGATTTCTTAAAAAGTGTACTTTGTGACATGGCACAGGGCTACCTTTTTTCCAAGCCCATGCCAGTCAGTGAATTTGAAAAACTAATATAAATAATTAAGCCTTTAGCAAATACCCTGTTCTGAAATAAACACAGGCAGTTTGCACAAAATAGAACGTATGAATGCGCCTATGGAAATGTATTAGAAGTCCTTTTCTCTGAAGATTTTGTGCTATATCATCAAGCAGATTGTTTTAGCTAGCGAGTTATCTGTTTGATGATATGTCCAGCACAAAACCTTCAGAGAATTAGGACTTCTTATACATTGTAATCGAAGCATTCATACGTTCTATTTTGTGTAAACTGCCGTCCCCTTTCGAAAGACTGCCTTTTGTCTAACAAACCATAGATTAAAATCTGAAAAAAAGTACCCTGATAATTAAGCACAGCATCGCTTTCTGTGTCTCACTATCAGGGTACTTTTTAAGTTCTTATTTATTAAGATTACTTACCACTTTTGGTAGGTGTAGGTGTTGCAGTAGGTGTTGCAGTTGCATCTTTTGCGGTAGGTGTAGGTGTAGCGGTTATTCTCTCAGCCTTGGGAATCGTTGTTTCACCCATTACTATCTTAGACCAAACCTTATCATTTTCTGTAATCTTAAAATCCTTCTTGATTTCATTTTCATATTTTGTTGTAAAAGCTTTGTTCTGAGCCTCAGAAACAGCCTCTTTCACAGCAGCATCATAGCTTTCGGAGCTATTGTTATCTTTCATCTTTACAACGAAGTAACCGGATTTTGCTTCGATAACGTTGTCGGCTATCTTGTCATTTTCAAGTTTTAAAGCAGCTGCCTGATAAGCTTCATCAGCCTTGTTGTCATCCTTCATAAAGTTAAGGGTACTTGTGTTCATGTTGTCGAATTCTTTTGCAATATCAGCAAATTCCTTGCCAGCCTTTGCTTCTGTTAAAGCCTTGTTAATAGAAGTCTTAGCGGCTTCTTTATCCTTGGCAGGAAGGTCTACCAGTTTGTTGCTCTCATCGTACTTTGTGGTAGGGATAAACAGGTATTCCGTGTTGTACTGTCTGTATTTATCACGGTCAATGGTAGCTTTAATGTCAGCTTCCTTGATACCCAGGCCATCAATAACAGTCTGGTAATACTTGTCTGCAATCTGAAGTTTTTCCTGTGCTTTTGTAAGGTTTTCAGTGGTGAATCCGGTAAGCTTTAACTGTTCTTTCTTATCTTTCAAGGATGTCATTATAGATTCCACGTTGGATGTAACAGTTTTCTTTTCATTGTCAGTCAGGCTGTAATCCGCCTCTTTTGCTTTCAGGTAAAGAATTTCCCACATAACGGCGGCATCCATTACGCTTTTCTTCATCTGATCCCTCATGGTAGAACCTGAGCCTTCGGGGTATTCCATATCCCAATAACCAGGATAGTACTGGGCATAACTCTGTCCCTGACCTTCCATGGCATATATGAAATACATCATATCCTGCATATAAAGTTTGTCGTCATTAATGGTTACTACCAAGTCACCAGTAGAGCTTGTCTTTTTGCTGCAGCCGGCAGCGAACATCATTCCTGCTATCAAGGTAAAAACCAACAGTCGGGATATGATTCTTTTTGATCTTTTCACGGTGTTTCCTCCATTATATGTGATTCATGTGCAATGTATAAGATAGCACATACTACCATTTTAATACTTTTTCCATATAAGTCAAGTTTTATAAGCCGGTTTAAGAGAAAATAAAGAATTAGAGTATACTCTTTAGCAAAGAAGAGAGCTTTCGGATTTTCAATTAACTAATAGTTTGAAAATTTGAAAAGCAATTTTCATTTTCTGTTTGGATGGTTTTGGAAGTAAGCCTGCAAAATGTATGGTTGTTAAAATAAAAAAAACACATAAAAAAATTATAACAATTTTATAAACGTGACAGGCTTGTGTCAGGTTTCATCTGTTACACTTTAAGGGTAAGTAACGAAATAACATAATAGAATACAGGAGGCTTTAAAATGGAAGAAAAATATTGTCAGGTTTGCGGAATGCCAATGGGCGAAACAGATGAATTATATGGCACAGAGAAAGATGGTTCAAAGAGCAAGGATTATTGCAAGTATTGTTATGATAAGGGAGAGGTTACATTTAAGGGAACAATGGAGGACATGATTGAATTCTGCGTTCCCAATATGGTTGAAGCTAATCCTGGCATAAGTGAGGAGGAAGCCAGAAAAAGGATGAAAGTCTTTTTCCCGACTTTAAAACACTGGCAGGCAAAATAGGAATCAGAGTTTTTGTAAAACCAATGTTTTCATCCTTGAAAAAATAAAAGGCGTGCTGCAATAGGGGCTTATGGCTCGTTTTGCAGCATGTCTTTTTTGATAATCAGAATCCGAAACAGCTGTTTTTTATTCATGAAGCCTTCGAATCAATTTATATACCGTACAGTTTTCAATTACCAGAGGCTTTCTGTGAGCGAAAAAGATAATGCCGTCACTGGGAGCAATGATTTGGGAAATTACTTCTCCCTCAATAGGGTCTACCACCTCTGCTAAGAGGTCTCCAAAGGTAATCTCTTCGCCCGGCTCCTTAAAGCGCCGGTAGATGCCGGATACATCTGCACGGATGGACATCAGGCTTTCTTCTTCCAGGGTGGTCGCGATAAAGCCGTTGTGGCAGTTGTATTTGATAATGCCCATTCTGGTAAGGAAGCGGAGGACGGAAGATACTGCCTGTCCTGCGGATTTCTCATCAATGTGGTCGGTGGCGGAGGTATAAACGCTAAAAGCATTGGTTCCATTCATCTGCCAGCTGTAGTTCAGGGTTGCCGTATCAATGGGCCGGGGCTTTCTGGTAACCACATAGGGAAGCCCGAAGAGATTGGCAAGGCTGGTGTTCTGATAGCCTGTCTCCATCATTCTGACATGGGGAATAAAGTCTCCGGGTGTATGAAAGCTTGCAAATTGGATACCGTAATTATAGCCCTTCACAGCCTGGAAGATACCATCCGCAATTCTTCTTGTGGTTTCTCCTTCCGCATCACCGGGAAACATACGGTTAATATCCGTATTATCCATAGCCCAGAAGCGCTTTTCCACATTCATGGAATATTGATTGACGGAGGGGATGACCATAATTTCGTTATTGCTTACGATGCTGCCTGTTTTTTCAAGTCTTGCAAGAGTTCTGATTATCTGGGAGCAGATATAGAGCTGCTGGACCTCGTTGCCTCTGGTGGGACCTACGATGCAGGCTGATTTTTCACCCTTACCAAAGCGGTAGGCGGGAATGCTGATTTCGCCGCGAAAGGGAGAGGTAATGGAGTATACCGTATCTTTTATCATGCAAAATCACCTCCCAGAAGGCGGACAATCAAAGAGCCCTTGTTCACCACAGGATATTCTCTTAAAGTAAATACCATGCCGTCACAGGGAGCTAAAATATGCTGGTTGATCTCTCCTGTCAGGCTGTTTACGATATCGCCGATGACCTCCCCTTTTTTAATGCCCATCCAATGCTCTACTGCCGGAAGAAAGATTCCGGAGACATCTGCATGGACCATGGTAACCTCGCTTTGACCTTCGGAGGAGATAATGGGAGTCTTTGGCGTGATGACTTCTCCCTCCCACATGCCAAGCTCCTTTAAAAGGCAGAAGATACCTTCTGTGATCTGGTCCCCGAATTGCTTGGTAATACGCATGCCGGTGCCCATTTCCACTGCTATGGTGGGAACTCCGCTGGAATTAAGGGCATGGGTAAGGGTTGCATTCTGCACGGTAGCTGAAGGATGTACCCACACAAAATCAAGATTCAGAAGCTTCGCATAGGGCAGGAGCATTTCAGCATTTTCTTCAATCATACGTACCTGGGGGATTTCCCGCAGGAAGATGTTGGAGGAATGAAGGTCTACGCAAAGCTCGGCTCCCAGAATATCCTCTGCAATTGCCTGGGCGGCATTTTCAGCCATATCGCCATTTTTATTTCCGGGAAAGCATCTGTTCAGGTCAAGGTCAAAGGCCGGGATGCCTCTGGTGAGAGATTCGATTCCCAAAGGGTTAAGACAGGGATATATATCAATAATTCCATGGAGAAGATGCAGATTTGCATTTATCCTGCGGATTATTTCATAACAGATGTATTGGCCTTCCAGTTCATCACCGTGGATGCCTGATACAATGCAAATACGTTTTTCGTTGCCAGTTTTATTAATAGGTTCAATACGGTTTTTCCATATATGCATACTTTCTAATACCGGAAGATCGATAGAAAATACAGATTTAATCAAAAAACCACGTCCTTTCCGTATTTTTTCAATTTATCATACCATTTTTCAAAGGGAAAAACAATAAAACAAATTTATTAGTCACGACATACGCATGAATCTTTTAACTGTCACAATTTTAGAACCATCTTTTTTAAATTTATAAACTCCAGTATTTTTTCCCAACTAGCTGCATTTAGATTGTAATAAGGGGGGATTGGGAACGGACGATGATTTTGGCTTACCTTTCGTAATTTTCTCGTTCGGAGTTCCGAATTCCACTAAAATGCCGGCAGCTGTTCCTGGCAGGTAAAATTATACCAAACTCGCTGGAAGGTTGTATTTGTGCAGGGTTGTGAGCTCAGACAGTGGTATAATTTTACCTAGGAACAGCTGCCGCCATTTAAGTGTCATTAGGGAACTCCTCAATAGAAAATTACGAAAGGTAAGCCAAAATCATCTGGGGATTGGCAATAAACCCTTGGTCATCGTCCGGTTCCATAAACTTCCTTTCGTATGTAGTGTTTTTAATTGAATTATATTGTCTTATCTGGTATTAAAATCCCATATATTCCGGCCTTTTTATATCTGAAAGAGAAAAAACTGAAATTCCGGCTATTTAGTAGAAAATAATACATTGAACTTGGGGAAGTATTTCGGTAAAATGTGAAAGATAATGATATCTTTCGGAAATAGTTAGAGATATGAAATGAGAGAAGCAGTAACCCGCAGACAGGTTAAAAAGCAGAAAAGAGGGCAATATGAGCATACAATTTGAAGAAAAAACCAGCAGCTTTATCTTGCAGACAGAAAAGTCCACTTATATTATGCAAATACAAAGGCAGAAATTTTTATCCCATGTGTATTGGGGCGGTAAGATTCTAAATCCCAATGTAGAGGCTATGGTGAAGGCGGCAGGAAGGGCTTCCTTTAGCGCTACCACCGATGGGGACAGCCAGTTTTCACTGGATGCGATGCCAAATGAATATCCGGCTTATGGAAATTCGGACCTTCGTATGCCGGCATATCAGGTGCAGCTGGAAAATGGCAGCAGAATTACCGATTTTGCATATGAAGGCTATGAAATTGTGAAGGGCAAGCCGGCCTTAAAGGGCCTTCCCAGTGTTTATGCAGAGAGCGGGGAGGAAGCGGTGACCTTGCTCATCACTTTAAAGGATGCATTGACAGGTCTTAAGTTGATTTTAAGCTACACGGTAATGAAAGGGTTTGATGCCATTCTTCGCTCCGCACATTTCCTGAATGAAGGAAAGAAATCCCTTAAGCTCCTTCGTGCTCTCAGTATGAGCATGGATTTTGACAGCTATGATTTTGATATGATTACCCTGTCCGGAAGCTGGGCCAGAGAGCGCCATGAGGTCAGAAGGGCGCTGGTAAACGGAACCCAGTCCATTGAAAGCCGCAGAGGTGCCAGCGGACATTCTGAAAATCCCTTTATGGCCCTGGTATCAAAGAATGCCGGAGAGGACAGAGGGGAGGCTTATGGCTTCAGCCTGATATACAGCGGCAACTTTTTGGCAAGTGTTGAGGTGGACCAGTATAAGACGGCCAGAGTGGCAATGGGAATCAATCCTTTTGATTTTTCCTGGACATTGGAACCGGGAGAAGAGTTTTATACGCCGGAAGCGGTAATGGTCTACTCCAATGCAGGTATCGGTGAAATGTCCAGAACCTACCACAGGCTGTACCGCAGCCGTCTGGCAAGAGGAAAATACAAATATGCCGAAAGGCCCGTGGTTATCAATAATTGGGAAGCTACGTATTTTGATTTTAATGAAGAGAAGTTAAGGGAACTGGCAAAGGAAGCCGCTGCTCTCGGAATCGAGCTGTTAGTTCTGGATGACGGCTGGTTTGGAAAGAGAAATTCCGATACTTCCAGCCTTGGGGACTGGTTTGTCAATGAAGAAAAGCTGCCCGGAGGCTTAAAGGGTCTTGCCGATGCCGTGAAGGAAGAGGGAATGAAGTTTGGATTGTGGTTTGAGCCGGAGATGGTATCACCTGATTCCAGGCTTTACGAGGCCCATCCGGACTGGTGCCTCCATGTGCCTGACAGATTCCGGAATCTTGGTAGGAACCAGCTGATACTGGATTTCTCCAGAGAGGATGTTCAGGAAGCCATTATTACCATGCTGTCCGATATATTGGGCAGTGCTGACATTTCTTATGTAAAATGGGATATGAACCGCAATATCACGGATATCGGCTCTGAGCTGCTGCCAGCAGACAGGCAGATGGAAACCGCCCATCGTTATATCCTGGGAGTTTACCGTGTAATGGAAGAAATCACGGCAAAATTTCCACAGGTGCTCTTTGAAAGCTGCTCCGGCGGCGGCGGACGCTTTGACCCGGGTATTTTATACTACATGCCCCAGAACTGGACAAGTGATGATACGGATGCCGTAGAGCGTTTAAAGATTCAATATGGAACCAGCCTGGTTTATCCTGTCAGCGCTATGACCGCCCATGTATCCGCCGTTCCGAATCATCAGACCGGAAGGGTCACTTCTCTGGAATTCAGGGGAGATGTTGCCATGGCAGGAAATTTCGGCTATGAGCTGGATGCCGCAAAGCTGTCAGGAGAAGAAAAGGAAACGGTCAAGGCACAGATTTCAGCCTATAAGAGACTGCGAAAGCTTATCCAGTACGGAGACTTTTATCGTTTGTTAAGTCCCTTTGAAGGAAATCATACTGCCTGGATGTTTGTATCAGAGGATAAGAAGGAAGCGGTTGTTTTCTTCTACCGTGTACTGAATACTCCCAATGATGCCCTTTACCGCTTTTCCTTAGCCGGACTGTCGGAGGAGCTTGTATACGAACTGGAGGGAACGGATAGTGTGCTCAGCGGTTCCCAGCTCATGAATTACGGCTTGAATGTTCCGGCAGAGCTTACCTGGGGTGATTTCAGAAGTAAGATGTTCATTTTAAAAGCAAAATAGAGGGAAGGCAGGGGTCATTATGGTAATTAGTGCTTCCAGAAGAACGGACATACCGAGATTTTATTCACCCTGGTTCTTTCAAAGGCTAAGGGAGGGCTTTGTCCATGTCAGAAACCCCATGAATCCCAGGCAGGTAAGCAGGGTCAGCCTGTCAGAAGAGGATGTTGACTGTATTTGCTTTTGGACAAAGGACCCTTTGCTCATGCTGCCCCGGATACCCTACCTGTTCGAAAAGGACTATCCCTTTTACTTTCAGTTTACCTTAACTCCTTACGGGAATGATCTGGAGGTGAATCTCAGGGAGAAATCGGATATTGCAGATACCTTTATCGAGCTGTCAAAGCTTATTGGCGCAGAGCGAATAGAATGGCGTTATGACCCGATTGTCTTAAATGATAAATATACGGCCGCCTTTCACAGAAGGGCCTTTGGGGAATTCTGTGAAAGGTTATGTGGATATACCCAGGTCGTAAACATCAGCTTTGTGGATATTTATCAGAAAATCAAACGGCAAAGGAATACTGCTCTCATTCGGGAAATTACAGAAGAGGAGATGGTGCTCCTGGCAGCAGACCTTGCAGATATCGGAGGAAGGTATGGAATGGAGGTAAGAAGCTGCTGTGAAGAAGCACTTCTTTCCGTTCCCGGTATCAAAAAAGCAAGCTGTATTGATGGAGAATTGATTGAAAAGCTTCTGAAGCGGCCGATTAAAAGGGCAAAGGCAGCCAGCCAGCGGCCCGGCTGCAACTGTATTGACAGTGTGGATATCGGCGCTTATGATACCTGCAGCAACGGATGCTTATACTGCTATGCCAATACCAGTATCCAGACGGCTGTAAAGAACCAGAAATTGCATGAAAGAGAAGGAAGCTTACTGCTGGGAACTATAGCAGAAAACGATAAGGTTACGGAAAGAATTGTAAAAACGATTTAGATTTATTATTAAAATTTTATTATTTGGGTACCATAATCTAATCTCAGCCTTGGCACATGTAGATTGGGGGTATAAAAATGCATCGAAGCGACTTTCACGGAGCTGAGTGTATTTTTATACCTCCAATCTACATTCAATACCCCTGACTTTGATTTATGATACTCGAATCATATTTTAGAATATAATAAAATGGATACACACAATGTTCCGGGGAATACTATCCTTGCAGCAGGTAATCGAATTTTCAGGCAGAAAGGAAGTAACCGATGGAAAAGGACAGTAAGCAGACCAATAATAGTAAGGTAACTTCAAAGGAAGAGCCTAAAAAGCCGGAGGATAAATACGGCCAGACCAGAGACATCACCGTAGGTTCTGCCATGGTACACAAAGCAGCCTATGAGCCCCAGTCCGAATGCAATCCAGATAATGGTGCCTTCTTTGAAGAGAGAAGCAATCCTCTAAGCAGTAAAGGTAATTAAGAAAAAGAGATAGACGGTACCCTGACAGGCAGACACGAAAGAAAAGGTGTTAACTGGCAGGATACGTTTATCTCTTTTAATTTGTCAGTTGCTCAATGAAGTATCTGGCAGCATTGGAAAGGGGAATGTTCTCATTATAAGATGCTACCAGCTTTCTGGAGGGAAGGGTTTCCTTTAAGGTAATGGGCGTCAGCCGGTTGGAGGAATCCTTTCCGTAACAAAAATCCGGAATAAAAGCGATACCAAGCCCAATCTTTGCCAGGTCAATGAGCAGGTCATTACTGCTTAATTCCACCGCCGGTACAAGGTCCAGAGAATGCTGCAGGAACAGGTTGTGAAGAAATTCACTGGTGGTGGAATATTTGGTCAGCATCAGGATGGGATAGGAGAGAAGCTCTTCCAGGGACAGGGGGCCATCCTTCACCTCAAAAAAGTCTTTATTTACAATAAAGATATCATTGAATTCCAGAACTGTTTCAATATGCATGCTGTTAATAAGAGAGGAATTGGGGGAATTGGTAACTATGATATCCACCTCATTATTTTCCAGCATCTTGGCACATTGAAAGGAAGTACCGTTGGTTACCTTAATGTGTATCTTGGGATATTTCCGGTGAAAATCCTCTAAAAATGGAACCAGATAATAGCGGCATATGGTATCGCTGGCACCCAGGCGAAGCTGGCTTTCTCCTAAAGCGGAAGCTTCTAACAGCTGGTTCTCACCCCGGCTGATGAGATTAATGGCCGGCTCTATATGCTTAAAGAGCAGTTCGCCCTCCTTTGTAAGGGAAACCTTCTTGGTACTTCGAAGAAACAGGGTCTGGTTTAAATTCCCCTCCAGTACTTTGATGGATTGGCTTACGGCGGACTGGGATATATAGAGGGATGCAGCAGCCTCGGAAAAGCTTAATGTTTTTGCTACATAATAAAATACCTTATACAGCTCATAATTGATATCCATGAAATACCTCCTGAAAACTATTTTGCCGGAATTACCTCCAGCCAGTAACCGTCCGGGTCATTGATAAAATAAATCCCCATGGCAGGGTTTTCGTAACAGATACAGCCCATTTCCTTGTGCTTCTTATAAGCGGTATCATAATCATCGGTAACAAAAGCCAGGTGGAATTCATTGTCCCCCAGATCGTAGGGATGGTCCCAGTCGCTGAGCCAGGTAAGCTCCAATAAATGGGAAGTTTCCTTGTCTCCAAGATAAACGATAATAAAGCTTCCGTCCTCCGGTTCTTTCCGGCTGGTTTCGGTTAAGCCAAGAGCTTCTTCATAAAAACGGATGGATTTATCAAGATCCAGTACATTGATATTATTGTGTGCAAATTTGAATTTCATGGCAGTATCCTTTCTGATTAATCATCAATAAGGAAGGTTTGACCTTCGTCTGTAATTTCCATAATCTTATCCCGGTAGGGGATGGCTTCCTCTGAAGCTTTGAATTTACCTATCACACTGTAATCCCTCCAGAAGTGCATGGGAAAGGCATGGGCAGTGTCGGTATTTCTCATAAAGAAGTCAAAGCCGAGGGAATAAAACTCCTCTTCCTGCCTTGGGTCTAATACAAGAAAGGCAAAATCTATCTTTCTTCCGCCAAGCTTTCGAATCTCATCTTTAAAATTCTTTGTCATCTTCTGCTGCTCTTCCGGGGTATCCTCATTCCATAACCACCAGTTTAAATCACCGGCATGATAGAGGGTACGTCCCTTTTCCGTTATCAGGAAGGCTACACCCTTATCGGTGGAACGGAAGGTCTCAAGGGTAAAGGCAGGCAGTGAGAGAGATTCATTCTTACCAATAGTTATAATATGCTTTTTTGCATTTTCAAAACCGTCAGGCTCAGTAAAAAAAGATCTTCTTACATGGATATCTTTGGAGAGGATATATGTTATCTGAGGGTAGTCATTTAACAATTTAAAAATATCATGGTTAAAGTGATCCTGATGGGAATGGCTGGAGAATACAAAAAGGTGTTTTTCTTTTGGAAAAGTGGGAATATTACCTTTATAATAATCAAAGAGAAACACAGATTGCTCTGTTTCCACACTAAAGCAGCTATGGTGAATATAGGTTATCAGCATAAACACCTCCTGATTATATCGTATTAATAATCATATTCTAACTCAAATACAAACATTTGTACAGACTTAGGGTTAAATTTGATTATTGTAAATTTGTGTAGATATTTAGTGAAAACACTTGAAAAAAAAGCAAAATATGTATATTATGATTATATATTATTTGCTCGGGAAGCAAATAATTATGTAAACGGATTTTACTAATTTAATATCGTTGTTCGACAGTATTTACAAGGGCTATGGGGAAAACAAGGGGAAATGAAATACGGTTGGAGGAGGATAAATAATGGAAGCTAAGAGTAAGCTTTACAAAAGTAAGTATAGTAATCCGGTTAATTTAGGTGATAGTCCAAAACTGAGGTACTTTTACATTGAAAAGAAGCGGCAGGAGCTGCACAGGATGCTGAATTTTTATGGAGGCTCGGTAAATCATACGGAGATACTTGAGCTGGGGAGGGAATTTGACAATGCGTTCATGGAATTGTACCAAAGTAAGTAAATAAATAAAAAATCAGGTGCTTTCTCAACAGGAAGCACCTGATTCAACCCTTATTAGAGGAAGAACTTTTTTGATATAATTGTATCATTTGACCTTTTATAAAATCCTTTTGTTCATCGCTTAGGCGTCTGTAGTAACTGATGGCATTCCACTCATCTTTGTTCAGAGCTTTGTCGGGATGATAAGCAGTTCCTTCTTTAATTATATCCCTTGGACTATCTGTCATATCATTAAAAAGGTAATCAACCGTAACATCAAAATAAGAAGCAATCTTTCTGAGCGTGTCAGGGTCCGGAGTGCTGATATTTCTTTCATAATTTGACATAGTGGATTTACTGACACCAAGGATTTCTGCCATTCCGGTCTGGGTAAGGGCCTTCCCGAGACGAAGGGTTTTGATTTGTTTACCAATATCCATAAAATCACCTCTCCAACAAATACTATCATAAATAAATATTATTAAAATAGTGTTCTATTAATACTGGAAATATTCCAATAATATTTGACAAAGTCATAAAACTCTGCTATAATACAAATATAGGAAGCCGGACAACCTGAGCCGTATATTTTTAATAAAGCATAAGGTGGATAAACGATATTACCCCTCAGTAAAGTTGATGCTGCTTTATGCTTTATTAAAAATATATGACTTCAAGAAATAAATCTCATCATCAGCTGTTCTTTCATATAAAATTGAAAATAAAAATAATTTTCAAGAGAGTTCTCGTATTTCATTTCCAAACCGGGTAAGATATGGTATAATTAATTTGTGTACAACAGATAGAATAGAATATGATTAGTTTGTGCATAATCCCAAAGAATATAATAGAGAGGATGAAAGCATATGTTGAACCCGGAAGTATCAAAGCTATTAAACGAACAGGTGAACAAGGAATTTTACTCGGCTTATCTTTATATGGATATGGCAAATTATTATGCGGACCAGAACCTGAATGGATTTGAAAACTGGTTTATTGTTCAGATGCAGGAGGAAAGAGATCATGCCCTGTTATTCCGCCAGTACTTATTAAACAACAGCGAACAGGTTATCTTAACACAAATTGCAGGTCCTGATACCAGCTATAAGAACTTTAGGGAGCCATTAACACAGGCTTTGGAGCATGAGCAATTTGTAACTGCCTCTATTAATACCATATACGAAGCAGCCTATAAAAATAAGGATTTCCGCACCATGCAGTTCCTTGACTGGTTTATCAAGGAGCAGGGCGAGGAAGAAAAAAATGCCGATGACAACATCAAGAAATATGATTTATTCGGCGGGGACCCCAAGGGCCTCTACATGCTGGACAATGAACTAAAGGCAAGGGTATACACAGCACCATCCCTGGTTCTGTAGTTAACAGATTTGAATAGGTTTTGAGGCTGGATACTGTAACCGGTCTTTCGCAATCTCAGCGAAGGACCGGTTTTTTGCATGCAGGAAACACAGGCAGCAGGTATCACGGCAAACACAAGAAAGTTTATGGAAGCGGACGATGACCAAGGGGGTTGTTTTGGAGTTTTGTTACGCGAGAACCCTTATTCCACTAAAGCGGCAGAAAACGTAACTGGCAGGTAAATCAGTGCCAAACTCGCTGTGTCAAATATGGCTGTGTCAGTTAACGAGCTCAAACAGTGGCACTGTTTTACCTAGTCACGTTTCCTGCCGCTTAAGTGTCATAAGGAACCTCTTGAGACAAAACTCCAAAACAACCCCCTTGGTCATCTGTGTATATCCATCATTTGGTTTCATCTGTTTGCCGTGGGGCAGATATCGGTTGCACTTGTGGGCATAACCTGTAGATGATATAATTTACTGTATATAATACACATCATTTTAAAGGAGGATAGAGGAAAAAGGCTGCCGGAGAAACAGCCTGGCAGACAGAAGGTATGGGGAAATGCTTATAAACTTATTATCCGAAAACAAATTTCAAAAAGGGGTGTTTACAGGATGCAAAAACAAAGTTTATCAGGAGCTTGGGAACTTATTGACAGCAAGGGCACATTCAAAGTGACAGGGCATCTGCCGGGATGCAATTTTCTTGACATGATGGAGAACAAAATAATCAAAGACCCTTTCTGGGGACAGAATGAGAAGGAAATGCTCGAATACGTTGAGAAGGATTATGAGTATTCAAGGAGCTTTGACCTTGATTCCGGTATGTCAGCCAATGACAGTATTGATATTGTAATTACGGGTCTTGATACGCTGACGGAAATACTGCTAAATGGAAAAGTACTAGCAAATACGGACAATGTCCACCGTACTTACCGCTTTTCCGTAAAGGGATTGCTTCAGGAGAAGGATAATTACATTCGAATCCGGTTTTTATCACCCTTGCCCTACCTGGAGGAAAAGAACAGGGAGGATAACCTTAAGATTCACACTGGCATGGGGGTTGAAGGAATATCCCATATCAGAAAGGTACAATGTCATTTCGGCTGGGATTGGGGACCGGTGCTGCCGCCTGTTGGTATAAGCGGGAGTATCGAATTGCAGGGGCATGTTACGGCTGGAATTGAACAGGTGTCAATCAGGCAGGAGCATGTACAGGAAAAAGTCGTACTGCATATTGGTACAGAAATTACATCTTATAGTAATTTTAAGGTCGATACTCAAGAACCAGCAGAGGCCGTTGCTCAGGTGCCAACAGTAGATGTCGTTCAAATGCCCGGGAAGACTGTGCGGAAAATAGCACGCGAAAGCCAGGGACTAACCTTAAAGACCAGTATCCACCATCCTTCCGGCAGGCTGGAGACAGTGGAGGAAAAGCTTCAGGGGACCCAAGCCATGCAGATAATTGAAATAACAGGCCCGGAGCTTTGGTGGTGCAATGGCCTTGGAGACCAGCCACTGTATCAGGTGACGGTTGAACTTTTTGATGGTGACAGGCTGTTGGATACCTTAACTAAGAACATCGGACTGCGGACCATAGAGCTGGATACCGGGAAGGACAGTATCGGGAATAATTTTCGCTTCCTTGTGAACGGCGTGCCTATATTCGTAAAGGGTGCCGACTGGATACCCAGCGATTCCTTCATTACCCGCACGTCCAAAGAGGACCTGGAATTCTACATAGCAGGCGCAAAGGCTGCCAATATGAACATGCTGAGAGTGTGGGGCGGCGGTTATTATGAATCCGATGTATTTTACGATTTATGTGACCGGTATGGAATATTGGTATGGCAGGATTTTTGCTTTGCCTGCCTGCCCTATCCTTTTTATAACAAAGACTTTCTGGATAATGTTGAATTGGAAGTAAAGGACAATGTGCGCAGAATCAAACATCATCCTTCCCTGGCGCTGTGGTGCGGGAATAATGAAATTGAATTAATGTCCATGCTTTGGCGGAAGAACGCAAGACTAAAGGAGGCCAACAATAACTTTTTCCATAATATTTTGAAAAAATGGGTTAACAAAGAGGATGGAATTACTCCATACTGGCCGGGCTCGCCAAACTCTGGAATCCCCGACGGTAAGCCAAATGATTTTAACAGGGGGGATACCCATCTGTGGCAGGTATGGCATGGTATGAGACCCATTGAATATTTCCGGAAGATGCCCTCACGGTTCTGCTCGGAATTCGGCATGGAGTCCCTGCCTTCCATGAAGGCTATCCGTTCCTTTACCGATGCAGGAGAACCGGGCATCTTTGACCCGGTTATGATGTCCCATCAGAAATCCAAGGGCGGAAACCAGAAAATGCTTTTTTACCTCCTTGCCAAATTCAAGAATCCGGTCAGGTTTCAGGATTTTATCTATCTTTCCCAGCTGGTGCAGTCAGAGACCATCAGAGAGGCTACAGAGGAATGGAAGAGAAACATAGGCCGCTGCAATGGAGCCATCTATTGGCAGTATAATGACTGCTGGCCCGTTGCTTCCTGGGCGGGAATTGATTATCTGAAGCAGTTCAAGGCTGTTATATACGGCTCAAAAACCTTTAACCAGCCCTTAAGCGCTTCCCTGGATTTAAAAAAGGACAGGGCGGATATTTATATTGTCAATGAATATCCCCGGGAAGAGAAGGTGAAGCTTCAGTATGTGATAGAAGGCTTTGACGGCAGGATAATATGGCAGGAGGAAAAGGATGCGGCTCTTGCAGGGGTAAAAGCCTTCAAAGCATGGAGCATTTCTCTGGATACAGTGCTGAAAGGAGAGGCAAAAACGGATAAGGTCCTGATCATCCGTATTCTGAAAGAGGATAAGGTCCTGTTCTCCCAGAACCGCCTGCTGGTACCGGATAGAAAAGCACAGCTGCAAAAGGGTAGGATTGAGAAGGAGTGCACTAGAGAAGGAAATAAAGGGATTCTGACCCTAAAAGCTGATACCTACGCCCGCTATGTCTATGTTACGATTCCCGGTACCGATACGCCTTTATCGGATAATTACTTTGATATCAGAGGAAACGCAGCACATACTGTAACCTTTGATATGCCGGAGGGAATATCGGAAAAGGAGCTGCTAAATAAGATAGAAGTAGTGTCCTTGGCCCATGTACCCTTTAAGGGAAATAAGCTTTCCGATAAATTTCTGAGGCTTGCCATGCGTCTTCATAAGGATAATATCCTTGCTTGGATTATGTTTCGGTTTATCTGATGAACCCGGCTGGGCAGTAATTTTGATTAAAAGCTGCTGTGACAGAAGTAATCTATATAAAGTAAATATGTACAAGAATATATAGCGTAATAATTACCAAAATATACATCAAAATAAAGGGAGATGTTGCAAAAGTAGATGAATAATCTACTGGAGTAACATCTTCTTTTTCATGCCCAAAAACAGTATAACGGGCTTTGAAGGGCAGCTTACGGTTTTTATCAATGGAACAAAACTTGAAGCGTGGACAACAAATATACCTTTATTTGGGAGAAGGGAACATTAATACTACCATGGCAGCAAATAGCATGAAAGCATATAGAGATATAAATAAAAACTATAGCTGGTTATAAATAAAAGATTGACACCTAAAAATATTATGATATAATAAAAACATATAATTCATATATGAAAGGTATGATTTATAGGCAAGCATTTAAGCCTGGTTGCCTATTATATTATATAAATAGGAAGCAAACTATAGTACAATCTTACGGAGGAAATTATGAAAAAGAGTTACAGTGACATATCAACAGCATTAATTCATGGAGGAATATCTGGAGATGAGAGAACAGGTGCGGTCAATATTCCGATTTACCAAACATCTACTTATGAACAAATCAGTTTGGGAAAACATACAGGATATGAATATTCAAGAACCGGTAATCCGACAAGAGAAGCGTTAGAAGTGTTAATTGCTGAATTAGAAGGAGGAAAGGCAGGCTTTGCATTTGCATCCGGGATGGCTGCAATCACTGCAGTTTTATCATTATTTCATTCAGGTGATAAAATTATTATTTCAAGTAATGTATATGGAGGAACATTCCGTGTATTGGAAAAGATTTTTAAAAACTTTGGTATTCAGTATTCCATTGAAGATACAACGGATATCAGTGCCCTGGAAAAGAGTATAACAACGGAGGTTAAGGCTCTTTATATTGAAAGTCCGGCAAATCCGCTAATGACAGTAACCGATTTAAAAGCTATTGCTGATTTGACAAAGAAGCATCATATATTATCCATTGTAGACAATACATTTATGACCCCTTATTTACAGAGACCAATAGAATTAGGGATTGATATTGTTTTACATAGTGCTACCAAATATTTAGGTGGGCATAGTGATTTGATAGCTGGGTTGGTAGTTGTCAATAGTAAGGAATTGGCAGAACAGATGGCATTTATACAAAATGCGACAGGCGGTATTTTACAACCCTTTGATTCGTTCCTTTTAATACGTGGTATAAAGACATTGAGCGTTCGTCTTGACAGACATGTAGAAAATGCTGTTAAGATTGCTAATCATCTGCTGCACCATTTGGGAGTAGAAAGAGTTTATTATCCGGGACTAAAAGAATTTCCAGGATATGAAACGAATAAGAAACAGGCAAGAAATGGCGGAGCTATGTTATCTTTTGAATTAAAAGACAACTATGATATCAAGCTGTTTTTTAAAAATCTTAAATTGGTAGCTCTGGCAGAAAGTCTTGGAGGTGTCGAGTCACTTGTATGCCATCCTGCCAGTATGACACATGCTTCTATTCCTTATGAAATTCGCCAAAAAATAGGAATCACAGAAAGTTTGATTCGATTGTCCGCAGGAATAGAAAATGTAGATGAAATCATTGCAGATTTGGAGGGGGCCATTAAGGCAGCAAGGATAGACTGACCTCTTGTGAATTAAGAAAATAGAAAGGAATAAAAAATGAAGTATTATCATTCCATGCAAGACTTAATTGGAAATACTCCGTTAGTAAAATTGTCATATATTAATAGCAAAGAAAATGTGAATTTATTTGCTAAGCTTGAACTTTATAATCCAAGTGGAAGCGTGAAAGACAGAATTGGGAAATATATGATAGAGGATGCTGAAAAAAAGGGAAGGCTAATGGCTGGTGATACGATTATTGAAGCTACGGCTGGAAATACAGGATTGGGTGTTGCTTTTGCTGCCTTAAATAAAGGATATCATATTATTTTTGTTGTACCTACAAAATTTTCAGTAGAAAAACAAGCACTAATGAAGGCTATGGGTGCCGAAATTATTAATACTCCCCGTGAAGAAGGAATGCTTGGCGCAGTTTCAAAGGCGGAGAAATTAAAGACGGAAATCCCTCATTCCATTTCGTTAGAGCAATTTAAAAATGCCAGTAATCCTCAGGCTCACTATGATCACACAGGGCCGGAAATCTATAGGGCATTGGAGGGACAAATTGATTATGTGATTCTTGGTGCCGGAAGCGGAGGAACATATACAGGAGTTTTAAAATACCTGAAAGAACAAAACCCTGAGATTAAAGGTATTTTGGCTGACCCAATAGGATCTACTATGGGCGGCGGCGAGCATGCTGATTATAATATTGAAGGGATTGGAAATGACTTTATTGCGGACACAATGGATATGAGATTAGTAGATGAAGTAATTAAGGTTTCAGATGATGAAGCCTTTTATATGGCAAGAGTACTGGCAAAAAAGGAGGGAATCATAGCTGGAACTTCTTCAGGAGCGGCGCTTGCAGCTTCATTAAAACTGATTGATAAGATTACGCTGGGAAATGTGGTTACATTATTTCCAGACAGGGGAGACCGTTATTTTAGCACTAACTTATTCCTATAGTCATTTCTAGTATCGGAGAAGGAATAACAAATCTTATAAGGGCACAAAAAAAGTAAAGCAGAGGTGAATAATACAATATTATAACCTCTGTTTTATTATATAGAAGTATGCATAAAAATATAAAACATACTAAACATATTGACTTTGTATGAAATAAATGATATACTTCTGAAAATACTACAAGGAGAAGATTACATGAATAATATTTTTGGTAAAACATGTATTTTGCAAAGGCGCAACAATATGCTTTCTGTAAATTATTATTTTATGTTTAATAATGGATATGTAAATGCTTCATCAATTGGGAACACATATGATGAAAACAGTATATCTATTTCTGCTGCACTCGACCGATGTTGTGTAAAGCAAAGTGTATGATATTCATAGTTACATAACAAGAAGGAGAGAAGTTTATGAAAAGAAAAGTATATTCCGTAATAGTTGCTGCAGTTATAATCAGTACCCTATTTCTAAGTGCATGCTCTAAGAATGATAATAAGCAAACAACTACAAATTCTTCCGGTACACAGGGGGCAGCTGAAACGGCAGTATCTGAGAACACACCTACACCTGCAGAAACGAAGGCCGACTCCTCAAAAGATAAAGTATTAAATTGGGTGGCATCTGGTGAAGTTACTACCATGGATTCTGGAAAAAGCTATGATACAATAAGCTCTGAGCAGATAGATTTTCAGGCAGATCCACTTTATAGGATAAATGAAGAAAATAAAGCTGTACCAAATCTTGCAGTTGCTTTGCCAGAAGTAAGTAAAGATGGTCTAACAGTTACTGTTGAGATACGGGATAATGCAAAGTTTTCAAATGGCGAAAAAATTACGGCAGCTGACATTGTATATGCGGCACAAAGAGTTGTTGATCCGGCTACGGGTTCTCAAAGTGCAAATAACCTTTCATATATTAAAAATGCAACGGAAATTATTGCAGGAACTTTAAAATCGGAAGAACTGGGAGTGAAAGCTATATCAGATACAAAGCTTGAGTTTACCCTGGTAGCTCCTAATAGTTATATTAATACCACCCTGTCATCAACTTTACTTTCACCTGTAAGCAAAAAATTTGTAGAGAAACAAGGTAAAAATTACGGGCTAACTGCAGATGCACTGCTAGCAAGCGGCCCTTATGTATTGAAAGACTGGAATGGAACCGATATTTCCTGGAAATATGAAAAGAATCCGTACTACTGGGATGCAGATAATATTTATTTTGATAAAATTAATGTTCAGGTGGTAAAGGAAGTAGCGACTGGTGTAAATTTATATGAAGCGGGAGAACTAGACGGCACAAAAGTTACTGGCGAATACATATCATTATACAAAGGGAAGGAAGATCTCGTTTCGGTACAGACACTTCGGATGACGAATCTTGAGATGGGGATCAGCTCAAATAAATACCTTCAGAATGAAAAGTTAAGAAAAGCACTTTTATATGCTCTAAATAGAGAAGAACTTTCAACAGCAATATTAAATGGAGATGGAATTCCTTCCGTAGGTGTGATTCCAAATGGTATTGCAGTAAACCCGGATAATGGTAAGAGTATTGCTGATGATTTTGGGACACTTGTATATACAGATGTAAAAAAAGCACAGCAGTTATTTAAAGAAGCTTTGCAGGAGTTGGGAACTGACAGTATAACCCTCCGATTAGTTACAAGTGATACGGATGAAAACATAAAGATTGGGCAATATCTGCAAAGCGTATATGAAACCAATTTACCTGGGCTAAAGATAGATTTAGCGAATGTACCTGCCTCTGTACGGTTTGAAGAAATGATGAGCTACAAATTCGACTTAGCCCTTGGCGGGTGGACCGGTGATTTTGATCCTACATCCTATATAAAGCAGCATGAAGAAGGATATGAACACAATCATAGTCAATGGAAATCGAAAGAACTGAAAAATCTGGTAACAGCTTTGGAAACCACGGATGGAACTGACTTTTCTAAGAGATGGGAACATTTAAAAGAAGCAAACCAATATCTGGTAGACAAAGCGGTAGTTATTCCCATTGTACAAGCATCACAAAGTTATCTTATTAATCCAAAATTAAAGGGATATGTAACACATGTCTTAGGAACTCCAATTGATGTAACCCATGCTTATATAGAAGAATAAAGACGAGAAGAGAAGTACTATTTCGGGGCTATTCATGCTAATGATACAGCCCCGTTGTTATGGAAGGAGAAATTATGAAGCGGTGGATTCGCTTTATCGGACACAGGCTGTTATATATGGTAACAACATTATGGATTATTGTTACTATAACCTTTTTCCTAATGAATTTGCTGCCTGGAACACCATATAATAACAGAGATAAACTGACCCAAGCACAATTACAGGTAATGGATGTGAAGTATGGACTTAATGATCCTTTGTATAAAAGATACCTTACTTATATCAATAATATCCTTCATGGGGATTTCGGAATATCTCTGCAATTTTCAGACCAGAAAGTTACCACATTGCTTGGAAGCCGTATCGGTGTTTCGATTCAGCTGGGGCTACAGGCCGTTTTGCTTGGAACTCTTACGGGAATTCTGTTAGGAACTATAGCAGCAATGAAACATAATACATGGATTGATACCTTTTGTTCTTTATTTGCTATCATCGGACGCTCGGCTCCTAATTTTGTTGTTGCTGTAGTATTACAGTATATATTTGCAGTATCACTGGGACTTTTGCCTATTGGCTTATGGAAAAATAACTTTATCTCAAGTATATTGCCTACACTTGCATTGGCAATATCCCCCATGGCAGACACCTCCCGTTTTATACGAGCGGAAATGATAGAGGTGTTAAGCAGTGACTATATAGAATTAGCAAGAGCAAAAGGAATGAGTGAATTGCGTTTAGTGATGACGCATGGTCTTCGCAATGCATTAATTCCTATGGTAACCATTGTAGGACCTTTAACAGTGTCCTTAATTACAGGTTCTATGGTAATTGAAAATATTTTTGCAATACCAGGAATCGGGGAACAGTTTACAAAGTCGGTACTTTCTAATGATTATTCTACCATTATGGCGGTTACTATTTTATTCTCCACACTGCTTGTACTGGTGATTTTTTTAATGGATGCGATTTATCAGTTAATTGATCCACGAATTCGTATAGGGCAGAAAAATTAAATGATTCATTAGTGGCAAGTAATCGGAAGAAAGGATACTATGTGAAAATGTATATGAATATAGATCAGATACCCAGTGAACTCTTTCGGTTTAAAGCAGCAGGGAAAGAAGATAAAGAGGAAAAAATAAAGGCAGCCCCGACTTTTTTGCAGGATGCATGGAGAAGGCTGTGTAAGAATAAAGGGGCAGTATCATCTATGGCCCTGTTAGTCATAATCATTATTCTGGCTTTTTCTGCTCCGGTGCTGGCACCATATAATCCAAATAAGCAAAATGTACCTTATGCAAATCTTCCACCTAAAATACCGGGTATTTCCATTAATGGACTTAATGGAATGACAAAGTTACAAGGCCAATGGCTTGACAGCTATGCTTTGTCAAATGTACCTGATAATCAATATTATATCTTTGGAACAGATGAATTTGGAAGAGATTTGCTGTCCCGAGCTTTATATGGAACAAGGATTTCCCTGACGATTGCTTTTATCGCAGCAGTCTTGGATTTAACTATAGGCGTCATTTATGGGTTGACAAGTGCAATAAAAGGAGGAAAAACAGACAACATAATGCAAAGAATATTAGAAATATTGACAGGTATTCCGAATCTGGTGTTGGTTGTTCTGATGCTACTGATTTTTAAGCCTGGTATTCTGTCAATTATCCTCGCTTTGACCATATCATCATGGATTCCCATGGCACGAATTGTAAGAGGGCAAGCACTACGTCTTAAGAATCTGGAATATGTACAATCTGCCATTGTACTGGGGTCCTCACAGATACGTTATGCCATATCACACATACTTCCTAATATAGCTGGTATTGTAGTGGTAAGAGCAATGTTTTCTATTCCTTCTGCTATATTCTTTGAAACTTTTTTAAGCTTTATCGGAGTTGGTATGAAAATACCCAATGCATCTTTGGGGACATTGCTTAACAGTGGTTATAAAATGTTTCGTATACATCCATATCAGATGTGGATACCATCTGTTATTCTCTGTGTCATTATGTTGGCATTTAATCTGTTTGCAGATGGATTGCGTGATGCATTTGACCCGAAAATGAAGGAATAGTAAGAAGAAATTCAGGATGGAAAGGATGCCATAAAGCATTTAATAATTTGTGGAATATGGCCATACCATATGGTGTGTAAACAGGTAGAAGAATGTCAGATACACAGCTGGAAGTTAAAAATATATCTGTTTCCTTTTCTACACAGGCCGGTAAGGTACATGCGGTAAGGAATGTAAGTTTTTCACTGCATAAAGGAGAAACACTGGCTATTGTGGGGGAATCAGGGAGCGGTAAGACTGTAACATGCAGGGCAATTATGCGTTTGCTGTCAATGAATGCATCTATTGATGCTGGAGAAATTCTCTTAGAGGGAATGGATATTCTTAAGATAGGTGAACGTACTATGCGCCATATAAGAGGGAATGATATAGCAATGGTCTTTCAAGACCCTATGACTTCTTTGGATCCGACAATGAAAATTGGGCGGCAAATTGAAGAAGCTATAACGCTTCATAAAAAGGTAAGCCGAAGAGAAGCCAGAAACCGCATGCTTGAACTATTGCGGATGGTGGGGATAGAAGATTCAAAATGCCGAAGCAAACAATACCCTCATGAATTTTCGGGAGGTCAAAGGCAAAGAATTGTAATAGCTATGGTATTGGCTTGCAATCCCAAAGTGCTGATTGCTGACGAGCCTACAACAGCTCTGGATGTTACGATGCAGGCACAGATAATTGACTTGTTGAAAGCTTTACAGAAAAAAATTAATACCTCAATTATATTTATCACACATGATTTGGGTGTGGTTGCAAATGTGGCAGATCGTGTGGCAGTAATGTATGCAGGGAGAATAGTAGAAATTGGCCAGGCGGATGAAATATTTTATGATCCAAGACATCCTTATACTTGGGGATTGTTAAAATCAATGCCAACATTAGATATGAATACATCATCTTTATACACAATTCCCGGTTCCCCTCCTAATCTTTTGAAACCCTCTTCAGGAGATGCCTTTGCACCAAGAAATGAATATGCTATGGCTGTTGATGAGCTTTATGAACCGCCTTTGTTTCGAATTAGTAATACACATTATGCAGCCACTTGGCTTTTAGATGAAAGAGCCCCTGCAGTTAATCCTCCGGCAGCCTTAAGAGAGCGCAGAGAAGAATTTTTAAAAAGGAGCGGTCTTTATGAAGGAAATAAATAAAATACTTGAAGTGGAGGAACTTGTACATACATATGATAATGGAACGCAGCGAGTAAATGCAGTTGATGGAATTAGTTTTTATATTAAAAAAGGAGAAACTTTCGGACTGGTGGGAGAGTCAGGATGCGGTAAAACAACGATGGGGCGTATGATTGTAAAGCTACTGGATATAACATCAGGAACCATACGATATAAAGGAAAGAATATTACTGAAATTCATAATAAAAAAGAACAAATGCAATTCAGGCAGGAAGTACAAATAGTCTTTCAGGATCCTTATGCCTCACTGGATCCTCGAAAAAAGGTAAGAGATATTATTGCAGAAGGGTTAGATATTCATAATATGGTTAACTCAAAAAAGGAACGGAACGACAGAGTGAACCAATTATTACAGACTGTAGGTCTAAATATGGATTTTGCATCCAGATATCCACATGAATTCTCCGGCGGGCAGCGTCAGAGAATAGGAATAGCAAGGGCACTTGCTTTAAGCCCTCAACTTATTGTATGTGATGAACCCATATCAGCTTTGGATGTCTCAATCCAGGCTCAGGTGGTGAATCTTTTAAAAAAATTACAAAAGAATAATATGCTTACTTATCTGTTTATTGCTCATGATTTGTCCATGGTTAAATACATATCCGATCGTATTGGAGTGATGTATAAAGGTAAATTGGTGGAACTGGGAGAAGCTGATGAAATTTATAGAAACCCAATCCACCCATATACCAAAAGTCTTATTTCAGCTATTCCTCTTCCGGATCCCTATTCAGAGAGGGAAAGAAAAAGAGAAATCTTTATGCTGCATTCTGATAAAAAAAATCTTTTTTGGAGGGAAATAAAGACAGGGCATTTTGTTTATTGTGATGAAAAAGGAGATTTTTAAGAAAGAATATCAGCTTTTAAGCACTTTTGTAATAGAGAGGAAATTAATATGGATGAAAGAAAAAAAATAATAGATTTTATTGAAGAGAGAGGAGATACCTATAAAGAGATCGCAATTGATATACATAAGCATCCTGAAGTAAGCAACTATGAATTCTTTGCCTGCAAACGCCTTTCAGAACAACTTATTAAAGAAGGCTTTACTGTAAAAACAGATGTGGCAGGGCACAGAACAGGATTTACAGCAATATATCAGTCAAACAAACCGGGACCAATTTTTGTTTTTTTAGCTGAATATGATGCGTTGGAAGGGTTGGGACATGGCTGTGGGCATAACCTTTTTGGAGCAACTTCTCTATTAGCTGCGTCAGCGTTAAAGCAGGTTCTTGAAAAAACAGGTGGAGAAGTAAGAGTTTATGGAACTCCGGGAGAAGAAGGCGGAGAAAATGGCAGTGCAAAAGGGAGCTTTGTAAGAGAAGGGTTCTTTAATGATGTTGATGCTGCCCTTTGTGTACATCCTGGGGCAAATGAGCATAAATTAACAGGAAAATCTCTTGGATGTGCACCGGTGGATATTGAATTCTGGGGACGGGCAGCGCATGCAGCAGGAGCACCGGAAAAAGGGATTAATGCATTGGATGCTATTATTCAGGTCTATAATTCTATCAATGCGCTAAGACAGCATTTATCAAGGGATGTTCGGATTCATGGAGTTATTACCAAAGGAGGAGATGCTCCAAATATTGTACCTGATTATGCTAAGGCAAAGTTTTATTTTCGTGCAGCTACCGCACCGGTCTTAGAAGAAGTCTATCAGAAGGTTGAACGTATTGTTGAGGGAGCAGCTCTTGCTACTGGAGCAAAAGGTCGTATGCAGCCTTATCAGAACCGAGTGGAAAATACGATACCTACTCCATACTTTGATGAGATATATGAAAAAAATCTGAATCTGTTTGGGGAAGTTATTACACCTAGAAAGCAAAATGAACCAATGGGTTCTACAGATGTTGGAAATGTGTCTCAGATAATACCGGTAATACAACCAAGTATTGCGATTACAGATATTCCTGTTGCTGGTCATAGTGAGGAGATGAAAGCAGCTGCGTGTTCAGAAAAAGGGCTTGCATCTATCCTGTTAGGAGCAAAGGTGTTAAGTTTTACAGCTCTTGATTTATTAGAAAATAAAGAAGTATTAGAAAAAATCAAAAGAGAACATAAGGAATACTTAAATGAGCAATTAATATCAATAAATTCATGAAATGCTCTTTATAAACATCAAGCATGAAGGCTTATAAAATTCCTCTCTAATTTTTGTTATAAAGAAGAAGGGTGTTGCTTAATCACTTGATTTTCAGTGATTTTGCGACACCCTTTCTATCTTGATTCTTTCTATTTAATCATAAATCAGATTTCCATTTTACTTTAAAAATCAATATGGTTATCAGCAGGGCCGCCATGTAATTGGAGAAAAGATTCCCCCAGAATACGGAATAGTAGCCTAAGGCCTGTTCTGTTGCAAGTATGAAGAGATACCGCAGCAGCCATACCCGGAGGATACTTATGACCAGGGTTATCTTTGTCTTGCCGAGGCCGATAAAAGCCCCCTGTTCTACCATGCATACGCCAAAGCCCACCACGGAATAGGTATAGATATGTAATGCTCTGTTGGCAATGGCAAGTACCTCCGCTTCTCTGGTGAACAGCACCGTAATATGGGAGGAAAGGGGAACAATGACGGCAATCAGGATGATAGCGGTAATGGCACTGGTAATACAGCCCACCAGACAGGAAAACCTTGCTCTTTTACTCTGATTTGCTCCGATGTTCATGCTCACCATGGTAGTAACTGCAGAACCAAAGGAGGAGGGCAGTATAAAGCAGACGGAGGTGATATTATTTGCAATACCCTGCCCGTTCAGCACAATGGCACCGTATTTTTCAACCTCATTGTTTATTAAGAAGAAGCCCAGGTTAAGCATAAGGCTTGAGAGCATGGAAGGGAAACCGATGTGCAAAAGCTGCTTTATAATATTGCTGTCAAAATGGAAGCCTTTGAATTCCAGCCTGTCTCCGGTCTTTTTCAGGAAAAGCTCATAAAACATCCATAAGGTAATCAGAAAGTTGGAGGCCAGGGAGGCCATAACGGAGCCGATAAGTCCCAGGGGCAAGATGGCTACAAAGAGAGTGTTAAATACAATCTTAAGGATCAGCATGATAATCATCCGGATAAAGGAATCCTCCGGCTTGCCGCTTGCATTTTTAATTGCATTATAGATGGATTCCAGAAAAGAAAAGGGTATTACAAGGGCATTTAATGCCAGATATAAGAATACATTATGTGCAATTTCACTGTCCACATGAGAGGATATGGGAAAAGCAAGACCTACCAGGAGGGGAGCTAAGAGAAATCCCAATATAAAAGCAAATACCACCAATTGCACCGTTATCCGGCGGCTTCCCTTATAGTCGCCCCTTCCATTTGACTGGCCGATGATTGCCATTCCGGCAACACTAAGTCCCTGGGACAGGGCGGAAGTCATATTTACGATTGGGGTACAGTAGGTTACTGCACTGGCTGCATTGGTGCCTGCCAGGTTATTTAAGAATAATCCGTCAATAACGGGTATCAGGGACTGTACAATACCCATCATCAGAGAAGGAACGGACAGCATGAGGATAGTGGATAGAACATTTCCGCGTAATATCAGCTCACGGCGCTGTTCCAAATTTTGATTTAAAAACTTAAATTTCATCATTTATCACCTTATTTTTTATTACGGAGACTAAAGTGACCGTGCAAAAAGCCATTATACGCCTTTTAAAAAGGAAGGTCAAGTGTACAGCCGTCATGTCCATAGCAACAGCTGTCATTTCCATGTCAAACGCATAAAGGAAGTTTATGGAACCGGACGATGACCAAGGGGGTTGTTTTGGAGTTTTGTTACGCGAGAACCCTTATTCCACTAAAGCGGCAGAAAACGTGACTGGCAGGTAAATCAGCGCCAAACTCGCTGTGACAAATTTGGCTGTGTAAGGTATCAAGCTCAAACAGTGGCACTGTTTTACCTAGTCACGTTTCCTGCCGCTTAAGTGTCATAAGGAACCTCTTGAGACAAAACTCCAAAACAACCCCCTTGGTCATCTGTTCCTATCCATTATTTGGTCTCATACGTTTGCCATGCTGTCTAAAAACAGCGTCTAAAATCAGCCGTCGTGCCAAAAAAGAAAACATTTCTTAATTAATAAACAAAATATGCCAATAAATCAATAAAAATAACAAATATATACAATTACTTGTTGGAAGAATTATACTATAATGGAACCAATTAAAAGATACTTCTTTGTTGCTTTCTTGGACCGGCAGCAGTTATTATACTTCTTAACCTTGTTGATAAGACAGATCCTTAAGAGAGAATGGTACATATAAAAGGACTCTCAGTTAATGGATATATGGTTAATTATTATGGGATACTTGGCTGCAGGTTTTCTTTATTTCCTGCCCGTAAAGATTCTTTTTGCTTTCAATTTCAGTCAAATTTCATCCTAAGGTTAATTTATCATAACAATGTCGAAAAAAACAGAATAACATAGAATATTGATGAAATAAAATATTTTTTGGGATATCTGAAATACTGCTGTAATTATCTTTTAGAAGTAAAGGGGGAGTATATTCCTATCGGCTTACGTGACAGTAAATAACAACCAATACCTGGATGAAGGAAGGGGGAGAATTGGTCCTTATCCGGAGGTTATCAGCTGCCATGTTGAGTATATATTATAAGAAAGGGGTTAATTTATGAAACAAATCAAAAAAATGATAGGGGTATTATTGGCACTTGCCTTATTGGTAACAATGATACCTGCCGGCGCAGATACTGCGAAGGCTGCTTCGGGGAAAAACATTGTTGTTTATTTCCCGAACTGGGGGATCTATAACAGTGCCCACCGCTCAATAACCGTAGGCATGATGCCCTGGGATAAGATTACGGTTATCAACCATGCCTTTTTTGAGGTGGATTCTTCCTTTAAACTGGCATCCACAGATACCTTTGCTGACTTTGACAAAATGATGGATCATTCCGAGGGATGGGATACCAATCAGTTAAGGGGACATTTCGGAGAGTATAAGTACTATAAGAATCTCTATCCGAATGTGAAAATAATCATATCTGTTGGAGGATGGACAAGGGGCCAGAATTTCCATGCAATGGCTGCCACCTCTTCCAGCAGGGCTGTATTTATCCAGAGTGTAATTGATTTTCTGAAAAAATATCCCTTTATTGACGGAATTGATCTGGACTGGGAATATCCCGGTGTTAACAGGGCAGCAGACCCGAATGACCAGTATGACAAAGGATGCCCGGGGGGACCGGAGGATAAGCAGAATTTCACTTCATTGCTGCGTGAAATCCGCCAGGCATATAATAATAATGGGTTAAGCGGCAAGCTGCTGACAATAGCAGCTCCTTCCGGCTATGACAAGCTGGAATTGCAGGAACCGAATGTTTATGCCCAGTATCTGGACTGGTTAAATGTTATGACTTACGATATGCACGGAGCATGGGAAACGACAACGAACCACCAGTCTCCCATCTATGCAAATCCCAATGATCCTTCCGGCACTTCTCCCATTGATATTAAGAACAGGTATAATACGGATTCTGCCATGAAGACTTTGCAGCAGGTCTATAAGATTCCTGCTGAGAAGCTGTATGTGGGAACACCCTATTATTCCAGAGGCTGGAAGGGTGTTACGGGCGGAGTAAACGGAATGTATGGAAATGCTACAGGAGCAGCAACAGGCTCCTGGGACAATCCTCAGTCACCGGGAGGACAGTATCCCTATTTCACCTTAAAGACCATGGAGAACCAGAATGGCTATATAAAATACAGGGATGATACTACCAAGACTCCATGGCTGTATAATGCATCCCAGGGAATTGTTCTAAGCTATGAGGATACCACTTCCTTAAGTGCCAGATGTGATTATATTAACAGCAATGGATATGGCGGTTTGATTGTTTGGGAAATCTCAGGCGATACCAGTAATTATGAAATGACAAGCCTTGCTTTCCAAAAGCTGATTGGAAGTAACGTCCAGACAGCGGCAGCACCGGTATTCAGTCCGGCAGGGGGAACTTACGCCAGCGCTCAGACTGTAACAATTTCCAGTGCTACCTCAGGGGCTGAAATCCGTTATACAACAGACGGTACGGAGCCTGCTGCTTCCTCTCCTTTGTATTCTTCCCCTCTTACGGTAAGTGCAACAACTACTGTAAAAGCAAAAGCCTTTAAGAGCGGTATGAACAGCTCGGCAACAGTGACGGCTGATTATACCATAGGAACTGCCCAGACAGTGGCAGCACCGGTATTCAACCCGGCAGCCGGTACCTATACCAGTGCTCAGACAGTAGCTATCAGCTGCGCAACGTCAGGAGCAGAAATTCATTATACCACCGACGGCTCAGAGCCTGCTGCTTCATCCCCTCTGTATTCGTCAGCTCTTACGGTAAGTGCTACAACTACCATAAAGGCTAAGGCCTTCAAGAGCGGCATGACCAGTTCAGCTACCATTACCCAGAGCTATACCATAAATTCCGGACAGACAGCAGCATGGGCACCGGGTACTGCTTATAAAGTAGGAGATCTTGTAACCTATGAGGGAAAAACCTATAAATGCATCCAGGCACATACTGCTTTGGAAGGATGGACACCCGCTGCCGTACCGGCTTTATGGAATTTAGTGTAATAGGCAGCTTCTATAGGAGGAGAGAATATGAATAGAAAAAAGCTGATAAAAACAACTGCTGTTATCATCATGTTTGTTATGGTCTTTACCCTGTCATCCCATGCCGCCGTAAAAGCAGCCTATCCAGCCTGGCAGGCAGGAACTGCCTATAAGGTAGGTGACATTGTTTCCTATGGAGACAGTAACTATCAATGCATCCAGGCGCATACGGCGCTTACCGGCTGGGAACCGCCGATCGTACCTGCCCTTTGGTCCTTATATAACGGCGGGACGCCCCAGACAGCAGCAACACCGGTATTTAGTCCTGGGGGAGGGACCTATACAACGGCCCAGAATGTTACAATTACCTGCTCCACTGCCGGGAGTACGATACGCTATACCTTAAACGGCAGTGAACCTACGGCTTCCTCGGCAGCCTATACAGGAGCTATTGCTATCTCATCCACTACCACAGTAAAGGCCAAGGCATTTCTTTCCGGTATGAATGATTCCCAGACCGCTGCTGCCACTTATACCATTAATAAGAGTGATACAACAGCAGCTCCGGCTTTTTCACCGGCTGGCGGAACCTATTACGGAAATGTGGATGTAACCCTTACCTGTGCAACAGGTAATGCAACAATCCGCTACACAACCGATGGAACCACTCCCGGAGCAGCCTCCAAGGTATACACCGGAGCCATTGCAGTGACAGCTGCAACTACGATCAAGGCTTATGCAACTGCTTCCAATTTGAAGGACTCAGCAGTAGTGAGCAGTGCCTATACCATTTCAAAGAATCAGACAGGGCTTCCTGCTCACATTCTGACCGGTTACTGGCAGAACTTTGATAATGGTGCAAAGTGCCTTAAGCTCAGCGATGTTCCCCAGACCTACAATATTATTGCTGTAGCCTTTGCAGAAGCAACAGCCAATGCAGGGGAGGTAACCTTTAGACTGGATTCCAGCCTTGCTTCCAAGCTGGGAGGCTATACGGAACAGCAGTTTATCAATGATATTGCAGCGGCAAAAACAAAGGGACAGAAGGTTATAATCTCTGTAGGTGGTGAAACAGGATCCATCAGTGTAAATAGTGAAGCCTCCGCTGCGAATTTTGCCAACAGTGTATATTCATTAATGACAAAATACGGATTTGACGGTGTGGACATTGATCTGGAAAATGGAATCAATGCTGCCTATATGACCTCCGCCTTACGCCAGCTTTCTTCAAAAGCAGGCTCAGGTCTGATTATTACCATGGCTCCCCAGACTCTTGACATGCAGTCAGTTGGTTCAGGCTATTTCCAGGTTGCCTTGAATATCAAGGATATTTTGACCGTTGTAAATACCCAGTACTATAACTCCGGCACTATGCTGGGACAGGATGGCAAGGTATATGCCCAGGGCTCTGTGGACTTCCTGACAGCTCTGGCAGCTATCCAATTGGAAAACGGCCTTCGTCCTGACCAGGTTGGTCTTGGACTGCCTGCATCTACGAGGGCAGCCGGAGGCGGCTATGTTGCTCCAAGTGTTGTGAATTCGGCTCTGGATTGCCTTACAAAGGGTACTGGGGGCGGCTCCTATAAACCGCCCAGAACATATCCTGCACTGCGTGGTGCAATGACCTGGTCCATTAATTGGGATGCCACCAACAATTATGATTTTGCCAATACTGTCAGTGCGAAATTAAATACCCTTCCTTAAAGAAACAGGAAATAGAGAAAGGAAGAAAAGGCAGTAAAAGCGAAGTAAACTAAAAGAAGCTGTTGCCGTACGCTCTTTACAGGGGAAAACCTGTATAGAGATAGTACACAACAGCTTCTTTCATCATTTTATCATTATTTTAATTTGTATTGATTGTAAAAGATAAAATAAGGCAATGGAACATAGATTTTACCTGGCATGGTACATACCTGTATATAATAGGTACCGGCTGGCAGGTCGGCGAAAATATTTAAAAATCCGTCACTATCGTCATCTGTATAATCGTACAGTATAGCCTTATTATTGGAATCTGCAATAATAAGATGCATATTTTTAAGGTCCGTAGGATATTCGGTGGTCGTAGCGGCCATAACGCCGATACGGGAATACTTATCAAGGGTTATCCGGTAAGAATCCGTTCCAATGGAATCGGCGGAAGGATCGATAGTTCCTGTGACATAGTAGCCGTCAGGCAGGTCCTGAGCAGTAGCGATGCTTTTACTTTTTGAAGTATCTTCGTTAATGGTTATTTTGGAATAATCCGTATCACTGTCTTCAGTGAGGCTGCTGACGGGAACCGGATCCAATGTGCTTATGCGGTATAACTGAGTGATATTGAGAGCAAAATTTAGATTTTGTCCCTCGGAGTATTGCATTGTATTAATGCCGATTACTTCACCGAATGCATTCAGGAGAGGTCCTCCGCTGTTACCGGTAGAGAGTGCGGTATCTGTCTGTATGTAATCAACGTCCTCTGCTATTCGGGAGGCATTTGATATAATGCCTTTGCTGAAAGTATTTTCAAGACCCATGGGGCTTCCGATAGCATAGGCAGTATCTCCTGCCTTCGGAGCAAATTTACTGATAGTAAGAGGTGTTCCAACACCTGGCAGGCTTAAAAGGGCCATATCCAAATCTTCATCATAACCAAGGATTGTTTTAACGGTATATTCCTTTCCATCTTTAAGCTCTACCGATACAATGGAAGCACCCTTGATAACATGGTAATTTGTAGCAATTACTCCCTTATCAATAAAGAAGCCGGTACCAATTCCGATATCAGTGGTTATCTGCACAACGGAAGGTGAGCATTTTTCAGCAATCTTGGTGGCCTCAGGAGCTGTTGCCGATGCGCGGGAATCTGTTCCCACTGTAACCTGGAAGGTTGCTTTATCCGTTCCGGTCTTCGTTTTTACGGTTACGGTAGTGGTGCCTTTTTTCTTAGGGATAAGATAGAGCTTTAAACTGTCTTCATCATCTGCCCAGTCGCCCCATTTACAGGAAACAACATTTTCATTGGCAACATCATAAAGTACGGTATCATCCTGTGTAGAGTTCTTCAGGGTAACAGTCACATAGCTTTCCTGGTTCAAGGTAATGGCAGCTGCACTGGAGGAAATTCTGGACACCTTCTTTATTACGGTTACCCTGCAGGTATATGTATTATGTTTGCCGCTGGCGGTTACAGTGGCAGTTCCAACAGACTTGGCTGTAACCAGTCCCTTGCTGCTTACGGCAGCGACCTTGGGATTTGAGCTCTTCCAGGTCAGTGAGCCAACTGCTCCTTTTACTGTTAGATTTGCAGTATCTCCATTTGAAAGCTTTAAAGCTGACTGGTTAATGGAGGGTTTTTTTACTGTAATGCTGCAGGTATATTTTTTTCCGCTGACAGAGGCCGTTATGGCAGCATGTCCGGCTTTAAGCCCGGTAACGACTCCTTTGCCTGATACCTTTGCAACTTTAGGTGAGCTGCTTGTCCAGCTTATCTTTGAAGTGGTTCCGGCAATTTTTAATGTCATTGTATTTCCTGTATACAATGTAGCTTTTGTAGTATTCAATTTTACGGTGGCTGCCTGTACCTGACTGATAACCGGTGTATAAGGGATTGCGACCGGCGACAGGGCAAGGGAGGCAGCAGTTATTAGCGCAAGGGCTGCTTTTTTGATCTGTTTCATTATGTACTCCTTCATAGGTGTAGGAATTAAGAACGACTTCATTATACGATATCTGCTATAAGGGGGCAAGTAAAATCTGTGCTATGGCAGGAGCAGATGCCGGCTTCCTGCCATAGCATTTGGATGCAAAAGCTCAGGTGTCTGTTTCCTTATCCCTGCTGGAACCGGATGGTTTATCAATATCCGGGATATCACCGTCGCCATATTCCGTATTAAAGTCATAATCGAGGTTGATTTTATCAAGGGTGCTGTCCTTTGCAGTGCCATCCTTTTGACTGTTTGTATGAGTCTGAATTTTACTTTTTTCAATATTCATAATAAATACTCCTTTCAGTTCTACTTAGCATATACAAAGAACTGAAAAATATACGGTATTTATTTGTTCTGCTGAATGTATTCTAAAATAGTGTTAAAGCTGTGTGACATCGATTGAAAGGCTGATTCGGAAAGGATTTGCCGGCGGCCCGCATATTCACAGAGGAAACTTGTGAAGGCTACAAAGCGGATGTACTGTTTTAGCAGATGGAATTCCTCCGAATCCAGATAGCCCTTAACAATATCAAAATTAAAACTGGTTATGGTATGAACGACATCAGGAGAGGTTGTATCCAGCAGCTCAGTCAGTTCATCAAGCCTGTTCTCTGAAAAAAGCTCTTTAAAATCTGTATTAAGATTGTGCATTTCATCTGTCATATTTTTAAAATCCTTTCTATCCGATTATAAAAAATCCCGCTGCTGCTATGATGTAGATAGATATTAGCTTCAGCCCTTCCATCCAGTTGGACCTTCCGGATTTTACGATCTGGTTGGCGATAAGTACACTGGAGAAAAGTAAGAACAGCTCTACGGGCTTTAAAACAATACTCATTGGTGTAAAGAACAAGCTGATAAGAACGGAGATGGGAATTACAAACAAAGCAATCTGAAGGCTGGAGCCGACGGCAATTTCTATTGCAATATCCATCTTATTTTTAAGGGCCATGATAACGGCAGTACTGTGTTCTGCTGCATTTCCTACGATAGGAATAAGGATAATACCCACAAACATCTGTGATATTCCGGCAGAGGAGGTCATGGGCTTAATGGTATCAACTAAAAGTTCCGATTCGTAGGCAATCAGAACAGTGCAGGCTGCAAGGATTACGATACTTAATTTCAGACTCCATTTGGAATCGATATCCTCCGCATGCTCCACTCCATATAGGTCATTTTGCGTCTTAAAGGAATATATCATACCAAGGATATAAATAATGAGCATGATAACACTGGTTATGATACTTAAATTTTCATAATCGGAGGAGACAAGCTTTTCGGATACATGATATGTAAACACAGCGGGTATGGAAAGTCCGATTACAGCAAAGAGCAGCATGGTGGCAGTAAAGCTTCCAAGCTGGGAATCATATTTTAGTTCCTTGTGTTTTAACCCCCCTGCGAAAATACTGCAGCCAAGGACTAAAAGAATATTCCCTAGTATGGAGCCTACAAGAGAGGCCTTTACCACTTCATATAAACCGGCTCTTATGGCAAAAAAACTGATAATCAGTTCTGTAGCGTTTCCAAAGGTCGCATTGAGGAAGCCACCGAGTTTTGGACCTGTGTAGACAGCTATTTCCTCTGTGGCACTGCCTAAAAATCCTGCTAAAGGTACAATAGAAAAGCATACCAGGAAAAAAGTGAGTGTCGAGTTCCATTTCAGATAATAACCAGCAATGGAAAAAGGAATGCATAGTAATAGAAATTTTAAATATTTCATATTTTATCATCCTACCGCAGACAGCTGCAGTATTGCCGTAATAACAGGAGCGAAGATTATGTGGCATCCTTTCTGATATTTTTTTCTTTGCCCGCTGTATTGGTATCTACAGGAAATACCAATTTACAATGATTATACTCCTGTGCTTTCAAAAAATCAATGAGACAGTAAGCAGGGTGCACGGCAAACGCATGAAGGATAATTATGTAAGCTTCCGATGAGTTTGGCTTACATTTAAGAATTTTCCTGTTCAGGGTTCTAAAATCTACTAAACCGGCAGCGGTTGTTCCTGGCAGCAGAAAGGATACCAAACTCGCTGGAATACGCTCAAACAATGGTATCCTTTCTGCTAGGAACAACTGCTGCCAGTTAAGTGTCATTAAGAACCCTTCAATGGAAAATTCTTAAATGTAAGCCAAACTCATCTGGTTAATTACAATTAATTCCTTCATGCGTTTGCCGTGAAGCAGGGTGTAGTTCTTTAAACGGATTTCCGCTTCACTAAATTTGTTAAAATTTCAATCTTAACAGGAGTAAATTCTTTGGCACCGATTATAGATACAAGTCTTTGAACTGCCATTTCACCCATGTATTGCTTGGGAACATTTATACTGGTTAAACTAGGCTCAATATAAGTGCAGACCGGCATATTATCAAAGCCGATAACAGAAATATCGCCGGGGATTTTATAGCCGCGCTCCCGAAAGGCTTTTATTGCACCGGCAGCGATTAAGTCGTTATCTGCAAAATAGCAGCCTGCAATTTCCTCTCCCTGGTCCAGCAGAGCCAGCATATCGGCATAGGCACCTTCCACGGAAGGGGACAGCAGGTGTACGATTGACTTTGAAGTGGACATGCCATTGGCACGGACTGCCTTATAAAAGCCGTCGGCACGCTCGCTGAAGTTATTAATAAGGTAGGAGGAGTGCAAGTATCCGGGCTGGGATTTGCATTTTGAAATCAGGTAGTTTGCCGCCTGATAAGAACCCTGGACATTGTTGATCAATACACAGTCCTTTGTTATCGTTTCAAAATAGTTGTCAAGCAGTATCAGCGGAAGCGTCAATTTGGAAAAGGGTCTGAAATCTTCTTCTTTCATTTCTGTGCCCAGCAGAACAATACCTTTGCAGCCTTGATTCAGAATCTGGGTCAAATGACTCTCTATATCATCACCCTCGTATAAATAATAGACATTCAGATAATACTTTGCCCGTTTGCACCCGCAGTCAATTCCTTCTGAAAGCTGGGAGAAAAAGGGGGTGTCAGAAACTACCGCACCATGCTTACGGTAAATAATAAAGTATATAGTGCCGTTGGTGCTTGGGAGGGCAGTGTTATCTTCATTTATTCGGGTAAAATCATAACCGTGCTGCTTTGCTGCTTCCGTGACCATTTTTCTGGTCTTTGTGCTGACACCTGGTTTATTGTTAAGTGCCATTGAGATAGCAGCTTCAGATAAATTCAGTAATTTAGCAAGCTCTTTCGCTGTAATTGACATAATGATATACACCTTTCAGTAGGTATTTCTTTACTGTTAAGTATAGGAGATTAAGTGAATTAAGTCAACGATTGAGGGCATAAAAACTTAATAGTTTATTGAAATTAAGTATAATTCACTTAATAATAGTAATATCAAATATAACTTTGAGGTGAAAAAATATGAAGAATATCGTTTTGGGATTTGCACCAACAAGAAGAAGTATATTTTCAGCACCGGATGCAGTGAAATATGCAGATTTGACCAGAAGTAAATTAAAAGAGCTGGGTGTTTCTTTTGTAGACATTAATGATATTGCGGAAGACGGACTGCTGCACGATGAAAATGACAGAATTAAAATTGCCGCTAAATTTAAGGAAAAGAAGGTTGACGGATTATTTTTCCCCCATGGAAATTTCGGAACAGAATATGAAGTGGCCCGTTTGGCGAAGGAGCTTGGTGTGCCTGTGCTTTTATGGGGACCCCGAGATGAGAGGCCGGACGAAAATGGTATCAGACTTCGTGACAGCCAGTGCGGATTGTTTGCAACGGGAAAAGTTCTGCGCCGCTTTCAGGTACCGTTTACATATTTGACCAACTGCCGGCTGGAGGATTCGGAATTTGAACGGGGTATCCGGAATTTCCTCGCGGTTTGTAATGTAGTGAAAGCCTTTCGCAATACCAGGATACTTCAGATTGGGCCCAGACCCTATGATTTCTGGTCGACCATGTGCAATGAAGGAGAACTGCTGGAAAGATTCAATATCCAGTTGGCGCCCATTCCGATTCCCGAGTTAACGATAGAGGTAAAAAGGGCAAAGGAAGAAAAAGCGGAAGTGAGCAAGGTAATGGCATATTGCAGGGAGAACTTCCAAGTAGCTGTAAAGGACGAGGAATTGGAAAGTATTGCGGCATTAAAAGTGGCAATGAGGAAGCTTGCTGACCAGTATGGATGCAATGCCATTGCAATCCAATGCTGGAATGCCCTGCAGGGAGAATTGGGAATCATGCCCTGCGCAGCAAACAGTTTATTAAATGAAGAAGGTCTTCCGGTCGTATGTGAAACGGATATCCATGGGGCGGTTACGGCAATTATGTGCGAAGCAGCTGGGATGGATCAGGCCCGCACCTTCTTTGCGGACTGGACCGTAAGGCATCCGGACAATGAAAACGGAGAATTGCTGCAGCATTGCGGTCCCTGGCCCATTTCCTGTGCTTCCTGCAAGCCTAAGATAGGATATCCCCTGGCCTTTCGTCATCCGGGGGCAGTGGAAGCTGAGGCAAAGCATGGTGAAATGACACTGTGCAGATTTGACGGTGATAACGGAGAATACTCCTTATTGCTTGGAAATGCAAAGGGAATCCCCGGTCCCTATACAAAGGGGACCTATGTATGGGTTGAAGTGAAAAACCTGAAAAAGCTGGAGGCTAAAATTGTGGAAGGCCCATACATCCATCACTGTGTAGGTATTCACAGGGATGTGGTGCCGGTGCTTTATGAAGCCTGTAAATATATAGGCATCAGTCCTGATTTATACGATGACAACGAAGAAGAGGTAAAAGCATATATCCGCGGCGAATAATTCACATCAGGTTTCCGGGGAATTTAATCATTTACCTTCAGTTGGTTTGTGTCAGCGCTGCGCACACAAACCTGTAATAGAGATTCATCAGTGAATCTGCCAGACAGCGCAGAAAGAGGTATATATGGACAGTCTCACAAAAAAATCATACGAACTGAGGCGTGATATCATTGAAATGATCTACAATTCAAAAGCGGGCCATGTTGGAGGAGATTTAAGCGTAATTGATATCCTGACTGTTCTTTATTATAAAGTTTTGAATACTTCACCGGACAGCAGGAAGGACCCGGACCGTGACCGCTTTATCATGAGCAAGGGTCATTGTACGGACGCTTTATATGCGGTGTTAGGGGACAGGGGATATTTTGACAAACAGGAAGCAATCAAGACCTTCAGTGCTTTTAACTCAAGATTTATCGGGCACCCCAATACCGATGTGCCGGGAATTGAGATGAATTCAGGCTCCCTTGGGCACGGAATAGCCCTTGGTGTCGGAATGGCCCTTGCAGCCAAGCTGGATGGCCGCTCCTACCGTACTTATGTGGTCCTTGGAGACGGAGAGATGGCAGAAGGTTCTAATTATGAGGCAATGATGGCAGCCAGCCATTATAAGCTTGATAACCTTTGTGCCACCGTGGATTTGAACGGGCTGCAGATAAGCGGACTGACGAAAGAAGTATTAAGCAGTGATGATCTTGGTGAAAAGTTCAGAGCGTTTGGCTGGAATGTAATAGATGTACAGGATGGCAACAGCTGTCCGGGACTACTGGACGGCTACAAGCTTGCAGCTGAATTTAAAGGAAAACCAAGCGTTGTCATTGCACATACGGTAAAAGGAAAAGGTGTATCCTTTATGGAAAATAAAAAAGGCTGGCACCATGGTGTCTTGACGGAGGAACAGTATACGCAGGCAGTAAAAGAGTTAGAGGAGGTGTTACTGTGAATAAAATAGCCAACAGACAGGTGATTTGTGATGTATTAACAGAAGCTGCGAAGAAGGATAAGGACATTTTGGTAGTATGTTCGGATTCCAGAGGCTCCGCTGCTTTAACGCCCTTTGCAGACCAGTATCCGGAGCAGTTTATCGAGCTTGGAATTGCGGAGCAGAACCTGGTTACCGTATCAGCGGGACTTGCCTCCTGCGGGAAGAAGGTATTTGCTGCCTCTCCTGCCAGTTTTTTATCTACAAGGAGCTATGAACAGGCAAAGGTGGATGTTGCTTATTCGGGTACAAATGTAACACTGATTGGTATTAGCGGTGGAGTCAGCTATGGGGCTCTTGGTATGACGCACCATTCCTGCCAGGACATTGCATCCATGGCTTCTCTGCCGGGAATGAGAGTATATCTGCCAAGTGACCGCTTTCAGACGGCCAGGCTCATAGAAGCCCTCTTAAAGGATGAAAAGCCTGCCTATGTACGTGTCAGCCGTTCCGCTACGGAGGATGTATACGAAGAGCATATGGAGTTTACACTGGATAAAGCAAATATCATTTCCGAGGGAAAAGATGCTGTCATTATAGCCTGCGGAGAGATGGTGCCCTATGCTGTGGAAGCACAAAAAAAGCTTACGGAAAAAGGCTTAAGTGTTGGTGTTATCGATATGTACTGCATCAAACCCATAGACCAGGAAGCTATTATAAAAGCGGCGAAAAATGCAAAACATGTTGTAACGGTGGAGGAGCATGCGCCCCATGGAGGGCTTGGAAGTATTACAGCGCAGATTGTATCTGCAAACTGCCCCGGAAAGGTAATTAACCTTTCCCTGCCGGACGGTCATATCATTGGGGGAACGAATAAGGAAATCTTTCAATATTATGGGCTTGACAGTGAGGGAATCGCAAAAGCCATCGAGAAGGAAATGGAGTAATACATGAAGTATATACTAAGCATCGACCAGAGTACGCAGGCAACAAAGGCGGTCCTCCTTGATGAAAAAGGAAAAATTACAGGGCGGGCAGATTGCAGCCATGAACAGATTATTAACGAGAAGGGCTGGGTATCCCACAATCAGGAAGAAATCTATCAAAATCTGCAAAAGGCAGTAAAAGCTGTGGTGGAAGCCTCCGGCATTGCAAAGAGTGATTTGCAGGCAGTCGGAATCAGCAATCAGAGAGAAACCGTGGCCGCCTGGGATAAGAACGGCAAGGCCATTGGTCATGCTGTAGTATGGCAATGCAAAAGGGCGGAGGAAATTGCGGAAAGGCTCAAAGAGAAAGCAGAAGAAATCTGCAAAAAGACAGGACTTCCCTTATCCCCGTACTTTTCAGCCTCTAAAATGACATGGCTGATCGAGAATGAAATCAGGGAAGAGGAGTACCACCTGGGAACAATGGATAGCTGGCTGCTGTATAAGCTTACAGCTGGAAAAAGCTTTAAAACGGATTATACCAATGCCTCCAGGACACAATTATTAAATCTGCATACCCTTAAGTGGGACGAAGAGCTGTGCGGGATGTTTGGAATTCCATTAAAAGCCCTGCCGGAAATCTGCGATAGCAATTCCTGCTTTGGATATACGGATTTTGAGGGCTATTTGAACGAAAAAATACCCATTTATGCAGTCCTTGGGGATTCCCATGGGGCCTTATTCGGACAGGGATGCCATACAAAGGGAATGGTTAAGACCACATATGGAACAGGCTCGTCCATTATGATGAATATTGGCGGAGAGCCTTTGGAAACCAGTTCCGGATTGGCTGTTTCCCTGGCATGGCGCATTGATGGAAAGGCAGAATATGTGTTAGAGGGAAATATCAATTATACCGGTGCTGTAGTTACCTGGCTGCAGAATGACATGCATATGATTGAGAACCCAAAAGAACTGGAAGAGCAGCTTAAGACGGCAAACAAGGAAGACTCGACCATACTGGTCCCTGCCTTTACGGGATTATCGGCTCCTTACTGGAGAGGGGATGCCAAGGCCCTGTTATATGGAATGACCCGCTCCACAGGAAGGGCTGAAGTCATAAAAGCATCCGTTGAAAGCATTGCATACCAGATTACCGATGTTCTAAAGGTCATGGAACTGGCAAGTAATACAGAAATCAAAGAGCTGCGGGTGGACGGCGGGCCAACCCGGAATAAATATTTGATGCAGTTTCAAAGTGATCTGGCGGATACGACTGTTTGCGTGGCAAGCAGTGAGGAATTATCGGCAATCGGAGCCGGTTATATGGCAGGAATTGCTGTGGGATTATATAATAAGGAAGAAGTGTTTCAGAATTTATCCTATCAGAGTTACAAGCCTGAAATGTCCTCCCGGGATAGGGGTATGAAGTATGAGGCATGGAAAAAGGCTGTGGCAATTGTATTGAATGAGTAGCGAAGAATAATCTCAAAAAGAGGCAGCTGCAAATAACTTAGCTTATAGAGGGAGCAATTTGATTTTACTGTAATATACCGTTTGAATGATATGTTACCAGATTTGTATGTGTCTGGCAGCCGGTGTGTAGAAGAAAATCAAATTGCTCTTTTTAATTTTAGGTTATTTTTTCCTGAATTCCTGCGGCGTTTTCCCGGTTAAGCTTTTAAACTGCCTCGAAAAGTAGGATATATTGGGGAACCCGCTTAACAGGGCAATGTCTCTTATGCTTTTCTGGCTTAATAATAATAACTCTTTTGCTTTTTTAATCCTTTCATTCAGTATGAAGGTGGATAGGGATTCTCCCGTTCTCTCACTGAATACATGGGACAGATAGTCCGGGCTCAGATAGACAAGGGAGGCCAGTTTTTTACGGTTTAAATCATCCTCCAAATGCTCCCGGATATATTTCTTAATAAGCTCGATGGACGAATCGGACTGATTTATTGCAGACAGGCAGCTGTCAAATACATCTATTACATGGGATAACCAGGTCTCCAGGGACTCTACGGAATTACAAGCCTGCTCAAATATTTGCTCGGAGGTACTGTTATCAAATAATTGGTGGGCTGATTCACCATTCTTTTCCAATATTGAATAAATGACCTGCAGAAAATCATGGTTAAATCGAATTAAATCACTCCGGTTTGCCATGCCGGATTTTTGCAGCCCACTTAAAAAATGCAGCGCCTGTTCCTTTACTTCCGATTTTTTATGCTGCATCAGCATATTGGTCCATTCATTCAGGAAGGCGGTATTGGCATAGTATTTCATTGCCGGGGCTTTCGTGATATCAAGGACCTTGCAATCCTCGCTGATATTGTTACGTGCAAAGTCGTATAAGCTTTTAAAGGAATGGCCGGAATCTTCCAGGGAGTTCTCACTGCCGATATATAATTGAAACAGGCCGGGCAAAGATGTTGTAAGAGCAGGAATTATCTGAGCGCATACCTGTATGTACCGGGAACGGTTGGCGATATCCGCTTTTTTTAGGATAATAACAAACTGCTTCTCGCTGATACGTGCCAGATAGGGTGAAATACCGTCAGTATCCAGTACTTCGCTGATTACATTTTTGATTGCATATTCATATAAATTGATTTCCCACCGTTCCTCCGGTTTTTTGATATATGCATGGAGCAATGTAATGTAAAAGCTTTCGGACAGCAATGTCTGAGGCAGATGGTATTGCGTTAGCTCCTTTGCTATCTGCCCGGATTCCGGAGGGATTATCTGTGTACACAAATCACTCCAGAACTGTTCTTCCAATTTCTTTTTACTGCTGTCCCAGTACCTGGATTTTTCCCTGTAGGATTCCTGGGCCTCCAATTGTTTTGCTTTATTTATCGCCATTATCATGCACTCATACAATTGATTTTTATCAATGGGCTTTAATAAGTAATCGGTGCTTTCCAGCCTTATGGCATTGCTGGCATAGTCAAAGTTGGCAAAGGAGGTCAGGAATATGGTTACGGTATGATAGCCTTTGTCACGAGCCCATTTCAACAAATCCAATCCGCTTCCTTTAGGCATTTCAATATCACTGATCATGATATCAATTTTACAGGACTGATAAAAATCCTGGGCCTGCTGCATGTTATAAGCACAATAAATATGATCGATTCCAAGCTGCAGGCTGTCGATAGAAGCGTGTAAAGCTTCGGTGCTGTAATACTCATCATCTACTAATAGTAAGTTCAAAATAATTCCTCCTTAATAAAAAACGGGATAAAGGGTAATTCAATATCAATTTGAGCACCTGCTTCCGGGCGGTTGGAAAAATGGAAGGAGCAGTTCTCAGGACCGAATATCAGGGAAGCGCGCTGCAGCACATTACTGATTCCTATATGCTTTGTGGAGGGATCCTTTGAATATTGCTCAATATCCTCTAAACGCTCTAATAATTCCTTATTGAAGCCGCAGCCGGTGTCCCAGATTGTAAAGGCTATGAAGGTTCCGCTTTCCTTTTGGATAAGGGAAGAACTGATGTGAACAGCTATCTCTTTTCCCAGCATAACTTCATATTTAACAGTGTTTTCCACAAAGTTCTGGATTAATAATGGTATGACCGTTGCATGCATGGTTTCAGGAATGAAGTCCGTATATAGGGTTATACTGTTGGGATACCGTATTTTTGACAGCTCGATATAATTTTCCACATGCATTATTTCCTGCTTAAGGGACACGGTTTGTCCGGAGGAAAGGGTGTAGCGCAGGTACTGGCTCAGATCCTTTAGCATCATTTTCATCAAATCGGTCCGGTTGATTTCTGCCAGCTGGTATGCCATATTCAAGCAATTGATCAAAAAGTGGGGAGCAATCTGCTGCATCAGATATTGGATATGAATTTGCTGTTTAGATAAGCTTTCCTCATAAACATCGATTTTTAAGGTTTTAATCTCACTTACCATTTCGTTGAAGGCGTTATTGACCTCCTCAAACTCGATACATACGCCATTGGCCTTGATTTGAGCCTCTAAATTTCCGCTTTTAAGGGAGTATATGGCAGTATTTAAATAGTTAAGCGGATGAATCACCCACCGGTTGATGATATAGGCAGTCAGTGCCATCAGGCATATTACAATAAGAAAGACCACCATTAAAAAAGGAATATATTTATTGATATCCATAAAAAACTGATTTTCAGGAATGAGCGATACGATATAGAGCCTTCCAAAATCCATTTGACAGGAAACAATTAAATTCTTTACGCTATTCACAACCGTATACTGATATCCGTTGTTTTCTGAAAGCCCCTCCATGGGAAGTGTTTTTATGGGAGGCTTATCGCTGACCACCACTCCCTTGTCATTTATCAGAAGGATGCTCTGGTTCAATTCCTTGCCTACTAATGGCTGCAGGGCATTTTTGACACTGATCCAGGCCCCGATATAACTGTTGTGTATCTGTATAACACGAAACAGATAATATTTACCGTTAATTTTTACCGGGAACCATTTGCCATTATTCTCCTTTGTCAGGAATGTATTAAGCTTTAATTTACGGCATATTTCATTCTGGATATTCTTATAGGTATTATATGCCGAATCGGATTGTGTCTCTTCTATAAAGGTATCTCCTCCTAAAGAGTAGAGGAAGAAGCCGTCCATGGCATAAATGGATAAAGCCGACCGGAAGCTTTTCTGTACATGGTAAACGGAAGAAAAGTATTGTTCGGAAGATAAGTCGCTTTTATCTATGATGCGGATATCACCATCGTCATAGGCATAATTTTTCAAATATTTTTCGGTTGTACTGAAACTTGCATTGAGTCTGTTCTGATATATAGTAAGAGTCTCCTTCATGGAATCATAAATTTTACTCTGGATTTCCCTGAAGGCAATGATATTATTTGCAGCCATCAGGGCAATGAGCAGTATAAAAATTAAGATAATAAAGGCTCCCAGACGAACACGCAAGGAGCGGATTCGGATATGGCTCATTTGATTACCCCCTACAGTAGAGTATTGTGGATATTGCCTATTCATAATGATATCATATAGAAAAATGCTATGCAACTGTTTGCAAAGATGTCAAAGAATGGTGATAAATCATAGCATAATTGTGCAAATTCACAACAGCATAATTCTTTTGTTACATAGGTTGTTTAATCTATAATGAATTTGTCACAGAAGAACAACTGAACATCTATGACAAAAATAATCTTTAAGGAGAGGATAGTTATGAAAAAAGGACTGGCTTTATTATTAACGGTTATTATGATTTTTAGTTTGGCTGCATGCAGCAAGACCAATAATGGAAATTCCGGGAACGACCAGACTTCCGGTGGCAGCAAAAACGAAGCAACACAGAAGCCTGAGGATCAAAAAGGCAATGGGGAGATTACACATCTTGTTATGAGTTTTATGACATGGACAGGTGCTCCGGCTGATACACAGAAAGTTCAGGATGCAATTAATGCAATAACAAAGGAGCGATATGGAATTGAAGTGGAATTTCAGATTTCTGACAGCAGCTCTTATAAACAAAATATGACCCTTGCCTTATCCGGCGGAGAGCAGGTTGATATTATCAGTACCATATTAAGTGGCTATAATTCAATGGTTCAGCAGGGATATCTGCTGGATCTTGAAGATAATGACCTGTTAAAGAACTATGGGTCCGGAATTGTAGATGCCGTAGGAAAGGAATATGTTGACGCATGCCGCATAAACGGCAAGCTGTATGGTGTACCGAATAACCGTGATATGGCTGGGGGCCGTGGCAGCACGGCAGTTGCTACGGAATATCTGAAAGGTATCGGATATCCGGTTGATGAAAGCAAAGAAACTGTGAAAGTGACCCAGGCAGAATTGGATGATATTTATACAAAACTTCACGAAAAATACCCTAATATTGAATTGTACAGACCAACGACTTTGGCAATAGCTCAGTTGACAGAGGCTGATTTACTTGGCGGTAATGCATTCGGTGTATTAATGAATTGGGGAAAAGAGCTTAAGGTTGAAAATGTATTTACCAGTGATTTCTATAAGGAACTATGTAACCGCATTTATGGTTACAATCAAAAAGGTTATATCAGTAAGGATGCAATAACGGATACTACCGCCGTAGGTGAGCTTGTAAAAGCCGGAACCTTAATAAGCTATAATACCACCGGCAAACCCGGTATTAAGGCACAGGAAAGTAATTTATGCGGAAGGCCAATGACGATTTTTCAGACGATGGATGACTTTATAAGCTCCTCTTCTGTTGCCTCCTTCCCTTGGGCAATCTCCATCAATACGGTTAATGCGGAAGCTTCCATGCGTTTACTTAATGCTTTTTATACGGATGCGGATTTGGCAAATCTTCTTGCCTGGGGAATTGAAGGACAGCATTATAAAGTTTTAGACAGCGGTCTGATTGATTTTGCCGATGGTGTGGATGCAACAAATTCCGGCTGGAGCCATTCAGTGGGTTGGTTAATGCCGAACCAGTTTATAACTCACATATGGAACGGAAATGATCCTAATTTATGGGAGAATATGAAAAACTTTAATGAGAATGCTAAAAAATCAGCTGCTCTAGGATTTAGCTTTGATACGACAAATGTTGCTACAGAAATGACCAGTGTTCAAAATGTCTATGATGAATTCCAAAAGAGTCTTGAGTACGGTTTTGTGAATCCGGCAACCGGTATTGATGAAATGAATGCCAAAATGAAGAAGGCCGGCATTGATAAAATCATTGCCGAAAAGCAGAAGCAGCTTGATGCGTGGGCTGCGGCAAAAAACAAGTAATACTATTGGGATTATGATTAATAATTGACAATGGCCGGGATGGGGTGAATTCCACCATTGTCAATTATTAGCCTGACAGACAGAAGGAGATGATGGCTTGACTGATGTGAAAGAAAACAAAAGAACATATTTAAATAAAAACCCTTTACATATAAAGTGGGGAAAATGGAAGCGTTTTATTCCGATTTATATCATGATGCTGCCTGGTTTTCTATATTTGTTTATTAATAATTATATGCCGCTTCCGGGTCTGGTTATCGCATTTAAACAGTATAATGCCCGAAAAGGCATCTTTGGGAGCAATTGGATTGGCTTTAAAAACTTTGAATATTTATTTAAAACAAGTGATGCCTGGGTCATAACCCGCAACACGATATTATATAACGTTGCGTTTATCATTGTTAATACCATCATGGCTGTTTTAGTTGCAGTTATATTAAGTGAACTTAACGGAAAAAGGAAAAAAGTATACCAGAGCGTGATTCTTCTGCCGAATTTAATATCTACCGTTATCATAGGATACCTTGTATTTTCCTTCTTTAGTGTTGAAAATGGTTTTGTAAATAACTCACTTCTGCCTGCTTTCGGTATGAAATCGATTGACTGGTATAGTGAACCGAAGTACTGGCCTTTCATCATTATTTTTGTAAGTGCATGGAAAAGTGTCGGTTACAATTGTATCGTGTATCTGGCAACTATCCTGGGCTTTGACAGGGCCTATTATGAATCGGCTTTGGTGGATGGCGCGAACAGGTGGAAGCAATTTAAATATATCACTCTACCGCTGCTGAAACCAACGATAATTATGCTTACGTTAATGGCAGTCGGCAGGATATTCTATTCCGATTTCGGGCTGTTTTATCAGGTGCCTATGAATCAGGGGGCCTTGTATTCTACCACCAATACCATTGATACCTATGTGTACCGCGGTCTGTTACAGCTTGGCAATATATCCATGTCCGCAGCAGCCGGCCTGTATCAGTCTGTTATCGGATTTATCCTGGTGTTAGGTGCAAATATGCTGGTGCGCAGAGTTGATAAAGACAGCGCATTGATCTAAGGAGATTAGTTGGAGGTGAATATGAAAACGAAAGAAGCTAGAATATATGACACATTTGGTCATTTGATCATGACAATTCTATCCTTGCTGGCGATTATACCCATTATATTAATGGTGATATCTTCTGCGACAGACAATGCTTCTCTCTTGCAGAACGGCTATTCCTTTTTTCCTGAAAAATGGAGCCTTTTTGCCTATGAGTGGGTCTTTAAGTCCAACAGCAGTGTGGTGATGCGTGCCTATGGAATGTCGTTTCTGCTGACGGCAGTGGGAGTAACCTCCAGTCTGGTCATAACCACATTACTGGCCTATGGCTTATCGAAAAAGGGCCTTCCTCTCCGCGGACTCCTGACTTTTCTGGTGTTTTTCACCATGCTGTTTAACGGAGGACTGGTACCCACCTATATTAATTATACAAATATCTTCCATGTGAAGGATACTTTTGCCGGTCTGCTGGTACCGGGGCTTTTAATGAATGCCTTTAATGTGCTTCTTATGAAAAGCTATTTTGTTACCGGTGTTCCGGACGAAATTCTTGAGGCAGCCTACATTGACGGGGCTGGAGAATTTAAAACAATGTATTCCGTTGCGCTTCCAATGGCAAAGCCAATTATTGCTACCATCGGTATGTTTGTGGGCATTGCATATTGGAATGACTGGAATAACGGTTATATTTATTTGGTAAAAAACACGGATTTATATAGTATACAGAACCTCTTGAACCGGTTGATGCAAAATATTCAGGCATTATCCCAGAATGCATCCAGCCTGACAAATGCAAGCCAGGGCCTGGCCCAGATACCAACGGCAACTGTACGTATGGCTATGGCGACACTTGGCATCTTGCCGGTGGTTGCTATCTATCCTTTTATTCAAAAGAACTTTGTTAAGGGAATTACATTGGGAGGAGTAAAGGGCTAGCAGAATCCTGCTGCTTAAAATAGAATAAGTGATTCGGGTATCATAAGTCAAGGTCATGTTTATTGAATGAATACCTGGAGTTTAAAATCAGAATATATCGAAAGGAATATAAGGGAAATGATAACAAAAATCGAGAAAATACCTGTTACAAATAGCAGTTACCCCTTTGCCAGTGCGGAAAAGTATTGCGGGCTGTCTCAGAAGGGCTATGAAGAAACAGAATATTATATGTACGGCACAGCCAATGTATATCAGTCAACTGATCAAAATGGAAACGTAGAAATAGCTGTAAAGGATGCCCCCTATGTTAACCGGTTCGTCCTTCGTGCACCCAAGGACCCGTCTAAAGCCAGCGGTAATGTCATTATAGAAATTATCAATCCTACCTCCTTTATGGAAATTGACCGTATGTGGATTTTAGGACATAGAGAATTCCTGCGAAAGGGTGATATTTATATCGGTATTACCAGTAAGCCCAATACCATAGAGAAAATGGTGGAATTTGATAAAGAAAGGTATGGGCGGTTATCATGGAATAATCCCAATCCTGAAAACCCGGCCTCCCGTGAGATAGAAGAATTTCAAAAAGGCCGGAAGGCAGCATCCGACGTTGATTTTTCCTACGAGACAGGCTTGTTTTGGGATATGCTTACCGATTTGGCCTGGCTGATCCGTTCGGAGGATAAGAAAAACCCCTTGCTTCAATACGCCAGGAAATATCTTTACCTGACAGGCTGGTCCCAATCAGCCTGCTATCTATACAGGTATGTAAACAGCTTTGCCTACCGGCCGGAAGTTGCCAGGGAGCAGGCAGTTTTTGACGGATATCTGGCCGGCGGCGGTGTACATTCCTTTGTTATACCGGTCAACCAGTATGAGGTGCTGCAGGAATACAATTACAGATTATCCAGAATTGAAAAGATCAGGCAGCCCTTTATAGAAGTTCAGACTGAAAGTGAAAACGGAAGATTTGAAAGCTGGAGGACCATGCGGCCTGACAGTGACAGTACGGAATTCAAATACAGATTATATGAAGTGACCGGAGCGAGCCATGACACCGTGTACAGCTATGTGGACTATTATCAAAAGGACCCGGATTTAATCCGTATAAATCATTTGCCCGAATACCTGGGAAAACAGAAGGAAGGAAATAATTATCCCTCACAATTCCTTTATGCGGCAGCCTTTCGAAATCTATTTCACTGGGTCAGAACAGGAGCTGCTCCCGGTCATTGCGAACGTATTAAAGTGGACGCTGAGGGCGAGAACTGTAAGGATGCCTTTGGAAATACAATTGGAGGTCTCAGGACGTGTCTGCTGGGTTACCCGTCAGGACGCTATTGCAGTACAAGTACGATAGAACCCGGTATGAGTATGTTAAATCCCGACTCGGACAAGGACGGTCTGTTTGGCTATCAGGAAGCATTTTCAGCCTCCATGCTGAAGGAATTATACGGTACCATTGAAAATTACAGAAAACTGGTTACACAGGATACCGGGGAACAGATATCAAAAGGGTTCATTTGCAGTGAAGATGCGGAGGAATTAATTGAAATGGCTGTAGAACTGGCAGGAAAAAGGGGGTTATAAAGTGAAAGCTGCAAATAAGAAGACTGAGAAGTGGCGGCAGATTATTTTAGAATTCAAAAGCAAGGCCGCTTATAACAATCCATTTCTGGATGTGGATATTTCAGCCGTATTTACGGCTCCGTCAGGCTGCCAGATTAGGAGAGAGGCATATTGGGACGGAGATAATGTTTATAAGATATCTTTTGCACCTACAGAGACCGGGGTATGGAAATATAAATTGACGGCAGATGAACCCTCCGGCTTAAACGGTCTGGAGGATGAAATAGAGTGTGTGGATTATCAGGGTGATTTAGAAATCTACCGCCACGGTTTCCTAAAGGTCCATCCTTCGGGAAGATATCTGATACATGATGACGGAACTCCCTTTTTCTGGCTGGGGGATACCCATTGGGAATTTGCTTATAAGGAACGGTGGGACTGGTCAAATCATCCGGACATGAAAAGCATGTTTAAAGGGATGGCTGAAAGAAGAGTATCTCAGGGCTTTAATGTCTATCAGACAAATCTGAGAAGTGACCGCCTTATGGGGGGCAGTCAATATTACTGGACGGAAGGTAAAGACGGAAGCCTTCCCAATATTGAATTTTATCAGCAGGAATTAGACCGGCGCATGTATTACCTTGCGGACCTGGGGCTTGTAAATGCCTTAGGCTTTGCATGGTCTATGTCAATTCTGAATAATATCGAACAGCAAAAAATACTGGCCAGGTATATTGTAGCCAGGTACGGAGCCCTGCCGGTCGTCTGGACCCTGGCAGGCGAGGTCGCCGGCTATAATGGGGGCGAAGAGAGAAAATTGTGCATAGACGGATGGCGTGAAGTAGCGGAATATGTGGAAAAATTAGATGGTTATGGGACCCTGCAGACAGCCCACTATACCAATGAACGTCCTTTTGCGGATTATTATCAGGAGGAAGCTTGGTTCGATTTTACCCTCAACCAGGCCGGACATGGAGACTTCACGGTCGGCAGAAAGGATTATCAGGATTTCCTTGAAAAGTACTCCAAAAAGCCCTTTATAGAAGGGGAATGCTTTTATGAATTTTGCTCGACCTTAGAGGAAAACGGGACGCGCCTGTGTACGGCGGATATGCTGAGAAGGGCAGCCTATATGTCCATTCAGCTGGGAGGCTGCGGTTATACCTACGGAGCACAGGGAATCTGGGATAACGTCTTGGAAAAAGAACAGGCAAGCCCCTTTGGCAATATTTTTAACCGGTTTGATATCACCTGGTATGAAGCAATTGATGGAATCGGCGCAGAGCAGATGGGCCATATGAAAGCTTTTTATGAGAAGGTTCGTTTTGAGGAATTCCTGCCCTACGCAGACGATGGTAATAACCAGAATGCAAATATTTTTGTAAAGCTGTCCCCGCTGGTCACAGTCAGTGAGAACCATGACAGAGTCCTTGTTTATTATGAGGATTTTACAGCCGGGGCAAAAATTAACGGCCTGCAGAAAGGATTGTATCAGGCAATGTGGTTCAATCCCCGTACCGGAGAATATTCGGCATACTTGGAAGATATGATAGCCATCGATGGGGAGTGGGAATTACCTGTGAAGAAAGAGAAGGGAGACTGGTTATTGGTAGCGGAGAGGAGATGAACGGTTACATAATCGGAAAAGCCAGGATAAACTAAATATGTATAAATATAATAATTTGTCAGATGGGAATGTTGTAAGACAATTAATCACTTTTGCATTTCCTTTTATCATCTCCAACATTATTCAGACATTATACAGTGTTGTTGACATGGTCATTGTCGGACAATTCTGCGGGACGAACAGCATGTCCGGAGTGAATATCGGCGGGCAGGTGACGAACCTGGTAATGAATGTCGCAGTTGGATTGTGTGCAGGAGCAACGATATTAATTGCCCAGTCAGTGGGGGCTGGAAAAACAAAGCAGCTGCAGGAGATTATTGGAACCTTATTTACCTCCCTATGCATTGTTTCGGTGGTTATGACAGGTTTGATCCTTGTGTTCGCAGACCCTATCCTGAAACTGATAAACACACCGGCAGAAGCATTTTCGGAAGCCAGGAGCTTTCTGATAGTTACCGCACTCGGCATCCTGTTTATCTTCGGATATAATGCTTTAAGCGCCATTATGAGAGGCATGGGAGATAGCAAGAGCCCGCTGTATTTCGTTACCATTTCCTGCGTTATTAATATTATCCTTGACTTTATCCTTGTCGGAGGATTGCGCCTGGGTGCAAAAGGGGCAGGGATTGCTACTGTAATATCCCAGGGAATCAGCCTGTTATTGTGTGTTGTATATTTGATTAAGAGGAAATTTGTATTTGACTTTAAGCTAAGTTCCTTTGCCATTCGTAAAATACAGCTAAAGGCCATTTTGAAGATTGGAATACCAATGTCCGTTCAGAATTTTATAACAAATCTTTCTTTTCTTTTTATGACGGCATTGGTTAATTCCATCGGCGTAACAGCCTCCGCAGCAGTAGGTGCCGTAGGGAAATTCAACGGCTTTGCAATACTGCCGGCCATAGCAATGAGCGCTGCCATATCCACCATGTGTGCTCAAAACTTTGGCGCCGGAAAAGTAGACCGGGCGAAGAAGACCTGGTTATACGGAATGGGCATATCCTGCATCATGTCTTATATGATCTTTATTTTGACTGTAATGTTTCCAAGAGAAATATTAAGTATCTTTTCAAAGGATGAGAATCTGATCCGCATGGGAATCCCTTATATGAAAGCCTACAGCCTGGATTATTTGCTGATACCCATTACTTTTAGTATGAACGGACTATTTAACGGGGCTGGGCATACCGGATTTACTTTGATTAATAACATGCTGTCCGGAATTATAGTAAGAATTCCCACAGCTTATCTCCTGTATATACTTCTGAATAAAGAATTATTCGGAGTAGGATTAGCAGCTCCCGCCGCACAGCTAAGTGCCGTTATAATCAGTTTATGCTTCTTTTTATCCGGAAAGTGGAAGAGAAGGACAATCAGCTTTGAGGAGGAAGAAAAGGAAGACTGTTTAGAAAACCAGATAGAGGTTGGGTAAATTTAAAAGGACTGTTTCATTATCGCTTAAGCAACAGAAGCTAAAATGAAACAGTCCTTTTATACTATTTTCTGATAATACGTATTGCCATAAATTCTCTTCCGGGAAGAGTTATTTTAAACTTACCCTGGAAGGTACCGGCATTTTCCACTGTCATATTCCAGGTATCAATTATTTCTACCTCATAGCTGTGGTTATCCTTAAAAGAGAAGGTACGGAAGCCGGGACGGAAGCCGCTGTAATAATGGATGGCATAGGCGCCGTTGTCAGCAATACCGACAACCTCATCCCATTCACCTTTAACGGGAATCAGGCCGCTTCCGGGAGTCTGCTGCATAATTTCTGCTAAAAACTTTATACGGGCCGGGCTTTCTCCGTGGAGACTGCCTCCATGGGACCACCAGAGGATGTTCTCCGGATGCTGGTAGGTTTCGCCGTGGCCGGGATATCCGCCTCGGACAAATCCTTCCCAGAAGCGTCTTGTCATTTCCTGCCCGCTGATATTGCCCCATGCCTGGTTGATATTACCTTCATATGCGATTTCGTCCAGTACGACCGGCTTGTTGTACCGTAGCCGCCATTCATCCGTCAGCTCCGAAGATTTATATAAATCGATACGCTGGATACTGCTGTGGGTTATCCAGGGCCTGCTATAATCATAGAACTCCAGGCAGTTATGTATGGAGCGCAGATGCCCGTAAGGGTCGTGGGTATATACTTCCCTGGCATTTGCTTCCCAGTCGGCAACTGACTTATGGAAGAACAGATCATATTCGTTTGCCAGGGACCACCATACATTTCGGTAAGCGCTGAATCTGGCCATTACATAGCGAAGATAAAAGGCTTCCTCCTCTGGGGACATGTGGCTGAAACCCCACCGGTCGTAGGGGTGCATCAGTATAATATCCGCTTCTATTCCGAGAGCCCTTAAATCTTTAATGCGCTCTTCAAAATTCTGAAAATGTACAGGATTAAAGCGCTGAAAGTCCCAATGGTTCCCTTCCGGAATGGCATTGTCGCCGAATAAGACAATATTATCTTCATTTAACCCTGAGGAATCACAGGGTGTACCTTCATAGGGGTAAGAGATTGGTTCATGAAAATTATAAATGTAGTGTTTGGGGAAAATGCAAAAGCGCAGCTTATTAAAGGCATTCTCCGACAAGGTTTTCAAGGTTTCCTCCTGTAATGAAGTGGATTGATGAGTCCAAACATAGCAGGTGGTGCCAAGGCAGTGGAAGGGAGTTCCATCCTCATAAGCCAGGTGAAGATGGGAGCCCACTCTTACCGGGCCGTGATTAATTTCGGAGGAAGGTGTTACTTTAAAATTCCCCCTGTATTCTTCCGATGAAAAAGTTCCTTTAATGGTAAATTCATATTCTTCTTCAAAGGAGGGCATAAAACGTACAATATATCTCCCGTTTCCGTCGTAAAATCCATCCACTGTTTTTCTTTCATTGCCAGAAACAAAGACACCGTAAATAGTATAGTCCTTAAAAGGATTTCCGTCCTGAAATCCTGGCAGGACTGCTTCGAAGGTGTCCCATTTTTCTACGGATGCTGTATACCTAAGATTCTCCATAAAATCCCCCATTCTATATGTTTTTATTATTATATAACGTTTAAGGAAAAGATACTATAAATATCCTGTCAAAAAATATCACTAAAAGGAGGTCATTTTCTCCCGGTATACCATTGGAAAAAGCTCTGCTATAAATTACATAAAAATACCTATCCTGATATTTTCCGAATAAGGACAAGCCGTATTTCATGGGGAGCCAGATTCCCGTGATAATGCAGTACACAATTATCGGAAGTGAATTTTGACTTTTTAATAAGAGGCCTGGACAAATCCCGTAAGGTGTCGATTTCCTCCTGGCTGTTCAAGGGATGGGCTCCCATTTCAATCCATTTGTCATAACAGCTTCCATATTGCCTGTTTACAATTTTTTCAGTTATCTGGTAGCTGCCTTCTGCTATTTCTTCCAGATCCAGTTGAAATTCTTTGTTTGCTGTATCCGCAAATATGTCATAGCGTTCCGTAAAGCTCATGTTAAAGTTAAAGCCTTCCCGGTAAGCCGGGGAAACATCAAAGTAATTGTATAAAAGAATACGGTAATCGTCACTGCCTTTTGTTATAAAATATCCTTCGCCTTCTGCCAGCAGCTCTTCCCCTAATTCGGATAAGAAACGGTAAGCGTAGTATACCGGTTTCTTTATACCATTCTTCGTAAAATGTCCGACTCCCCCATGAAATAATTCCTCCGGAAAATCCAATTCCTCTATCCAATCCGAGAGAGTCCAGTGACAGAAGCCATCCGACAAATCGTGGTTCCTGCAGATATTCCTTACAATATAGGCAGAGGCATAGCAGGTATCATTCAGCCATTCCCTGTGGGAGGAACTTAAATTCCATTCCGTAATATATAGGGGAAGCCTGTTCCTATCCGGCAAATGACGGTTCAGCATCTTCAGATAATTACCGAAGCTATTCGGATCATGGGAGACCATACCACTTAAATTGAGGGAAAGGCTGTGAAGGCCCATTTGGGATTCCATACCGGAAGCATGGGAGGGAAGAGGATAAAAATGAAAAAGGTATGCGTCCGGCTTACAGCTGTTTTGTGCGGCAAAATTCATAAAAAGGTCGTAATTTTCGGAAGGAAAGGTGTTACTTATATAGGAGGTGGATGCAAATAAAAGGGAAGAATTGCAGCTTTTTACACTCTCATAAGTAACTTTGTACAATCGGAGGAAGGTCTGTACGTCCTTAAAGTCAAAAGGATGACCTGTCATGGTTTCGTTCCAGAAGGTAAATATCCACTGAGAAACCTCGACGAAGCCGTACCGCTCCAATAAATGGTCAATAAAGCTGGTGACCAGATAAGCCCATTTTTTATCATCCTTTGGTTCACTGATACAGAAAGGCAGGGCAAATATGGTGGAATTCGGGTCCTTTGCCAGGGACCTTGGCATAAAGGACAGTTGTACCAGCGGTTTTAGCTGAATACTTAATAAATAGTCAAATACTTCATCGGCCATATTAAAATTAAGAATAGGCTGCCCCTTGGCATCTTCTTTATAGACCATGAGCTCATCACTGAAAATGTCATGAAATTTAATATACCGGAAGCCGATTTCCTTCTGCTGGGTCTTTAACATAGCCTGTACGCTGCCCAGGAGGATTTCCTTTGCCCGTCCCACGGAACAGAAGTTTAAATAATTTTTCTTCAGAGGCTTCCCTGTACTTCCAGCCTTTATGGCACCTATAGAATAATTTACTTTCAGAGCAGGCTCTGCAGCCGGTGCTGCATTAGGCGTCTGTAAATAGGAGGTGAGCTTTTCATAAAAATCATATTTTTCCAGGCTCAGATACTGGGAAATAGTATTCATGGGGATGGAATTCATTTTTGTGTCAGAGCTAAGATGTATTTTCCGGTATTGGCTGGGAAGCATGCCGTACTGTTTTTTAAAGAGGGCGGTGAAGGAGCGCTGGTTCGGAAAGCCGCAGATTTCCGCAATCTCTTCAATGGATTTATCCGTATCCAGCAGATAAGGAAAGGAATGATTCAAACGAATCTTAGCAATGTAACCCATAAGGGAGATGTTCATATTTTTTTCAAAAAAGAAAGACAGATAAGGCGGTGTCAAAGCTTCTCTTTCTGCAATTTCCGTTAAGGTAATATTTTTCTGATAGTTTTCCTCCACATAGCGGATGATATGTTTCAACCGTTCCAGCTGTTTTGGCGGGCGGCTCTTATCAGGGTTATGGCTGACAAAATGAAACAATAGCAGGTATATCATATGATAGGCATAGGATAGCTGGAGCAGCTGGGAGGAAGGAGAGGTACTCGAATTTAATTTTATTAGTCTGGCTATGATCTCACGAATCTGGTCAAAGGCTTTGCTGTTTATTTGCACTGTTGAATTGCAGTCAAAATGCACGGATTCGGGAGTGAGCCAGTCCAAATGAAACCGGGACAGACTCATCTGCAGAAGGACCAGAACACAATCCTCACTGCTGGTATCATGGACCTGGTCAGAATTTATTAACAGAATATCATCTTCCTGCAGCACATATTTCCGGTTTTCCACCCGGACCACAAGTGTGCCTGACAATACCAGAAGCAGCTCAATGCTTCTATGCCAGTGCTTTTCTATGATACCGATCCGCTGACAGAACAGTTTGATGGGCAGGTCTTTGCCGTATTCAATGGTTTCATGGGTATCCTGAAATTTCTCTGCCATAAGGTTATCCTCTTCTTTCGATTGATAACACTATTATACTAAATTTTTGAACACGACTCAAATACAACTGTAAATATTTAAGATTTTATTAGCGGAATAATCTGTGATAAGATGCCGTAAAAATAAAAAAATGCAGGAAATTACATAATTTAAAGCCTTGTTTCAAAGGTAAAAATATTATAAAGTACAGGTATAAAGTAAAGAATTATGACATAAAAACTTGATGGAAAATGCTTTCTGATTTTCTGATTACATCTGGGGGTAAACACGGATAAAGGAGGTAAAATGTGAAAGAAATAAAAGGCTTGCTGTTTGATTTGGACGGTGTTATTGTCGACACGGCAAAATATCACTATCTGGCGTGGAAAAAGCTGGCGGATGACCTGGATATTAATTTTACGGAGAAAGATAATGAAAGATTAAAAGGGGTCAGCCGTATGCGTTCTTTTGAAATTATTCTGGAAATCGGCGGAGTAACCATGCCGGAGGAAGAAAAAGAAAAGAACTGTACGAAAAAAAATGATATTTATCTGGAATATATTTATCAGCTGAAATCGGATGAAATTCTTCCGGGAGTAAGAAAATTCTTAGAGGATGCAAGAGCAGGAGGGTACAGGCTTGCTTTAGGCTCCGCCAGCAGGAATGCAAAGCTCATCCTGGAAAAGCTGGGGATTACGGATTTATTTGATGAAATTGCTGACGGTACAATAGTATCAAATGCAAAACCGGATCCGGAAATATTTCTTAAGGGAGCTGAGCTTTTGAAGCTGCCTTCTGACAGCTGTGCCGTATTTGAGGATGCGGCTGCCGGAATTGAAGCGGCCCATAATGCGGGAATGTACGCTGTAGGCATTGGCACGGAGGAAAATTTACCGGAAGCAGATATTATATTACCAGGTCTGAATAACATAACCATTGAAGATATTGTGAAAAAATTACAGGAGGTAGAAAGGAGTTAAAAATGATTAATTATGATGTGTTAAGGAAGAATCCATTTAAGCTCAACGATAAACAGGCGGATTGGGTGAAGAGCACCTTGGAAGGAATGACAGAGGAAGAAAAAATCGGGCAGCTGTTCCATCTGATTATGTACAGCAGTGAGGAAGAATATTTAGGTGAACTGGTGCACAAGTATAAAATCGGCGGCATTATGGGACGGCCGATGCCATTGGAGGAATGCTGCAAAGCGATTACCTATCTGCAGAAGGAATCCAGGATTCCCATGCTGATTTCCGCTAACTTTGAAGCCGGCGGAGACGGAATGATTACAGAAGGGACGAATATCGGACCCAATATGCAGATTGGTGCCGCCGGTAATCCTGAATTTGCAGGGAAGCAGGGCTATGTCTGCGCAAGAGAAGGACTTGCCGTAGGAGCTAATTATGCATTTGCTCCGGTTATTGATATTGATTACAATTTCCGCAACCCGATTATGGCAACCAGGCTGTATGGTTCCGATCCGAAGCTGGTCCGTGACTGCGGTGTTGCCTATACAAAGGCTGTCCAGGAGCAGGGAATGGCAGTTTCCATCAAACATTTTCCCGGTGATGGGGTAGACGAAAGGGATCAGCATCTGGTAACCAGTATCAATTCACTTTCCTGTGAGGAATGGGATGAATCCTTTGGTGCTGCATACCAGGCATGCATTGATGCAGGTGCCCTTACTGTTATGGTTGGACACATTATGCAGCCGGCCTATTCCAGAAAATTAGTTCCCGGAATAAAAGAGGAGGATATCATGCCTGCGACCCTGGCACCGGAATTGCTGAAGGGATTATTAAGAGGTAAATTAGGTTTTAACGGCTTAATTATAACAGATGCTACCACCATGGCCGGTATGTGCATTCCCATGGCCCGTGATAAAGCAGTTCCCTATACCATTGCAGCCGGATGCGATATGTTCCTGTTTACCAAGAACCTGGAAGAGGATTATCAGTTTATGGCAGAGGGTGTCAGAAATGGGACTATCACTCCTGAGAGACTGGATGAAGCAGTTATGAGAATTCTTGCTACAAAAGCAGCTCTTCAATTGCCGGAGAAGAAAGAAAAGGGAACACTGCTTCCCGATATAGAAGAAGCGAAGAAGATTGTCGGCTGCAAAGAGCACAGGGAGATTGATCTCCAGGTCGCCGATTGCTCCGCGACCCTGGTTAAAAATTTACAGGGTATTGTTCCTATAGATGTCAAGCAATATAAGAGAATTCTTCTTTATCCGATGTTTACCGGAGATAACGCCTATATGGGCGGCGGCAATGAGGACCTTGAAAAGATAAAGGAGGCTTTTGAAAAAGAGGGCTTTGAGGTGAGTATTTACCAGCCGGCAGCCAGCTTTCAGGAAGGCTTCTCCGTCTCCTACAAGGATATGGTAGATAAATATGATTTATTGGTGTATGTTTCCAATCTGATAACAAAGAGCAATCAGACTACCGTACGTATAGAATGGGCTCAGCCCATGGGAGCAAACTGCCCGAATTTTCAGGCAGCTATACCCACCATATTTATTTCCTTTGCAAATCCTTATCATTTGCTGGACGTACCAAGAATCCGGACATTTGTAAATGCATACAAATTAAAAGACAGCACCCTTCAGGCTGTGATCGATAAATTAGTGGGACGCTCTGAATTCAAGGGAAGCAGTCCGGTTGATGCGTTCGTCGGAAGATGGGATACAAAGCTATAACTATGATTTTAGGTATAAAAAATAAGAGGCTGTCGCAAAATAAATTTTTCAAACAAAATATTGATGCTGGCCAATTGGCAAGGAATCATATCTAGTTGAACTTTAGTATTTTGCGAAAGCCCCTTATAGGCAGCAGTATCACACAATTATAAAGTGTTGTGGTACTGCTTTTTTAATTATTAATTTTATGCATTTCGTTACTTTAATCATTTAATTGAAGTGGCATTACAGCTACGACGATGTGCTTATGCTTTAACAGCTTACGCTCGACGTATCTTCCCGTCTGGTTGTGCAGCAGCCGCTGCCACCAGCGCTTTACAACAAATTGAGGCAGGATGACGGTTATTATATCGCCCTTTTTGTATTCATATTCGGCAGATTCTATAAATTCCAGTAAAGGTTCAACCACCTTACGGTAGGGGTTATATTTAATAATCAAAGGGATTGGGGTACCAAGCTCATTATATTTTTCCTGTACTTTAGCCGCACTTTCCTCATCGGTCGCCACACAGAAGGCAGTTACATTTGGTGAAATGGTCTTTCCATACTTTAATGCACGGATACTGGACTTATTCACACTGGAAAGGGGAACGATAACACGGTTGGTATATACTTTATTGTTGATATCCGCACGGTCCAGGGTTTTTTGGGATACCTTCAGCTGCTTTCGGATGTTCTCATAGTGTCTCTTGACCCGGAACATTAATACAATCAGAATCGGGATAAGGACAATTACGACCCAGGCACCCTGATGGAACTTGGTAAAAGCAATAATTATTACGGCTAAGGTCGTTGCTAATGCTCCCAGTCCATTGACAATTGCCTTGGGAACCCAGTTCTTTCCTCTGGTTTTCAGCCATCTTCTTAACATACCTGCCTGTGACAGGGTAAAGGAAATAAATACTCCGATAGCGTATAGGCCAATCAGGGAAGTAACATTTGCTTTAAATAGAATAATCAAACCACTTGCTACAGCAGAAAGAAATAAAATACCATTGGAATAGCTTAACCTGTCACCCTTCATACTAAGCTGTCTTGGCACAAAGCCTTCCTTTGCCATAACGGCCAGAAGAAGAGGAAAACCGGAATAAGCGGTATTCGCTGCCATGATCAATATGATGAAGGTGGTTATGGTTACATAATAGTACATAAAGCCGTGGCCGAATACCTGCTCAGCAATAAGCACCAGCATGGCTCTTTCGCCGGGAACAACATGGTACATATTAGCTAAAACGGAAGTACCTCCAAAAAGTACCAATATAATAATGGATAATAATAAAAGTACGGTTTTGGCATATTTAACTGAGGGGGACTTAAAATTCGGCACAGCGTTACTTACGGCCTCCACACCGGTTAAAGCAGTACATCCGCTTGAAAATGCACGGAGGAGAAGGATAAGGGTTATGGGCTCGCCCAAAGATTTAATCGTAGGCTCAGGGGCTACATAACCACCCTTAATTTTGGCAAAACCGAAGATAAGCAGTAATAAGAGCGCTATCATAAAGGCATAAGCGGGAAGGCCGAACAGCTTGGAGGCTTCCCGGATACCTCTTAAGTTTCCTATCATAAGGAAAAGGACCATTGCAATACAGATAATCACGGTGTAGGGCTTTAATACGGTAAAAGCGGAAGTAATCTGTTCAACACCGGATGAGATGCTGACTGCAACGGTTAGTATGTAATCAATACAAAGAGCGGCACCGGCAGTAACGCCGGCTTTGGTTCCTAAGTTATCCTTTGCAACAATATAGGCACCACCGCCATTGGGATAATGCTCAATAGTCTGACGGTAGGAAAGCGTCAAAATCAAAAGAAGAACGATAATAGCGCCGGAAACGAGGGACAGCTGGTCATAGGCCAAGGCACCTGCTACCGGAAGCATTACAAGAAGCATTTCCTGACCTGCATAGGCTACGGAGGATATTGCATCACTGGCTAATATAGGAAGCCCCCACAATATACCGTATCTCTGACCATCCGATTCTTCGTTTTTAAGGGGCTTGCCTATCAACACCCTTTTTAAATTGTCATACATTAGTTTCACCTTTTCCAAGTTAATTCAAATTTTTTCACGGTTAATATAATAGGCTATAAATGGAAAGCTATCATACTAATTGCAAGCTTATTTCATATTCAAGCTTTGCAGAAAATCTTCATAAGCATATACCTTTTCATTCTAATAATCAAGAAGAATTTTGTAAATTTAATCTATTTTTAATGCAGATTTAAAAAAATGAAAAAACTTCCTTATTATCATATAGTCAATTAATACTAATAAAGTTTGCAATACCGCAGAAATCAAGGAAATTACTGATGTTACAAGGATTTGCGACTAAAAATTAGCTTGACAAAGCGGCTCGATTTACGTTATATTTTGTATAAAAAAGGTGGTATAATTACCTCATGAATATCAAAAAACAGTTCTTAATGATACGCTAATAGGATTTGTTGGAATGATGGGAGGAGAAAAAGGTCATAAGCTGATGGAAATTATATCAAAAGGGAAGAGAAGGAGTTAAATTATGGATTTTAGTATGATAATCAGTATGATTTTTGCTTTTGCTATGTTGATTATGGCATTTGTTTTGGATAAGGGACATGTGACTGCATTACTCTCGCCTACTGCCGCAATGATCGTTATCGGTGGTACCATTGGCGTTGTAGGTATGTCTTTTCCTTTGTCAGTTATTAAGAATGTGCCGAAGGTTTTGGGCATAGCTTTCCGTAAGCATAAAGAGGACAGGCAGGAAATCATAGAGGTCTTTTATAAAATAGCAAACCTTGCCAGAACCAATGGATTGTTATCCTTGGAGACCGAATTACAGAGCAATGATTATGATCCTTTTATTAAGGATGGGCTTCAGCTCGTTATGGATGGAACCGATCCTGAGATTATTAAGAAGATTCTGGAAACGAAGCTTGATAATATGGAGTACCGCCACTCCAAGGGAATTGCAGTGTTTGAAGCTGCCGGTGGTTATGCACCCACTCTGGGTATCATCGGTACGGTTATGGGTCTTGTTCACGTACTTGGTGCTCTGGGCGGTGGTGACACGGCAGCCCTTGCAGAGTCCATTGCGGTAGCTTTCATCGCTACCCTTTACGGTATTGGTACAGCGAACTTAATGTGGCTTCCCATTGCTAATAAGCTGAAGGAATTGGATACAGACGAACTGGTAACAAAAAACATGATGATGGACGGTATTCTGATGATACAGGAAGGCGGAAATCCGGCATTAATTGTAGAAAGGCTTAAGGGATACTTGGATGATGAAAAAAAAGGAGAAGAAATCAGAGAACAGTGAGAGATGGCTTTTTACATATTCCGACATGATAACACTGCTAATGATTTTCTTCATTATGCTATACTCAATCAGTAATGTGAATCAGCAGAAATATGATGAACTGGCAGAATCCTTTAGCAGCGCTTTCGGAGCTGGAAGCAACGCCCAGGGAGGCTCTATTATCCCCAAGGGCAGCGGTATTTTAAAGAGCGGTAAAAATGCGCTGAATGAGGGAAACTATAAAGGAAGCGGCAATGCCTCCGGCCCTGGTAACAGTACCGGCACCGGCACAGGTGAAGGCAGTGATGCGGAGATAGCAGATATCACCGAGGTCAGCAAGGAGGAGTTCCTTCAGCTGAAGGACTGGCTCTACAATGCTGTTGGAAGCGGTAAGTTCAAGGATAATCTGGATATCAGCGTACAGGAGAGCGGTATTGTCATCACCCTGTCCAATGATGTGCTCTTTAGCAGCGGACAGACTGAAATCAAAGAAGATATGAAAAAAAATCTGGATGTTATTGCCAAGCTTCTGAAACAGGTGGACAACAAGATAGAGATAGGCGGGCATACGGATAACGTGCCGATAAACAGGGGCGTGTTTACCTCCAACTGGCAGCTGTCGGCCCTTAGAGCCGCTAATGTGGTGGAATATCTGCAAAAGGAGTACGGTATTGCACCTGAGAGGCTCAAACCAAGCGGATATGGAGAGTATGACCCCATTGCATCGAACAGCACGGAAAAAGGAAAAGAAAAGAACAGGCGCATCAGTATAACAATCCTGTTTAACAATGACGGCAGTACGGATAAGAACACAACAGAATAGTACATAAAATGAAGCTCCCGGAAATCATTTATAATGATTCCGGGAGTTTTTGCCATATGAAAATCATATTGACAAAATCCTGTTTTCATTGTACACTTTAACAAGTAAAAGTGTTAAACTACATAACTTTAAAGTGTTAGAGATAGCGAGGTAAAATATGAAGAAAAGATTATTAGCGGGCATGCTGACAGCTTCGCTGGTTGTATTATCGCTTACTGGCTGCGGTACCAAGGATGCCAGTACTTCCGGCAGCAGCGGCGGAGAGGAAGGGAAAGTATATCATATCGGTATTAACCAGTATGTTGAACATGCGGCACTGGATGCCTCCTACAAGGGATTTGTAGATGCACTTGCGGAGGCAGGCTATGTGGAAGGAAAGAACTTAAAGCTTGATTATCAGGTGGCTCAGGGAGATATGTCAACGGCCCAGACAATCGCTACGAAATTAGTAAATGAAGCTCCGGACCTCATTCTTGGCATTGCCACACCGTCCGCACAGGCATTGGCCAATGCAACAAAGGATATACCGATTCTGGTCACAGCTGTTACAGATCCGGCAGGCTCCCAGCTGGTAGCTTCTAATGACGCACCGGGAGGGAATGTGTCAGGTACCTCTGACCTTACACCGGTAAAGAAGCAGATAGAATTATTGAAGCAGTTAGTACCGGGAGCGAAGAAAGTAGCTATTCTTTATTCCTCTGCAGAAAGTAATTCCGTTATTCAGGCGGATGCCGCCAAGGCTGCTCTTAAGGAGGCCGGAATGGAAAGCACCGACGCTACGGTTTCCAACTCCAATGAAATCCAGCAGGTGGTACAGTCCCTGGTTGGTAAAGTAGAGGCAATCTATGCACCCACCGATAATATGATAGCGGAATCCATGCCTACCGTAGCACAGGTAGCCAATGCCAATAAATTGCCTGTTATATGCGGGGAAGGCGGTATGGTAGATAACGGCGGTCTTGCGACCTTCGGAATCGATTATTATGAACTTGGAAAATTAACAGGAAAACAGGCTGTCAAAATCCTGGAAGGTACTGCTAAAACTGCTGATATGCCCATTGAATATCTGCCCGATGAGAAATGTACTCTTAAGGTAAATGCTGATGTGGCAAAGGAACTGGGAATCACAATTCCGGAAGAATTACAGCAGAGCAAGTGATTTTACCAGAGTAAGTAATTTAATTGCAGGTCTGTCCCATACCCGTAACCTTTGCGGGGAATGGGACAGTCTTTTGTTATTTAAAATATTCATTCAAATAAGCTGAATTTTGGTCTGAAAAGGTTGGAATAATTAGAAAAACTGAATTTAACTTATAAAGGGAAGGTTAGGAAATTTACATGGCTATTATACATTATTTAAATTCCGTACTGGGAGCGACCTCCCAGGGATTTGCCTGGGCTATCCTGGCAATTGGTGTTTACGTCTCCTTTCGTATTCTGGATTTTCCGGATATGACAAGTGAAGGAAGCTTTGCCCTGGGAGGAAGTGTCAGTGCTTACTGCATAGCAGGACTTGGATTGAATCCTGTACTCTGCCTCCTGATATCAGCCCTGGCAGGTATGGCGGCAGGGGCGGTCACAGGCTTTCTTCATACAAAGCTTCGAATCCCGCCCATACTTGCAGGTATTCTTACCATGATTGCACTTTACTCCGTAAATCTTGGTATCATGGGTAAATCCAATACGCCCCTGCTGGCCCAGAAGACGGTATTATCCATGGCTAAGAGCCTGTTCCCTTCCGGAGCGGCTCTGGGAATTGGGGATAATCTTCTTCAGATCCTTATTACCATGAGCCTGGGTATTATATTTACGGTACTGGTCACTGTTTTGCTATATTGGTTCCTGGGGACGGAGGTTGGCTGTGCCATAAGGGCTACAGGTAATAATGAAAACATGGTGCGGGCACAGGGAGCCAATACGGATGTCATGAAGATAATAGGGCTTATGGTGGGTAACGGCCTTATTGCCCTTTCCGGCGGCCTGGTAGCCCAGACACAGGGCTATGCGGATGTATCAATGGGTGTAGGTGCTATTGTAATCGGTCTGGCCTCCATCGTAATCGGTGAGGTTATCTTCCGGCGCGCAATATCCTTTGCCACCAGACTGATTTCTATTGTTGTGGGCTCTATTATTTACCGTATTATAATAGCTTCTGTTCTGTATATGGGCTTTAATTCCAATAATCTGAAACTGTTGACTGCTGTCATGGTAGCTGCGGCTTTATCCATACCTGTCTTTAAGAAGGATAAGGTAAGAATTGAAAGGGAGGAAGACTAATGCTTGACATCGAGGAGTTATACAAGACCTTTAACGCATATACCATCAATGAAAAAAGGGTTTTAAAGGGGTTGAACCTTACCCTGGCGGAATCGGATTTTGTCACGGTCATCGGAGGAAACGGAGCCGGAAAATCCACCATGCTGAATATGATTGCAGGAGTACATTACCCGGACAGTGGCAGCATCAGGCTGGATGGAATGGATATAACCAGAATGCCGGAATTTAAGCGGGCAAGCTATTTAGGAAGAGTCTTTCAGGACCCTATGATGGGAACGGCGGCCGGTATGGAAATAGAAGAAAATCTGGCCCTTGCTTTCCGCAGAGGAAAAAGAAGGGGCTTTGGCTGGGGAATTACAAAAGCGGAGAAAGAGCTGTATGTGGAACAGCTCCGGAAGCTGGACCTGGGCCTTGAGAACAGGCTCTCCACCAAGGTGGGGCTTCTTTCCGGCGGGCAGAGGCAGGCATTGACTTTGCTGATGTCAGTTTTAAAGAATCCAAAGCTGCTCTTATTAGATGAGCATACGGCTGCCCTGGACCCAAAGACAGCACAAAAGGTGCTGGAGCTTACCGAAAAAATTGTTGCAGAAAATTCTTTAACAGCTATTATGATAACCCATAATATGAAGCATGCAATTCAGTACGGCAACCGGTTAGTCATGATGCACGAAGGAAAGATAATCTATGATGTTTCCGGAGAAGAAAAGAAAAACCTTCACGTAAAGGATTTGCTTGATAAGTTCGAAAGCGTGAGCGGAAGTGAGTTCGCTAATGACAGAATGCTGTTGTCTTAAAGTAGAGGTGTGACAGGTCTGCGGTATGCAACGGCAGCAATTCTGAAAAACATAGAAAATTGAAAGCAATATCTCATAAATTAATATACCATATTCGACAAAATATGTTATAATTATAAATTGTAGTTTGTTTTTAAGCAGCAGCCTGATTTTCGTAATGGCTGCCATGTTTAGGAATATAATTGGAGGATATGGAGTATGAGATTTCTTTCCATAAATAAGGTGGAACCCGGTACTGTACTTGCAAAACCGCTTTATGGCAATCAGGGGGTTATTTTATTAAGGGAAAATGTGGTTTTGACGGAAAATATTCTGTCAAGGCTGAAGGCAATGGGATATACAGGTTTGTATATTGAAGATGAAATTTCAGAAGGGATAGTCATTGAAGATGTGGTTGCGGAAGGACTTAAGCTCCGTACGGCTTCAAGGCTGGAGGAGATTATCAACGGCAACGGGAATATAGCGGAAATGTTTCCAATGATTCAGGATATCGTCAGCAGCATTATTACGAATAAGGATGTTGAGCTTTCCATGAGAAATTTGTGGGGGCACCATGAATATACCTATCTGCATTGTGTTAATGTTGCTATTCTGGCAGTGAGCGTGGGGATTAAGATGAACCTGCCGGAGGATGACCTGATTTATCTGGGAACTGCCGGTATGCTGCATGATATCGGCAAGAATAAGATTCCGTCCTCTCTTTTGGACAAAAAGGGAAAGCTTTCCGACGAGGAATTTGGTATTTTGAAAAAGCATCCGGAGTTCGGCTATGATATGCTGACCAGTGCCCAGGAATTGAACAGTGTAACCAGAGCGGGAGTGCTTCAGCATCATGAAAGGTATGACGGTTCCGGTTATCCAAGAGGCTTAAAGGGGAACGAAATCACTTTATATGCCAGAATACTTGCGGTGGCTGATACTTATGATGCCATGACCTCTGACAGGGCTTACAGGGATGCATATGCGCCCTCGGAAGCAGTGGAGTATTTAATGGGAAATGGTGATCAGCTTTATGACAATCTTGTAATAGACGCCTTTGTCAGGTGCGTGACTATTTATCCCCTTGGCTCCTGTGTGGAGCTTAATAACGGCGTCAGGGCCGTTGTAGTGATGAACTATCAGGACTGTGTTCTCAGGCCCTTGCTAAGGACAATCGAAAGCAAAGAAATGATTGATTTAAAAAACGATACCAGATATTTGAACCTGTGTATTACGAAACTCGTTATATAGTGCAGGGCCTATTATTGTAATATGTATAATTTTATCATATTGACAAACAATAACAGGACTGCTATCATGATAGAAGCAAAAGGCGAAGATGTTCTTTCAAGGACATTTTCGCTTATTTTTCATATTAAGGAAGCAGCTGTTGAATTTTAATTTATTAAGGGAGAGGATTATATGAATCATTTTTCAAAGCAGGATATTATCAGGATGGTGAAGGAGGAAGATATAGAATTTATCAGGCTTCAATTTACGGATATCTTTGGTAATTTAAAGAATGTAGCGGTTACTACCAGCCAGCTGGATAAGGTATTGGACAATAAATGCATGTTTGACGGTTCTTCCATTGAAGGCTTTGTAAGAATTGAAGAATCCGATATGTATCTGTATCCGGACCTTGATACCTTTGAGATATTCCCCTGGAGGCCTCAGCAGGGAAAGGTAGCCAGATTTATTTGTGATGTTTACAGGCCTGACGGCACCCCCTTTGAGGGCGATCCCCGGTATATTCTAAAGAAAGTGGTGGAGGAAGCAAAGGAAATGGGATATACCCTGCAGGTAGGTCCTGAATGCGAATTCTTCCTCTTCAATACGCTGGATAACGGAGAACCAAGCATTGATACCATGGAAAAAGGCGGTTACTTTGATGTGGGACCTTTGGATAACGGGGAAAATGCCAGACGTGAGATGGTCCTGACACTGGAGGACATGGGCTTTACCATTGAAGCATCCCATCATGAGGTTGCTCCTGCCCAGCATGAGATAGATTTTAAATATGACCACGCCTTAAGGACGGCAGATAATATCATGACCTTTAAGCTGGTGGTAAGGACAGTTGCAAAACGGCACGGAATGCATGCTACCTTTATGCCGAAGCCGAAATTCGGAATAAATGGTTCCGGTATGCATATCAACATGTCCCTCAACAAGGATGGAAAAAATATTTTTGATGATGATAAGGGCAAGCTTGGACTCAGTGGTGAAGCATACAGCTTTATCGCAGGAATTATGAAGCATATGGAGGGCATGACAGCCATAACCAATCCACTGGTAAATTCCTATAAGAGACTGGTTCCGGGCTATGAAGCACCGGTTTATATTGCCTGGAGCGCTACCAACAGAAGTCCCCTGATCAGAATCCCTGCCGCAAGAGGTACCAGTGCCAGAGTCGAGCTTCGATGTCCCGATTCCGCCGCCAATCCCTATCTTGCACTTGCTGTCTGCCTGGCAGCCGGCCTGGACGGAATTAAAAATAAACTGACTCCTCCGGAAAGTGTGGATCAGAATATTTTCGAGATGAGTGAAGCCGATAAAGAGGCTAAGAATATCAAGAGCCTTCCCACGAACTTAAAGGAAGCTCTGGAGGCTTTAAAAAAGGATGAATTGGTAAAGGGAGTTTTAGGAGAACATACCACGAAAAAGTACCTGGAAGCAAAATACCAGGAATGGGAGCAATACGTCATTCAGGTATCGAAATGGGAGCTTGATCAATACTTGCACCGCATATAATTAGAATTTGTTATGCCAGAAGAGTGTGGAGGTGATCAAATGTGCCCAGTATAATAATAGCTTTTCCTAAAATAGAAGATGCAGTAAACATAAAGAATGTTCTGGTGAGAAACGGATACGAGGTAAACGCAACCTGCACAACAGGGGCACAGGTTGTAACCATTGCAAATGAATTGGATGACGGCATCATAATATGCGGTTACCGTTTTTCCGATATGCATTACAGCCAATTAAACGGATACCTTCCCAAGGGGTTTGAGATGCTCCTGATAGCCTCAGCCACAAAGCTGGAGGAATGTACGGATAATAACATTGTCTGTCTTAGCATGCCGATTAAAATGTCAGACTTGCTCAATACGCTGCAGATGATGCACTATAATATATCACGCCGCAGGAAAAGGGAAAAGGATAAGCCCAAGCCCAGAACAGAAGAAGAGAAAGCAATTATCAGCAAGGCAAAGCTGGTGCTCATGGAACGTAATAATATGACAGAAGAGGAAGCGCACCGTTATATTCAGAAGAACAGCATGGACAGCGGCACAAATATGGTAGAAATGGCAGAAATGATTCTAAGCTTGATGTAGGATAAGGGCTATGGTAAAATGGGTAGGGATTCTATGTCCGATACTTTTTTCCATAGCCCTTATTGAATAGCACTATATGCAATACATAAAGCATTTTTACAGTATTTTTGCATTAAAATGTTATTTACAATATTGGTAAACATCAGAAGAAAATTCATTGGGTAAATTAAAATATGTTTATAAGCGGAGGTATCTATGAAGTTTACAAAAATGCAAGGCTGTGGAAATGATTATGTTTATGTGAATTGTTTGAGAGAAAAGGTAGATAATCCACCGGAACTGGCAATAGCAGTCAGTGACAGGCATTTTGGAATCGGTTCCGACGGATTGATTTTGATAAAGGCTTCCGATAAGGCGGATTTTATGATGGATATGTATAATGCAGACGGCTCTTCCTCTGCCATGTGCGGAAATGGGATACGCTGTGTTGCAAAATATGTCTATGACTATGGCTTGACAAAAGAAAAGAATATCAGCATTGAAACAGGTGCCGGAATCAAATATCTGAAGTTGGCCGTAGAGGACGGAAGGGTTGCGGAGGTAACCGTTGATATGGGCCACCCCATAACCAGGCCTGCCCTGATTCCTGTAAAAGGGGAGGAAGAAAGAATTATTGCAAAGCCAATAAAGGTTGGCGGCGAAGAATATAAGGTAACCTGTGTATCCATGGGAAATCCTCACGCAGTTGTGTTTGTGGAAGATACAAAGAAGGTTGAGATAGAAAAGACAGGTCCCCTTTTTGAGCATCATGAATGGTTCCCGGAAAGGACCAATACGGAATTCATTCATGTGGTGGACAGAAATAATATTGATATGAGAGTATGGGAGCGTGGCTCAGGAGAGACCCTGGCCTGCGGTACCGGCGCCTGTGCCAGTGTTTATGCCTGTATTTTAAATGGTCTTACAGAGGATGAAGTGAAAGTTAAGCTTCTTGGAGGAGAGCTTATCGTACGCTATGACAGGGAAAAGGACCTGATTTTTATGACCGGACCTGCTGTTACCGTATTTGACGGCGAGCTGCTTTGAGAAAAAGAATATACCATAAAGGAGATAAACTATGTTTAAAATCAATGAAAATTATCTGAAATTGCCGGGAAGCTATCTGTTTTCCGATATAGCAAAAAAAGTAAAGGCCTTTGGAGATGCGAACCCGGATAAGAAAGTCATTCGTTTAGGTATCGGTGATGTAACCCTCCCCCTTGCACCTGCTGTAATAGCTGCCCTTCACAAAGCAACGGATGAGATGGCTGTAAAGGAAACCTTTAAGGGCTATTCACCGGACCTTGGCTACGAGTTCTTAAGAAGCCTGATTGCAGAACATGATTATAAGGCCAGAGGTGTTGAGCTTGCATTGGATGAAATCTTTATCAGTGACGGTGCCAAGAGTGATTCCGCCAACATTCAGGAAATCTTCGGAGGGGATAATAAAATTGCCGTATGTGACCCGGTATATCCTGTATATGTGGATTCCAACGTTATGGCAGGAAGAACAGGGGACTATCTCCCTGAAACAGGAAAATGGACCAAAGTAATCTATATGCCCTGCACCAGCGAAACAAATTTTGCACCGGAATTCCCCAAGGAAGAGCCGGATTTGATTTACCTGTGCTTTCCCAATAATCCTACCGGTTCCACAATCAATAAAGCAATGCTGCAGCAGTGGGTGGATTATGCCAATAAGGTCGGGGCAGTTATTATTTATGATGCTGCCTATGAGGCTTATATCTCCGAGGAGGATGTTCCTCATACAATTTATGAGTGTGAAGGAGCAAAGACCTGTGCCATAGAGCTTCGCAGCTTTTCAAAGAATGCAGGCTTTACCGGAACCAGACTTGGCTTTACCGTAATACCCAGGGAATTAAAGGCAGGGGAGGTCTCCCTGAACAGCTTATGGGCAAGACGCCACGGTACCAAGTTCAACGGAGCGCCCTATATTATTCAGGCAGCAGGAGCGGCTGTATACAGTGAGGAAGGAAAGAAGCAGACAAGAGAGCAGATTGCATATTACATGAACAATGCCCGTGTCATCAAAGAGGGATTGGAGAGCGCCGGCTATACGGTATCCGGCGGTGTGAATGCGCCTTATATCTGGTTAAAGACACCGGATAAGATGACCTCCTGGGAGTATTTTGATTACCTGTTAAAGGAGGCAAATGTTGTCGGTACGCCCGGCTCAGGCTTTGGACCCAGCGGAGAAGGTTATTTCAGACTGACAGCCTTTGGAACCTATGAAAATACGGTAGACGCCATTGAGCGCATCAAGAAGCTATGATTTACCCGGAGTTTCTTACAAAGAACAGCCTCATAGGCGTAGCCGCACCTTCTGAAGGCAATCAGAAGGAAACGGACTTTAACAGGCTTGATAACGCAATAGCCAGCCTTAAGAGCAGAGGGTACCAGGTGATAGAGGGTCCTCTGGTGCGGAAAAGTGATAAAGGACGGAGCGGCAGCGGAAAAGACAGAGGCGAAGAATTAAATAAGCTATTGGAAAAGAAAGAGGTCCGGTGGATTGTCGGAGCAAAGGGCGGTGATTTTCTGGTGGAAATGCTCCCTTACTTTGACTTTGAAGCTATCAGCAGGCATCCTGTATGGTATCAGGGCTTCTCAGATAATACAGGGCTTACCTATACCATAACCACCCATTGCGATATAGCCACTATATACGGCAGCAATTTCAATGACTTTGGAATGAGTGAATGGCACCCTGCCTTAGAAAATAACCTGAAAATCCTTTCAGGAGAAAATATCACACAGGATAGCTTTGATTTATATGAAGACGGCTATTATGACAGGATTACCGGGCTGGAAGGCTATGTCCTGACACAGCCGGTAAATTTAAAGCAAGCAGCCGGAAAGGAAGGAATCCCTGTTGAAGGGCGGCTTCTTGGCGGCTGTCTTGATGTACTACTAAATCTTTGCGGCACCCGCTTTGATTGTACCCGTTCTTTTATAGAGAAGTACAAAGAAGAAGGCATCCTCTGGTATTTGGAAAGCTTTGCACTGGGCAGCGACAGCCTTATCAGGGGCCTGTGGCAGCTGAAGGAGGCTGGATGGTTTCAGTATGCCAAAGGCTTTATATTCGGACGTCCCGCCTTTTATGAAGAGAATTACGGTATTTCCTATGAAGAAGCCGTCATGTCGGTTTTAAAGGACGTTCCCATTATATTAAATGCGGATATCGGACACAAGGCTCCCAGTATAACGGTAGTTAATGGCAGTAAGGGGAGTTTTGTATGTAAGGAAGGCAGGGGACGCCTTGTAATGGAATACCGTTAAATATATTATTAGAGCAGGAAATAGCCGCTGCAGCAGCAGCGGCTATTTCCCTGCCCCGGGAGAAAAGAAGAAAAAGCTTTTTATGAAATCATATCGTTTCTTTGTTCTGATAATTCATTTCTTAATATTCTGATACGGTTTTCCAGTATTAAAATGACTTCCTGTTTATCTTTGTTAAATAATGGAATTTTATTCCACAGTAAATCAAAGTACTCCGTAAAGGCTTTCACAATAACGGGATCGTTGATGGACAAGCGCACATCTTCTGCCTTGCCCCATTTGTAAACATGCAGGAAGACAGCAGTCCTCTCCTTGATAAATAAAGGAGTGTTCGTGATTAAATCGTCTATGGAGTTATAAACAATGGCAATGGAATAGTTGTCATATTCTTTTATAACACCAATAACATATTCCAGGCAATCGATGGCATTACTGGTGTCGGTCGAAACTATTTTGATGCCCGTATAGGTATACAAATAGAGAATTTTATCCTCACACAGCTGGTCCAGAAAGGTCGAAAAGTATATGGTCTTGGAATTATAGCGCTTCAGATTCTTATAAAAGCCGTTCAGCTGCTTTTGATAATACCGCAGGGAAAGCGACTTCTCATATGCTGTCAGGTCGGTTTTATCTAAAAGCTTTTCGTAAATTTCAGCCGGAATAAGGAGATTGATAAAATTACTGTTGTAGTATAGCTGTTCTCCCGGACGCTCACTTGTTTCAGCCAGATTCAGGAAGTATGACTCATTCATTTCCTCTTTGTAATAATTTATCAGGTTATTGGCATTATTTCTCAGTAAAAGCTTCACATAATTATGTAATATGCTGACAGCGGAGGTGTTCTTCAGGTAAAAGGCAGATGAAATTCCGGAGGAAATATCAGTGGGAAAGCAGGATAATGCACCGATTGCCGGAACTATATATAACTCCTTACGAATGGAAAAGGTCTCACTATTTTTTAGATAATAGAGGTTTACCTTTCCGGTTTTTATCAGCGGTAAAAGAAAGTGAATAAAACGGATAATCGTATCTATACTGAAATCCAGCCGGAATAAAAAGGTAACCTGCCAGTTTCTGTTTACTGCCTTCAGCAGTTTATCCTGGAATTGTGCCAGTTTCTGTTCTGTAAAAAAGGTTTTGTCCAGGCTGTTCAGAAAGGTCAGATAAATGGTTTTATCGGTGCTTCTGGATTGATATTCTGCCGCCCCATCCAAAAGGGTGACCAGTGTGGAATAGATGCAGCGGATACCATACAGCAGCTTATCATTGGAGGACAGGGAGATGGAATGAAGAAAATCGGCCTCTTCCTTTTTGATTGCATTATCCCCGGAAGAATTCTCCGGGATTTCTTTTTTCACGGGTTTACCATTTTTGGAGTTATCCAAAGCAAGATGCAGCATGAATAGAAGCTTTTCCTTGGAACAGGAGCAGGAATCATTTGTATCGTTATCAAAGTTCAGGAATATTTCATTGATTAATTTATCCTGCAAAGGAGTAACCGTATTCTTTGCAAGATATTCCACGATATCCCCGATATAGGCAGCAGAGGGCAGCCTTTTCCCGTTCACCCAGCGGTTTACGAGGGAGCTGTCGACATTTATGGCCTTAGCTAACTGACTCATCTTTAAATTCAACGTGGTCAAAAGAAGTTTGAGACATTCGCCAAAAGTAATATTCGTATACAAGTTTATGCTCCTTTGATTTCCTTATTAGCAGGTACACTTTGCAGTTAATCGGCCCAATATACTACATGCTATTTTACAATAGTATTTTGTCATGTCAATGTCAATGACAAATACGACATAAATATTTAAAACTCCTCCTATTTCTCCTATAATCAACAATAGAAACAGCACCAGTAAAAAAAAATACCATAATTAACATAAAATATGGTAAATACAAGGAGGAAGAGATAAAGAAACCAAGTAAGAAAACGGTTATAGGACTTAATACAAGAGAGGATGGATAATAGGATGAAAGAAGAAAAAAGAGGACATAAAAGTATTAGGACCAAATTGATTTTTGCTTTTACAGCTATCGTTTTATTGGCTTCTGTTATTTTAGGTTTTATCAGTATAAAAATCGCCAGCAATCTTATGATCAAGGACGCGGAAAAGACACTGGCATCCTTGGCGGAGGATGCTTCCAAGCTGGAACAGAGCCGGCTTGAGACACAAAAGGGAACCTTAGGGACTCTTGCAAAGCTTAAGGAAATTCAAAGCATGGATTGGGGAATCCAGCAGCCTATTTTAAAGAATATGTTAGGAAGCACAGACTTTTTGGAATTTGGAATTATGAAAGAGGATGGGAGTATTACCTATTCTGATGGCACCTCCCTCCAGCTTCCGGATACGGACCCCTTAAGGAAGGTCTTTGAGGATAAGGGGGATGTTGTGAATTTTGCTCTTAGTCCGGCAACAAAGAAGTTGGTGCTGGTACAGGCAGTACCCATAAAAAGTGATGGTAAGATTGTGGCAGCATTGCTGGGGCGCATGGATGGAAAAGCGCTAAGTGATATGGCGGCTGATACAGGTTACGGTGAAGACGGATACGGTTTCATAGTTAACAGTGAGGGAACTGTAATAGGACATAAAAATTTAGACCTGGTAAACCAGCACTATAATGCAATAGAAGAATCCAAAAAGGATAAGGCACTCCTTCCCCTGGCAGATGTACTGAAAAAAGCGGCAGAGGGCAAACAGGGCTTTGGAAACTATTATTATAATGGGGGTTACCGGTACGTGGGCTATGCTCCCATACCCGGGACGGACTGGTCCTTTGTTTTGGCAGCTGACAGAAGTGAAATACTGAAGCCTATAAAATCCCTGCAGTACTCCGTTATTTTTGCGGCAGCCTTTATAGTGCTGGTCAGCATAGTTATCACCTATATCATTGGCTATTCCATTGCAAAGCCCATTATACGGACAAGCATTTATGCCAGAAAGATAGCTGACCTGGATTTATCAGAGGATATTGACAGCAGGTTCCTGGCGAAAAAGGATGAAACCGGAGAACTGGCTAATGCGTTACTTAGCATCAAAAATGGAGTCCGTACGATCATTAGTGAAATCAGTGACTCCTCAAAGCAAATGACGGAGGCTTCTAAGAGTCTGACGACGGTGGCACAGCAGACCTCCATATCCTCCGAGGAAATTGCAAAAACAATTGAAGAAATTGCCCAGGGGGCATCGGAGCAGGCAAAGCAAACGGAGTCTGGCTCTCATGAGGCTTTCCGTATTGGGGAAACCATAGAAAAAGTAAGCGGATATATTGCAGGCGTCAGCGAATCCTCCGGAAAGGTAACAGAGGTAGTGGAAACAGGATTGCTGGAAATAGAAGCATTGAGCCGGATAACGAAGGAAAGCACATCGGAAATAGAGAAGGTATACCAGGTTATCATGCAGACTAATGAAAGCTCCGGTAAAATCGGAGAAGCCAGCAATATGATCGAGGCTATTGCGGCACAGACCAATCTGCTGTCACTGAATGCAGCCATAGAGGCGGCAAGAGCCGGTGAAGCCGGAAAGGGCTTTGCTGTTGTGGCAGAAGAAATCAGAAAGCTTGCAGAGCAGTCCTCCGGTTCAACACGGGTGATTAATGATATGGTCCAGGAGCTTCAGAATAATACGGAGGATGCCGTAGAGACAATCAAGAAGGTATACGGTATTTCGAAAGAGCAGTCGGGGAATGTGGACAGCAGCAAAAAGAAATATGAAATGATAGCAGAATCAATGAAATTAGCGGCAGAAGCCGTTAACAAATTAAGCTCTTCCGGAGTGGAAATGGATGCTATGAGGCAGGGCATTCTGGAAGTGCTGGAGAACCTGTCTGCCATCGCAGAGGAAAATGCGGCTGCATCTGAGGAAGCATCGGCATCCACCGAAGAGCAGACCGCATCAGTGGAAGAAATCGCAAGTGCCAGTGATGATTTATCGGAAATTGCGATTAAACTGCATTCCTTAATAAACAGGTTTAAACTATAAATAATAAAATACCTCTTGCCATATAATATTTTCTGTGATAATATAGCTTAAAAGTAATAATTGTATATTTATAAAGGCTGAGAAAGAGACTGACCTTTGGGGATTTCATTGATTGACAGGAATGGTGTGCCACCGACTGAGAGCATACCTTGGATGATAGCCATTGGAAGGAACACTCCGGAGCCCGTAAGCTGAAGAGGTTTTCATCCCCATGCAGACAGCAGTATTTACTGAAAAGCTGCGGCAGGGACAAAGTAGGTTTATGCGCGGCACGCGTTATGTGCTATGAGAGGAAAGCTTCGGCTTTCAACGCGGGTGGTACCGCGGGTTATTCTCTTAACGTAAGACGATTGCCTTTTGCAGTTGCTGTTGAATTCCCGTCCCGGATATTTATGTGTTTTTTCACATAAATATCCGGGACTTATTTTTTTATTAAAACGGAATTTGCAGCGGAGGACAACTGCCTGGCAAATGAATAAGAAGGAGGAACACAATGGAGTTCGTAAAAGGAATCAAGGAAAACACAGCAATAGAAATCAGTGATATACTTGCCGGCGGCTTATTTGACAGGGAGGTAGCTGTAAAAGGTGCCGTTCATACGGTTAGGGATATGGGGGAATTCTCCTTTGTAGTTCTTCGTAAATATGAAGGCCTGGTGCAGTGCGTTTTTGAGGACGGCAAGGTAAAAGGAATGGAAGATAAATCCTTAAGAGAGGGAATGACCATTGAAGTAAAAGGAACCGTCTCCAAGGAAGAAAGGGCTCCCGGTGGATTTGAATTAAGGGTTTCTGAAGTCAAGGTGCTTTCAGAGCCTGCAAAGGATTCCGTAATGCCCATTCCCATCAGTAAATGGAAGCTGAATACCTCATTGGAGACAAAGCTTTCCCTGCGTCCCATAGCTTTAAGAAATATAAGGGAAAGAGCTATTTTTAAGATTCAGGAGGGAATTGTAAGAGGCTTTCGGGATTTCCTCTTTCAGAATCATTTTACCGAAATCAGAACTCCTAAGATAGTAGCCGGAAATGCAGAGGGCGGGGCCAATGTATTCAAGCTTGAGTATTTTGGAAAGAAGGCCTTCTTAGCCCAGAGTCCACAGTTCTACAAGCAGACCATGGTAGGAGTATATGACAGGGTATTTGAAGCGGCCCCGGTATTCCGTGCGGAAAAGCACAATACTACCAGGCATCTGAATGAATATACCAGCCTTGATTTTGAAATGGGATATATTGACGGCTTTGAAGACATAATGAATATGGAAGCGGCAATGCTCACCCATACCTTTGCCCTACTGAAAAAGGAATACCAGAAAGAGCTTAAGCTCTTAAACGTAGAACTTTCTTCTACGGAAAATATACCGGCAGTAAGATTTGACGAAGCAAAGCAGCTGGTAGCTGAAAAATACAACCGTAAGATTAAAAACCCCTATGATTTGGAGCCGGAGGAAGAAATTCTGATTGGAAGGTATTTTAAAGAGGAATACGGCAGCGATTTTGTATTCGTAACCCATTATCCATCCAAGAAGAGGCCCTTTTATGCCATGGATGACCCGGCAGATAATAAATTCACCTTAAGCTTTGACCTGTTATTTAAGGGGATGGAAGTAACCACGGGAGGACAGAGACTTCATAGCTACGAGGAGCAGGTGGAAAAGATGCTGAAAAAGGGAATGGACCCGGCAGATTTTACAGACTATCTTATGATATTCAAGCATGGCATGCCTCCTCACGGCGGACTTGGAATCGGACTGGAACGTCTGACCATGAAGATATTGGATGAACAGAACGTAAGGGAAACAACTCTCTTTCCTAGAGACGTATCAAGACTGGAGCCTTAAGGAAAGATATAAGGTATACAGAGAGTATTGGAAAGAAATAAAGCTTACAAGTGAGATTAGATAGTTGATTCGGGTGTCATAAGTTAATTTTAGTTTTCGGCTTTGTATATATGGGGTATAAAAATACAGTGAAGCGATTTTCACGGAGCTGACATATTTTAATCCCATTCATTTTGCAAATTTACTTGATAAGCTGTCCCAATAGATAGGGGTAGCCCAAATAAAAGTTATAAAATCAAAAATCTGGTTATAGGCAGAAATAGAGAAAAAAAGTCCTGATAATGTACTTTGGGACGGACAGGAGGAAAAGAGTGGAGATTACAGATAAGACCATTGAGTATGTAGCAGCCCTTGCAAAGCTTGAGCTGACGGAAGAGGAAAAAGAAAAGGCCAAGACCGACATGGGAAGCATCTTGGGATATATCACAACGATGAATGAACTGGATACGGAGGGAGTAAAGCCTATGTCCCATGTTTTCCCCATCCATAATGTATTTAGGGAAGATGTGGTGGAAAACGGCCCTGACAGGGATATTCTTTTACAGAATGCACCGGCTAAAAAGGATGGGTGCTTTATGGTACCTAAAACGGTTGAGTAACGGATAAGTAAACTGGACATAAGCAGAAAGCGGTAAAATGCGGCATAATGCGGCAAAATGCCTGTCCTGGATTACAAACCATCGGAAGATGTTGAAAGAAAAGAGGTCAGCATGGATATAACCAAATTATCAGCCCTGGAATTGGGGAAAAAAATCAAAGAGAAAGAAATATCAGTTGCAGAAGCAGTCAGCCTTCAGATAGATAAAATCAAGGAACGGGATGGAGAGTATAACTGCTATATCTCAGTTCTGGAAGAGAGCGCACTGTCGGAAGCAGAAGAAGTGCAGAAAAGAATCGACAGCGGTGAGCTGGCAGATGCTCCTTTAGCAGGGGTGCCCGTTGCAGTGAAGGATAATATCTGCACCAAAGGAATAAAGACCACCTGCGGCTCTAAAATATTGCATAACTTCATACCCCCCTACAATGCTACGGTAGTGGAGAGATTGAGAGCCCAGGGTGCTGTTATCATCGGAAAGACAAACATGGATGAGTTCGCCATGGGAAGTACTACAGAGACTTCCTATTTTGGAATTACGAAAAACCCCAGAAACACAGAGCGTGTGCCGGGTGGTTCCAGCGGTGGTTCCGCAGCTGCAGTTGCGGCGGAGGAAGCCTTTTATGCATTGGGCTCTGACACCGGCGGTTCCATCCGACAGCCAAGTGCTTTCTGCGGAGTAACCGGCATAAAGCCTACCTATGGCACCGTATCCCGCTACGGACTGGTTGCCTATGCCTCTTCCCTGGACCAGATAGGTCCCATCGGAAGGAATGTGGCAGATTGTGCGGCAGCGCTTGATATTATCTCAGGCCATGATAAAAGGGATTCCACCAGCGTTCCGACAGAAAGCTATGATTACAGCAAGGCATTAGGCGGGGATGTTAAGGGAATGAAGATAGGAATTCCCAAAGGGTATCTGGGAAGCGGCCTGTCAGAGGAAATCAAGACAAGTATTTTAGAGGCGGCCAGAGTACTGGAAAGACAGGGTGCCTCAATAGAAGAATTTGACCTGGATGCAGTGGAATATGCCATACCTGCTTATTATGTTATCGCATCTGCAGAAGCCAGTTCCAACCTGTCCAGATATGACGGCATCAAATACGGATACCGTACGGAGGATTTTGAAGGGCTTCAGGAGGTCTATAAGAAGACCAGAAGCGAGGGCTTTGGTAATGAGGTAAAACGCAGAATGATGATTGGTGCTTTCGTTCTCAGCTCCGGCTATTATGACGCTTACTATAATAAGGCCTTAAGAGTAAAAGCTCTGATAAAAGAGGGCTTTGACAGGGCCTTTGATAAATTTGACATTATCCTTGGACCGACTGCGCCGGCAACGGCTCCGAAAATCGGAGAGAGCCTGTCCGACCCCCTGCAGATGTATCTGGGAGATATCTATACCGTATCCGTTAACCTGACAGGGCTTCCGGCTATCAGCCTTCCCTGCGGAGTGGATAAGCAGGGGCTTCCCATCGGCCTTCAGTTAATCGGAAAGCACTTTGGGGAAAAGGATATCTTAAAAGCGGCTTATCGCTTTGAACAAACAAGATAGATTTTTCTACTAGGTATTCAGGAATATCAAATGAATGACCTGATATTCACGAAAGGAGTTACTATGAAAACATACGAAACCGTCATTGGTCTGGAAGTCCATGTAGAGCTGGCGACGAAGACGAAAATATTCTGCGGCTGCACCACCCAGTTCGGAGGAGAGCCCAATACCCATTGCTGTCCGGTGTGTACCGGTATGCCGGGAACCCTGCCCGTATTAAACGGAAAGGTCGTGGAATATGCCATTGCGGCAGGACTTGCCATGAACTGTGAAATAAATCAGAACTGTAAATTTGACCGTAAGAATTATTTCTATCCCGATCTTCCAAAGGCCTATCAGGTATCACAGCTGTACCTTCCCATTTGCCATGACGGAGGAATTGAGATTGAGACCTCATCGGGCAGGAAGGTGGTCGGAATCCATGAAATCCACATGGAAGAGGATGCCGGAAAGCTGATACATGACCCGTGGGAAGACTGTACCCTGGTGGATTACAACCGCTGCGGCGTGCCCCTTATTGAAATTGTAAGCGAGCCGGATATGAGAAGTGCCGAAGAGGTCATTGCCTATCTGGAGAAGCTTAAGCTTATCCTGCAGTACCTTGGAGTCTCTGACTGTAAGATGCAGGAGGGTTCCCTGAGAGCGGATATCAATCTTTCCATCAGGGAAATGGGAGCAAAGGAGTTCGGTACCAGAACGGAAATGAAGAACATGAACTCCTTTAAGGCTATTGCAAGAGCCATTGAAGGAGAGAGAAAACGTCAGATAGAGGTATTGGAATACGGCAAGGCAGTCATTCAGGAAACCAGACGCTGGGATGATAATAAGGATAACAGCTTTGCCATGCGTTCCAAGGAGGATGCCCAGGATTACCGCTATTTCCCGGAACCGGACCTGGTTCCAATCGTAATCAGTGATGAATGGCTGGTGAAAATCAAAAACCGCCAGCCGGAGCTTCGGGATGAGAAGATGATTCGTTATGAGAAGGAATATGATATACCTGCCTATGATGCGGGAATCATAACAGGCTCCAAGCACCTGGCAGACCTTTTTGAAGAAACCGTTGCCCTCTGCGAAAAGCCCAAGGAAGTATCCAACTGGCTGATGGTAGAAACCATGCGCCTGTTAAAGGAAGAGGAAAAGGAAGCAGAGGATATCGCCTTCAGCGCAGAGCACCTTGCAGGACTTATAAAGCTTATCGGAGACAATAAGATTAACAGAACGGTTGCCAAGGAAGTGTTTGAAAAGATATTCAAGGATAACGCAGACCCTGTTAAATACGTGGAGGAAAAAGGGCTTTCCATGGTTAGCGACGAAGGGGTGCTAAAGTCTACCATAGAGAGAATCCTTGCGGAAAACCCTGCCTCGGTAAATGATTACCGAAGCGGTAAGGAGAAAGCGATTGGCTTCTTAGTGGGGCAGACCATGAAGGAAATGAAGGGAAAAGCAGATCCGGGCATGATTAATAAGCTTCTGAAGGAATTAATGGCATAGGAGCAGGGAATAAGACTATTTGAACAGGGGCTTATTAAATCCATTCTAAAGGGGAATAAGCCCCTGGAATTTTTCTAAATAGGTTATAATCAAGTAGATTCACTTCACAAGGGTAAATTCATTTACAACTGAATATTAAAAGAAACAACGTGATGTATCAGGTTGTCTCATTTCAGGGTGTAAAAAGGCTGGGATATATGGCATATTTATATCTGGAAAAGGTCAGAAAGCTTAATTCATCTTATATAGCAGCTAAGGCATTGTTATTTACTTTCAAAAATGGTATAATTTAGGAAATGCAGTTTGCCATGGCATTCTGCAACATTAACCTGATTGGGAGGAATTATGGAAGATATCACAGCAGTACCTTCTTTCCCGGAGGAAAGGATTAAGAAAAGAGGAATACCGGGAAGCACTTTAAAGCTGATTGCAATATTTGTTATGCTGATTGATCATATTGCTGCGACTATATTGGACCGGACTCTGATAACCAGAGGGTTTTACAATATGGGCATGGGAACAGAAGGAAACGCTGCAGCAAGCAATCTATTAAATATGATTGATGGTATTATGAGAATGATTGGCAGGCTTGGATTTCCGCTCTTTTGCTTTTTGCTGGTCGAGGGCTTTGTTCATACAAGCAATAAGAGAAAATATGCTATAAGGCTGGGGATATTTGCATTAATCTCGGAAATACCCTTTGACCTTGCTTTTAGCGGAAAGGTTTTTAATTTTGGATATCAGAATGTATTCTTTACTCTGCTGATAGGCTTTCTGGTGATGTGGGGCTTTCAGCTGGTCGGTGAACGATTAAAGGATAAAAAATGGCTTCCCATACTTTCCATTGCCGGAGCCGCCGGAGTTGGTTTTATCGTCTTTACTTCTGCTCAGAGTATTATGTTTACGGTGAATAGCATTTTGTTAGGTTTTACGGGCAGGGATATTACACCGGCAGTGCCCTATCAGAGATTGCTGTTTATCGGAATGGCAGTTGTTGCCGGCATCGTACTTTTGATTGCCTATCTGAAAAAGAACAAGGAGGATAGAGAATTAGAAATTTTCCTGGCAGACTGTACGGTACTGGTCGCCGGAATCCTTCTCGCTAACCTTTTGATTACGGATTATTCGGGCTTTGGAGTCCTTACCATAGCAGTTATGTATGCTCTTAGGAGAAAGCCGGCACTGTCGGGGCTTGGAGGCTACCTTGTATTAAATATCATGTCTTTATCGGAGCTGACAGCGATATTTGCCATTATACCCATAGGTCTTTATAATGGTGAAAGAGGACTCAGGCTGAAATACATATTTTATGCCTTCTATCCGGTTCATTTGTTTATACTCTATCTGATATGCAGGGCGATGAATATTATATAAATAGAAAAGAGCTGTCTATTTGATTGCAAATACCCGTTACCCGTACATATAGCGGATTTGCCTGTAATGCTCCTATTAGAAAGTTTAAAAATGTAATTGATTTTTTAATAAAAACCGCAGTAATACAAAGGAGTAATTACCTGTGTATTACTGCGGTTATTTTATGCCCGGATATCAAAGTGGTAGCGTTTCTTTTCCATAGGATGGACAGAAGGACCATGATTTAATGACAGAAGGTGGTCTCTGGCTGCATCGGCTGGATTGTTGATTTCCTTCTGCCTGTCGTAGAATTCTGTCTTTACCTGATATCCCAGGTTCTCAAGCCTTGCTTCAAGGTTTTCCATATGGGAGGAGAGAAGGTCCTTTATTTCCCTGTTCTCCAGATAGAAGGAATTCTTAAGCTGGTTCTGTCTTAAGTCTATTGCTACATCCAAGGGACCTAAGCTATCCATTTTAAGATGAAGGACAACCCGTACACCCTCGGTAATGTCCAGCTCCGATTTCTTATTGGAGTAAATATAAAGCTCGCTGTCCGTATACTGGTTCTTCAGCTTTACAGGAACCTGCAGGTAAGTAAAGAGGTGGTTCAAGGTGTTCATGAAATTCAGGGTATCTGTTACCTGGGCTGCCTGGCTCTGCAGGGCAGGAGCATCCTTAAAGGGAGTGCTTTCCGTAAGCGCTCTGATATCATTTAATTGCTTTAACAGGCTTTCATAATGTGCACTTATAGAAGAAGGCTTTTCCAAATCCTCCGGTGATAAGGACCACTGGGATAAAAGGGAAGAGGAAAGGAGGCGGTTGAACTCCCTGGAGGAAATAATTTTTTCAGCGCTGCCCTTTGAAAATTCAAAAGTCTCTGACAAGAAGGGCTTTAGTCCGGCAAGCAGTTCAGTGGAGGAAATGTCTCCCTGGGTCAGTCCCCGGGTTATGGTCTCCGGCAGTTCTTTTGGTGATAAATTCTCCTTTAGCAGGCTCAGGAATTGAAGTCTCTCCTCAGGGGTGAGAAGCTTATCGACACTGTCGGGGATGTTTACAGCCCCATCCACAGATCCTTCAGCGGCGGCAAGCAGCTTTTGGAGAATGGAAGGGTTAAGAGCAGGAAGCTTACTCTGGATTGCCTCTGGCAGCAGCCCGGTTTGCCCGGCAGCAGCCTGCCCGTCAGGCAGCCCGCCTGCTTCGGGTGAGGTAAGGGCTGCTGTCTGTGCAGGTAAATCAGTACCCTTTAGCAGTGCAGAATTGCCCCCAAGGAGGTTCAGTGTTTCCGAAAGACTTGCCGTACCCGTCAGGATACCCTCCATATTCGTAGAAGCCGCTGCATAAAGGTTTGAAGTTTTCATATTTTCAACAAGCGCATTTCTTTCTTCCTGGCTCAGAATACCGGAAAGCGCAAATGCGGCTTTTGAATCTGCAGCAGCGGCAGCCTGACTGCTTGAGGAAGCCGCCGCGGCATCACCGGAAGGAAGGAGAAGGGACAGGAGCTTATACTTTGCAGACGTGTCATCTCCATTTTGCAGAGCCTGGGAGATACTGTCTGAAAGGGAGGTAAGCTGGGAGAGGACCTTTCCGGTGGAATTTAAGAAGTTTTCCATAAAGGTCACGTTGGCAGTGTTTACCGGGAGGTTATTGCGGTTTAAAAATACCAGGGTCTTTAAAGAAATGTCCGGAAATTGCAGCATCTGCTTTGACAGGCTTGTCAGAGTATTTTTATCAATGGACATGTTGGCATTTAACAGTTCCGCTACCAGGCTTTTGTTCCTGCCGGTCTTACTTAAGTTAGCTGCCTCCAGTGCATGGTCAATGGTGGATTCCAGATAGGCGGAGGAATCAGAGGGGATGAGCTTAAGAGTCAGGTTCTGAGAGGAGGCATTCTCCACACGCAGGGTTACCTTGCTCCCAATGGATAGTTCATTTACATCCGCTGCGAGTCTTCCCCTGATTACTTGGCCGTCATCTAATTTAACGCTGACTTCGTTGTTCTTTAAATCGATAATTTCTCCTTTTACCACCTGGCCTTTTTCCAGCCCATAAGGGGAAACGATACCGGTCTGGGAATTGGAGCCGGAAACACTCTGGGAGGCATGGGAGGAAGAAGAGGAGGATACGGAATTTGACTGGGAATTTGTTTGTGTAATATTGTTTGGGATGTTGGTATTGGTTATATTATTATTACTGAGCATGGAAAGCCTCCTTTTATCTTCCGGGTGGTGAAGTAAAAATGATAAAGCAATTTTTACTTCCTATTAAAGCAGTTAGTGTGAATTATTGAAAAGCATAATTCACATACAAGATTGTGCCTGCGAAATCCTCAGCCCAATCTTGCGGCGTGCTGGGAAGGCATGGCAGTTAGTGTGAATTATTGAAAAGCATAATTCACATACAAGATTGTGCCTGCGAAATCCTCAGCCCAATCTTGCGGCGTGCTGGGAAGGCATAGCAGTTAGTGTGAATTATTCTCTATTTATATCGGATGATACCCTTGCATTCCAAACACCACTTAATAAAATAATGTTATATCGATAAAAAAACTTATAATATAAATTATTTTTTAAAAAAAGATTGCTTTTTTTTGCAGTATATATTATAATCGGTTTCAGAACGAAGGTGTTCTTGAAGAAAATCAATTTCAAGAATGCCTTTTTTGTATGCAGAATTGTGAATAGCTCCTTTTTAAACAAGACAGGAGTTAATTTAAACAGGCATTTTGTTTTGAAAACAGGCAAATTAAGAAGAAGAGAGGCGTGCGAATGGACAGATATGGCGTAGAAGAGACAAAACGTACCCAGACGGGCTTATATGACCCAAGATTTGAACATGATAACTGCGGTATCGGAGCAGTTGTCAATATCAAAGGTGTAAAAACCCATGAAACAGTAGCCAATGCGTTAAAGATTGTTGAGAATCTGGAACACCGTGCCGGAAAGGATGCGGAGGGAAAGACCGGAGACGGCGTTGGAATCCTGCTTCAGATATCCCATAAGTTTTTTTCCAAGGAGGCGGAGGCTCTTAACATCAGCCTTGGCGGAGAGAGAGACTACGGAATCGGTATGTTCTTCTTTCCTCAGGAAGAGCTTTGCAGGAACCAGGCAAAGAAGATGTTTGAGATTATCGTAGAAAAGGAAGGAATGGAGTTCCTCGGTTGGAGAGAGGTTCCTATCGTTCCCGATATTCTTGGTCATAAAGCGGTAGAATGTATGCCCTATATCATGCAGGGCTTTGTGAAGAGACCCCATGATGTGAAGAAGGGACTTGAATTTGACCGCAAGCTCTACATTGCCAGAAGAGTATTTGAGCAGAGCAATGATAACACCTATGTGGTATCCTTATCCAGCCGTACCATTGTATATAAGGGTATGTTCTTAGTCAAGCAGCTTCGCAGGTTTTTCATGGACCTTCAGGATGAAGCCTATGAATCTGCCATTGCCATTGTCCACTCCCGTTTCAGTACCAATACCAATCCCAGCTGGCAGAGAGCCCATCCTAACAGGCTGATCGTGCACAACGGTGAAATCAATACCATCCGGGGCAATGTGGATAAGATGCTTGCCAGAGAAGAGACCATGCAGTCCAAGTATCTGAACAAAGAGCTTCATAAGATTCTTCCGGTTGTCAATACGGAAGGCTCTGATTCTGCCATGCTGGACAATGCATTGGAATTCCTGATCATGAGCGGAATGGCTTTGCCTCTTGCCGTTATGATAACCATACCGGAGCCCTGGAGCAATGACCAGAATATGAGCCAGGAGAAGAAGGATTTCTACCAGTATTATGCAACGATGATGGAGCCCTGGGACGGCCCGGCTTCCATTCTCTTCAGTGACGGCGATATTATGGGAGCGGTGCTTGACCGTAACGGCTTAAGACCTTCCCGCTATTATATAACCGACGATGACCATGTAATCCTCTCTTCCGAGGTCGGAGTACTTGATATTGCACCCGAAAAGATCGTGAAGAAGGAAAGGCTCCGTCCCGGTAAGATGCTTTTAGTAGATACCGTAAAGGGCCGTGTTATTGATGATGAAGACCTGAAGAACAGCTATGCTGACCGCAGTCCTTACGGCGAATGGCTGGACAGCAACCTGGTGAAGCTGAAGGACCTTCATATTCCCAATAAGAAGGTAGTGGAATACAACGATGAGGAAAGAGCAAGGCTTCAAAAGGCCTTTGGTTATACCTACGAGGATTACAGAACCACGATTCTTCCTATGGCAAGAACCGGAGCAGAGCCCGTTGCAGCCATGGGTGCCGACAGTCCCCTTCCCATCCTGTCAAAGAGCAATCCTCCTCTTTTCAGCTATTTCAGACAGCTTTTTGCCCAGGTAACCAATCCTCCTATTGATGCCATCAGGGAAGAAATCGTTACCTCCACCGATGTCTATATCGGAGAGGACGGAAATCTTCTGGAGGAATGTGCGGAGAACTGTAAAGTACTTAAAATACACAACCCCATCCTTACCAGTACGGACCTGTTAAAGATAAAGTCCATGAAGATACCGGGCTTTAAGGTGGAGACAATTTCAATTATATATTATAAGAACACCTCCCTGGAAAGGGCAATTGACCATATATTTGTAGAGGCGGACCGTGCCTATAAGGAAGGAGCCAATATCCTGATTCTTTCTGACAGGGGAGTGGACGAAAACCACGTAGCAATTCCTTCCCTCCTTGCCGTATCCGCTATGCAGCAGCATTTGGTAAGAACCAAGAAAAGAACAGCAGTGGCAATGATATTAGAGAGCGCGGAACCCAGAGAAGTACACCATTTTGCAACTCTTTTAGGCTATGGTGCCTGTGCCGTAAATCCATATCTTGCCCAGGAATCCATCAAACAGCTGATTGTAAACGATATGCTGGATAAGGATTATTATGCGGCGGTAAACGATTATAATAAGGCTATTTTAAAGGGAATCGTAAAGATTGCTTCCAAGATGGGTATTTCAACGATACAGTCCTATCAGGGCTCCAAGATTTTTGAAGCCATCGGTATCAACACCCAGGTGATTGAAAAATACTTTACCGATACCGTAAGCCGTATCGGCGGCGTTACCATCAAGGATATTGAAAAGCAGGTGGATGAGCTTCATTCCAAGGCTTTTGACCCTCTGGGCCTCAATACGGATCTGACCCTTGAAAACAGCGGCAATCATAAGCTAAGAAGCGGAAAAGACGAGCACCTTTACAATCCCCAGACCATCCATCAGCTGCAAAAGGCTGCCAGAACAGGGGATTATGAAGCCTTTAAGGAATATACGAAGCTTATTGAAAAGGAAGAGGAGGGCATTAATTTAAGAGGCCTTCTTGAATTTGACTTCCCGGAAGCCGGTATCCCCATTGAAGAAGTAGAAAGTGTGGACTCCCTTGTAAAGCGCTTTAAGACTGGGGCCATGTCCTATGGTTCCATCTCACAGGAAGCACATGAGACCCTTGCCCTTGCCATGAATATGCTGGGCGGTAAGTCCAACAGCGGGGAAGGCGGTGAAAGCCTGGAGCGTCTTACAGTTGGAAAAGACGGCTTTAATAGATGTTCCGCTATCAAGCAGGTAGCTTCCGGACGTTTCGGTGTTACCAGCCAGTACCTGGTGAGTGCCAAGGAAATCCAGATTAAGATGGCACAGGGAGCAAAGCCCGGTGAAGGAGGCCAGCTGCCTGCGGGAAAGGTTTATCCCTGGGTAGCCAAAACAAGACATTCGACTCCTGGTGTAGGCTTAATCTCTCCGCCGCCTCATCATGATATCTACTCCATAGAGGATTTGGCGCAGCTGATCTATGACCTTAAGAATTCCAATACAGATGCCAGGATATCGGTAAAGCTGGTATCGGAAGCAGGTGTTGGTACCGTTGCTGCCGGTGTGGCAAAGGCCGGAGCACAGGTTATCCTGATATCAGGCTTTGACGGCGGTACCGGTGCGGCACCCAGAAATTCCATTCACAATGCCGGACTTCCCTGGGAACTGGGCCTTGCGGAAACCCATCAGACCCTTATTATGAACGGTCTGCGTTCCAGGGTAATGGTGGAGACGGATGGTAAGCTGATGACAGGCAGGGATGTTGTAATTGCAGCGCTCCTTGGAGCGGAGGAATTTGGTTTTGCAACAGCTCCCCTGGTAACCTTAGGCTGCGTCATGATGCGTGTGTGCAACCTGGATACCTGTCCGGTAGGTGTTGCCACCCAGAATCCGGAGCTGAGAAAGAATTTTAAAGGAAAACCGGAATATGTAGTAAACTTCATGCGCTTTATTGCGGAAGAAGTAAGAGAATATATGGCGAAGCTTGGTATCAGAAAGCTTGAGGATTTAGTAGGAAGAAGCGACCTGTTAAAGGCAAAGGAAGCTTCAAAGGCAGGAAGGGCCGCACGAATCGACCTTTCAAAGATTCTTAACAATCCTTTTGCCGGAAATACCGAAGAAGCTCATTTTGACCCCAAGAAAATCTATAATTTCGAATTGGAAAATACCATTGATGAAAAGATATTGTTAAAGAAACTGAAGGGCTCCATCGCTTCCGGCCAGTCTAAGACTATCGAGACAGAGGTATCCAATATCGACCGTACCTTTGGAACTATCCTGGGTTCTGAAATTACAAAGGCTCACGGCACATCCCTGGAGGATGATACCTATGTCATCAAATGCCATGGAAGCGGCGGACAGAGCTTTGGTGCTTTTATTCCCAAGGGACTTACCCTCACCCTTTCCGGTGACAGCAATGACTACTTCGGAAAAGGTCTTTCCGGCGGAAAGCTGGTGGTATATCCTCCCAAGGGTACGAAATTCGAAGCGGATAAGAACATCATTATCGGAAATGTTGCCCTTTACGGCGCTACCAGCGGCAAGGTATTCATAAACGGTGTGGCAGGAGAACGCTTCTGCGTACGTAACTCCGGTGCCAGCGCGGTGGTGGAAGGCGTAGGCGACCACGGCTGTGAGTATATGACAGGCGGAAGAGTTGTAGTTCTCGGTACCACAGGAAAGAACTTTGCAGCAGGTATGAGCGGCGGTATTGCTTATGTACTGGATGATGGCAGTAACCTTTATAAGAAGCTGAATAAGGAAATGGTATCCATGGAGTCTGTGTCGGAGAAGTATGATGTACTGGAATTAAAGAGTATGATTACCGAGCATGTTAAGCTGACCGGTTCCGTAAAGGGTAAGGATATCCTGGAGAACTTCATGGATTATCTGCCGAAGTTTAAGAAAATCATACCCTATGATTACAGCCGTATGCTTATGACCATCGTCCAGATGGAGGAAAAAGGCTTAAGCAGCGAGCAGGCACAGATAGAGGCATTCTTTGCTAACACTAGAGGATAGTATGAAAATTAAAAGGCAATTTTCATACACAAGATTGTGCCTGCGAAATCCTCGGCACAATCTTGCGGCGCGTTGGGAGGGCATGGAGATAATGTGAATTATTGAGAAGCATAATTCACAAAATGTGCCTGTGAAATCCTCGGCACAAGCTTGAGGTGTGTAGAGGAAGGATGAAGACTAGGAGGTAAGAAGCAATGGGAAAACCAACAGGATTTATGGAATATGACAGGAAGTTAAGCAAAGGGCTGGCTCCTCTTGAACGTATAAAGAACTTTAATGAATTTCACATTCCTCTGCCGAAGGAAGAGCAAAAGATTCAGGGAGCAAGATGTATGGACTGCGGCGTACCTTTTTGCCAGTCAGGCGTTATCTTAAATGGTATGACTTCGGGCTGTCCTTTGAACAACCTGGTGCCGGAATGGAATGACCTGTTATACAATGGAAATATGAATCAGGCCTTAAAGCGCCTGTTTCGGACGAATAATTTTCCGGAATTTACAGGACGTGTATGTCCCGCACCCTGCGAACCGGCCTGTACCTGTAACGTGGCGACCAATCCGGTGGCAATAAAGGAAAATGAATTAAGCATCATCGAAAACGGATATAAAGCAGGCTTTGTAACAGCACAGCCTCCCAAGGTAAGAACCGGTAAAAAGGTCGCTGTCATAGGCTCCGGTCCTTCCGGTCTTGCGGCAGCGGACCAGTTAAATAAAAGAGGTCATCAGGTAACGGTATTCGAACGCTCTGACCGCATCGGCGGGCTATTGATGTATGGCATTCCGAACATGAAGCTGGAGAAGCATATCATAAACCGCAGAGTGGAGCTTATGAAGGAAGAAGGAGTGACCTTTATAACGAAAGCGGATGTGGGCAAAAATTATAAGGTATCTGACATCAGGAAGGAATTTGACAGTATCATCCTTGCCTGCGGAGCCTCAAAGCCAAGAGATATTAAAGCACCCGGCAGGGAAGCCAAGGGAATCTATTTTGCAGTGGATTTCTTGAAGGGTGTTACCAAGAGCCTCCTTGACTCTGACTTTGAAGACGGCGCCTGCGTGAACACAAAGGGTAAGAACGTCATCGTAATTGGCGGCGGTGATACGGGAAATGACTGTGTCGGCACCAGTATAAGGCAGGGAGCAAAATCCGTCCTTCAGATTGAAATGATGCCAAAGCCTCCGGAAAACAGAACCGAAGACAATCCCTGGCCCGAATGGCCCAAGGTCATAAAGACAGACTATGGCCAGGAGGAAGCGATTGCCGTATTTGGCCATGACCCCAGAGTGTACGAATCTACGGTAAAGGAATTTATTGCAGATAAGGATGGCAACCTCACAAAGGTTAAGATCGTTAAGCTTTGCAGTAAGTTCAATGCTGAGACGAAACGCTTTCAGATGGAGGAAATTCCGGGAAGCGAATATGTGGTAGATGCCGATTACGTTTTTATTGCAGCAGGCTTCTTAGGAACTCAAGAGTACGTGGCAAAGGCCTTTGGCGTGGAACTGAACGCCAGAACCAATGTAGCCACGGAAGAAGGCAAATATCAGACCAGCGCAGAGAAAGTCTTTGTTACAGGTGATATGCACCGGGGACAGTCGCTGGTTGTATGGGCAATCCGGGAAGGCAGAGAAGTAGCACAGGCAGTGGATGAACATTTAATGGGCTACAGTAATTTGTAGAATTTATGCTGCCCATTGACAAAGAAGCGTTTATTTCTTATATTCAACAGTATATTTCGATAAATAGTAAGGTAACTGGCAGAGTTCATGCCAGTTACCTTTGCTTTTATACCAAATTAATTTTTACTCGCTTATATCATCGGCATAGCTCCCATTCACCAATCCACTGCTTTTTCGTATAATTATATTGGCGTTTGTATAGCTGATTATTTTCCCGTTTATAACGCCAGTCAATAATGTCAGATAAAGGGGATATAATGGTAGCTAAGCTTTGCTGCCCGCTTACCATTGGTAACTGGCAAGGGGAAGAATCCATATTCTCCTCGATAACAGCAGCTTTGGCAGTCATAGACATATTAATGCAGAAGCAGGCAAGCATTAACAAAAGTAATGTCTTCTTATTTGTTTTTCTCATTATTCTTTACCTCGTCTATGTTATTGTAAATATGTAAGCCTGAATAAGAGTTCTCGATTTCATGAACAGTAACAAAGTAGTTCTTTTTATAATACAAATCATAGCCTCCGTCAGGGTTTACCACTAAATAAGCATTTTGTTCATTTAATTCAAAGGTAGTTGATTCATCATAAGGAGATATGGCATAAGGTTCAAATACAAATAAAAAAGAAGATGCCGTTAAAAATAAAAATGTAAGAAAGACTGCTAAGTGTTTAAAGGTGAATTTAGAAATATCAGAGTAATCTGTAAGGGTGACATGCAGCCTCTGGGAAAGTACAGAGGCATTGTTTCCGGTTAATGTCAAAAGTGCTTTATTTGATTTATCCTTTGCCTGATTTTTAGCGATTTTTAAAATACACTCAAAATATTCAATTTTCCGGATGTCATCAAAGGAGTCCGTTATTTTATAGTCCGTATGCAGTTCAATTGCTTTGGCTGCCTGTTTTTTAAGGAGATAGATAAAAGGGTTCCACCAATAGAAGATGCATAAGTATTCCACTAACAGCTTAATCCATAAATCACCCTTACAATAATGAGTGATTTCATGTTTTAGCACGTAATACCATTCATCCTTCGTGAGATTAAGTGATGGTATAATGATATAAGGCTTTTGAATTCCAAAAAGCATTGGTGTTGTTACGTTCTTCATAATAACTATTCGGAAATTCTTATGAGATCTGAAATCGGCCAGTACTTCCTGTAATGCAGAGTGTAACTCGATATCTTCGGCAGGCGGTAAAAGGCCAACCTTTCTTTTAAATAAGAGGTATTCAAAAAGAAATTTAATTAACAGGATAATGATGCCAAGTGCCCAGATAATATGCATAAGTTGAAGGATACTTAATTTTAATGTGCCTATGTATAGGATTTTATTTTCCATGAACAGGGTAATATCGGGAAGAATATGACGAATAGGTACATTACGGGCAAAAGGAAATTCAACAGGCATCAGCAGCCGAAATAAAACAAGAAGCAATCCAATAAATAAACTGCTGATTCCGGCCTTTTGTATAATTTGATTATTATGCAGCATAATCCACAGCAGGATTATGAGGATACCGCTAAAAAATGTTAAGGTCAATAATACTGTAAATGAGAAATCCATCGTAACCTCTTTCCAGAATCATATAATCAAATAGTATATATTTTCCTATTTCTCTTTGGATTTCAGCTTTCTTTTGCGTTCTTCCAATAAAGCTTCCAGTTCTTCGATCCGCTGAGCCTCATCCTTTTCATGTTCCAGTAAAGTAGCAACAAAATCCGGTATGGTTATATTTTTTTTCGCATCCTCAAATTGTGATACAAATTGCTGTAATGTAAAGTCATTGGGACTGATAATGGGCTGATAGGTTCTGGACAATACAGTCCCGCTGTATACAATGTCAGCTACTTTAATAATTTGTGGAGGATTATTATGAAACGGACAAAAACGTATATTGGTGTAATCATTATTTTTGCAAGTATATTCACAGTATTTATATTATCCACTAAAAATTATAATGTAAAGGCTGAAAACACAAAAATAAAAATTTCTTTGGATAATCAGAATATTACCTCTTTAAAGGATATAACAGATACGATGATTATAAAGAAAGAAGCCGGTTTTCAGGCAATTGGTTATAGTTCTGATTATAAAGAGAATGGGTTTACCATTCATACCGATAAATTTACTGGCGTAGATTACAGTAAAGTAATACATGCAGATCAAAGGAGTAAGGTGACCTTTCGGTATAACTCTACCATAGAGCATGGAGCATACAGGCTGGTATTACTACTGAATGATAAGAGGGTGGTCGAAATACCGGCAGATAAAAGCAAATTTACTTATGAAATTCCAAAGGGAGATACCGTGGTTGCATTAGCAGGTTATAAAGCACATGGTAAATTAACTTTTCAGATGAAATCTGCAGAAGGAGTGAAATTTACAGATGATTCCGAATGGGATAAGGAGGAAGCCGTCACTGATACAAAAGACATTACTTCCTTAAAAGATATCACCGATAAAATGATACTTAAGAAAGAAGCCGGTTTTCAAGCAGTTGGATATAGTTCGAATCTGACTGACAATGGCTTTGTAATAAACTCCGGTAAATTTACAGGGGTCGACTACAGCAAGGTAATTCATGCCAAAAATAAAGGAAAAGTAACTTTCAAATATCATTCAACAATGGATACAGCTTCCTATAAAATAGTATTGGTTGTAAATGGAGATAAATTAGTTGAACTTCCTGTTAATAAAGGTGAATACGAATACGAGCTGCCAAAAGGAGATACAATAGTAGCATTAGCAGGGTATAAGGCACACGGGAAGCTGACCTTTGAGATGAATTCTGTGAAGGGAATTGCCTTTGTTGACGATGCCCAGTGGGATTAAAAAGTATAGCAGCTTATAAAAGCTGTTTGTTGAATATGAAAAGGGGCCTCATGGTATATGGAGGGGCTCCTTTTTTACGAAAGTATTGATGAAAATATTTGGAAGTTGTATTATCCGGCTCACCTGTCATACTGTACAGCGACGGATGCTTCAGGGACCTGGCCTGGCGATCCAGGAGAGGCTGTACACTTGAGGATGTTTTTAAAATCCTTAAGATTGCTTAGGGCACAGTATATCTAAATACTGGTAAAATATGTTTGTAAAAACGCTCATTAATAGAAAGATAAGGTAACAGGTAGAGTTATACCGGTTACCTTGTTGTTAAATTAGAAAATTCACATTAATTATAATTCTTAGATAAACATAATTTATTTATGATTAAAGCAGTATCAGCATTATAAGTTAAACTAGCATCTGTTCCAGCTGGATTAATTGACAAAACTACTGAATTAATACTATCATCAACTGAGTTTTCTTTTGCAGGAGAGAATTTGTCAGTATGCTCTGATAATGTATTCCAATAGCTTTTTAATTTATCCAATTCATTTGAGCTGAGGTCGCTTACTTTATCCTTACTTTCCCAAGTTGTGCAAGAATTATTTTTTAAACTGGTCCAGTCACGTCCTTGGATTTCGAATTTATCATTTAATTTATCTTTTAAATCTTGTTTGCTTATATCTGTAAATAATAATTTTATTGAATACAAAGATTCAGTTTTAAATGGCATCCAATCTTGTTGAGGTGGATCATTTATTTCTAAGCGTGCTGATACATGGTACCCGAATAAATCTAGTTGATTGGGTAAAATAATAATGGTACCCAAGCCTTCTTTCTTATAGGAGACACCATCGACCCCATCTTTAATTGATAGAGCTTTCTCAACTTCAGAGACTGTCATACCCCAATAAAGTTTTTCCATAGGTGGTTGAATTCCATATTTATAGACTGAACTTTTTTTATTTTCATTACTACATCCTGATATACTAAAAGCTAATATCAGTAAAAATAATGTAATTAATAAATTTTTTTTCAAATTAAGACCTCTTAGATGGATTATAATAAAAATAAATCAATGTATTTACATAAACACATTGACTGAAAGGCAATTGGTTTTATAATAATATAATTACTAGTATATCGTTTTCAAATTAGCTGGTAAAACATGACTTTTTGTGCTATACTTGTACCATAAACGTTGGAGGTGCAAGTTATGGCAAGACCATCAAAATATTCCTGTATCAATCTCAGTGCCGATGAGGTCAGCAGATTGACCGATATAACAAGCTCAAGAACAGAAATGGTGCGCACTGTTCAAAGGGCAAAGATTATACTACTTACAGCAGAAGGTATTTCAGTTACTGCCATAGCAGATAAGCTTGACCTCAACCGTAAGTCGGTTGAACTATGCCTCGACAAATATCTTGAATCAGGCTTGGAGACTGCGCTTAGTGACAATCCGGGTCGCGGCAGAAAGTCTGTCATAATGGACGATGACAAGTCATATGT
>NZ_FRAC01000068.1 GCF_900142215.1 Anaerocolumna jejuensis DSM 15929 | reverse complement strand
GGGGCTGTAAAAAAACTCCCCTAAAAGAAAAATCGCTGAGGTCATGAGACTTCAGCGATTTTTTGGTATAATTAATTATGCGAATAAATAAAAACACCAATGATAATTATACAGTACGACAGCTGAAATTACCATTGGAAATTGAAAAACTAATTAATATATCTGATCCAGTATACACTTTCTGTGAGGTAATGGATCACATCGATCTATCAAAATATTTTGTAGAGAAAGGCTACAGAACAGGTCGTCCAAGATGTGATGAACAGAAACTCCTCAAAGTGATACTCTTTGCTTTCATGGAACACGGAATCTGCTCTCTGCGGGAAATCGAAAAACTTTGCAGAAATGATATCCGATATATGTATCTTCTTGATGGCATGAAGGCACCTTCATTTGCTACATTTGGCAACGTCATTCGAAATGAACTTACTGATTCCATTGAACATATTTTTTTGGATGTGAATACATATATTTTTGAAAAGGATCATGTCGACCTAGAACACACCTACATTGATGGGACAAAAATAGAGGCAAATGCAAACCGCTATACCTGGATATGGAAAAAGTCCTGTACAAAAAACCGAGGAAAGGTTTATGAAAAGATATCCATGCTAATCGATGCAATGAACCAGGAAATATTAGGATATTTCGGTGTAAAACTTGATAAGAGAGACGAGTATGCTGTTGAATATGTATCTGAACTCTTGGAAATGTACAAGAATGCAACAAATCTGGTGAAATCCACGTTTGTATCTGGTTGTGGTCATAGAAAAAGCCTTCAGCAAAAACAATATCAGGAATTAGAGGGATATCTAGAACGATTAAAGACATATGCACATCATATAGAAGTCTGTGGCGATGAAAGAAACAGTTATTCCAAAACCGATCACGATGCCACTTTTATGCGCATAAAACGGGATTATATGGGTAATGATCAGCTTCTCCCAGCGTACAATCTACAGACCGCTGTCTGTGATGAATATATAGCAGTAGTTGATGTAAAACCATATGCATCAGATATGGAATGCTTTGTTCCTTTGATGGAAAAATTCAATGAAATCTATGGTCATTATCCAAAGTATCCAGTTGCAGATGCAGGCTATGGTTCCTATAATAACTATCTTTACTGTGAAGAGCATGGGATGGAAAAATATATGAAATTTACCATGTACAAAAAAGAAACATCCGATAAGAAGTATCATGAAAATCCATATCGTGCAGTCAACTTTAAAAGAGACGAGAATGGAAATTTGATATGCCCAAATGGAAAGACGTTTCACTTTAAAAGTAGACAACATGTCTATAAAAACAAATATGGCAGAACCGAAGAAATCTATGAATGCAAATCGTGTGAAGGCTGCCAATTTAAAAACAATTGTTGTCCTAAGGCAAGCAAAAACAGAACCATTCGAATGAATCAGGAATTAACATCTATACATCAAGAGGTAATTACAAATCTAGAATCAATACATGGTGCACTGTTGAGAATGAATCGTAGTATTCAGGCAGAAGGAACATTTGGCATTTTAAAATGGGATAAATCCTACAAAAGATTATTTCGAAGAGGTGAGAAAAACGCAATTCTTGAACTCACACTGATTTCTTGTGGTTTTAATCTTTATAAATATCATAATAAAAAGCAGAGAAACAAGTTGGCTGCATAAAATCCAAGAACTATACTCATAGCTTTATTAAGTGCACGCTTTTTTATGGAAAAATCAATCATTATCATAAATAATAGGTAAAAAAACGAAGAATCACCAGAACCGGCATCTGTCGGAACTGGCGATTCTTAATTAAAGACTTATTTTACAGCCCC
>NZ_FRAC01000021.1 GCF_900142215.1 Anaerocolumna jejuensis DSM 15929 | reverse complement strand
GTACTGGACAATCATACAGTCCATACATCCAAGAAAACCAGGGAGTATCTTGCAACAAGGCCCGGAAGGTTCCTATTTGTATTTACACCAAAACACGGCTCTTGGCTCAATATGATAGAAGCGTTCTTTGGTAAATTTGCTCGTGTATGCCTGCGTGGCATAAGAGTTCAAACCAAACAGGAACTGGTAGATCGCATCTATCAGTATATGGATGAAGTCAACGCTGCACCGGTTGTTCCACGGTGGAAATACAAGATGGATGAGATCAGAGTATAGTTTTGGTGGTTAATTCAAAAACATTGTACTAGTAATTTATATTACTATAATTCTAATAAAATGTAAACATATTTTTACAAAAATGTATAATTTTAGTGCTTATTTGTTATAGCTATAAAAGTACAATTTTGAAGTTTAACAGTATCGAGATAAGCAGAAGGCTATATTTTTTTAAACACTTAATAACAATACAATCTGGAAAACAGCGTTAAATTTTGGTATGCCTTTTGAATGTAGCTAACATGGCAATAAGGGTGCTGAGATTAATTGTACTATAAAATGTGGTGATGTTTGTATGATGTACTGTCAGCATTTTTGTACCTGAAAATGCCATACTTTATTCAAGCATTGACAGCATTATATCAAACGCAAAGTATGATTGGAAAGGAAATCACTTGTGATGAAGCAGACAAAAAGAGGATATACGCCAGAGGATGAGAAGGATTTTGGAAAAGAGGCTCTTGTTACGCTTTCCAGAGCAGGAAGTGATATCTGCTACCTGTTGAATCAAGGCTACCGTATAGAAGGGGCAGCTACCTTTGTCTGTGACCATTACAGACTTTCCAAAAGACAGCGGATTGCGCTGATACGCTGGGCAGCCTCGGATGAAGCAATCAGAAACCGAAAAGCCAGGGAGCTGGCAGATGGCTGTGAGGGAAGGACCCTGCATGTTGACGGGTTTAATACGATTATCACCCTGGAGGTTGCATTATCCGGCTCACCTGTCATATTGTGCAAAGACGGATGCTTAAGGGACCTGGCCGGACTTCGGGGAACCTATCATCCGATAGATAAAACGATAGAGGCAGTCAATAAGATAGGAAGTTTTCTTGAAAAGGAAAAAGCGGGTAAAGTTATTTTCTATCTGGATGCGCCGGTTTCCAATTCCGGCAGGCTCAAAATACTGATACAGGAGGAGCTTGCAAAATACTCCTTTCCCATAGAGGCTTACTGCATAAATGGAGTGGATGGGATTCTTAAAAATCAGGAATGTGTAGTTACTGCGGACTCTGCTGTTTTGGACAGGGCAAACAGCTATTTCAATTTAAACCGGTATTTGATATCCGACGGTGTTCCTGGCCTATGGCTTGTTGATTTTCTTGACGGAAACCCTGGTAAAGTGCAGCAGGAGGGTGGAACCGTTCGATAGCAGAAACTCATGTGAAAGCTTATTGTTATCAATATCGAGAACAAGCAGCTCACTGAATTCCAGTATCCTATATCTGTTTGGCGCTGCCCATAGGTCATTTTCACTGGCCGGTTGATAATTGATAAATTCAATATCGGAGTAGGTAATCTGCCAGCTGTCAACAAGATCAGATAGCAGGATTTTACAGGTGGTGATGCCTTTTATATAGGAGCCGACGTTCTCTATTCTGGTATTGCCTGACAGGAGGAGGTCCGATAAATAGCAGCCTCGAAAACCAAAATTATTCTCATATACTTTGACAAAAGTTTTTGAAAGATGTTCTCTGGTTTTCTGATATTCTTCTGAATACAGCCTGGCTCTTTCTTTCCAGGCTTTTAAGGCTGTCTCCCGGGTACTGTCTGCTTCACTGCTGGTAGCCGCCCAAAGATTATATTCGAAGTATTTCATTATCCTACCACCTCTCTTTCCTTTGGATGTATGTTATAAACAGACTTTTTATTTTACTATTAGTTTAAACCGTTTTCCGTAATTTATTTCACACTTTATGATTGACATAATGTTTTCTATAGTTGAAAATAGAAATATAGGGTAGAAGTAAATGTAACTTAGGAATACTGGGAGGAGGTATTAGTATTTTAAGAGAAAATTTTACTTTTCAAGCAATGGATGGGATTAAGATTCATGGATATGTAATAAGCCCGGACCCCGGGGTGCAGGTTAAGGGGATTGTTCAGATTGCCCATGGAATGGCAGAAACTTCGGAACGATACGAAAGATTTGCGGCTTTTCTGGCAGGGCTGGGGTATCATGTGTATATCCATGACCACAGGGGACACGGCAAGACAGCAGAAAATCTTGATAATGTGGGTTATCTGGCCGATAAGGATGGTTTCATGTGGCTGGTAAAGGATATGCACCACCTGACGGTTATTATCCGTAAGAAGTATCCGTCTCTGCCGTTGTTTTTACTGGGGCATAGCATGGGCTCCTTTGCCTCGCAACGGTACGCCATGGAGTATGGAAAGGAACTAAGCGGCTTGATATTAATGGGTTCCAATGGGAATCAGGGCATTATGTTAAAGGCGGGAAGACTGATAGCGGCTAGGGAGGCTGGAAAAACCGGCAGACGGACAAAGAGTGAGAAGATGAACAACCTTCTTTTTGGAGGGTTCAATAAACTGTTCAGTCCGAACCGTACGGACTTTGACTGGCTTAGCAGGGATGAAGAAGAAGTGGATAAATACATAAAAGATCCTTATTGCGGGACGGTATTTACCAGCGGTTTCTATCATGATTTCATAATAGGGCTCATGGTTATTGAGAAGAAAAAGAACAGAAAGAAAGTACCGAAGGATTTACCCGTGCTTATCATCTCCGGTGACAGGGACCCGGTAGGCAGATGCGGCAAGGGGGTAAAAAATCTATATCAAATATATAAAAAGACAGGTGTGAATGATATAACCCTGAAGCTTTATCCCGAGGCCAGGCACGAGCTGTTAAATGAGCTTAACAGAGAGCAGGTTACAGATGATATTGCCTCATGGATTAAGGACCATACAAAGTAAAGATATTTTTTGAGAGACGTTTATGGAGATAGATACCTGCGAAATGTAGAAGTATCAAAAATAAAAGGAATAGCTGTTGTCTTCGTGACTACAGCTATTCCTTCTTTTTTCTTCTGATTAACAGGGCTAATAAGTAGGAAATAATCTTATTTTGCCTGGTTATTCAGCATATCTATTATATTCTGTATATCCTTTGAGTGAAAGTCGGCACCGAAGGAAAGGATAGAATGCAAGGGGATGCCGTCCATCATCTGGCGCATCATTTCGGCGGTTCCTTCACCCAGGCCCTCGGAATCATCTATAGGAAGAGAGGGCATTAGATTACCGCCATATTGACTTATTAATTCATCGGCATTCTTAACATACTTCAGGATATCGCCTACTGTGGTGGTGCAGTCTGCTATGAAGGGTAAGGTTTTCGTTCCTATGATGAAAATGTCCTTTGTAAGAACAATATCACGGGAAGACTTGCCAATCATTATGGTAAAATCGCCGGTCTCAACATACCAGTCACCTAACAGCTCACTGTAATAAGCAAAGGAGCGATTATCCAGAGTAAAGGATACTTCCTTTTCTTCCCCGGGAGCAAGCTCTACCTTGGCAAAGCCCTTTAATTCTTTTTCCGGGCGCTGTACATAAGCTTCTTTGTCATGGATATACAGCTGTACGGTTTCCTTACCGGCGGTTTTTCCGGTGTTTTTGACCTTAAGGGTCACAGTAACCGTATCCGTATCCTTTAAGCCGGCATCGGGGGTTACTTTAAGGTCACTGTATTCGAATTGGGTATAGCTTAATCCATAGCCGAAAGGATAGAGAACCTCTAAATCCTTGGTATCATAGTAACGGTAACCTATGAAAACGCCTTCGCCATATACGACTTCCTTTTCCGTTCCGGGGAAATTTAAATAGGAAGGATTGTGTTTTAAGGAAAGAGGATAGGTCTCAGCAAGCTTTCCGCTTGGGTTAACCCTGCCGTACAGCAGGTCAATGGTTGCACCGCCAACTGCCTGGCCTCCCATGGAAACCGTAAGGAGGCCCTTTACATCCTTAAGCCAGGGCATTCTGACCGGTGAACCGTTATGAAGGATAACAACAACATTTTTCTGAACCTTTGTAATTTCCTGAATAAGATGATTCTGGCACGCAGGCAGCTCCATATGGGTTCTGTCGTAGCCTTCGCTTTCAAAGGAATCGGGAAGGCCTGCGAAAATAACTGCTACCTCTGCTTCTGCGGCAGCCTTCAGCGCTTCTTTTAACAGCGCTTCCTCTACTTTATCCTCTTTGGTATCATAGCCCTGTGCATAGGTTACTTCTGCGATATCTTTCACGGCCTCCAGTGCATTGGTTATCTTAAAGCTGTTAATATGGCTGGAGCCGCCGCCCTGGTAACGGGGCACCTTGGCAAATTTTCCGATAAAGGCGGCTTTCGTCCCGGACTTTAAGGGAAGGATGGAATCATTCTTTAACAATACGGCACTTTCACCGGCAGCTTTTCTTGCCAATGCATGATGGGCCTCTTTATCATAGGTGGCATTTTCTTTTTTATTGTCATAGTAATGCTTCACAAGCTTCAGTACACGTCTGGCAGCAGTGTTTACTACTTCTTCTGAGAGTTTGCCGCTTTGAACGGCTTCTACTATTTCTTTGTCGCGGATTCCTTTGCAGCCCGGCATTTCCAGATCGAGGCCTGCCTTTACTGCCTCCACTCTGTCATTCATGGCACCCCAGTCTGTCATAACCAGGCCGTCAAAGCCCCATTCATCCCGGAGGACTTTGTTAAGCAGCCAGTCATTTTCACAGGAGTAAACGCCGTTAATACGATTATAGGAGCACATAAGAGTAGTGGGTTTGGCTTCTTTCACGACGGTTTCAAAGGCGGCAAGATAAATTTCCCTTAGGGTCCTTTCGTCTGCCACGGCATTGATGCTCATTCTGCGGTATTCCTGGTTGTTAACGGCAAAATGCTTCAGGCTGGTGCCGATGCCCTTGCTTTGTATGCCTCTTACAAGGGAAGCTGCTAATTTGCCGGCCAGATAAGGATCCTCGGAATAATATTCAAAATTACGGCCGCAAAGGGGAGAGCGCTTCATGTTAACTCCCGGCCCCAATAAGGTGGATACGGACTCAGCCTGGCATTCGTCACCCAAGGCCTCTCCAATGGTATTTATAAGCTCCGTGTCAAAGGAACAAGCCAGGGCGGAAGCAGCGGGGAAGCAGACTGCCTCCACACTCTCAGAAAGACCCAGGTGGTCGGCTTCCTCGGCTTGTTTTCGAAGTCCGTGAGGGCCGTCTGATACCATAACATTTGGTATTCCAAGCCTCTCAATGCTCTTTGTATGCCAGAAGTCGGCTCCTGAGCACAAAGATGCTTTTTCCTCCAAAGTCATTTCAGATAATAGCTTTTCAACATCCATAAGTATTCTCCTTTACCTAATGATAGTTAAATGAAACTATGTATGCGGGACACGTGTCCTGCTGTACTTTGAATATATCATTAAAAGGAAAAGAAGTCAATAGGATGCCATATAATTTGCACGGTAAACACAGGAAAGAAGTTTATGGAAACGGACGATGACCAAGGAGGTTGTTTTGGAGTTTTGTTATGCGAGAACCCTTATTCCACTAAAGCGGCAGGAAACGTGACTGGCAGGCAAACCAGCGCCAAACTCGCTGTGACAAATTTGGCTGTGTTAGTTATCAAGCTCAAACAGTGGCACTGGTTTACCTAGTCACGTTTCCTGCCACTTAAGTGTCATAAGGAACCTCTTGAGACGCAACTCCAAAACAACCTCCTTGATCATCTGTGTATATCCATTTAGCTATAAAGGAGAAATTCAGTTTATATGGCTAAAAAAAGCCTGATAAAAGGGCAATTCAGCTTATATAGCTAAAAAGGTCTCATAATCCGTAAGATTGGCAGATAAAAGAGAGGGAGTATTAAGGCCGTAAGGACAGTGGCTGCTGCAATGGTTGCAGTTTATACATTCCTTGATTCTGGCCATTTTACTTTGGTGCTCTTCGTTTAAATAAACGGACAGAGGTGCCCTTCTGATTAGCAGGGACATTCTTGCGCAGGTGGGGATATCAATTCCCTTTGGACATGGCAGGCAGTAGCCGCAGCCTCTGCAGAATTCGCCGCCAAGCTCCTTTCGGTCTTTGTCTATCACAGCAATCAGGTCCATATCAAGAAAGGGAGGAGTGTCAATATAGGACAGGAATTCATCCAGCTCCTTTTCCTTTTGAACTCCCCAGATAGGAAGGACATTGTCAAATTGGGCAAGAAAGGCATAGGCTGCCGCGGAGTTGGTTATTAACCCACCGGATAAGGCTTTCATAGCAATAAAGCCCATATCATGCTCCTTGCACAGTCTTACCAGTTCTAATTCCTTTTCCGTGGAAAGATAACTGAAAGGAAACTGCAGGGTCTCATAAAGCCCCGATTCAATGGCTTCCCTGGCAACAGACAGCCTGTGGTTGGTAATGCCGATATGGCGTATAAGCCCTTTTTCCTTAGCCTCTGACATTGCCTCATAAAGCCCTGTGCCATCTCCTGGTTTTGGACAGAAGGAGGGGTTATGGAATTGATATAAGTCCAGATAATCTGTCTGTAATTCTTTCAGACTTGTATGTAATTGGCTCCAGAACTCCTCTGCCTTTGTACTCATTGTTTTTGAGGCAATAAAAAGATTTTCCCGTACATCCTTTAAGGCGCAGCCGATTTTCTCCTCGCTGTCCGTGTAAAAGCGGGCAGTATCAAAAAAACGGATGCCTTTGTCATAGGCTTTTCTTAGAAGGCGGGCGGACTCTTCCTTTGTAATTCGCTGGATGGGCAGTGCGCCAAAGCCATTCTTGTTTACCGTGATCCCTGTTTTTCCCAATGTAACGTAATCCATAATATTTGTCCTTTCTGTTTGGATTCTGCTTAAGTATGAAAACGATTATGGGGATGATCTTATTTCATAAGATATCTATTTTATAAGATAAGCATATTTTAGATAATCTTATTTCATTATAGCACAAAAATTAAAAATGCAAACTTTAATCAGATTGGACCTGATGGCTGATAAGGTGACAGATTGCTGTATAAAATAAATCATTAGTATTACTTGCAGGATTTCTTTTTATTTTTTGCAACATTTTCCTCCTCTCATTTGTATACAGGACAGAACCAGAAAAATGGTTACTAAATCAAGCCCGTAATGAAAGGAACATTAATTATGAAAAAACTTATTGTGATTGCTCTCAGCGCTGTTATGGCACTTTCCTTTGCCGCCTGTACAAACAATCCGCCAAAACAAATCAGCGGCCAGGCTGCCGAAGGCGATTCCCAGCAAATCCCCAACCCCTTTAAAGATTGCAAAACTGTTGCTGAGGCAGAAAAAACTGCCGGTTTCACTTTAGCTCTTCCTGAAAAAATACCGGAGGGCTATGTACAGAAGTCCATCCAGGCTATTAAAAATGACATGATACAGGTCATTTATGAAAATGGTAAAAAGGAGCTTTTAATCCGTAAGGCAAAAGGGAAAGAGGATATCAGCGGAGACTACAATAAATATTCTGAAAATAATACAATGACGGTGGGCAGCCTGCAGGTATCCACCAGAGGGAATGACGGCAAAATAAAGGTGGCTGCCTGGACTGACGGGGAATATACCTTTGCTGTTTCTGTAAATTCCGAAGACGAAGGTCTTGACAATACGGCAATCAGCGATATGATTAGCAGTATGAAAGCAGAGGGTGATACGAAGGAGAAGGTACAAATTCCCAACCCCTTTGAAGATTGCAAAACCATTGCTGAGGCAAAAAAAATTGCCGGCTTCACGTTAGCCCTTCCTGAAAAAATGCCGAAAGGCTATGCACAGAATTCTATCCAGGCTATAAAAGATGACTTGGTGCAGGTCTTTTATGAAAATGGTGAAAAGGAGCTTTTGATCCGCAAGGGAAAGGGCAGCGAGGATATCAGCGGTGACTACAATAAATATTCGGAAAACAATACAATGACCGTGGGCAGCTTACAGGTATCCACCAGAGGGAATGACGGCAAAGTACAGGTGGCTGCCTGGGTGAATGGAGAATATGCTTATTCTATCTCAGCCGGATATGATGCTGCAGGCTTGGATACCACTGTTATCAGTGATTTGGTAAAGGGTATCCGCTAAAAAAATAACGGCAGGTGATGAACGCTGGCGATACTGCTATCGGTATCGCCATATTATTTTTCCAGGGAGGTGAATGTATGGTTGATGTTTATAAGCTGTCAAACGGACTGAGGGAATTTACAGACTTCCTGAAAGAATTTATCTATTTCTTATTTTACAGAGTGCTTTCTGCGGCCAAAGGGGAAAGCAGCAAAAAGGCAGTACCTGGGCAGGAGGCTTTGCCTTCGGCACAAATAAATGAGCAGGCCGAGCGGTTAATGGCAGCCTATGGAAACAGTGTTCTGCGCCTTGCTTACTCATACCTTCATAACATGAGTGATGCGGAGGATGTGCTGCAGGACACATTGATACAATTTATCAAAACACAGCCGCAGTTTGAAACAACTGATCATGGAAAAGCATGGTTTCTGCGCGTTGCGATTAATATCAGCAAAAATAAGTTAAACTACAACAAAATCCGAAAGACCGATGAACTTAGTGAAACTTTGGCGGCAAATGAAACGGAGGATTTGTCATTTGTGTGGGATGCGGTGAAACAGCTGCCGTCAAAATACAGGGAAGTGGTTCATCTTTTTTATCATGAGGGTTACTCAACGGCTCAGATTGCTTCGTTATTATCCAAAAAAGAAGCAACCGTCCGCTCGTTACTGCAAAGAGCCAGATTAAAGCTTAAGGATGTGCTGAAGGAGGTGTACGATTTTGGAGAACAGGTATGATAAGGTTATGAAGAACATTGAAGTTACCTCAGAAATGCGGGATAGAATCCTAAATAATATCAGTAAGCTTGATTTGGAAAAAGCTCCGAATAAGAATAAGAGTGCTTCCTTCCCTGATTATAGAAAATACCTCTTTATAGCCGCCTCTCTTGTGATTTTACTGATTGGTTCGGTCATCCTCCGCAATGTGCTTAATTTGCCAAAGGAACCTCCCCAGCAGGCGATTCCGGATATTGTCGAATATAGTTCCATTGAGGAAATGTCGGAAGCAATTGGATTTCCTGTAAAAGAAATAAATAATATTCCCTTCGAAGTGGAGCAGGTGCAATATACCGCCTACTGGAAGGAGCTTGCACAAGTACAATATACGGGTAAAAGCAACACAGCTGTGTTAAGAATGGCTGCTCACGATGAGGACGTCAGCGGAGATTATAATGAGTATTCGAGTATAAAAAGCCTTACGGTAAATGGTGACAGCGTTACCTTTAAAGGAAGCGGCGGAAAATATGTGCTTGCCATCTGGCAGGATGGTGGGTATTCTTATTCCGTGCAGTTCACCAAAGCCATTTCCGAGCAGGAACTGCTAACCACAGTGCAGAGTGTGAAATAATTATTAAAGATAAAAGTCAGTTACCACATTGCTGCGTCACATAAAAAGGAGCGGCAGAGCTCTTACCTTGGGTTGACAAATGGTCAGGCGGACACCTATAATGAAGAAAATAATTCATAGAAGTACAGGGATAAAGTATAAGGGATGGAGAGAACAATATGCCGCGGGTATTGGATGAAATGGACAAAAAAATACTGGAAGTATCCAGAGAGCTTTTTCTGTCAAAGGGGATTCGTGAAACGGAAATGAAGGATATCGCCCAAAGGGCGGGCATAGGAAGAAGTACCCTTTACCGCCATTTTTCAGCAAAAGAGCTGATTGCCTTTTATATAGCAAAGGATGTTCTCACAAGTTTAAAGGACTATTCGGAAGAAAAGCTTACGGAGCAGAAGGACCTGAAAAGCGGCTATGAAAAGCTTTTAAATGGGATGCTGCTGTTTGCGGAAAAGCTTGTAAGCAGCAGGAAAGAAATACGTTTTTTGGACGAATTTGACCAGTATTTTACCGACAGCTACCCGGAGTCGGAGGAGGCCAGTGAGTATATACAGTTTAATAAGGATAAGGATATGGGAATATACCAGATGTTTCTTGAGGGAATGGAAGATGGCAGCATAAGAAGGATGGAAAATCCTGAATTTGAAGCGGATACATTGATAAATGCCACTATAGGCTTTGCCCAGCGCATTATCCCAAGACGTGAGCATTACATGGAGGAGCATGGATACTGTGAGGAGATGCTTGAGGAAGCAATAAAGCTGATGCTTATGGGGTTAAAGGCTTAGAGGATGTATAAATATTCGATTTTATAAGTACAGCTTATTTACAAAGGGGGAGAAATATCACTTTTAATAAAAGGGCTCCTGTGTTATAATACTGCTAAAAGGCCAATGGAGGTAGAAAAATGTATTCATTTGATGAAGTTTTGGGATTTGATGCGGAGCTTGCCCAGGCTATCCAGAAGGAAATTGGCAGGCAGGAAGACCATATAGAGCTGATTGCTTCCGAGAATTTTGTCAGCAAGGCAGTAATGGCAGCTATGGGAAGTCCGCTTACGAATAAATATGCAGAAGGGTATCCGGGCAAGAGATATTACGGCGGCTGCGAGTATGTTGACATCGCAGAAAATCTGGCTATGGACCGTGCCATGAAGCTTTTTGGCTGTACCTATGCCAATGTTCAGCCCCACTCCGGCGCCCAGGCCAATATGGCAGTGTTCTTTGCACTGGTTAAGCCCGGTGATACTGTTATGGGTATGAATCTTGCCCATGGCGGACATCTGACACACGGAAGCCCGGTGAATATATCCGGCAGCTATTTTAATATCGTACCTTACGGAGTAAATGATGAAGGCTTTATTGATTATGAGGAGCTTGAAAAAACCGCCCTCAGTGTAAAACCGAAATTAATCGTGGCAGGTGCAAGTGCCTATGCCAGAAAGATAGATTTTAAACGTTTCCGTGAAATAGCAGATGCAGTGGGTGCTTATCTTATGGTGGACATGGCCCATATCGCAGGACTGGTCGCAGCAGGATACCATGAAAGTCCCATTCCCTATGCCCATGTAACTACCACCACCACTCATAAGACTTTAAGAGGTCCCAGAGGCGGCATGATATTGTCAAGTGCTGAATTTGCAGAGGAGCATAAGCTCAACAAGGCCGTATTCCCGGGAATCCAGGGTGGCCCTTTAATGCATGTAATAGCAGCAAAGGCTGTCTGCTTTAAAGAGGCGCTGGACCCTTCCTTTAAGGTATACGCAGCAAATATCATTGAGAATGCACAGGCTCTTGCCAAGGCTCTTACAGAGAGAGGCTTTCAGATCGTATCGGGAGGAACGGACAACCACCTGATGCTGGTCGATCTTCAGAATAAGGGCGTCACCGGCAAGGAAGCAGAAAAGCTGCTGGATGCGGCCAATATAACCTGTAACAAGAATACGATTCCCAATGATCCTGCATCACCTTTTGTTACCAGCGGTATCCGTCTTGGTACTCCTGCCATTACAACAAGGGGCATGAAAGCAGAGGATATGGAGGTTATTGCAGAAGCTATCAGCCTGTTGATTGCAGATGTGGACAAGAATAAGCAGAAGGCTATGGAGCTTGTAAAGACTTTAACAGAAAAATATCCCCTTTATAAATAATAAGCAGAGTCGAATATGATAAGCAGTGTAATATAATAGCAGTGAGCTATAGGCAGTACAAATATAAAGGGTGTCATGCTTTCACCATGCAGAATGCGAAGTGAAAGCATGACACCCTTTTTTAATTATCTATTCTATCTGTCAAATTTTCTGACAAAACAGACACCTACAGGACCGGGACCGGTATATGTACCAATAGTTACGCCGATTTGAAATACGGGATAGGTAACAGGCCTTCCGATGAGGTTCTCAAGCTGTGCCTGAACAGCCCTTGTATCATCCATGGTAGTGGCATTTGCCATGCAGAAATCATAATCGTCATAACGGACATTGTTATCGGTAAAATATTCTTCCGTCATAAACAGGATTTTATCCAAAGACTTTTTACGTCCTCTGACATTGGAATAGGGAATAAGCTCGGCATCCTTCAGCTGAATCATAGGCTTTATATTAAGCATAGTACCGGCCAGTGAGGCTACCTTTCCGATTCGCCCGCCTTTTGCCAGGTATTCCAGGGTATCCACGGTAAACATTATTCTGGCTTCTTTTTTAATTATATCCAGCCGTTTTACATTTTCCTCCAGAGAATAGCCGGCCTCTTTTAAATAAGCTGCCTGCAGGAGCAGGATTCCCTGACCGGCAGTAGCTTGAATGGAATCAAGGATGGATATTCTGGCATCCGGATATTTTTCTATCAGAAGTTCTCTGGCATTTACGGCAGCCTGATAGGAGCCGCTGAATTTTTGAGTAAGACACAGGCAGAGAATATCCTTTCCTTTTACAATTTCCTTTTCAAAGGCATGGAAATAATCCATGATGGAAGGAAGAGAAGTCTTTGGGAAAATTTTTTCCTGAGAGAGCCGGAGGTAAAATTCTTCGTTGCTTATTTCTATATTTTCCTTATAATAGTGTTCCAGGTCAAAGGTTATATAGTAAGGTATCAGAGTTATATTATGTAAATCCAGCAATTCCTTTGGCGTGTCACAGGATGAATCACTGAATATCTGATAGTCGTCCATGAGTTTCTCCTTTATCATGTTAATAGGAACATTATATCGAATATAAAGGAAAAAGTACAGTGTTAAAATTTTTGGCTGATTCATTATAAGCCATTCATATTCTGAGAGGTTTTGGAGAATATTAATATTGGGCCGAAGAAAATGGGTTTACACTATTAACAGGAGCTTGTAATGAAAAAAACACCAAATATTATAATATTCTTGTTGTGCTTAACTGTTTTCATTCATAATCTTTTTTATGCAGTGCCGCTTATAAACAATAATGTTTACGGAGTAAAGGCGGTTTATGCAAAGGCGGATGATAATCTGCCACTAATTTCTGACGGCAGTACTGTGGATTATATGTCCTATATCCCGGATATGAAATGCAGCCAGGAGGCAAAGGAGGCGCTTTCCATCAGCAACCCGGAAATTTCCCTTGATGCAAAGTCAGCTATTTTAGTTGACGCAGATACGGGAGAAATTCTATATCATAAGAATGCCCTTGAGCCTATATTTCCGGCAAGTACGGCAAAGCTTTTAACGGCTTTGGTGGTTCTTGACTGGAACAGGACCAGCGAGACTGTAAAAGTGGGCAAAGAGGTAAGCATGATACCTTATGATTCCTCCAGGGCAGGTTTAAGAGCCGGAGACAAGCTTAAGATTTATAATCTGCTGGAAGCAATGCTTCTGCCCTCCGGTAACGATGCTGCCTATGTACTGGCTGTTTATACGGGAAGGAAATCCCTTAAGGACAGTAAGGCGGAGGAGATGTCCGCCATCAGGGAGTTTACCCGCCTTATGAACGATAAGGCAAGGAAGCTAGGAGCAGAGAATTCCTGCTTTATATCTCCTGACGGCTATGATGCGATCGGGCAGTATTCAACTGCCTATGATATGGCACAGATCGGCCTGAATGCCCTTAAGAACAAGACCATCGCCCAAATCACAAAGGAAAGAACCACTACCTTAAAGATGGTCAATGGAAGGACATTACCCTTGTGGAATACAAATGCGCTGATAAATAAGGACAGTGTATGGTATGAATCCCATGTCATCGGTTTAAAGACCGGAACAACAGGACTTGCCGGAAGATGTCTCATATCTGCCGCCGAGACGGATTCGGGACCTGTACTATCCGTTGTCATGCATTCCTCCAGCGAGGGACGCTGGAGTGATTCCCTTAAGCTCATCAAATATGGTAGAAAAGTTATGAGTGCAAACAAATAAAAAAGCTGTCTCAGGGGCATTTCATGCTGCTGGGACAGCTTTTTATTTCCGGCATTGGGGGCCTTTAATCCACAAGCAAATAATGATCCTAAATTAAGGATACCCAGAGGACAGGTACTGCCTTGCAGGACGAGGGAATGGTTTGGAGTTTGCATTGAGAGGTCCTTTATGACACTTAAGCTGCAAGAAACACAGCTAGGAAAAACAGAGCCATTGTCTGAGCGTAGCGAGTTTGGCGCTGTTTTGACTGTCAGCTGCGTTTCTTGCAGCTTTAGTGGAATAAAGGTTCTCGAACAGCAAACTCCAAACCATTCCCTCGTCCTGCAAGGCAGTACCTGTCCTCGTCCCTTTCCGCTACCTGTTTTCATCCGTTTACTGTGACTTAATCCGAAGAGCTTCTTTTCATCAGGCCGAAAATATGCTATGATAAAGAAATGAATTTTATTTGAAACCGGTAGAAAGTTGGATTATGCATGTCTAAGAATTTATATATATCAGAAAAACCCAGCGTGGCCCAGGAATTTGCCAAAGCCTTAAAAGAAGACTTTAAAAAGCGGGATGGCTACATGGAATCGGACAACTCCCTAGTGACCTGGTGTGTGGGCCATCTTGTAACCATGAGTTATCCTGAAACCTATGATACTGCTTTGAAACGCTGGAGTCTGGAAACCCTTCCCTTTATGCCAAAAGAATACCGCTATGAGGTGATTCCCTCCGTCAGTAAACAGTTTTCAGTGGTAAAGGGCTTATTGAACCGGGAGGACGTAAGCTGTATCTATGTCTGTACCGACTCCGGAAGGGAGGGAGAATACATATACCGCCTTGTGGACCAGATGGCAAAAGTACCGGAAAATAAAGAAAAGAAAAGAGTTTGGATTGATTCCCAGACAGAGGAGGAAATCCTCCGGGGTATCAGGGAAGCGAAGCTGTTGACGTCTTATGACAATCTGGCTGCCGCTGCCTACCTGAGGGCAAAGGAAGATTACCTGATGGGCATCAATTTTTCAAGAGTACTTACCTTGAAGTATGGGCAGAACATTACCAATTATTTGAAAGGTGAGAAGCGGTCTGCCATATCCGTAGGCAGGGTTATGACCTGTGTCCTGGGAATGGTAGTCAGAAGAGAGCGGGAAATCAGGGATTTTGTTAAAACTCCCTTTTACAGGGTATTAAATACACTGGAGACCTCCGGCAGGACCTTTGACGGAGAATTCAGGGCAGTAGAGGGTTCTAAATATTATAATTCCCCCTTATTATATAAGGAGAATGGTTTCAGTGAAAAAGAAAGCGCCATCAAGCTGATAGAAGAGTTAATTGACAGGGAGCCTGCTTTTTCAGAAAAGCAGGATAACGGGAAGACCACCTACACCGATACCATGGCAGAAGGAGATAAACTTCTGGCAGAAATCACAGCAATGGAGAAAAAGAAGGAGAATAAAAACCCTCCCCTGCTGTTTAATCTTGCCGAGCTTCAGAATGATTGTTCCAGGCTCTTTAAAATCAGCCCCGATGAAACCCTTAAGATTACCCAGGAGCTGTATGAAAAGAAGCTGGTCACCTATCCCAGAACCGATGCCAGAGTCCTGTCAACGGCAGTTGCCAAGGAAATTTATAAGAATATCGGTGGATTAAGGAATTTCTCCATTGTCAGGGATTACGCAGCAGAGATAATGGAGAAAAAAAGCTATCAGAATATTGCAAAGACCAGGTATGTCAACGATAAGCAGATAACGGACCATTATGCCATTATTCCCACAGGACAGGGCTTTCAGGCATTGAATTCTCTCTCTCCTACCGGGGTTAAGGTATATGAAATCATTGCCAGAAGATTCTTAAGTATCTTCTATCCCCCTGCGGTTTACCAGAAAATCAGTCTGACCACCAAACAAAAGAGCGAGAGCTTCTTTTCCTCCTTTCGTATCCTCCTAGAGGAAGGATATCTGAAAGTAATTACCAATTCCTTTGACAAACGGAAGGAAGTTGCCCCGGAAGGCGGCAATAAGAATGAGAAGGAAGAGGGAGAAGAGGAAAGCTTTGACGGGGCCTTTATGGAAGTGGTGAAAAGCTTAAAGAAGGGAATGCTCCTTTCCGTTAAGGCCATGTCTATAAAGGAAGGGGAAACGGCACCTCCCAAGAGATACAATTCCGGCTCCATGATTCTTGCCATGGAAAATGCGGGACAGCTGATTGAAGATGAAGAGCTAAGGGCGCAGATTAAGGGCAGCGGAATTGGAACCAGTGCCACCAGGGCTGAAATTTTAAATAAACTTGTAAAAATTGATTATTTATTACTGAATAAGAAAACCCAGATTATAACCCCAAGCCTGCTGGGGGAAATGATATATGATGTGGTGAACTCCTCCATAAAATCCATGTTAAATGCAGAGCTTACTGCCAGCTGGGAAAAGGGACTTACCATGGTAGCCCAGGGTGAGATTACCGAGGAGGAGTATATGGGCAAGTTAGAGGGCTTTGTAGGCCGTTTGACAAACGGAGTAAAAGGGCTTAATAATCAATATGGCTTAAAGCAGTATTTTGATAATGTATCTGCCTTTTATAAGAAAAAATAACCGGACTGGTTAAAAAATCAGGGATTATTTCTTCATTCTGAAATGAAAAATAGAAATATAGGAGGAAACTAATATGTATGAAGAACTGAAAATAAAAAATAATTATGACCTGAGCCAGACAATTGCTGCCAGGCTTTTCGAAGGAGCGGAATACCCCTGGGAGGTACTGTCCGGTATCGGGGATTTTATCCGTAAATTAGGGGAAGAGCTTGATAAAGAGGAATATGAAAAAAGAGGGGAAGATGTATGGGTCGCTAAATCTGCAAGGATAGCACCCACTGCCTTTATCGGAGGCCCGGCTATTATCGGGAAGGATGCAGAAATAAGGCACTGCGCCTTTATCAGAGGAAGTGCCATTGTTGGAGAAGGAGCGGTAGTGGGCAATTCCACAGAGCTTAAGAATGTTGTCCTGTTCAACAAGGTACAGGTACCCCACTACAATTATGTAGGGGATTCTGTCCTTGGTTTCAAAGCGCATATGGGAGCCGGTTCCATTACCTCTAATGTAAAATCTGATAAAACCCCTGTAACAATAAATTATCAGGGAGAGAAAATTACCACGGGACTGAAGAAAATGGGAGCCATGCTGGGAGATAACGTGGAAGTAGGCTGTAACAGTGTGCTGAATCCGGGTACGGTTATCGGCAAGGGAGCCCATGTATATCCTCTGTCCATGGTAAGAGGCTTTGTTCCTGCGGATTCCATTTATAAAAAGCAGGGAGAGGTAGTAAGGCTTAAATAGTATTCCAGTCAAGGAGTTCTTCCAGTATAGCGGCAAATTCCATAAGACCTGCTTTGTCTGTCAGATCGAAGCGGCCGGTCAGGGGGCTGTCAATATCCAATACCCCTGCAATGCTGCCCTTATGGTGGAGCGGAATTACAAGCTCAGACCGGGAGGCACTGTCACAGGCAATATGTCCAGGAAATTCATGGACGTCAGGTATCAGCTGGACTTCATCCTTTTGTACGGCGCTGCCGCAGACACCTCTGCCAACAGCAATATGTACGCATGCGGTCTTACCTTGAAAGGGACCCAGCAGCAGTTCGCCTCTTTTCATGAGGTAAAAGCCTGCCCAGTTAATGTTCTGCAGGGCACCCATCAGCAAGGCAGAAGCGTTGGCAAGCCCGGGTATGACATCAGGTTCATTGTCAAGAAGGGCCTTTAACTGGGAATTTAAAAGAGTATAGAATTCATTTTTATCATCAGGATATAGATTGGATACTTCTTGCATATTAACTCCTTTCGTGAATAGCAAAGCTTTGATTTGTTATTCCTGAATATGTAGTTGAAAAATGTTTTTTATTTTCTGGAAAAGGGCTATCAGTTGGTATTAAAAAGGGCCTAATTACAGCAAATTGGGATATCCTTTAAAAGTATATCCCAATTTAAGAAGAGTTTCAACTGATAGGGGCATCCTAACGAAAACTATTATCTTCTGCCAGATTGGATACATATTGCTTCATTTCTGATTTGGAACGCACACTGTGAGTTCCGTCGATAACCTGCTGCTTACTGGTATCATCGAGAGAAGCAAAGTAATTCATGGCATTCAGGTTCTGTGCCAGAGCTATTCCAAGACCTAAAGGAATTTCAGGACCGTCGGCAAAATTTCTATCCATCGTAACCTCTTTTCTGAATATTGAAGCTGAATATTTTAATATTCCACTCAAATATTCTAAACAGTAGGGTTTAAAACCCAATCTTTGCAAGCTGCCATATTAGTATTTCCGGGATTCTTCTATTTTTATGCGATATCTTCTATCGCTCTGTTTTTATTTTTTTTAACTTTATGCATTCCGTAAGCCAAAAGAGAAATAGAAGCTGTCATAGAAAATATGGTGTGAAGATGGGCCGGAAGAAGAGAGAAAAGCGGCGGATAGGAGAAAATCATTTCCAGAGAGGTATGGACTAATACAGCTCCGCATAGATAGAGGATTATAATAAACCGTTTCATCAGGTTCATAAAAAAGCGGCAGCTGATTAAAAGAACAGGTAAACTAAGGAGAAGACCAAGAGAAATAATCTTAATATTTCCATCTGCAGCACCTGCAATGGAGAGTATGTTATCAAAGCTTAAGGAGAGACTGATAAAGGTAAGCTTTATAATGGCTGTTGAAAGCTTCATATTGTAGCTCACCTTATATTCCCCATCCTTTTGTTCCGATTCGGCGGTATTGGCCTTTAACATATCATAGGTTATTTTCATCAGCAGGAAACCTCCTAAGGGCTGGATGGGAAGCCATTTGATTTCCATAAGGATACTGATAATGGAAGTAAACAGGATAGAGAACACAAGGGATAGGGTAAAGCCCGACAAATAAGCCTTTTTTCTGTTGTGTTCGTTTAAATTTCCTGCAACAAATGCAATAACACTGATATTATCAAAGCTTAAGATGATATTTAATACCGCAATATGCAGTATTTTTAACATAAATACAAAAAACATGGGCATTTTGTAAACCTTTCTTCTGCTATAATTATTCAGGTCTTTTTTATAGTATTCACAAGGCAGTTAAGGGTTACAGATAATGAAATGTTTCTGTCAGAAAAGTTTGAAAAGAGTTTATTATAGGGAATTGTGTAAAATGTGAAAGAAAAGAACTTTCACAATCCATTATTTAAGGCAGTACCGCAGACCTGTCTGCGGTATGCAATGGGAGCAAGTGTGAAAGGAAGGCGCTTTCACACTCCATTATTTAAGGCAGTACCGCAGAATTATCTGCGGTATGCAATGGGAGCAAGTGTGAAAGGAAGCGCTTTCACACTCCATTATTTAAGGCAGTACCGCAGACCTGTCTGCGGTATGCAATGGGAGCAAGTATGAAAGAAAAAACGAACAGTGATTATTTGACCGGCAGGGAAGAGGATATACTGGTCAGAATGCGGGATGTATCCTTTGACTATGAAGAGAAAAGGATATTATGGAATATAAATCTTGCGTTAAAGAAAGGGGCGTCCTACAGTCTTATTGGAAAATCCGGAACCGGTAAGAGTACCCTGTTAAACCTAGCCGCAGGACTATTAAGCCCCAAAGAAGGAAGCATTGAAATTCTCTCTGCACCGTTAAAGGGCACAAGAAAAGAAACGGCAATCATGTTCCAGGAGCTGGCGCTGTTTCCCTGGCAGACCGTATATCAGGCAGCTTCCATGCCCTTAAAGCTGTCCGGTAAGAAGGAAAAGCAGGAGATAGACAGGAGAGTGGCAGAGCTTTTAGAAGAGCTTGGGCTAAGCGGACTTCAAAACAAGTATCCCCATCAATTGAGCGGAGGTGAAAGGCAGAGGGCAGCCCTTGCCAGAGGATTAATCGGACAGCCGGACTTGCTGTTAATGGACGAGCCTACCTCCTCCCTGGATTCCATTACGAAAGAAGCTATCCAGGAGCTTATTATAAAGCAGCAGCAAAAGCTGAAAGCAACTCTTCTTTTTGTTACTCATGATATGGAGGAGGCTTTGATATTAGGGGAAAGAATCCTTTTATTGAATGGGGACGGGACAGTGACTGAGCTTGAGAATCCCTGCTATTTCAGAAAAGAGCAGAGGAAGAGCATTGAATTTTATGAGCAGTGTATCCATTTTAAAGAGCTGTTGGAAGAAAGTGAAACAAGGTAATTAATAGAAAGAAGCGATAAAAGGAAGTGTGTTTATGGAAAAGGAGATGAAAAATAAGAGACATAGGCAGTGGAAGCGTAGAATAGTTGATTTCATATGGGGATTGCTTAGCTTTTTACTGTTATGGGAGGTTTTATATCTCACGGTGAAAAGCCATACAATTCCATCTCCTTACCTGACATTTTTATACCTGCCAAAGATAGGTGATAAATTGGGTTACCATCTCTTGGCCAGCCTGGCAAGGGTGGGAGCGGCAGTGTTACTTTCCCTGCTTATAGGAATTCCGGCAGGCATTGCCTTAAGTACTTCCAGGCGTTTAAGGAAGGTGTTTTCACCCTTTGTATATTTTGTCTATCCGATTCCAAAGGTAGCGTTTCTGCCGGTATTTATGCTGCTGTTTGGGCTGGGGAACCTTTCGAAGATACTGCTTGTTATCTGGATTATTGTGTTTCAGATTATTCTTGCAATTAGAGACGGGGCAGACCAGATACCAAAGATTTATTATAAAGCCATGGCAAGCTACCAGGCAACGACCTTTGAAAAGCTCCGTTATCTGATAATGCCTGCCATTCTGCCATATATATTTTCAAGCCTCCGTATCAGCCTTGGTATTTCTTTAGCCTCTCTGTTCTTTGCAGAAAATTATGCTACTGAATATGGAATTGGCTACTTTATTCTAAGTGCCTGGACAAAAATGAATTATCAGGAGATGTTCTGTGGAATTCTGGCTCTGGGCCTGTTAGGAATCCTCCTGTTCATCCTTTTGGATATCCTGGAGGAAGCCCTGGTGCCCTGGTCTAATACAGGAAATCATTGAGGAAGAAAAGAGAAATCTGTCAATTCCTCATAGGTATAATCCTTTGTTATCTGTCCCTTATCTTTGGTCCATTTGATAATATCATCAAACTGGGACTTATCGATGGTTCCGGCCGGTTCATAGGCTTTTTTCAGATTGCTGAGATAGGTGCCGATTGCCTCGGGGAACTGATAATCTGTCAGAATGGATACAAATTCGGAAACCTTGGTAGTATTCATATATTCTACCGCTTTATTGTAAGCCCGGTAGAAGGCTTTGATGCTGTCGGATTTGTCTGAAAGGGCAGCTTCGGTAAAGAGAAGGGCGCCGCCCTTTATTCCTGCCTCTCTGGAGCTTCCGAGCAAATGGGCACCCTGGGATACCAGCATGCCGGCCTGGGGCTCCGTAAATACAACACCGTCAATCTGGTTGGAGATCAAGGCCTCTGAACGGCCGGAGAAGGACGGAATCTCAACTATCTTATAGGTAAAGTCATTCTCCGCTGCAAACTTGTCCATAATGTATTCCAGAATAAAATTAGGGACCAGGCTGACTTTCTTGCCAGCAAGTCCTTTCATATCCGTGATACCGGAATCCGGGGAAGAGAGTATTTTAAAATCCTCATTGATATCGGAAGTAATCTTAAGCTTTAATCCATTTTCATAAAAGGCAGCCTCCGTCATGACATCTCCGATGACACCGTCCAGTTTCCCTGCCTGTACTGCTACATTACGGTCGTTGGGAGAAGAAAAGGACTGGATAGTCACATTTAAGCCTTCTTCTTTGAAAAATCCCTTTTCTTTTGCCAAAATAATAGGAATAGCGGACTCTGCCGGCAATATGCCAAAGGTAAGGTCCTTTAAAGTGTTATCCTTTGCAGACTCATTCTTTGCACTTTGGCAGGCAGTTAACAGCAGCAGGGAGAGTATTAATACCAGTATGAAGGTTTGCTTTGTTCTTTTTTTCATTGTGACCTCTTTCTGTTTTGATATCTGTCTTGTTAATAGAAATTGATATAATTTGATTCGGATGTAATAAGTTATTCTCAGCTTAATCTTAAACATTTCATTAACTTATGGTAACCGAGTCAAAAATTAAACTTGCAATAAGCTCAGGCAATACCTGCAAGAGCTTTGAAGGTGCCCATATCCGCAGTGTAAGGAATGACATTCCTTCTAAGCAGCAGGGGATCGGTATCCTTTTCATTGCTTCCGCTTATGCAGGTAAAGGCCAGTTTAAAGTGTTCCCTGCGAAGAAGCTCAACATTCCTTTCTTCGAATAGACCAAATGGATAAGCAAAGGTATCCTTGGCTGAAAGGAAGGAGTGGCTGTTGCAGACAGCAAGATCGGCGGCAAAGGCTTCCTCCGGTTCTGTCATGATACGGCCTGTCTTACCATCGGTTCTGGTATGGAAATGATGGGTATGGTTGGCATATTCAAATACATCCTCCATAGCAATCAACTCCTCCTTCGTCAGGCATATTGACTTATCCGGCTGAAATGCCTGAGGCTCAGAGTTTAGCCAGCCTGTGACTGCAAATGCCACGGCATGGAAGCCGTATTCCTTTAAGATAGGGTAAGCATAGTGCTTTAAGGCCTGATAACAGTCGTCAAAGGTAAGGAGTATACTTTTATCCGGCAGACTCTTATCCTCATAATAAAAATCCCGGACTTCTTTTAAGGTCAGAGTATGGCAGCCCAGCTCCTTCAGATATTTCATCTGCTCCTGAAAGGCTTCTAAAGTAATAAATAAGGGTGAGGGAAGAACATCTTTATAATCCTGCTTCACATTAATGGGAGAAGGATGGGAAGGGTCAAATACAGCAGCCTCCCTGATTTCATGATACAAAATAGTGTGAAATGACATTATTAATACTCCTTTTTAGATTATTACACATTTTTTCATTATAATCCCGGTGAAATTGCCTGTCAAACATTACGTCAAAAAAAGGACCCTCATTTCGCTGCTTTGAAATGAGGGCTTTTTGTTAGTTATCATTATCTTCCGATGGCATATGCTTCATGCATTCCGGGCATATTCCATATATCTCCAGGTTATGGCCGGTAATGGTATATCCGGTTTTCTGTGCCAGATTTTCTTCTATAGGCTCCAGAGGGCAGACATCAAGATTTACCTTCTTATTACACATGGAACAGATAAGGGAATGCCTATGCTTATGGTTATTGATTTCAAAATAGGTCTTCCCGTCCTGATACAAAGTCTTTATCACAACATTTTTATCGGCCAGGGCATTTAAAGCACGGTATATGGTTGATAAATTCATCTTCATTTCCTTGGAAGCTATCTCTGCAATCTCCTCCACCGTAAGAGCGGTCGGAGCAGCTTCCAACACGGAAAGAATCAGATTTCTTTTTTTCGTCTGTTTTAAATCGGCGGATTTTAGTATATTGTTATTCACAATGCACCTCTCCCTTTTATCAATACGAGTTCTTCGAATTCCTAAGTAAAATCATAGTTTACCTGTCATGAAATGTCAAGCACAATTATTAATTACAAGATACGCATAAATACTAGGTTTTCTGTCAGCACGGACCAGCTGTGGGAGGATGAGAATATTGAAAACTTAATATTGATAGTTGATTGTAGGTGTCAAGATGTTACAATTTTGCATATACTAAATTACGAAATAATGGAAATAAGGATTAAATATATGGAATATTCACAAGTTGACCCTAGAATGGGATTTGACGGAAGAGGTTTTGATGGGAGAGGCTTCGGTGGAAGAGATTTCGACAGAAGAGAAATGCACGAAGAATTCGATAGAAGAATGGATTTTGACAGAAGGCATGAATTTGAAAGAAGAGAAGAATTCGACCGCAGAAATGAATTTGACGGAAGATTTCCCTTTTGGTGGATGAGTTTTTAGTAGAACAGTATAAAGTGCTACCAGCTGATTTGATAGTTGGTAGCATTTTTTATTCAAGAATTATTAATGGGGGAGATAATATCTAACAGAAGGCCCAGTTGAATTTATCATATATATAGTAGAAGGTATAAGTTCAGATTTTTTCAAATGTTCTTGAGAATATAAGAAATTGCGCTTCTTTAATCTGCCATGAAATGTCAAGCATAATAAATGGCATTAATTCATTGACAGAGTAATAGAATAGCTGTATATTAAAAGCAAATGTGTTGCATTTGCAAATGCTGTAATTAAAGGAGTACATATGCCAGTAAAGATAGATATATTTTCCGGTTTTTTAGGAGCCGGTAAGACAACGCTTATAAAAAAGCTGTTGGAAGAAGCCTTCACAGGGGAAAAGATAGCATTAATTGAGAATGAATTTGGTACGGTGGGCATTGACGGGAGAATTATGAAGGATTATGACCTTCAGATTACCGAGTTAAACGCCGGCTGTATCTGCTGCAGTATCGCAGGGGACTTTACCCAGGGGTTAAGAGAGGTATTAAAGCTTTATAAGCCTGACAGGGTATTGATTGAGCCCTCGGGGGTAAGCAAGCTGTCCGATGTGATAAAGGGCTGTACCCCTTTTCTTCGGGAGGGACTGGTGTCCTTGAACCTGTGCATTACCGTTATCGATGCCGGGAAATATAAAATGTATCTGAAAAATTTTGCCGAGTTTTATAAGGATCAGCTAAAAAACGCTAAAACAATTATATTAAGCCGGACAGCCGGTATGGACAGAGAAAAACTGGATGCCATAATAGAAGGTATCAGGCAGTATAACAGTGAAGCGGCGATTATTACAACAAGCTGGGACAGCCTTGACGGCAAAGCTATCCTCCATACCGCAGAGGAGAAATGCAAGAGCAGTATGGAAGAATTCATTAAAAGGGAAAAGCCTGCTTTCAGAATAAGTAACCAGAAGGTGTCGGGTATCCGCATTGGCAGCCAAAAGGAAGGACATAGTGCGGAGGAAGTTTTTTCAGTGTGGGGTATAGAGACTGCCAAGATATTTGGCAGGGGAAAACTGGAGGATATACTTTATAAGCTGGATAATTCGGATATGCAGATACTTCGCGGGAAGGGGATTCTGGAAAGTGAAAACCACCAATGGCTGCAATTCGACTATGTCCCTGGTGAAATTACCGTCAGAGAATGGGTACCGGATTATACCGGAAGAATCTGTATTATTGGAAGCCTGCTTGATAAGAATAAATTAAAGAAACTATTTGAAATCTGAAAACAGGAGTATTTATGGCAGTTGATATTGATGTGGTTACAGGTTTTTTAGAAAGCGGAAAGACGACCTTTATAAAACAAATGATAGAAAGCGGAATAACAGCAGATTATGAAGGGAAGGCCTTGCTCCTGTGCGAAGAGGGAGAAGAGGAATACGGGGAGGACTTTCTGGAGCAATATAAGATTAATCTTATTCCCGTGGAAGAGGAGGATATCATCACCGGGGATTATATCAACTTTATCAGTGAAAGACGGAATCTGGACTACATATTGATAGAGTATAACGGAACCTGGAATATCCAGAACCTTCTTAATACAAAGCTTACGGGAGAATGCCGTATAAGAAATATCGTGTTTGTCAGTGAGGCCGGTACTTTTAACAGCTATTACTGTAATATGGCCGGACTCTTAAGGCCCCAGATGGAAAATAGTGATTATGTGGCGGTGAACCGTTATCAGGAACTGAAAAAAGCGGATAAAAAGGACATAATAAATAAGGTAAAGAAAATAAATCCTGTGACAAAGACGGTATTTCTGGACAGTCCGGCAGAGGATAGACGGTTCCTTGGCATCTTTACTCCCTTTGAGGACAGGAAGAAAATGGTGACGCCGGGCATGGTCTTGCTGATGCTTGTGCTGTTATTACTGTGCTTTTTGCCAACGGCTTATCTATCGGCCTTTTATGATTATATCAAGAAGATTTCCGTGTCCTTTTTAAGTATTTTGATACAGGCGATACCCTTTATCCTTTTGGGGGCATTTCTGTCTTCCATCCTGCAGCTGATTGTACCTATGAGCTTTCTCATCAGGCAGTTGTCCAAAAACAGCTGGAAATCCTTTGCGGCAGCCAGTCTGGCAGGTTTTTTCTTTCCGGTATGCGACTGCGGGCTGGCACCGCTTGTTTCCGGATTGTTAAAGAAGAATCTGCCCCTGCCCCAGGTAATCACCTTCTGGCTGGCTTCCGCAGCGGTCAATCCGGTGGTAATCCTGTCCGTATATTATGCTTTTCCTGAAAACAGAACAGCTATCCTTGCAAGAATCCTTTCCGGTGTCATCATCGGTATTGGAGTGGGATTCATCCTGATGCTCTTAAGAGTCAAAACGAAAGATGTGATACGTTCCGATGCGGGACTAGGCCAAATGAGCGTTGATATGGTCTATGAGAATAGCAGGACTGGAAAAGTGGCAGCGGTGATCAAGGGAGCACAGATGGAATTTTTTCGGGTGTTCAAATATGTGATTATCGGGGCCTTTGTGTCCTCGGTCTGCCTGACCTTTTTACCCCAGACAATCAAGATGTTTATCAGCGGAAATGTTTTGATACAGTTTTTTATTATGCTTGTGGCAGCTGTTTTTATGTCCACCTGCTCCACTTCCAATGCCTTTATCGGGAGAAGCTTTTATGGGCAGTTTGCATTTCCGGCTATACTTTCCTTTATGGTGATGGGGCCTATGCTAGACTTTAAAAATCTTATTATTCTGTCTGAGGTACTGACAAAGAAATTTATTTTGCAGCTATGCCTGTTAACGGCGGCGGTGGGGTTTCTGACCTTTACTTTTGTTAGGATTATCCTGTAGGCATGGGCATAAGCTAAACGGATTGGACGGAAGTATGGATATGACGATGATTTTTGACTGGCAAAAGGGCTGGTTTTCACAAGGGGACGGCAGTTTGCACAAAATAGACAGCATGAAGGCTTCGATTACAATGTATAAGAAGTCCTAATTCTCTGAAGCTTTTATGCTGGACATATCATCAAACAGATAACTCGCAAGCTCAGACAATCTGTTTGATGATATAGCACAAAAGCTTCAGAGAAAAGGACTTCTAATACATTTCCATAGGCGCATTCATGCTGTCTATTTTGTGCAAACTGCCTGCATATGTATTGAAATGGGGCATTTGCAGGGAGAATTAATTATTTACTTCTATTTATTTTTATCAAAGATACATGGAAAAGGTCATGGGGGCTGCGGAAGCCAGGATATAATGAAATCTAACAATACCTAACATTATAGCCATGGATGTCATGGATATGGAATTAGAAAATTTATCTTGCGTAAGGTGATAGGTTGGAAAAACTAAAAGCTGTTTTTTCAACTACGGATAAACAAATATCCGATTGAAAATTGGATATTCAGGAAGGAGGTTATATGAGAGGAAATAAAAATCTGGAAATCTATATTAAGTTGTTTACTGTTCTTGCTCTTGCTTTGTTCCTGGCATATGAATTGATTTCAGGCAAGATTACTTATTATGTACATCCCAGATATCTCTATGGAATCTGGGGAGCGATTGTTGCTTTGCTGGTTTTTGCCTGCAGCATGATGGGAGAGCTGAGAAGAGGAAGGCATAATTCCAACTTAAAGCCATATTTTCTCTATTTGCTGCCGGTTGTACTGGCTATTCTCTTTCCTGCTGTAGAGGGAGGCAATGGGAATATTGCAATTGCCCAAAGCAGCAAGGGAGCGGAGAGCCTGTATGGTAGTAAGAATGTCGCTGATACGGCGGACAGTAAGGCGGAGGATTCTGCCTGGAATACGGATGGGGCATCCACAGACGGGGATGTGCAGGGTTCCAATGGGGATTCAGCGGCAGATATACGGGATTCTAATGGGGATTCTGCAGCAGATGTACAGGATTCGGAAGAAATAGCCGGGGACAGTACGGATGAGTCGTCAGGGGAAGCTGCTAATGCGGATGAAAAGGACAGATCCCTGAAATATAAGAATAAGACCGGGGATGGCGCGATTTTAATTAGTGACGAGGATTTTGGCTGCTGGTATTTTGAACTTTTTGATTTCCTGAAGGATTTTAAGGGTAAGCGCTACCAGTACACGGCCCAGGTATTCCACATGGAGGACTTAAAGGCGAACCAGTTCCTGGCGGGAAGGTATGTGATGACTTGCTGTGCACTGGATTTAATGGGATATGGTGTCATTACGGAAAGTGATAAAAGCAGCAGCCTAAAGGAGAATGAATGGATTACCGTTACCGGAACCATCGGAGAATATGAGTATAAGGGCAGCAAAGTTCCGTGCCTGAAGGATGTTGTGATCAAAAAGACCAAGGCTCCCAAGGAAGAATATGTTTATTACTATTATTATTGATAATTCTTCTCAGTCTTTCCTTCTGCTTTGCTGAATTCCCTGTATCTGCCTTTGATTGATGGCAAACATCCGGAAAGGGCAGATATTTTTATGGAAAGATGTATTGACAAATGCAAATAATGTGTTATGATAAGTTCAGTAAACGCAAATGCAAATAATTTGCTTTTGGAAAGGAACAGATATGAGGATGAAAATTATACTGGAATGCACTGAGTGCCATGAACGTAATTACGTAACTACAAAAAATAAACAGAAGCACCCTGAGAGGATGGAGGTCATGAAATACTGTCCGCGCCTGAAAAAGTACACCCTCCACAGGGAAACGAAATAATACTGCCGAGAAAGGAAGGCCATTCTATGAGAAAATATATCAGCCTGATTGCCGCAGTAATGCTGGCGGTTGTCTTTATAGCAGGATGCAGCAATAAGAATACAAATGCAAATGACTCACAGGTATCTCCGGCGGCAGATAATTCCGATACGGCAAAGGATACTCAGGATAAGCAGGATACCGGAAAGACCTCCGGTACGGAGCAAGGGGACGGAAAGTTAAAGGTAGCTGCCAGCTTTTACGCCATGTATGATTTGGCTGAAAAGGTGGGAGGAGATAAGGTAATTGTAACGGATATGGTTCCGGCAGGTATTGAACCCCACGATTGGGAGCCGGCTGCTTCGGATCTTGCCAATCTGGAGGAAGCGGATGTATTTATTTACAACGGAGCGGGTATGGAGCATTGGGTCGATACGGTTCTTGACAGTCTTGGTAATAAAAAGCTGATTAAGGTGGAAGCATCCTCCGGTATCAGCCTGTTGGAAGGGGATGGGAAAGAGGAAACCTATGACCCCCATGTGTGGTTGAATCCGGAGTATGCCAAGGAAGAGATGAAGAGCATCAGGGATGCCTTTGTAAAAGCGGACCCGGATAATGAAGCCTATTATAACAGCAACTATGATACCTATGCGGCCAAATTCGACGAATTGGATAAGAAATACAAGGAATCCTTGACAGGGCTTCAAAATAAGGATATTATAGTAGCACATGAGGCCTTTGGCTATCTTTGCAAGGCTTATGGTCTGAACCAGGTAGCAATCGAAGGCTTGTCTCCGGACTCAGAACCGGACCCGGCCAAGATGGAGGAAATTATTAAATTCGCAAAGGATAATAAGGTTAAGGTTATTTTCTTTGAAGAGCTGGTAAGCCCCAAGGTTGCGGAAACCATTGCAAATGAGGTGGGAGTACGGACCGATGTCCTGAATCCTTTGGAAGGCTTATCGGATGAGGATATTAAGAACGGAGCGGATTATATTTCCGTGATGGAAACAAATTTAAACAGCCTGTTAAAGGCATTACAGTAAATAGAGATAAGCAGAATAGGAAATAGATAGTCGTATCTATCTCCTATTCTTTTTGAGAATGAAGGTATAGGATGCAGGCAATTGAAATTCAAAATGTAGATTTTGCATATGGAAAAGAGCTTATTTTAAGAGGGGCTTCTGCTAGTATCAGGAAGGGGGACTTTGTTGCCCTGACTGGTGAGAACGGCACGGGAAAAAGTACCCTTTTAAAGCTTATATTAGCTGAATTAAAGCCCCTTCACGGGAAAGTCAGACTGCTCGGTGAGGAAAATGAAAAAATAGTCAGAAGCGGTAAAATCGGATATGTAGCCCAGAACGGTACTTACGGCAATCAGAATTTTCCTGCCACGGTGGAGGAAATCGTGACGGCAAATCTGTATAAGCAAATCGGCAGATTCCGTTTTCCCAATAAGAGCCACAAGCTTCAGGTCTATGAAGCCCTGGAAAAGCTTAAGATGTCGGAATTTGCAAAGTCCATGATAGGGGAGCTCTCAGGAGGCCAGCAGCAGCGTGTCATGCTTGCAAGGGCATTGGTAATCAAGCCTGAGCTCTTACTGCTGGATGAGCCTACAACAGGCATTGATATGAAATCGATAAAGCAGCTGTACCAGATATTAAGCGAGCTGCACGAAAGCGAAAGGCTTACCATACTTATGGTTACCCATGGCAGCCTGGAGGAATGTGCAGGGATTAATAAAATATTGCGGCTGGAAGACGGTAAAATAGAAGAGCTTTTGAGAAATGGGGTGGAGGCATGAGTATCTTACAATATCCTTTTATGCAAAGGGCATTTCTCGTGGGAATACTTCTGGCAGTCATTGCACCCTGTATAGGTATGACTATTGTGCTGCAGCGGAAATCCATGATTGGGGACGCACTGTCCCATACCTCCCTTGCCGGTGTGGCAATCGGTATCCTGCTTGGGATAAACCCCATACTTGGAGCAACCGGTGCCTGCATTGTTGCCGCTTTAAGCATCGAATTCATTCAAAAAAAGATACCGAGATATTCGGAAATGGCAATTGCCATTATAATGTCAACAGGAATAGGCCTGGCAGGTGTCCTTTCCGGTTTTACCAAAAGCAGCGGAAATTTTAACAGCTTCCTTTTCGGAAGTATCGTAGCAATAAGTGATATGGAACTTCGCATGGTGGTATTGGTAAGCATCTGTGTACTGGCAGCTTTTCTTCTTTTATATAAGGAGCTTTTCTATATCGGATTTGATGAGAGGGCAGCAAGGCTGGCAGGTGTTCCGGTCAGGCTGGTGAACTTTATCTTTACCATGCTGACAGCTCTTACCATATCCATTGCGTCCAGGACTGTCGGAGCCTTGGTCGTATCCTCCCTTCTTGTAATACCCGTAGCCTGCGGTATGCAGCTGGGAAGAAGCTATAAGATGACTCTGCTCAGCTCCGTTGTCCTTGCCGTATTCTTTACGGTAACCGGTCTGACCCTTTCTTATTACTGGAAATTAAAGCCCGGTGGTACCATTGTTCTGACAGGAGTTGTATGTTTCCTGATAATTGTTTTATTAAAAGCCCTGGTAAAATCTTTTGAACGTATCAGATAAAATAAAAATGTTCCATTTTTCCGGAATATAGCTGCTTCATGGCTATCTTAAATACGCTGAATAACTCTTTTAATGGAAAATTTATAAAGCTGTTAAATACTTTAGTTCAGCGTGTGAGGATGCTATGGAGCTTTTTTATACTTATAAAAATGCCAAAAATATACAAAAAATAACAACTTTAAGTATTGGAAAACAATGTAAATTTTCCGAAAAAGTAGTTGTAGGGAGTATTTTGTATCATTTTTATAAAAAAGGAAAGGGAGGGGGAGAAAAAACAAAAATCAACAAATTTCTATACAGTTAAGCTGGCTTATGGCTTCTGCTATGACGATGTTAACGGACAGGCGTCATATCTGGAGGTAGGAGATCCGAAGGGGCTTATTATAAGAGTGGGCTGGTAATATTCCAATCAGATTTCCTAGCGAAATTGACAGGTATAGAAAATTTCAAGGAATCAGGGACTGCTGCATATTTTGCGGCAGCCCTTTTTTTACTTAAAGAACACCCAACAAAAGTATACTGAAACACATAACAAAAAGAGACTCCTGTCTTAGTATAATAGAGTACAGAAAGGTGCAGGAGGTATATTGAAAATGGACAGAGAATTCTTTAGAAATCCGGTTACGGACCCTGATTACAGCATATCGGGCTTCTGGTTCTGGAATGATGAGATAACCGACGAAAAGACCACCGAGCAAATGAATATGATGAAACGCATCCATGCTAATCAGCCGGTGGTGCATTCAAGGTTTGGGCTGCAGAATGAGTATTTAAGCCAGGATTGGTTTGAACGGATTAAAAGCGTTATTGGGAACTGCAAGGAAAACGGCCAGAAAATCTGGCTTTATGATGAAAATAACTGGCCCAGCGGTAATTGCGCCTGGACCATCACAAGGGAGGAAAAATACCGGGAGCATTTTCTGCAGTTTGATACCACCAGGCTGAAAAAGGGGGAGAAAGCCGTTCTGAAGCTTTCCGAAAAGCAGTATATCAGCCTGTCGGTATATGAGGAGGAGTGGAAACCCCTGCTCTATAAGGAGATGGGACAGGAAGGCAGCGGTTATATTTTCTGCAAAGACTGTGATGAAAACCTTACGATAGAAGGAGATGTGGCAACCTATCTGCCGAAAAAAGACGGAGAGCTGGTAGCTGTATATGTGGCGGTGGACAGCTATGAGCCCGTTGGAAAGCTATGCGTGGATTACCTTAACAAAGAAGCTATCCGATTGTTTATCGAAAAGACCCATGAGCAGTACCGGGAGCAGATGGGAGAGGAATTTGGCAAAATTATATCCGGTATCTTCATGGATGAGACCAGGTTCTGTAATGCCATGCCCTGGACAGGCACCTTACAGGAGGAGTTTATCCGAAGAAAGGGCTATGACCTGGCGCCTTACCTGCCCTTGCTGATTCGCCGTGACAGCCGCTCCAATCAGCTCCGGTTTGATTATTACGATGTCATATCCGATATGTATGGGGAAGCGACCTTCGGGCAAATTTATGAGTGGTGCAATCAGCATGGAATGAAGGCCATGGGGCATTTTTTAGGAGAAGAAACCATAGCGGCCCAATCCTATTTTGGCGGAGATATGCTAAGAGGGTACCAGTATTTTCATGTTCCTGCCATTGATCATTTGGGAAACGGTATCGGGAGCCTGGATGCCAAATTTGCGGTCAGTGCCTGCCACAGCTACGGAAAGAGCCGAATAGCCTGTGAAGCATTTGGAGCCTCCGGCTGGGACATTACCTTTGAGGATATGGTGCGCATATCCAACTGGCTGTTTCAGCAGGGAATTAATCTCATCATAATGCACGGGTTTTATTACTCTATCAGGGATGAAAGGAGTGAGGATTTTCCGCCCTCTTATTTTTACCAGTGGAAATACTGGGACAGCATGCCCCTGTATGTGAAGATGGCAAACCGCATGATGAAGGTGCTGAGCGATGGTAGGCATGAAGCGGAAATTCTGGTTTATACGCCGATAGAAACCTTTTGGAATTATTTCCAGCCGGATCTTCAGGTAAAGACGGGGTTCTGGCGGGAGGGGCCATGGATTACGGATGAAAGGGCCAGATTCATTGACAATCAGTTCCAGCTCTTATGCAACGGGCTGACAGATAAAAATCTGGATTATGATATATTCCACAGTGATGCCGCCAGGAATTTCAGAGTGGAGGGCAGAGAACTGGTCAATGTTCTGTCCGGTGAAAGGTTCAGGATATTTATATTGCCTTTTACAGAACTTCTGACAGCAGAAATGACAGAGCTTTTAAATCAGTTTGCAGAAAACGGCGGATGTATTATCAGTCTGGATTCACAGATAAAGGATGTGGTGGCAAAGGACGGCTCCCATTTCAGGGAAAAAATAAGAGTGGAGCTTACCACTGAAAACCATATAAAGATGAATAAAATATCCGAGGTGCTCCGGTATTGCAGAGAACAAATCAACCTCCCCTTTGAGATACTTTGCGGGGTGGAGGAAATGGCACACAGCTTGTCAAGCTATCCGGCAAGGCTGATAGACCCTTATATCCATGATGGGGAAAGGGTCTACGGTGTCGGAGTGTCCCGCTATAGAAAGGAAGGGAAAAGAATCTTCAACTTTACCAATTACAACGACAAAGACGAAGATTTAAAGGTATGGATAGACTCTGCCTCCGAACCGGAAATATGGGTGCCGGAAACCGGGGATATTTACAGACCCTCCGCTATACCAGGCAGAAAGGGAGGATATGAAATTTCTTTTACCCTCCCTAAGAACAGAACGTATTTTATAGTGGGAAGCCTGTAGAAAATTTTCAGTTTATTTACTGGTATTTGCTGCGGTATTGTTCGGGAGTCAGACCCTCGTATTTCTTGAATACTCTGAAAAAGTACTTTACATTGTCATAGCCTACGGCCTTTGCAATGGAGTAAAGCTTTTTGTCCGTATTCTTAAGCTGTTCCTTTGCTTTTGTCAGACGGACGGTATTCAGATAGTTGACAAAGTTATCACCGGTCTTTTCCTTGAATAAGTGGCTTAAATAGCTCCTGTTCATATAGAACAGGGAGGAAACGAATTCAATGGTCAGGTTTTTCTGATAATTACGCTCGATATAGGCTTTTATTTTTTCAATCGTATTATCGGAGGCATAGATACTTTTGTCCGCCAGGATATGGGACAGGTTGGTGAAAAATTGAAGGTAATACTGCTTAATTTCCTGCAAACTGAACATGGTATTTAAAATGCTTTGAACGCTGGAGTTAACGGAACCCGGATCGACCTGTTCGAAATACTGGGTCATGATCCACTTTGCTCTGTCTGCCAGGGAGAAGCAATAGTTCTTGGCATCATAGAGGGTACAGCCGGGCAGGATTGCCAGATAGGAAAAAAGGTCCTCCAGCAGTTCCGGCAGTTTATCTGCCATGCCGGCTTCAATGCGGAATAGCAATTCCTCCGAACGCTTCCATTCCACCGGAATACTGTACTCATAATCCATTTCCTGATAAAAAAAGCTTTTCCCCTGGTCATTTACTCCCATATGGTTCAGAGCCTTCACCGTTTCCATAAAGGCAGTATTCAGCTCTGTCAGGGAGCTGTGGCTGAGGCTGATGCCATAGGACACCTTCTGACTGGTATGCAGGAACAGAGTTGAAAGGCTTCGTATTACCTGGGTGCACAAGTCTTTTGTTCCGAGAGCTGAACGCTGGGGCATGAATAAAATCATAAAGCCAAGATTATGGTTATGGATATGCTGCAGATACAGGGCAAGGTCTCCGAATCCATTTTCACTGAGAAAGTTCTGGAGGGCTTCTTCTTTCAGAGGGACTTCCGAATGAAGGGTAACCAGCACCAGATTATGGGTGTCATTGATAAAGTTAAGCTTTTCCGAGGTAAGCCGCACTTCTGTGGTATGATAGCCCAGTATGCTGTTTTTCAGCGTTGAGATATCATATTCATAGCGGGCGGCTTCTTTTTCTGTCTTGCTGGAAGCCAGTTCATTGTGAATGGTGGAGGAATCCTCAAATCTGCGGATTGCATTTTCCACGGCATCTATGATATCCTCTCTGCGAAAGGGCTTTAAAAGGTAATCCACCGCATTGGCCTTAATGGCATGCTTGGTGTACTCAAAATCCTTATAGCCGCTGATTACGATGATATGCTTATCCGGATAGCGCTTTGTCACTTCCGGCAGGAACTGCCCTCCGTCCATCACTGGCATATTCATATCGGTAATAATGATATCCGGGTTCTTCTCCTCCATTAATTTCAAAGCCTCCATGCCGTTGGAGGCCTCTCCGATACATTCTGCCCGGCCTTCCAGAGCACTCAGCTTTTTTATGGTTCCTTTCCGGATAAGGGATTCGTCGTCCACTACAATATACGTATACATATATGCCGCCTCAATTCTTTTAGTTTAAATAGGGCACTCTTAAGGTGATAGAAGTTCCCTGGTTTTCCGTGCTCTCAATATGCATCCCGTAGCCCTCCCCGTAATAGAGCTGAATACGGGTATGGATATTTTTAAGTCCGATGCTCTGTTTGTTTCGATGACCCAGTTCTGTAAATTCAGCCTTTTCCTTCAGGCTTCTGCGAAGCTCCATAAGGCGTTCCTCCGTCATACCTGTTCCGTCGTCCCTTACGGTCAGAAGAATGGAATCCCTTTCAAGACAGCCGCTTATTTCGATATAGCTGCCTGCGCTGCAATATTTCAATCCATGGTAAAGGGCATTTTCCACAATGGGCTGGAGCACCAGCTTTAATATTTTATAGGAATACATTTCCGGGGCTATCTGAAGCCTTAATTCAAAGCGGTTATCAAACCGTATCTGCTGAATGGATACGTAATCCTTTACATGCTTTATTTCATCTGCTATGGTGACCAGTTCACTGGTGGTTTTGATGCTGTACCGGAACATATCGCCCAGAGCCAGAGACATGGTACTGATGCTTTCGATTCCCTCAATTTCAGCAATGCTGTTAATAGATTCCAGGGTATTGTAGAGAAAATGGGAGTTTATCTGTGCTTCCAGGGATTTCATCTGGGAATCCAGGGTAATGAGCTTATTTTCCAGTTCGTTCTTAATATAATGCTCCAATTCCTCAATCATGCGGTGGTATTCGTTGTACAGCACACCGATTTCATCCGTCCTGTTTAAGTAGTGCCTGTCATTGGCCGGCTTGCCGGTGCCCCGAAAGGACATCTGCCTGCTTAAGCTGATTATGGGCTTGGTTAAATAGGAGGAAAGAATAATGGAAATAATAACAAAAATAACGGCACAGATAAGGGATATAGCGATTAAGGTCACTCTTGTGGAGCCGAATTCCCGGTAAAGACCTTCCGTGTTGAACACAGTTGTCAGGGACAGGCCTTTTAAATCCAGGTCCCTGTGGAATTTAAGGGACTTGGTGTAACTGAAATTGGCAGGCACTGTATCAATATTGCTGTAGAGCACCTGGGCACCCTGCTCTATGGATAAAAGGGCTGTATCCGGCATGGTATTTACCTTGGACAGGTCAAAAACTTCCGGCGTGCAGTCAATTACCAGGACTCCTAAAAATTCCTTGGTATATACATCATAAAGAGCGGAGGAAAAGGTGATGGATGGTTTGGAGTGGATGATATAATCCTTGGAGGAAATTCCGTCTATGTACATTCCTCCCTGTAAGGCAAGGGTTTTCTTGTACCATTTATCCTTTACGGGGCTGTAGCCGGAGCGGATGTCGATATTGCCGCCGTAGCCGTAGCCCAGTATTTCACCACTGGGGGTAAAGACAAAGATACCATTTATATAAGAAGAATTAAAAATCAGGTTTTGACAGATGAACTTTAAATTGTTATTGGTTTCAAAAACATCATAGGTAGTATAGCCTTCGCTGCGCTTGGTATATTTGTGGAGCTCCTGCACAATGGACTTCTGGCTGCCGGCATCGAAATTGAACAGCTCGGCTATATGCTTGATATTGGACAGGGTAATATTGGCGGTGGAGGCGGCATTTTCCGTGATATTTTCCGCAACCTGGTTTGTCTGGCTGTTAATCAGGCTCATATATCTGTCGTAGGTATAAATGGATATAATGAGGATGGGAATAATGGAAAGAAGCATGAAAATAAAGAAAAAACGTTTGCGAAGACTCATATGGGTAACCTCCAACTAACAATAGTATACTACACTTCCCAACAAAAGTACACTCTCACTATGGTATTATTACTACAGATACAAAATAGCTGTTTTGGTTATCAATTAAGAGGAGGTATGTTATGAAACACAAAAAGGTATTGGCATTGGCTTTAACTGGGGTATTGGTATTATCCGCTCTGACCGGCTGCAAGAGCTCTTCATCCGGAACGGAGACAAAAACGGATTCAAAAGGAAACGAAAATGCAGCAAAGGACAATATAACAATAACCATGATGTACTCCGGTACAACGGCGGAAAATGATTTTGAAACAGAGGTTCTTCCAAAGCTCGTACATGAGGCATTTCCCAATATTACCCTGGAGGTGACAAAGCTTCCGGACGATCAGTATTATACATCCCTGAAGACAAAGCTTGCCTCAGGAGAATGCCCCGATATGATTCTCGTACAGCCGAAATACGCAGGAGCCAATTCGGTAATAGGGCTTGCAAAGGCAGGCTACCTGGCGCCCCTCACAGACCTTAAGATTATGGAGAAGGTAGGCGGCGCAGGGCTGGAATCCTTTAACTATAATGGGGAAGTCTATGGAGTTCCAGGCGGAGTTACGATACTTGGAACCTATTATAACAAAGATGTCTTTAAAGCCAATGGCCTGTCCGTTCCTACAAACTGGGAGGAATTCCTAAATGTTTGCGAGACTCTTAAAAAAGCAGGCATCCAGCCGATAGTCATGGGAGATAAGGATATGTATGTCATGCAGTTTGGCCTTTATCAGCTTGCCGCAAATGTCGTATATCCATCCAATCCTTCCTTTGACGACCAGCTGCGAACCGGCGAAACCAAATTTACAGATAAGGGAATCTGGGATAAGACGATTGAGATGTATAAAACCTTATATGACAAGGGATATATTGCATCCAATTCCCTTGGACTGGGTGCCCAGCAGGCTATCCAGAAATTTGTAGACGGAGAAGCAGCCATGACCTTTGACGGTTCTTTCAATGCGGCGGCTATCCAGGCAGAGGGAGCGGTATCCTTTGAGAGAGGCTATTTCCCTCTTCCTGGCAATGAAACAGGAAAACAGGTCTATGCCTCCATGGCCATGGGAGCAGGCCCGGCAATTTATTCCGGCTCCAAGCATATTGACGAGTGTAAGGCAATACTGGAGAAGTGGTTTGACGGTGAATCCGATATTTACAAGGCCTATGCGGATTCCGGCAAGGTCATCGTTACCTATGGCTACGGCTCTGATAAGGTAAATCCTTTGTTTAAGGATTTCCTGGACCTGTATAACAAAGGAAATTCCTTCTACTGGTGCAACCAGGGCTGGCCTGCCGGTACGGAAAATGAAATGGAAACTCTGTTCAGTGAAAGCATCGGCGGACAGAAAACTACCGTAGAAGATATTGTAAAGGGTATGCAGTCTAAATTTGAAGAGCTGAATACCGAAAAATAATTGTATTATCGGAGGATGGAAGGTGCGGGAAATCCGCTTCGCCGGCAGGACTGCCCCGCAGGGGACTGCCGGCCCCTGTCCCCCTTGAAAGGAGCGGCTATGGAAAAGAAAAAAAGATCCTCCGGCAGTCATGCGCTTGTATTCCCGGACAGAATGTACCTATTTGTGATACCTGCCCTGGTGCTGTTCCTGGTATTCTGGGTTCTGCCGGTTTTCCAGCTTTTTTTCTACAGTGTAACTAATTTTAACGGCATAAATTACAATTATGACTTTGTGGGCTTAAAAAACTATGCAACACTGCTTAAGGAAGGCACCCTGGTAAATTCTATTAAAAATACCCTGATATATGCGTTAACAATCGTGATCGGAAGCAATCTGCTCGGGCTTGTAATGGCAATGCTTCTTAACATGAAATTAAGAGGCAAGGGATTCTTTCGTACGGCAGCTTATATTCCGGCACTTTTCAGTGCTATTGTGGTAGGTTTTATCTGGTCCTATGTATATATGCCGGATTCCGGTATGATAGCCTCCCTTATGAATCTAATTGGTTTGGATGGAGCATCCTTTAATATTCTGGGCAATTATAAGACAGCCTTGTACGGTATTGCGCTGGTGGAAATCTGGAAGGGCTTTGGTACCACTATGATTATTTACCTGGCGGGGCTTCAGACCGTTGACGAAAGCCTTATTGAAGCCGGTAAGATAGACGGCTGCACCGAATGGCAGCTGATCCGCAGAATAAAGTTACCCCTTATTTCAGCGACTATAACAATTAACGTTATATTAAATGTAATTGCCGGACTGAAAGCATTTGATTACTCCTTTATTATGACAAACGGCGGGCCGGGCAAATCTACCAATACGTTAATGTTTACCATATATAAGATTGCATTTACGGACCAGATGATGGGAAAAGCCAGTGCCTTTTCCGTGGTATCCTTCCTGGTTATCATATTGATCACAATCTGTATGCTTATTATTCTGAATAAAAGAGAGGTGGAATTATAATGGTGAAAGGAAAAGCCTTGAAAGAGGTTGAAAAGACAGAAAAGTTTTCGCTTTCCGTGCTGGTAATATACATACTGCTGATATTGTTCTGCCTTATTGTAATATCACCCCTCCTTATTGTACTTTCCAGTTCTTTAAGAGAGCCCGGCAATATGCAGTCGCCCTTAAACCTCTTTGTCCAGTTCTCACTTAAGAGTTATCGTACAGCTTACGCTAAAATGAACTATCCCATGCAGCTGTTAAACAGTATCATGACCACCGGAGGCTCCGTTGTGGTGATAGTCCTGATTTCATCTATGGCTGCCTATCCTGTTGCAAGGATTAAGAAAGGGCTCAGCAAGGGCCTTTATTATTTCTTTATCGCAGGGCTGGTGATTCCGGCACAGATGGTTATCGTCCCTATTGCTCAGATATTCGGCGGCCTGAATATACCCAATACAAGGTTTACACCTATGATTATGTTTATAACCTGCAGCCTTCCTTTTTCCACCTTCCTCTTTACGGGCTTTTTAAAAGGCGTTCCGGCGGAGGTGGAGGAATCCGCCTTTCTGGATGGGGCCAATCTCTGGCAGAGGTACCGGCAGATTGTATTTCCCCTTTTAAAGCCGGCAACAGTATCCGTAATCATAACCCAGTCCCTGTGGATATGGAATGACTATTTCTTTCCCATGGTATTTATCTCCAAGTCCTCCCAGTACTCCCTGCCCGTGGGGATGATACAGTTCCTGGGGGACCGTGAGAATCCGGCCCAGTGGAATGTTTTGTTTGCAGCTTGTGTGCTGTGTGCATTGCCTTTGATTGTTATGTTTACGTTTCTGCAGAAGCAGTTTATTAATGGGATAGCGGCAGGTGCTGTCAAGGGGTAAGGGCAGCATCGACATGGCAGATGTATGAGGGTTATGGGGACGGACGATGACCAAGGAGGTTGTTTTGGAGTTTTGTTACGCGAGAACCCTTATTCCACTAATGCGGCAGAAAACGTGACAGGCAGGTAAACCAGCGCCAAACTCGCTGTGACATATTTGGCTGTGTTAGGTATCAAGATCAAACAGTGGCGCTGGTTTACCTAGTCACGTTTCCTGCCGCCTAAGTGTCATAAGGAACCTCTTGAGACAAAACTCCAAAACAACCTCCTTGGTCATCTGTGTACACAGCCATTATTGGGCCTCATGGGTTTGTTGTGGCAGCATTGCAGGCAAGCTTACGATATGCATGGAAATTAGAATGTAAGGAGATGTAAGGAAAATGTTTGTGCTTGTTTCCAGGAGTCTCTTAGCGGCTCTTTCGCTCGTTGCCAGCAGAACGAAATCATCTGAATAACGTACAAACGGAACACCTCTCTTTTGGAATTCTTTGTTAAACTCATTGAGATAAACATTTGCCAATAATGGCGACAGATTTCCACCCTGTGGAGAACCTCCTTCTGCGTCCATGACTATGCCATTTTCCATGACCCCACTCTTTAGGTACCTCTTAATCCACTGTATCAGCCTTTCATCCTTCACCTCTCGGCTAATATGACCTCTGCCGACTTCTGTATGTTCAGTATTACCTTGTGATAATAGTTACCTCTTTCAAGGCGTTCCATACAGACCTCCCCGGGTACTCACACGTTCCTTCTCTCCATCCATCTGCCACATTTACCATACATGATTCAGTTTTTACCAGTTTATTAGTAGAATTCAGATTCTATCAGTGATATAATTAGAGACTATGAAAGAAGTAATTACTTAAAATTGTTAATTTAAAAGAGATTTATCATGAAGAAAAAACTAGGATTCCTGTTTCCGTTGTTAATAATATTATGTGTATCCGTATACCTGTAACAAAAAATGTTATTGTAAGTAACCAACAGGGAAAGGCACAGGTATAAATATGACGCAGAACTGATTAAAATGTATTTTCCTATGATAGATATGAAAAAATTTGTTTCAGAGATAGAGGCAGAGTATTTAAATTTTGATGGAGTAAATATATCGTTTCAATGCAACAGCAGAGTATGTGATAATGGAATCATTTGCAGTGCTTATGCAGAAATTCTGCCGGATAATTCGTTTTATGACTGGCATAATCATTAAACTTCTGATAATGGAAGAATGCAGAATGACAAACAAAGAAATATGAGAGGCTGCTAGGAGAAAGTATCTATAAATACATATGATGTCAGAACTGAAAAAACTTGAGGAATAAAGAAAGCAACGTTATATAAGCTTTCTTTATTCCTCAAGTTTTTTCAATTTTCAACTAAGCGGTCAGAAGGTAATCATGTTTTCGTATAATCTTCCAGATAGAACCGGTAACGCTCGCTGATAATATATTGCTTACCGATATGTACAAGTTCCTTTCTGGAATCATACATCTGGCAATACAGATAAAAAAGAGGTTCTCCGCCGGATACCTGCAATTTTTTAGCAATATCTCCATTTGCTCTGACCACATCGATATAAGAATTGGTGGAAATGGAGACACGTATTCCGTGCTTTTCTTCCAATAAGCGGTATAGGGAACCGTCTAAGGATTCGTTTAAAAGAAATGAAAAACGCGAATATGGAAATAGATTATTCTCACACATGACAGGAGAGCCATCTGCCAGACGGATACGCTGTAGAAAGATGGCAGAGCTGCCAGGTTCTTCATTCATAGCTTTAGCATCTTCCTGTGTCAAATGGATGATTTCTTTTTTTGTAACCATACTGGTAGGGTTCATACCGTTTGCTTCACAAGCTTCACTAAAGCTAAGCAAATGTTCAATTTTGCGTTGTATTTTGTGTTCCTGTACAAAAGTACCTTTACCCTGTTTTTTTGTTAAAAAGCCTTCTCTTGAAAGTTCTTCTATAGCACGGCGCACAGTAATACGGCTTACGTTATATTGTTCGCTGATTTCTGTCTCGGTAGGAATTTTTTCTCCATAATGCAATTCACCTGTTTTAATAGAGTTTTTAATTTCTTCCTTTAGCTGCAGGTATAAAGGAATCGCATTATCAGGATTTAATTTCATAATTGTAACTCCTTTGTAAAGATTTATCTAAGTTCCACTATACTATAGTTGACGTGGAATAACAAGCTTATTCTGATAAAGACCTATAAATTGTATAAATTTGGTTGTTGAATGTACATTGTGCACAAAAACAGAACCAATAATTATAACAAATGACAAAGGATAAGAAATTTAGAAATTATTATTGTATATAACGTTATATTATGATATAGTAAAAACACGCAAAAATGAAATGGGAGGGTATTGAAAAATGTGCAAAATTAATATTGATTTAATCTTGCGCTCCAATTATATTTTCACAGGTTTAAATGAAAAACCAGAAAAAGGCTATATCGCTGTTTCCGGTAACACAATCATCAAAGTAGGAATGGATGATTCTTACAAAGAATTAATTGGAGAAAATACTAAGGTTTTGGATTTGAAGGACCAGCTTATAACACCGGGTTTTGTAGATGTACATACCTTTTTTACCGGATATGCTATCTACCATATTGGAATGGATCTTTCAGAGGTCGATTCAGAAGAGATGTGCTTTGGAAAAATTAAGGAATATGCAAGAACACTTAAGGAAGGGCAGACTATTTATGGCCATGGATGGGATGTAAACCGGTTTCCGGCTAAAGGCATAGAGGAGCTATTAAATCAGAAATATCCGGAGAGACCCGTTATATTATTTTCGGCTAACAGAAGCACCTGTATCATGAACAAAGCCGCAAAGGATGCTTACGGCTTTACACCTTCTACTTGTTATCCGGAGGCATATTACAAAATCATGCGGGAGTATTTAAATGACAGAACTTATATTGAAAAAGAGTTCAGGGATTATATGAAATTATTAAACAGCAGAGGTGTTACCGCCGTCAAGGAAATGGGATTTGATGATTTCTATGGATTTGATACATTCTTAAAAGAAAAAGAAGAAAGCAAAGAATTAACCCTGCGAATATTTTTCATGTCCCAGCCCGTTGGGGAAGGAATTAATATTGAACACGGAAAACAAATGAGAGAAAAGTTTACCGGCGACTTTGTTCGATTTTCAGGCTATAACCGGATGACGGACGGAACCGTAGCAAGTAAAAAGGGAGACCTGTTAAAACTCTATGAAGGAACTGATTCCTGCTGCTCAATCCATATTGATTATGAAGGAATTGAGAAGGAAGTTCTACTGGCAGATCAAAATGGCTTCCGTTATTCACTCCATGCACAGGGGGATGGTGCGGTTCATAAGGTACTGGATATTTTTGATAAGTGTAAAAAGGAAAATAATAAAGTATTAAACAGGCATGCGATTACAGACATGGAGTTTACGGCTCCGGAAGATTTAGAGCGTATGGGAGAACTGGGGGTAATAGGAGAAATCTATTTTCAGATTATGTCATTAGATTCCGGTGATGAAGTCAAAGCGGCAATCCTGGAAACCATTGGTAAGGAACGAGGACAGTATTACTGGAACCGGAGAAAAATGATAGACAGCGGAGTCGTACTTTCCGGAGCCACGGACCTTCCCCTTATGATAACCGATATTCCGGAATCCATCTATCATGGATGCGGCGGATATTTTCCAGAGGGAGGGGAACCATTTAACAAACATAATACCATAGCCATTGCTGAAATATTGAAAGCCTGGACTTTAGGCGGTCAGAAAAATCTTGGAATGGAAGAGAAATATGGAACCCTGGAAGAAGGAAAAATCGCAGATATTACCGTACTGGATAATAATGTATTTCAAGTTCCTATGGAACAAATGCGCGATGTCAAGGTATCAATGACAATCGTCGACGGGCGTATCGTATACAAGAAAGAGTCTGCTAATTAAAAATGAAGGAGAAACCCAGGCGGCATTAGGGGTAAAGACCATTGAATTATGGCCTGGGGCTCCCCACTTGGACATCTTATCTGGGGAGATGGAAATCATGATTTAGAGAGCTGGTTAAAAATACTAGATCGGAGAGGGTATAAAGGTTACTTAGGGCAGGAAATCACGGATTTCAGTTATTTTGAAAAGCCGGATTCCCACGATATGCGAAATATGGCAGCTAATGACCATTTATTAGATAAATACTGTATTGGAGAGAGGTACGATTATGAATGAAAAGAAAAAGTTTAAATTCGCTTTGCCCCATGTTTATACATTAGCATTTGTATTAATCATTGTATTTGCCATAATGACTTGGATTTTACCAAGCGGACAGTTTCAAAGAGAATTAATCGATACACCGGCCGGTGAAAGGGAAGTAGCAATTTCCGGAACCTATAAAGTAATTGAAAAAATTAGTAACGACGGAACTGATCTGCGTCAGGGGTTGTTAGAAATTCTGATGGCGCCTACCAGGGGAATTCAGGCAGCTGCCGATGTGGTAGCCTTTATTCTTTTGATTGGTGGAACGTTTCAGATCCTGACAAAAACCAATGCCATGAATATGGGAATCCGCAGAGTAATCAGAAAGCTTCAGGGAAAAGAAGTATTGCTGATACCGATTGTGATGCTGTTGCTTGGTATCGGCGGAACCACATTTGGTATGTCGGAAGAAGTAATTCCGTTTTACATTATGCTCATCCCAATATTTTTTGCAATGGGGTATGATTCCATGACCACCTTTATGGTCGTATTCTTAGGACCTCAGATTGGCTATGCAGCCTCCACTACAAATCCTTTTAATGTGCTTATAGCACAGGGTGTTGCAGGGATTCAGGGAAATCCTCAGTTAATCTACCGTTTTATTTGGTGGATTATCATGATGGCTATCTCCATTATCTTTGTCATGCGCTATGCGGCAAAAGTGCACAAGAATCCGGCTTGCTCTATTACCTACCAGGATGATCAGCTAAAAAAACATGAATTTGCAATGGATGAAGAGAACACAGAATTTACCCTCCGCCATAAATTAGTACTTGGTATTTTTGCTCTGGGTATGGGTACGATTGTATTCGGTATCTTAAAATATCACTGGTATATGGATGAAATATCTGCCATATTCCTGGTTATGGGTATCTTAATGGGTATAGCCGGCGGTCTGAAAGAAAAAGAAATAGCAGAAGAATTTGTAACCGGAGTTAAGGATCTGGCATTTGCTGCAGTAGTAGTTGGTGTCTGCCGTGGTATTTTAGTCGTTGCAGAAAGCGGGATGATTATTGATACCATATTAAATAGTTTATCCAACAGCCTTGCCAATATCGGCAGCGTAGCATTTACAACGGTTATGTATCTGGTACAGTCCCTGCTTTCCATTCTGGTACCTTCTTCCTCCGCCTTAGCTTCCCTTACCATGCCTATTATGGCTCCGTTATGTGACTTACAGGGAGTTAATCCGGAAGCGAGTGTTACTGTTATGCAATTTGCAAATCAGCTGACGAATATGATCAGCCCCACCGCAGGTATGACCGTAGCCGGACTTGCAGTTTGTAAGATTTCCTTTGGACAATGGTGGAAAACAATCTGGAAATTCTTTATTGTTATCACAATTTTAGCTATGGTATTCTGTGCAATTTCCGCACAGCTTTAACATAAACAATAGAATTAAATTTTATGGAGGATAAAAAATGAATGCAAAAGAATTAGTACAAAAAATTATAAAAGAACATGAGGAAATCAAGGATGTTTACTTTGTTGCCTGCGGCGGCTCTTTGGTCGATTTATATCCGGGTTTCTATTTTATACAGACAGAATCGGAAACCATGCATGGAGCTTGGTATACCAGTAAAGAGTTTGTTATTGCTCCGCCGAAACATCTGGGTAAAAACAGTCTTGTATTTATCTGTTCCCACGGCGGTAATACAAAAGAAACGGTGGAAGCAGCTCATCTGGGTAAAAACAGGGGGGCAGCTGTCATCACCATGACACACAATCCGGATTCAGCCTGCAATGATGATTCCATGATACCTGTAGTCTATGATTGGGCAGATACGGTGAAGGAAAAGGATAAACCCCAGGGAATCGTACTTCGCGTCCTGAATGAAATCATGAAAGTACAGGAATCGAATTATAAATTGTATGATGGGATTGCGGACGGCATTGAAAAAATTGACGGAATTGTACGTGCAGCAGTAAATAAGGTAAAGAACCGCACCTGGGTATTCGCAGAAAAATATGCGGACGAATCTTTCCTTTATATTATGGGTTCCGGTGCTTCTTATTCCCAGGCTTACGGATTTTCTATCTGCTCCCTCCAGGAAATGCAGTGGATGGATTGCTGTTACCTGCATTCCGGAGAATACTTCCATGGACCCTTTGAAGTAACAGATGAAGATCATTTATATATCCTTCTGATGAGTAAAGGTCCGAACCGCGTCATGGATGAAAGAGCACTTACCTTCTTAAAGAAATATGCTAAGAAATATGAAGTTATAGATGCGGAAGAATTGGGTATCGGCGCAATAGATGATTCCTGCGTGGAATATTTTAACCCTATCCTCTTTTATGCGATGAGTGTTGCTTATCGTACTGGACTGCAGGATAAACGCCGCCATCCTTTGGATATGAGACGTTATATGGGTGTAGTGGAATATTAATAGAAAGAGGTATGAATATGGGTAAATATAATGTGAATGTATTAGGTTTCGGTGATAATGTCGTAGATAAATATGAACATATAAAAACCATGTATCCAGGTGGAAATTGTGTGAATTTTGCTGTTTATGCAAATATGTTCGGAGCAGCCAGAAGCGCTTATATGGGGTACTTTGGAAACGATAAGGAAGCAGAACATGTAATGAATACGCTTCAGGAGATTGGCATCGAAATGATAAAATGTCAGCGGCTGGATGGAGAAAACGGATGTGCGAGAGCAACTTTAATTGATGGGGACAGGGTATTCTTAGGGTCCAATGAAGGCGGTATCCGCGGAGAGACACCTTTTATTCTGAATCAGTTTGATTTAGAGTATATCAGACAATTCGACCTGGTGCATTCCGGTAATTATTGTTTTATGGAAAAAGAGCTGTATAAAATTAAGGAAGCAGGTATTTCTATTTCTTATGATTTTTCCGATGATTCTACGGATGAGTATTACAAGGAGGTTGCTCCTGATATAGATTTTGCTTTTTGCTCCTTTGACGGAACCGAAGAGGAAACCCGGGAACGCTTAAAATGGATCGTTTCTCTTGGACCAAAGCTCGCCTGTGCTTCCAGAGGTGCTGAGGGTTGTATGTTATTTGATGGGAAGCAGTTCTATCTACAGCCGGCGGAACCTATCGAAAAGGTAGTAGATACCATGGGTGCAGGTGATTCCTTAATCACTTCATTTCTGGTTAGCTACCTTGACCGCCTGAAAAAAGGCTGTAACGGTGATTCGGCACTCAGGGAAAGTATATCAGAAGCTGCCAGGTTTGCAGCAAAGATATGTTGTATCGATGGAGCGTTTGGTTATGGAAAAAAATATGATTAATCCTTTTTGGAGATGTATTGAGTCCATTTCGCCTGGCCCTTTGTACGGGAGATACGGAAAGGGCACTGCACAGCCAGATCATGTTCGGTTCAAACGGACCCCGGTTACGGCAGTTTAAATTACTTCGGACCTTGGATAAAGTACCTATGAGGAAATATGCAAGAGAGAGTATCTATTATAAGAATGCTTTGAGATTTTTCATATTGTTCCTTTGGAGGCAGATTATGCCCATGCCCATTTCCTTCCCAGCTATGGTGCCACAGGAAATAACTCTACAGGACATATAAAAAGTCTTATCTGTGGAAATCATTGCGTATTTCCGGTAGTAGACGGAAAGGTTGGAACGTGCGTCCGCCGGGCGTACATTATAAAGGAAGAAGCTCCGGAGAGCTTCTTCCTTTTATGCTGTCGATTCCAATAATTAATGCCTGTTCTATTATTTATTTGCCAAGAGTAATCACATGGAAGCTCTTATCGCATAATACAGCTGATAGAATACCGTTATCCATTCTGGCATTTTCTACTTTGACAGGAGCAACGTTCTCAGGCTGCTCTTCGGTATTGATTGCCTTTAAATCGGAATGGGTCAATACGATATGCTCTTTTACGCGGTAATCTGCAAATTGCCTTAAATCACAGGTCACTTCCATGGAGGACTCAAGGTCTTTATTCACGGCAAATATGGTCAGAGTATCCTCTTCTTCGTTCATCATGCAGACACAGTCCAGGTAAGGAGCATCTCCATGCTTGGTTTCATAGACAGGAGTGTCTACAATCGTATTTAATACGGTTCCTCTGCCGTGATTGCTGATAAGGGCAAAGGGGTAGAAGATTGTCTGCATCCATGCGCCGGTATCGGATGTCATAATGGGGGCAATAACATTGACAAGCTGTGCCAGACACGCTACCTTTACGCGGTCTGCATGGCGCAGCATGGTAATCATCATACCTGCCACTAATAGGGAATCTTCAAAATTATAAATATCCTCCAGCTGATGGGGGGCCTTGCACCAACGCTCCAGTTTCTGGTCCTGTTCATGGGAATGATACCATACATTCCATTCGTCAAAGGATAAATGAATGGATTTGTTCTTGCGTTTCTTTGCTTTCACTGAGTCACAAATGGAGATTACCGAGCTGATGAACTTATCCATAGCTACGGTGCTGGCAAGAAATTCAGGGGTGTTATTTTCCGCATTTCCATAATACTGATGCAGGGAAAGATAATCCACCTGGTCATAGCATTCGGAGAGCACCGTATCCTCCCAGCTGCCAAAGGTATCCATGTAAAGGGAGGAGCTGCCGCAGGCTACAAGCTCGATGGAAGGGTCCACCATCTTCATGATACGTCCGGCTTCTGCAGCCAGTCTGCCGTATTCCCCGGCTGTCTTGTGTCCCATCTGCCAGGGTCCGTCCATCTCGTTGCCGAGGCACCACAGCTTTATATCATGGGGATTTTCATAGCCGTGCTTCCTTCTTAAATCACTGTAATAACTGCCGCCTTTTAAGTTGCAGTATTCCACGATATTCTTTGCGTCCTCCACACCGCGGGTTCCCAGATTAACAGCCATCATGGCGGAAGTATCGGCTTTTTTGGACCAGTCCATGAACTCATTCAAACCAAATTGATTTGTTTCAATGACATTCCAGGCAAGGTCTATTTTCTCAGGACGTTCATTTTTAGGACCTACACCGTCTTCCCAGTGGTAGCCTGATACAAAATTTCCGCCGGGATACCGGACAATGGGAACATTTAATTTCTGTATCAGTTCCATTACATCCTTCCGAAGGCCCTGCTCATCGGCAAAAGGACTTCCGGGCTGATAGATACCTTCATATACGGCACGTCCCAGATGCTCGATGAAGGAACCGTAAATACGTTTATCGACCTCTCCTACCACAAAATGCTTATCAATACTTATTGTTGACTTTTTCATACTTACACCCAATGTGCCATAAAAAACCGGTTGAAAGAATCACAGTATGGCATCCTTTCGCTTTTTATATTTTCCTTCAACCTTCTCCTTACATATAACTGCTTATGTCTTAAATATGCTTAAATTATAACATTTCCATTGAAAATAAAAATTACATTATTTCTTATAGTATTGACTTTTCTTCCGATAATAGATATGCTGATTAAAAGCAATCCGATAATTTTATCCGGTTAGAAGGAGATGGAAAAAGTGATAACAATTGATTACTGCGGATACCATACCCATAATCCTGACAGGGATGTTATTCTGCGTCCCTCCGGCACAGACAGCTATCTGTTCCTGCTTGTTCTGTCGCCCATGACCTTTTATTTTTCGAACCATAATGCGGTCAAGGCAAAACCAGGAGCCTGTATCCTGTATACGCCCGGAAAGTACCAGCATTATCAGGCCGATCATGAGTTTTTTAACAGTTATGTGCATTTTTTCTGCAGTCAGGAAGATATAAAGGATTATGAGATTAAAAAGAACAGGATATTTTATCCCGACAATACGGAGGAGCTTAACTGGCTGCTTAAGAAGATTTATCAGGAGTTCATCAACGGATTATCGAAGTCGGAGGAAATGACCGCTTTTTACATACATCAGCTTCTTATACTGCTTCACAGGGGACAGCTGCAGGAAGAAATCCCGGATGAACAGAGGCAGGGCATCTATTCTGAATTACTGAGTCTCAGACAGCAGGTATTGGGGAGCTGCGAGCAGCCCTGGAGCGTGGAAAAGATGTGCAAAATATTAAATATCGGGAAAAGCCAGCTGTATAAGTATTATGAGCTTTTCTTCCACAGCACCCCAAAGAAGGAGCTGGTTCAGGCAAGACTGCAAAAGGCAAAATACCTTATGAAAAATGATGCGGTGACCATTAACCAGGCTGCCTATGATTCCGGCTTTAATAATATCTGCCATTTTAACAGGCTTTTTAAAATGCAATGCGGATGCACACCTGGGGAGTACAGGGAAAAAAGCTAAAGAAAGTACCTTGATATTCCAGAATGATTATAATTGATTTTGAACTTATTTTTCGGAAAATTCCTTGCTATAATAGGTCTAAGATATTCACAATGAAGAAGTCTGAATTGAGCACAGAGGGTGCCCATTCCAGACTTCTTCCAGCATTGTTTGTGACGCCTGAAAGCGGCATCATGTTGGAATGAATGAAACTGATTAAGTAAGAAAGGATGCGCATGCAGGTTCTTTCAATCTTTGATATTTGTGGCGCAATGGGAAATATGAAAAAGGCTGATTTTATAAGAATAAAGGAAAAGATGACGATTTATGCCTGTAACTCTTTGGAATACACGGATTATGAGGATATCGCAGGGTATGAAATACGAAAGGAAACGGACAGTGTCATTCTGATAGAGGGCTTTCATAGGGAAGCCGGGTGCAGGCATTATCACTGGGCAGCCAATGAACACAGAGAATTATTGGCGGCTGTCGGCAAGGCAGATAACTGTCTGATGGAATTCATACCGAAAGAATGGGTGGAGGCTTTTGAACAAGAGGGGTTTGCAATCAGGGCCCATTGGAAGGATTACTTTAAGGATTCTCTGGCAGATGTCCCGGTGATAAAAGCAGAGGAAATCAATGAATTTAACCTCTTAAATGAAGGTGATCTTTTAAATAAATGTGATCTTCTAAAAGAAGGTGACCTTCTGAAAGAAGGTCAGATTAGGGAAGTCTCAGAAGTAACCATTTCCTGCAAAGGACAAAGCCGCGGCTTTACGGGACAGACAGTAGAATGGGTACGGGAATGGCTTGATAATTCCGGTAACGAAGAGCCGGTACATAAAGTAATTCTTGTTGAGAGGGAAGATAAGAAGGTAACAGGCATTGTGTGCACCGGTATTTACGGCTGTGACAGCAGGAAGGGGCCTATAGCATGGATAAAAGAGGTTGCGGTAAGACCTGAGTATCAGAACAGGGGAATTGCCAGAAGACTTATAGAGAAGGCACTCTGCTATTGTAAATTCTATGGTGCCACAAGAGCCTTTCTGGCGGCGGATGAATGTAATGTCCATGCCATCCATTTATATGAAAGTATTGGGTTTTGCCCCGGACCCGAAGAAGGGCAGATTGACATGATGAGGGAATAAGGTTAAAATGGTAACATGATAAGTTTGAAAGGAGGAACAGACATGAAGGTAACCATGTATGGAACAGAAATCTGCCACGATTGTGTGCAGGCCAAGAAGGAACTGACTGCCTGCAAGGATGTTCAGCTGGAATATAAAAATATTACAGGGGATACGGCTACTTTAAAAGAATTCCTTGCTTTCCGAGATAAGGAAGAGATGTTTTTGGAAGTGAAGCAGGAAGGAAGAATCGGAATTCCCTTTTTCATCCTGGAAAACGGAGAAAAAACCTTTGATATTGATGAATATGTGGAATTGCCTAAGACAAAGGGGGATTTTGTTCATGCTCTCAATGTCTGCTCCATAGACAATCCCGGGCAGTGTTAATACTACAGAAAAACCATAGATCTGATTTTTATGAAAGGGGTCAAAATGCTAGAATATCTGTTATTTATCAGAAAATCCAACCAGTCACCCAAAAAGCTCTATGCAGCGCAGGACATGTAGACTGGCGATTCCCTGTATAGAGCGATAACGAATCGCAATGAATATGAAATGTGCTGCACTCTGATGGAATTTATCAGAAGGAGCGAGAGGCATGTCATATGTAAATGGAAAAGAGATATTACCGGATAATATCCTGGAAGAGATACAAAAATACTTTGGAGGAGGCTTGATTTATATTCCCCTGCCAAAGAATGAACGCTGTAAGTGGGGCAGCAGGACTGCCATCAGAGAAGAATTACGGCAAAGGAATGAAAAAATCAGACAGAGAAAAGAAGAAGGCTGTACGATAAAGGAGCTGATGGAAGAGTTCCATCTTTCTTATGATAGTATTAAAAGAATTATATATCAGAAAAACTGATACTGGAGCTGCTGTAAAACTATGAATTTTACGGCAGCTCCTTTTTTGTGTAAAACATTTTTAAACTATTTTATTACAAAGAAAATTGTTTAACATTATGTTAGGCTGTAAATATAAGTTAGATTGTGCAGATTGTGCCTGTGAAATCCCCGGCTCAATCTTGCAGCAGGATGGGAAGGAATGGCTGTTATGATGAAAGATAAGTATACTGAAATTAATGCTAAGACCTGGGATAACTGGGCAGAGAATGGCTCCATATGGTCTGTTCCCATATCAGGGGAGGAATATGCCAAGGCCAGAGAAGGAGAATGGGGAGTATACCTTACACCCTGTATGACTGTCCCCCATGAATGGTTTGGTGAATTAAAAGATAAGAAGCTTTTGGGCCTTGCAAGCGGCGGCGGCCAGCAGATGCCGATATTCACGGCACTTGGGGCAGAATGTACGGTATTTGATTATTCTGACCGCCAGCTGGCGGCAGAAAGAGAAGTAGCCCAAAGAGAGGGCTATGATATTGCTATCATCAAGGGAGATATGACACAACCTCTTCCTTTTGCAGATGAAAGCTTTGACCTGATATTTCATCCGGTTTCCAATTGCTACATAGAAGATGTTTGTCATGTCTGGAAAGAGTGCTTCCGCATCTTAAAGAAAGGCGGTATTTTACTGGCAGGCTTTGATAACGGTATCAACTTCCTTTTTGAAGAAGGAGCACCCTTCACAGTGGTAAATAAACTGCCTTTTAACCCGCTTAAGATGGAAAAGGAGCGGGTTGAGAAGATGGCGAATGATCTTGAAGGAATACAATTTAGCCACAGCATGGAGGAACAGCTGGGTGGACAGCTAAAAGCAGGCTTTAGGCTGACGGATATTTATGAAGACAGGGATAGGGAAGAGGGAACTATTGGAGAATACATACCGCAATTTATGGCAACAAGGGCGGTAAAGGAGTAAGAACAGTGCGGACACTTGCCTGTGATATGGATATTAAGGGTAATTCACCTACAACTGAATATTGAAAGAGACAACATTAAAAAACGGCAGATATTATATAATAATATGATATAAAACGGAAGCTCTCGGCTTTTTTCATTATAAGTATAAAAGTAAGTAATATAACTTTTATACAATAGGAAGAAAAGGGTGAGAGCTTCCGTTTTGCAGTGTCATCTCCTAAGGCAATTAGTATTATTTGCTGTAGCTAGTATTACCTGTTGCAGCCGGTATTACTTACTGCCGGATAACTTGAATTTATCAACATTTTCAAACAGCAATACAGCCTGTGTATTTAAATCCTCACTGAAAGCAGAGCACTCTTCGGCAGCTGAAACATTGTTTTGAATAATGGCAGATATCTGGCCAATACCCTGGGTAATCTGCTTTAATTCATTATTCTGCTGCCTGCTTTCGGAGTCGATTTCTTTCATGATATCTGTAAATCGTTTAATCATATCTGTTATGTCTTTCAGCTCATTTGCCGTTTCGGCAGTATTTTTGGAACCATTTGCAACTGCCTCAAGGGAGGTGTTGATCAGATTTTCGGTCTCACTTACAGCACTTGCGGATTGAGCCGCCAGCTCACGCATTTCCTCGGCTACCACGGCAAAGCCCTTGCCTTCGTTCCCTAAACGGGCAGATTCGATTGCCGCATTTAAAGCAAGAAGGTTTGTCCTTGCGGCAATTGCTCCGATAGCTTTGTTAATACCGCTGATTTCCTGGGAAGTACGGTCGATATTTTCCATTGCTGTCAGTAAGTTCCGCATTTTTTCATTACCTTCGTTGGCTTTGTCTATAATCAGGCGGGTATAATCGGATGCCTTGTCCACACTTGTTGTATTCTTCTCTACATGGGAGGAGATTTCATCCAGGGACGCGGACAGCTCCTCGATAACGCCTGCCTGCTCCGTAGCTCCCTCGGCAAGGGTTCTGGACGTGTCGGCTACCTGCTCCGCACCGCTTTTTACTTGATTGGAGGCCTGGTTTATGGATAGGAGAACCGTATTTAAATAGGCGGTAATATTTTTTATGGATTTTTGAATGGGAACAAAATCACCGGAATAATCTTTGGCAGTATGGATTCTTAAATCACCGGAGGAAATTTTTTGCAGGTTAACGGAGATATCCTCTACAATCATTTGCAGCTGCTTTATCAGGCTGTTTTCAGCCTCTGCCAAAATTCCTGTTTCATCGGTTTCCGTGATATTTTCGGAACCCGGCGTATGTACGTCACCCTGTGACAGCAGATGCAGCCGGCTGGTAACAGTAGTAAGGGGCTGCGTTATCTTATCAATTACTTTCTTTAATTGGCGGGTACCGATTAATAAGCATAATAAGCTGGCCAATATTAAGATAATATCGGAGGTTGTCTGTTTTGCACGTAAGGTGAGAATTGATTTATTGATATCATCATAATAATTTCCGGTACTGATGTACCAGTTATAAGGTTCAAATTTAGCTGTATAGGCTCTTTTTTGAAAAATACCGCTGGTATTTGGCTTGGTAAAATAGAATTCCGTAAAGTTAGTGCCCTTATCGGCAGCTTTCATAAGGTTGCGGATATAATAATTCCCTTTCTTATCAACAGCATCCAGACGGTTGGTTCCTTCATATTCAGGATTCATATGTACAACGCATAAGCCGTCAGCCATATCGGCCCAGAAATATCCGTTTCCGTTATTATAACGGCTGTCCCGGACTATTTTCTCGGAGGAGGACAAGGCTTCTTCCTTTGTGATATCTCCCGCTTCGTAACGCTGATAATTAGCTGTAAGGGCACTGATAAGACTGTCTGTTGCCGTTTTTATTTCGATATCAAAGCTTTGCTTTTTCTCCGTGATTGCCGTATCATAGGATAATTGCAAAGCAATTCCTGCTAACAGGAACAAAGCAATAATCGTGCTGATCAGAATAGCTCTTACGTTTTTAAGGAGTTTATCTTTTAACATCATGTTTTTCTTAATACTTTTTTTCATTTGTCGGCCTCCGTGTGTTCAATTAAATTAGTTGGGGGTGGGAAGGATTTGATATAGGACGTTTGCCCCGTTCAATTATAAATTCAAAACTGAAAAAATACAAGCAAAAAGGTTGGAAAATTCCTTCACACAGCAGTTGGTCCCCGTGTTAGAGAACAATGTTCATGACTTTTACTATATTATATTGTGTATTAATAATAAACCACATTTGAGTATTGAAATACATAATTGTCCAAAGAGATAGGCCCTGAAGTTCATATTCTGCTGCCAGCTGGGCTCTGGTATCAAAACCTCTGGCATCTATAAACCATACTACATGTAATACCCCATTGCTGTCAGCATAGTAGAAATAAGGCGCCTGGGCCGGCTCGTTAAATTGTATTGCTATGCCATTTTCAGCCGCGATTTGTATGGCACTGTCATAAGTTATGGCATTTGCTCCGGTGACACCGGGAACATAGGGAATCTGCCAATCGTAGCCTATAGTGGTGATACCTAAAAAAATTTTTTCAGAAGGTAGGATACTGACTGCATAATTTATCAATTCTGTTAATACATTTACAGGAGAAATCGGACTTGGAAAGCTGTAGGACCTCCCCCAGTTATACGAAGCAAAGATAATACCATCTACATAGACGGATAATTTTGAATAATCAATTCTTTCAAAGCTAACCCCCTGGCTTTCAATATTCATATTTGGTGTTACGGTTACCACTATCCTGTATCCTGCTGCGTGGAAGATATCCGCTGCTCTTTTCAGATAATCAGCAACTAAATCTATGTTATTAAAGGTAACGTATTCAGCATATATGTTTATACCATAGTAACCTTTCGATTCCACAAGCTGAAGGGCATTTTCAATAAGATGATCCTGTACTGCCATGCTGCTTAAAATATTGTAAGCCACTTCACTGCTGCTTATACCCTCTTCCGTAAAAGTAGAGACAAACATCATGGGTGCCACACCATAGATTTTAGCCAATTGTACAAGGTCTGTGTCATCATCTCCCATAATGATATCTCCATCACTTGTAGCTCTGTAATTGAAGATAGTCAGATAGGATAAAAAGGGAAGGGTCTTTATTAAAACATTCCTGTCTATATAGGGAAATATATAACCGCTGGTAGCGAGTGTTACGGTTTTATTTGTTTGATAAGTTATGACCAGGGTTTCGCCGGGATATAAAAATTCTCTGCCGGAAAGATAGGGATTATTTCGTAATAATTCCATAACAGAAACGCCCTGTTGTTCAGCGATGCTCATCAAAGTATCTCCGGCCTGCACAGTATAGACGGTTTCAGGCTGGACAATAACGATAGTTTGGCCAACTGCCAGATTGTCAGGATTCATTATACCATTTTCCAGTATTAATCTTTCGGCAGGAATATTATAATAAGCTGATATTGAATTAATGGTTTCACCGGGTTGGACAACATGTATTGTCATGCATACTCTTTATTCGTTTTATTAATTCTATCATATGCATATGCACTTGATTCATTACAAAATACTGTAAATAATTCCAGGTTATTATTTTCTGGAAATTATTGTTTTAAATCATATAATATTTGAAGAGTATTTATATTATCAAACAGGACACACTGCTGTCGTGTTTGCTGTGTTATGATTGAAATAAAAGGGAGATTCATTATGAAAAAGGAAATTTCTATTATTGAAAGGCCAGAGAGATTTACGGAGCAATACTTGGCAGCCTGCGGCAATATGTCATGGTATGATTTTGTGACAGCCATGCCGTCGTTGGTATTCGTCGTCACAGGTTGGAAATCGAACGGTAAGGAAAACGCCTGTCTACAATCTTGGTCTACCTTTGCGGGAAGCGGAGCTGACAACTTCATCTGTATCATGGGAAAAGTCGATAAAGGCGGGCATATGTATCAATCATTGAAAGAAACGAAGGTGTGTGTATTAAATTTCCCTTCAAACGACATTTATGACCGCTGTATTAAAACGATTGGCAATAATCAGTTTGAAACTGATGAAATCACCGCCTCCGGCTTAACGGCGGAGAAAGCCTCAAAGGTCAACGCACCGCGAATCAAAGAATGTTTTTTGAATATCGAATGTGAATTTTTATGGGAACATGAGCTTTTCGAGGGAAGCCAGGAAGTGGCGGTTGCATTGAAAGCCGTCAACATTTGCATGGATAGCGAACGCTACGACCAAAGCAAACTCGGCAGATACGGAAAGAGCGGTTTTTTGTTTCAAATTGACCAACCAACCAATCCGGAAACAGGAGAAACAACACCTTTCGGGCCAGGTATATTGGAGCAAGGGAATCCAATTCCTTGGATTACAAAATAAGCATTTTCTACATATTGAAGGTAAATAAATTCTAAATCCTAAACCTCACTCAATTCTGTGGGGTTTTTATAAATGAAAAACAAGAAACCAACTGGCTGCGTAGTAAAGATATTGATTGTTTTATTATTTTTAATTTTATCTGCTGTTTTAATACATATATTAATTAATCCCTACCGGGGAAGTATACTTAGATGGGAAAAGCAAGATGTAACTCTAAATCAATTCTTTACCATAGAAGAAGCCAAAGCTGATTTAAAATATCTATATAATCATTTATACTGCAGGATAATCGGTTAGCTAAAGTAATTGGCGAACCCTGCGGGAATAAACCATCCTCTTATGGTGAAGTAGTAAGCTTCCTTCTGCCAAATTCAAAATTATATTTTTCCTGTTCTATTTGTTTTCTTGAGCGGCCTATGAAATCCCTAACCAGCGAGTTATATCAAGTCCCTGATTTCTTAACAATCGCTGATATGGCTGATGAAAAATTATATGAACTAATAAACGTGGTGCATTTTTGATTCTTAAAAATGTTTAAGGTTGAACTATCAAGATGCCTGGTGATATCATATGGATGGAAGTTTAAGAAAGTGGTGAAGCCAATAGTAAAATAGCTAAATGGTTCTCTAAATACTCTAAGCATATTATATGACAAAATTATATATAAAAGGAGGTTCCAAAATGTGTACAAGTTTTGCAGTATACAGTCAAGAAAAAGCTATTTATGGTATGAATTTCGATGCTGATGATATTGATTTAAAACTAAAAGTCAATAGTTATAATGATATGAACTTATTTTACTTTTCAGGCTTAGCAGATAACAAATACAGGGATATCGCTGGTTTTAATAGTGAGGGTCTTTTTATCTGTACTCAAGCAGTAGAATATAGTCCAGGTTTTAAATCAAGCTGTAACGAAAATGATTGGTTTGCTTTTGATATTTTTGATGAGGCGCTAAAGAAAACAAGAAAAACATCTGAATTTTTTGCAATGCTTAATAAAAGAGTAATCTCGTATCCTAAAAATCCATTATTCCCAGATTTAGGGCTGCATACTATTATCGCTGATAAAACTGGTGATGCATTTATTCTGGAAGAAGGAAATGATACAAATATAGTAAGTCCTATTCATAATGATTTTATTATTATGACTAATTTTCCAAATGGGGATTTTAAGGATGCAAACTATAATAAAGTATATGGTATAGGTGCTGATAGATATATTTGTGCTCATGAATATATTCATAATAATATTCATAGCTTTGGAATAAATGAAGCCTTTGAAGTTTTAAGTAAAACTAGTCGGGAGGATACTCGGTGTTCAATAGTATATGAACCATTAAAAAATGAAATTTATATTAGTTTTAAAAAAGATTCAAGCAAAAAATGGAAAATTTCTATTATCGAAAAAACAATCCAATCATTGGATGGATTTTTAAGCAATAATAAAATTCAATTTAAAAATGAAGAAATATTTGTGAAGGATATTATTAGCTTATATAAGTGAAAACCATTTAAATAAAGAAGAACAATTGGTAAGACTTTCGTGGCGTAAAATGATAGATAACTCTTTTGAAAACCGTTTTAAGTCAAGTGTCACGGGGATGTATGCTTAATGAGTTTCAAACTTTAATGAGTAATCCTCTATTGACTTGGGAAGAACAAAATGAACTATACAAGACGATAATTGAGCATATAGACTATAGGTATGTTGAAAATAGTTTGACGATTGAGATTAGGTTCAAATAAAAATTAGTGGCTATGTGGCTTACATAGTCACTTTTTGTTTGGGTATAATAAGGATATATTTTTATTTAAGGAGGTGATGCCCTATGACAACTAGCAAGATACCCAATAGATTAATACATGAAAAAAGTCCTTATCTACTTCAACACGCTTATAATCCAGTTGACTGGTGGCCTTGGTGTGAACAAGCATTTACGAAAGCAAAGGCTGAGAATAAGCCGATTTTCTTATCTATTGGGTACTCCTGACGTGGGTGCAGTAAACTGTTTGTCATTGGTGCCATGTAATGGCACACGAATCCTTTGAAGATAAAGAGATAGCGGAGTATCTGAATGCCAACTTTATTTCCATTAAGGTTGACAGGGAAGAACGTCCCGATATCGACAGTATATATATGTCCGCCTGTATAAGCTTTACAGGGGAGGGAGGCTGGCCTTTAAGTATTTTTATGTCGCCGGACCAGAAGCCCTTTTATGCAGGAACCTATTTCCCGAAGAACTCCAATTACCAGATGACTGGCTTTTTGGACTTGATACGGGCTGTAAAGAAAGCCTGGGAGGATTCCAGGGAAGAGCTTATACAGACGGGTGAAGATATTATAAAAGCGCTGGCAGAGGAAAAGAGAAATAATAAGGTATCCTTAAAGGAACTGACGGAAAGAGGAATGGATTATTTAAAGAAATATTTTGATAAGGTTAACGGAGGGTTTGGCAGAGCGCCGAAGTTCCCCACGCCTCATAATCTTATGTTCCTTTTGGAGTATTATACCTATTATAAGGACCGGGAGGCCCTGCAAATGGCAGAATATACCCTTACTGCCCTGTACCGGGGAGGAATCTTTGACCATATCGGATATGGGTTTTCCAGATATTCCACGGACCCTGTCTATCTGGTTCCTCATTTTGAGAAGATGCTTTATGATAATGCCATGCTGGTAACCGCTTATCTGGAATGCGGTCAGATTACCGGAAAGGCGCCCTATCTGGAAGTAGCGGAAAGGATTATAGAGTACGTCGACAGAGAGCTTACCGCCGGGGAAGGAGGCTTTTTCTGTGCCCAGGACGCGGACAGCCAGGGAGAAGAAGGAAAATACTATGTTTTTACCCCTGAGGAAGTGCTGGAGGTGCTGGGAGAGAAAGAAGGAAATTATTTTAACGGATACTTTGATATTTCAGAAAAGGGAAATTTTGAGGGTAAGAGCATTCCCAACCGGATTAAGGCTGTTGAACTGGGAAACTTTTTGGAAACCGGTAATGAAAGGATTGACAGGCTTTGCGGAAAGATGCGGGAATACCGCCTTCACAGGGCAAAGCTTCATAAAGACGATAAGATGCTCACCTCCTGGAACAGCCTCATGATTATGGCTTATGCCAAGGCTTTTCGCATCGTGGGAAAGGATAAGTACCTGCAAAGGGCAGTCAGAGGAGCCAAATTTATTGAAAGCCGTCTGATGGAGAAGGACAGGCTGAAGGTTCATTACAGAGAGGGGGTCAGCAAAGGAGAAGGACACCTTGAGGATTATGCCTTTTATGCCATGGCTCTTCTGGCCCTGTATGACAGCAGCTTTGAAACGGTATATTTAAGCAGGGCACTGAAAGTCACACAGACCATGCTGGAATTCTTCTTTGATAAGGAGGAGGGAGGCTTCTATCTGTATGCAAAGGATGGGGAAAGCCTGATTTACCGCCCCAAGGAAGCGGAGGACAATGCCCTGCCCTCCGGCAATTCGGCGGCAGCCTATGTACTCAAACGGCTTTCCGCACTTACCGGAGATGCGAAGCTAATGGAAGCCTCCGCCCTGCAGCTTCAATATTTATCGGAGGTTATCCGCTATCCCATGTCCCACTGCTTTACCCTGAAGGTCATGCTGTCTGATATAAATTCGGCAAAAGAGCTGGTATGCGTCACAGCGGGGAAAGAGGACCGGGGATTGGAAAAGCTTTTAAAAGAGCATTTTCTTCCGAACCTGACCGTTATCCTGAAAAACACGGAAAATCAGGAGGAGCTAAGTAAGCTTATTCCTTTTACAAAGGATTATCCCATAGAGGAAAGAACTGCTTACTATCTGTGTGAAAATAAAATGTGCTTAAAACCGGTCTATCGGATAGAAGAATTAGAGCAGTTACTTGAAATTTAAAGATTATTCAAAAAGCAGTTTAGTAAAAAACTTTTAAAAAAGTCACTTATCCCTTTCAGAGAGATAAGTGACTTATCATTATATTCTTTTATACCATTCGGCTCGAAGTAAATTCATACATATTTGTGGTTCTGTATCAGCCTTTCTGCAAGGCGCGCATTCTTTAAAACCAAGCTTGCTGACACTTGCTATTGATGCTTTGTTTTGTGGATGTGCAAGGATATAAATACAATCAACACCAAGATACTCAAAACAAATATTGATAAGTATTGGCAGTGCTTCCGAAATATATCCCTGTCTCCAATAGTCTTTCCAAATATCATAACCGATTTCAACTTGTTTAAGATCATTATCCAAATAATGATAACCACATGTACCAATAAATGCATCCGTATTTTTATCGAACATTCCATAACGAAGGTAGCCTTTACCTTCTGGATTTTGATAATGCTCAATAATATCTTTTGCTTCCTCCATATCGCAAGGGGGCTCACTAAAGTATTTACACATATCTGCGTCGGAAAATTGCCTGTAAACAACCTCGATGTCCTTTCGGTTTAACAAGCGGAATTTCATTCGTTCCGTTATGAATGGTTCTGATAACTTCATAATTTTCACCTCATATCAGAGGCTTTAAAGAGAAGATATTATCAACATTAGGTTAATCGGCATATAAATCTTTAAACTTTAATCACCTCAATTATTTTTATGAACATAAACATCATCTCCTTTCCTCAAATTTTAACCCTTTTTATCCTATCATCCAGGTTCATGGTACGTCAATATAATTCTTGGTATTTTGTAAGAATTGGGGAAATACTATTGTACATTATGTTTACAGTGAATGGTCCTAAACACGATTGATTATCCTAAGCCAGTTACTGTTTCGGGATATGAAATTTAAAGGTGATGTATAAGAATCAAAGATAGGTCAAGAGACCGATAATAATTAAAAGAGCTTTCGGTTATGCTAAGAGTAGCTGCGGTTCCATAAGTTGTTTCTTCATCCTAATTGTTGTGAAGAAAGCTTATGGAGGCGCAGCTTTTTATATTCCGTTGTTTATTTGTTGTTTTTTGTATAGTATACTATAAATTAAATTAATATTTCACAAGGCCTGGTTTCTGTGGCAACGCATGCACACTTGGGGGCATTCAGCTTTTAAAAATAAATATATTTGGGAGAAACGGCAAGGAAAGCTAGTTCTTAAAGGGATATCAAAGGAGATAGAAGCAACATGAAATTACCAAGAGAATTTTACAGACAGGACGGAATATCCCTGGCAAAGGCACTTCTTGGGAAGGTGCTGGTCCATCATACGGCAGAGGGGGTTACGAAGGGAATTATTGTGGAAACGGAAAGCTATATGGGTGTGATAGATGCCGCTGCCCATTCCTATAAGGGAAAGAAGGACGGCCGCTGCAATATCCAGTACAATGAAGGCGGCTATGCCTATATCTATATGATTTATGGGATGTATTACTGCATGAATATTGTGGCAAATGAAAAAGATGTGCCGGAAGTGGTTCTGCTACGGGCTCTTGAACCTCTGGAGGGACTTTCCTTAATGGAGCAAAGGAGAAAAACCTCTAAACGAAAGGCGCTTCTCAGCGGTCCCGGTAAGCTTTGTCAGGCTATGGGAATTGGAAAAGACAATTATGGTACAGATTTGTGTGAAGACAAACTGTATGTGGAGGATTTAGCGGAAGCAATAGATTTTGAAATAGAAGTCTCCAAGCGGATAAACATCGATTATGCGGGAGAAGCCAGGGACTATCTATGGAGGTTTACAATAAAAGACAATCCTTATGTATCGGTAAAAATGAAGACACCCAGTTAATAAATTTTATCAAAAACTATGGACTAATTTGATATTTTATGAGAAAATAAGTGCGGTGTTAAAATAATAACGATTTATACTGCAATTATTGATGTACATTGAAAGGAGTCTTGACATGATTTATTCACATGAAGTAGAAATGATGTGTCCGGTTGCGCAAGGCGTTAACCACGGGGCAGCACCTATCCCGGAAGAAGCAAAATGGGTACAAGCCAAGGAAGTGAAGGATATCTCCGGTTTAACACATGGTGTTGGCTGGTGTGCACCTCAGCAGGGAGCCTGTAAATTGACCTTAAACGTAAAGGATGGTATTATCCAGGAGGCTTTGATTGAGACTATCGGATGTTCCGGTATGACACATTCCGCAGCTATGGCAGCAGAAATTCTTCCCGGAAGAACTGTTCTGGAAGCACTGAACACAGACCTTGTATGTGATGCTATCAATACTGCTATGAGAGAGCTTTTCTTACAGATTGCTTACGGTAGAACTCAGAGTGCGTTCTCTGAAGACGGACTTCCTATCGGAGCAGGTCTTGAAGATTTAGGTAAAGGCTTAAGAAGCCAGGTTGGTACAATGTACGGAACCTTAAAGAAAGGTCCCCGTTACCTTGAAATGGCAGAAGGCTATGTTACCGGTATTGCTCTTGACGACGAAGACCAGATCATCGGTTATCAGTTCGTAAATCTGGGCAAAATGACTGACTTCATTAAAAAGGGTGATGACCCTACTACCGCTTACGAGAAGTCCAAAGGACAGTATGGACGTGTTGCGGATGCAGTGAAGATTATCGACCCCAGAAAAGAATAATAACCGAAGGAGGATACATAAAATGGCTTTATTTGAATCATATGAAAGAAGAATAGATAAAATCAATGCTGTATTAAACAGCTATGGAATAGCTTCTATTGAAGAAGCAGAAAAGATTACAAAAGCAGCCGGTCTTGATGTATACAACCAGGTAAAAAACATCCAGCCTATCTGCTTTGAGAATGCCTGTTGGTCATACCTTATAGGCGCTGCCATTGCCATCAAGAAGGATTGCAGAAGAGCAGCAGATGCAGCAGCTGCAATCGGTGAAGGACTTCAGGCTTTTTGTATCCCCGGTTCTGTTGCTGACCAGAGAAAGGTTGGTTTAGGACACGGAAATTTAGGAAAGATGTTATTGGAAGAAGAGACTAAGTGCTTTGCTTTCCTTGCAGGACATGAATCCTTTGCAGCAGCAGAAGGTGCTATCGGTATCGCTCTTTCCGCTAACAAGGTAAGAAAAGAGCCCTTAAGAGTAATCTTAAACGGTCTTGGAAAAGATGCCGCTCAGGTTATTTCCAGAATCAACGGCTTTACCTTCGTAGAAACCCAGATGGATTACTACACAGGTGAAGTAAAGGAAGTATTCCGTAAATCCTACTCCACAGGAGACAGAGCAAAGGTTAACTGCTATGGTGCCAACGATGTAACAGAAGGTGTTGCTATCATGCATAAGGAAGGCGTAGACGTTTCCATTACCGGTAACTCCACCAATCCTACCAGATTCCAGCATCCCGTTGCAGGTACCTACAAGAAGGAATGTGTTGAGCAGGGCAAGAAGTACTTCTCCGTAGCTTCCGGCGGCGGTACAGGAAGAACTCTTCATCCCGATAACATGGCAGCAGGTCCTGCTTCCTACGGTATGACAGATACTATGGGAAGAATGCACTCCGACGCTCAGTTCGCAGGTTCTTCTTCCGTTCCCGCTCACGTAGAGATGATGGGCTTGATTGGAATGGGAAATAATCCTATGGTCGGCGCTACAGTAGCTGTAGCAGTAGCTATTCAGGAAGCAGCAGACGCTGGAAAGTTCTAAAAAGTGGCTTAAATACTACACATGAGATAATGTGAAACGATATTAAATAGTATAGGTAAGGAACAAAAATAATTAATTAATAAGCAGGCATATCAACGAGTAATGATGTGCCTGCTTATTTTATTTTAATTATTTCCTTTTTCAGAAATTTCACAGTATTACGGTGAGTATAAACCTTTACGGTAACATCTGATAGTTCGTTACCAGCCATTAACTTAATATCATGATGCCGGGGTCAAAAGGTAAAAATCAAAAATTCTATGTTGAATATGCACAAAATAATAGCATTCAAATGCTCTAAAAACAGTTTCTGAAATACTTTTATTGTGCAGTTTCACAACGTGTCATTTCTGAAATGACCTTTTGACCCCGACATCATATCATATTTGTTAATACGAACCTCCTTTGCCTTGGTTATAAATGTATGCTTGGTACAATGCGGAGAATCAATTTATTGTAATTTTAAGGTCCATCCCTTGTATGTTACGGATTGGTTGCATTTTCCTAAAAGAGTGCGCTTTACAGTGCTAAAACCATGTGTAATTTGTTGAGATGATTTGTCGCTTGATTTTTTTTGAACTTTTCACAATTGTTTATGGCCCATTCAAGTAAATTCATTACATGATGCACTCTTCCAAATTCGTATATTAATATCCATTCTTTTGCGTTAACGTTAGTGAAAAATCTACCGGATTTAGGACTTTGAAGGGAAGCAGGGGTACCAAGTTTTAAAATGTCTGTATATTCTTGGATATTAACTTTTTTTGGCATAGTTTCAATTGAACTATCACTATTTTTATACCTTTATGCTGCATGGAGCACCTGGTTTAATAGACATTCCATCTTTTGTTAATCGGAGTGTTTGGGGTGTCTTTTTATGTTGTTATTTATTGGATAAAGGTATATAATGGTAAAAAAGTACTAGGGGAGGTATATATGGCGAGAGTTTTTTTATCACACAGTAGCACTGATAAGACTTATGTGAGAAAAGTCGCTGAATTATTAGGATATGACAATTGTATATGTGATGAGTATGAATTTGAAATTGGTACAAAAACTATTAATGAAGTATTTAAAAGTTTAGATAAAACAGATATTTTTGTATATTTTATTTCCAATGATTCATTAAATTCTGAATGGGTAAAAATAGAGTTGAATAATGCTATAGAAAAACTAGGAATATATTCCAATAGGATATTCCAAATATATCCTTTGATAATTGATACCAATATTAGGTATGATGATGAACGTATTGCATATTTCTTGAGAAAAGGTTTTTTAAGTTATAATTTAAGACATATAGATAATCCCAAAATTGCATTTAGAAAGATAAAATCTAGATTAATAAATATTTTAATGGAGTCTGATACAAAATATGAAAATAAATATAATTTTTTTTATGGTAGAGATAAAGATAAGTTGGCTTTTAAAAGTAGAATAGATGATTTATTAGAAGGTCCATTAAAATGTGTAGTTATTTCAGGAATAAGTGGAGTAGGAAGAAAAAGTTTTGTAAGAGCTGCTTTGCAAGATGCTAAAATAATAGAGTCATATTATTACCCAATGATAATAACACTAAATAGAAATGAATCTATTAATGATTTAATTTTAAAGTTATCTGATTTAGGGTTAGGAGAATTGAAATTAGAAGATATAATACAATTTAATAATATTGAAGACAAGATAGATATATTGAGTGAATTATTAATTAAAGCACAAGAATACAAAGAACATATTATTATTGAAGACAATATGTGTCTTGTTAATTTGGACGGGAACGTAAAATTCTGGTTTGAAAAGTCTTTGCAAAAAATTAAACCACAGTTATCTGTATACATTATTAGTACAATAAGATTAGATGAATTTAGAATAAAAAAAAGAACTGATATTTATTATATTCCATTATCTGAATTATCTAAAACAGATACAGCTGGACTATTACGTACATATTCAAAAATTGAAGATATTGAATTTTCACGAGAAGATATTGAATTTATGCAAAATTGTTTATCTGGTTATCCCCCTCAAGTAAAATATTGTGTAGATTTAGCGAAAAAAGAAAACATTGATTACGTCAAGGAACATTCATACATTATAGATCAAATGCCTGAACAAATATCATCTGAAATTTTGCTTTTAGCAATTGATGAAAGCAATGAAGATAAGTACAAGTCATTATTGGCTCTACTTGCAGACTTTGAAACAACACCAATTACAATAATAAATAATATAATAAAAAATGATGAAATATATAGAGAAGCATTTTATAAATTTAAATCTTTTTCTATTTGCTATGCTATTGGATCATCAAATGAGTATATAAAAATAAATTCTTTTTTACAAAATTTTATTCAAAGAAATAATTACTTAATTCTTGATGATATAAAACAAATGCTAATTAATAATGCTGAAGAATTTGAGAAAAAATGTAATAGTGAAGTATATACAGATGCATTTGATTTTTCAGAATTGAGTTATTATATTAAAGCAAATATTAAGAAAGGTAAGAAAATTCCGGAAAAATTTCTATACTCAACTGTTTTTTTGCAGTCGGTTATTGAATTATATAATAAAAGACAATATTCCAAAGTAATTTCCATTGTTAATACATTAATTGAAAATAATAAAATTGAGACATATGATGATGAAATTAGTGATAAAATAATGTATTATTTTTGTTTGGCTTTAGCCAGAAAAAGATTATATGAATTCGATGCACGTGTAGAATACTTTAAAACAGATAATAGATATAATACATATAATTTTTTGAAAGGTTTTAATTATAGATTAGCGGGTAATTTTGAGTTTGCAGAGAATAGTTATAACAGAGTTTTAGCAAAAAATTCAAACGACATGAAAACAAGAAGGGAATTAGTATCAATATACGTTTCTTCTCAACAATATGATATGGCATTTGATTTGGCAAAATTAAATTTTTATAAAGATAAAAATAATATTTATTCTATGCAAGCTTATTTTGAATGTTTATTACATAAAAAAAATAGAACTGATGATATTAAAAACGAAATAGATCAAATTGTTGAATTGGTTAAAAAATTGTATAGAAAGATGGATAATAATGGGATGTATTATCAGATTATGGGCAATTATGAAGCTGCAATAAATAAGAATAAAAAAGCTGCTATTAAATGTATTAATGAAGGTATAATTAATAATAAAAGTGATTTAATTAGCTATTTATTGAAGGATTTGTTTGATATTTATAATATATTTGACGATGTTAAAGGTATGAATGAGACATACATTAGGTTAAAAAATGAAATCGCTAAACTTGATGTAGGCGATTCAAGGTTAGAAGCAGTATTAATTGGGAAAGAAGCCATTCTTAAAGCATATCAAGGATCAAGTTTAGCATCAATAACTATATTAGTAAATCAAAACAGGGTATTATCTCAGAAAAGTAAAGAAAATATAATTAATAATATAAAGCTTGCTTTAGCTAAACTACATAATTAATGAAGCTACTAGGGCTTAATTTGGGCGTATCCTAAAGTTTGTGTAAACCTTCAAACTGATGTAAAATAAAATTGCTCAGTTTGGAGGTTTATTTTATAGCGAAAAGAAGAAGGGACGAGTCTTCCGAAAGACGAGCTCTACGTGAGATGGTTAGTGGATACCTGAAGGAAAATCCGGTTAAGAATGGAACAGATGTCAATGCTCTCATGAGAGAAATGATGTCGGTTATCCTGGAAGGCAGCCTGGATGGAGAAATGGATGAAGAATTAGGTTACTCCAAGTATGATTACCGAAATAAAGATACTGATAACAGCAGAAACGGTTATAATACCAAGACGATGCATATCAGCTATGGGGACATGGAACAGGATGTTCCACATGATCGTAACGGAGATTTTGAACCTAAGATGGTAAAGAAATATTAAAACACTTTGAACCAAGGTATGGAGGAAAAAATTCTTTCCATGTATGCCAAAGGGATGACTACTGGTGATATTGAAAGCCATATGCAAGAGTTTTACTGAATTGATATTTCTGATAGCACAATCAGCCGGAATAAGCCCAGGAATTGTGGAAAAGATGCGTTATGGAAAAGGACATATAGACACTAGGACGATACAAAATGTTTGCGAATATTTAGATTGCCAGCCTGGAGATATAATAGGAGATATAAAGGAGAAGCCATAATGAATATCCCTGAATACGATGGAATCGGAGTATATGCACTTATTGATAAAGAAAACGGAAAAAGATATATTGGCTCATACAAGAACGTTAAAAAGAGGATATACCAGCATATAAAATCTTTTGAGAACAAGAAATGCTCAAACAAATTACTTGTAGCAGTTGAACAGGAACATAAATTTGATATTGAGATTTTAGAGAGAATCCCGTATGGAGTCAATCTTTTATATGTTTGAAAGAGAATCCTTTTATATAAAGAAATACAATGCCATAGAAGATGGTTATAATAGCGCGTCAACCACAGCAAGTACAAAAGAAGAATTGTTAGAATCATTGAAGCATTTTAACAAAAATAGCGAAATGATAAAATACACTATAGAAATTATAAGAATAAGCGAGGAAAAAGGAAAGAAGAGTACAGCACGGCAGCAGGAAAGGCCGAATATGATTTCAGGAATAAATTTATACTGGATGCAATAGGAGAGAAAATAGCAAGAGAGCAACAATAAAAACCCCTGGAGATTGCACCAGGGGAATAGAAAATAACACAATTACAAATAAACCAGCATGCGCAAGGAACACGTAAGGAACAAAATGTATCAAAATAGCATAAATATAAAACATACTGTTTCGATCCAGGAAGCAGCTGACGTTGGTAAATTCTATTAAAATGCTTTATCTTGGGGGATTTCCTGAGTCGTAGTACGGTTGGGAATGTTTTACTCAAGACCATTACAATCCACAAATGGCTTGTAAATCCCCTAAACTGGGCGTTCCATTGTTTCAATCCAAAAAGCAGCTGATTCTGGAAGGTTCTGGGTTTTAAGCCTATAGTATCATATAATAAAACAATAAATTTAGTATAATATCTTGCACTTTAATTCATACTGCATTACCCTATCCAGTCTACTTTTTAAACCTTTATTAAATTATTTATATTGATAATAAACCAATTGTGGTTTATAGTAATGATAGTTAAGAAAGGTAAGTTTTTAACAAGTAAGAATTGTAGGGGTAATGATATGACTAATGCGGAAAAACTTGATTTGATACTTGAAAAAGTAACTGGCCTTATGAAGTCATTAAAATATTTAAAACGACAACAGATGAAAGACACTGCAAAACTTAAAGCAATGGGTTGAATGATTATTGATGAGGTCAAAGTGTACATGAATTATTAATTAGACGTACAGATGCACTGGAAAAGAAGATAGGATAACAAAGAGAGCGGACTTGCTACCGCTCTCTTTACGCAATAGAAGAGAATTAAATGTACATTGAAAACGGAATATTTATAGCTGGCAGAGAGTGTCAATGAATTGTTGCTTTGCATATATTAATCTTATAAAATCATGAAAATAGGAATATTTATATGGATTATTCTCAAACTGACCCTAGAATGGGCTTTGATGGTAGAGGTTTTGAAGGAAGGGGCTTCGACGGAAGAGGTTTCGACAGAAGAGAAATGCGCGAAGAATTCGATAGAAGAATGGATTTTGACAGAAGACATGAATTTGACAGAAGAGGAGAATTCGACAGAAGACATGATTTTGATTCAAGATTTCCATTTTGGTGGTTATTATTCTTTTAATAACGCTAATTTAAGTCGGGCTACCAACTGTAATATTAGTTGTTAGTTTTTTAATGCCTATGCCCGGTGCTAAATTGGAGTACATTGTTTGTTTCGCAAGTATACCTGTGTTACCCATATGCAGGATAAACAAAATATCCCATGTTACAAAGACCTGCCCATAAGATTTTACCTTATGGGCAGGTCTTTTATCATTCCTGTTTATTTTGCTTTTGAAATTTTCCTCACAGTGCTGTAAGAGCCGTAAAGCTTATTACCGTCGACTGTTTTATAAGCTCGTATTTTGACATAATGGGCAGTTCCTATTTTTAGAGTATGCAAATCCATTACCGTAACTTTATTGCTCTTAACAGAAATAACCTTTTTTCCTTTAGTAAATCCTTTATTTAAACCATAGGTTATTTCATAACCTGTTGCACCGGTATCCCTTTTCCAGGATAATGTAAGGGTATTGGAAGCTTTCTGCTCAAGCTTTTGGATGATTACTTTTTTCGGCTTTACCACAAGGGTTATGGCTTTTGTTATTGCCTTGTAATTCCCGGTTTCTGCAGCTATTAAGGTTATTACCGCCTTTCCGGGGCCCTTAATCGCTACGGTGCCATTTCCGTCAACTGCTGCTACCTTAGGATTATCGGAGAGGTAAGTAATTCTGCCATTACCGGTCGTCCTGGCTTTTATGGAAAAGGAAGACCCGCCATTAACCTTCATGTAGCCGGATGCCTCAGAAGCTATAAATTTTGCTTTTGCCTTTTTTACCGTTATCTGAACTTCAATCCCGGTAACAATTTTATACTTTTTCGTATCTTTCGGTGTATAGGTTACTTTAAAGGTCTGAAGCCCGGCATTTCCGACTAAGGTATCTCCTGGCTCCTCAAAAGCAAAGCCTTCCGGCAGTGTTATTTGTGCCAGATTATCTCCATAAACGGCAGTTAAGCCTTCCGGTATCCGGTATTCCGGATTTTCTTTTGCTGCTTCCCCAGTGATCAGGGGAGTGTTATTTGAAGGTGAGGGGGTTACAGGCTCCGGATTTGAAGGCTCCGGCTTCTTGGGCGGTTCCGGTTCTGCTGACGGCAGGTAGACAAATTCATTGACTTCACTGCGGGTAAGTAAACCGGAATTATTCTTAACAGCCGTATACCAGCCATATTCCTTATCCTTGACAAGTCCCTTCCATTCCATTTCAGCCCCGCCGTTCACGCTCTCAACCACACCGATTGCTTTACCGGTGAATAAGGACGCCTCCAGGGAGGTAACAGTCAGGGAGCGGGGGTTTCTGCTGAAATCCACATCCAGTTCATAGATATCCTGATTCGCTGCAATTACCCCGGCCTGGTAGGAACTTAATTTGGGAGCGTTAAAATAATTAAAATCCTTAAGTTCACTGGAATAGGAATTCATATATATCTTATTGTTAGCCAGGTCAAAATAGAGCATTTTTACATAACCTGTGCCTCCTCTTTCAGCCGACTGGTAATCGGTGCAAATCTGATATACCCTGCGTTCCTTCACTCCATCATGATTATCGTCAAAGGCAGTAATATTAATGGCTGCTCCGTGATAATGGCCGTTTAATACGGCAAAAACATTTGCATTTTTGGCTACCACCTCTTTTTGTACCAGCTCACCGGTATAATCCAGAGCACCCTTTTCCGTAATATAGCGGTGGAGGCATATGATGGCTTTTCGGTCACTATACTGCTGCAATACCTTATTCATCCATTCAACTTCATTTTTATAAACATCCCAGCCCATGTATAATACGATAAATTCTTCCCCGTTAATAGTAAGCAAATCGTAATGTCCCAGATTATTTTTATAGGAGCCGCCATAAACCGGGCTATCCTTGAACCGTTTTTCTCCAAAATATTTCAGATAATTTTCGTACAGCTCATTTCCGGCAGCCACATCATGATTGCCGGCCAGAACGCCGTAAGGGAGATTGGCCTCTTCAAAATATTTCATATTTTTATCGACACATTCCCACTGGTAGGTTTGTTCAAATTCATCTACCAGATCACCGGTATGAATGGCATATTTAATTTTCTGGTTGTTTATTTGGCTTACGATCCATTGGTTCATGGTAGTGAAGGTTTCCGGCCAGGTTTCCGTATAATACTGGGTATCCGTAATCCAGGCAAAGGAAAAATCATACTGCTCCGGAATTCCCTGACCATCCCATTGATAAGTATTTTTAATGGTTCCCGGCCCGGCTGCTTTTACCGAAGGAGCTGTTTCCTTTCCCCTTGCCTGAACCATTACTTTTGCAAGGCCGTTCTGAGTATGGTTTTCCAAAATAAATTCAGTCTTTAACATACCGTCCTCTTCATTGGTATTCAGTATTTCCCAGCTGTCCGTCTTAATATTATATACATATAGCTGTAAGGGTTTGTTATAATCGGCAGAGGCATTTAGTTTTACCTGAAGGATGTCGCTTGGATTGCCATCGGCCTGTATATCATATATCTGGTAGGGATATTCCCCTTCTCCGGAAGATACGGTGCCAAGTGCTCCGGGCACACTGCTGCCGGTAAAATCCCCTGAGCCCTGCCGGATGGTAATTTCTTTACCGGTCTCCAGCCGTTTTCCTTCATAAAAAGTTACCTTTGTATGATCCTTAACGGTATCTCCCAGGACTGCTTTTAAGTAAATACTGTCCTTGCTTCCTCCGGTCTGGGTCATGCTTTTTACGACTAGCTTACCGTTTGTATAGGTAAAGTCAATGGTCTGGATTCCCTGATTCCCGTTTAAATCCATTATCTTTATAACAAGCTTATTGGTTCCCTCCAGTAAATCCGAACCTTTAAAGGTGTAGGGCTCTTTTAGTATATTGCCGTTAAGATATACTTCCAGGGAGTTTTCGTTTATTCCCGTAGCATCATTAAATTTCATATCTGCCTGGCACAAATTATCCAGCTGCTGGTTAATGAGGAGCTTGGCAGTAATCTCAGGAGCTGTGTTGTCTACCCTTACTTTTATTTTCTTTGTATCGGTGGCAGATTTGATCGTTACCTCATGAATGCCGTCCTTTTCCAAAGTCGTATCCCAGACATAGCCTAAAGCATCTACCTTTTCAGCCGGCACAGTATAGTGAATGTCCAGCCGTTCTATCATTCCCTTGCTGTCCCCCATTTTGTAAACCGTATTGGGGTCGACCCCGTTATCAGGATTTAACACGGTACCATCCGTTAGCACAAGGTGAAATCCGGTGGCCTTATAATCATCATTATTTTTTTCATTCCCTATTTCGAAGGCACTGCCCTGGGTACCGGCCCATACGGAAACCGTTATGGCACAGCTTCCGTCTTCACGGTAAGTAAAAAGTGACTGGTCAACAAATACTGCTTTGGATGCCATAACATTGGACCACTTCGCTATGTAGGTTAAAATATTATATCCTACGGAGACCGCGTCCTTAAAGTAACTGTCATTATCGGTATAGCTAAAGGTAAAAAAGGCTCCCTTTTCCAGCAGGCTGACCCGCTTCATTTTTGTACCGTCAATTTCCAGGGAAACCGTATTCTTATCCTTTTTATCCTTTGCGGTTATAAGTACATTACCGGATAAGCTCATTCCTTCGCTTAAATTGGTACGGATTCCCGTAAAGTCATCGATTTTATGAATGGCAATCCGTTTAACCTCAGTCTTTGTACTGCGGTATGGATTAAAGCCCTCCAGATAGTAATCTACATAATCCTGATTCAGTAGTTCGTCTGCCGGAATTTTTGCAAAATATTTCCCGGCAATACGGAAGGAGGTGGTTTCAATGCATTTATAATCGGCTGCCGAGGATGTCTTATAATATAGGCTTATCTTCTTCATTTCCATGTCATCCGCATAGGAATAGGGTATATTCATTTCCTGTCCCTCTTCTATACTGGTAATGGTCTCATCCAGACATGTGAGTATTGGACGGTTGCCGGTATCTCTGATTAATACGGTTACCGTAAAGGCAGAGCCGTCTGCCGGCAGTCTGGTTTCATTGCCGGCTAAATCCGTTCCTTTTAACCGGATTACATAAACACCAATCTGTTCCGGTTTGATGGTTCCCTCGTAGGTGAAAATTCCGTCCTTTTCTCCTGTAGGAACCATAGAGACCTTCGCAGCGGCGCCTTCAGCTCCGCTGATGCTGGCCGCGTAGGTGACTTCCGCACTCTGGAGAGCTTCATTTGATGTCATTTTTACAGTTATGGAATCTCCAAGCTGTATCTGCTTTTTAAAATCATCACAGGCAAGCCGTGGCGGATTCGTATCCGGCACCGGCTTGGTTTCATACAGCAGCTGTTCTTCTTCCACCACACCAGGAGAAGGCTCGGCAGTTTGCTTATAAATAGCCATAGCACTGCCTGTCCCTGTTACTTTTAGATGGATGCTTCCCAATTCACCTGCCGTATAGTGGATGGAGGATACCGGAATTCCATTTCTGTTTTCCAATTGAAATCCACTGGTACTATTCAGGCTGTCCTGTCCCATGAAAGTATAAACCGGCACTTCCGGATTAATATTAAATTTCCTTCTGAAATTTGCTTCTTTTTCTGCTGTTAGAGGGCCTTTCACATCTGTTTTACTCAGCCATAGCAGTGCCGCACTATTTTGGGGTATGATGACATCACTGCCTGAAATTCCAGCAACCGTCAACTTCTTCCAGGTTATTGCCGAGCCGGATACACTGCTTATGGTATACTCCTCATTAAAACGGATATTTTCATCTGTACTGTTATATAATTCAACGAACTCCAGGGGTTCCCCCTGTTCATTGGCATTGCCGTTTTCAGGCATGGAATTACGGTAGATTTCCGTAATAAATAACCCTTTTGCTTTGGTTGTTATAGCAGAACCTGTTACTGCGGCTGCCGTTACGGTCTCATCATTCATTACCTGTTCCGCCGGTTCTTTTTCCTGGGCAGGAATGGCTGAAAGGTTTTCGGAAAGGTTTTCGCAAAATTTTTCCTCTCCTGTTTCCTCTGCTGCCATTACCAATAAACCTGTCCCATCCATGCAGACAGAACTGATTATCATGACATAGAGCATGACTGCTGCAATTATTCTTTTGTAATACATAAAGCATTTTTTTACCATAAAAAACCTCCTTAAACTCCCATCTATACTCTTTTGTAGAAATTGAACTTAGGCAGTAAGCAATGTATACCGCTTTTTTCCTTTGCCACAAATAAGTTTATATAATAAATCTGTTAAAAAAGGATAATTTAAATGTAATTATATGGTAAATAGAACTTCGTATTGTGATCCTACAACTTTTCTATAAATAATTTAGTAATGAGCTTGGACTGTAATGGTAAAATTGTTATAATTATTAAGAAGCTCTTATAGGGAGCTTTTCATTGAAAGAGGTGAACACATTATGTGGAAGATGCGAGATAAATACTCGGTGCAGTTTAAGACTTTAACAGAAGTCGTCTGGTAACAGATTGTATCGGGAAGAATAGAGAGCTATGTTATCAGGACTGCACCATTTTCCTTATAGAAAAAATACAAGGAGATGTGCAAAATGAGCGATATGGATTTAAAGAGATATTTATTAGAGGAAGAACAAAAGTCCTTCCAGGGATGGGATTTCAGTTATTTGAATGGCAGATGGGAAAGTGAGTGCCTTTCCTGGGACTATACCGAAATTCTGAATCATTACAGACGGGATACCGATTTCCTTCTTGATATGGGAACAGGGGGCGGTGAATTTATTGCAGGCTTGGGGCATCCATACCATTTACTGTCTGTTACGGAAGGCTGGCAGCCCAATTTATTATTATGCAAGGAGCGGTTGGAGCCCTTAGGCATTACGGTAAAATATGTAGGTCCTGACGATAGCCTGGATTATCCGGAGGAGCGGTTCGACTTGGTTATCAACAGGCATGAGTCCTTTGATATAAGGGAGGTATACCGGGTGCTCAAGCCCGGCGGGTATTTTATAACGCAGCAGGTAGGAAGTCAAAATGACAGGGCTTTAGTGGAAAAGCTCCTTGGAAATATTCCGCTGCCATTTCCCGATCATGATTTAATGCATAACGCTGCGTTATTGCAAAATTCCGGATTTACTATTTTAGAGCAAATGGAAGAAATGTCTCAGATGAAATTATATGACCTGGGAGCCGTGGTATATTTTGCAAAGCAGATTCAGTGGGAGTTCCCGGATTTTTCCGTTGAGAGATATTTTGAACAGTTAAAAGAGTTAAAAGAAGAAATAAATCAAAAGAGCTATATATCGAATAATGAGCACCGGTTTTTGATTGCTGCAAGGAAGCGCTGGAATATAAATAATTAAGGCAGGAAGGGATAATCGAAAGTCAAAGGGGACTTTTGATTATCCCATTTTGCGGTTGCAAAAGGAAGAAATAATTGGTACAGGCTGCAGTGTGACAGTCCTTGGATGATACCAGAAAGATCAGGAGGAAAAAAGAATGACCTTACGGCAAATAAGATATGCAATTACAATTGCAAACACCTGCTCCATGAATGAAGCTGCAAAGCAATTATTCATTTCACAGCCAAGCCTTACCAGTGCCATTAAGGAACTGGAGGAGGAATTACACATCTCCATCTTTAAGAGGAACAGTAAAGGGGTTGTGGTAACAACAGAAGGGGAGGAATTTTTAGGCTATGCAAGGCAGATATCCGGGCAGATTGGGCTGCTGGAAGCCAGGTATCTGAATAATTCCGTGAAAAAGAAATTCGGCGTGTCCACTCAGCACTATTCCTTTGCGGTGAAGGCTTTTGTGGAAATGTCCAAGGCTTTTGATATGAATGATTACGAGTTTGCAATCAGGGAGACCAGAACCTTTGATATCCTTAAGGATGTACAGTCTGGCAGAAGTGAAATCGGCGTATTATATATCAATGAATTCAATGAGAAAATCATCAAAAAGCTGCTGAAGGAGAGGAATCTGGTATTTCATGAGCTCATAACCTGCAGTGCCTTCGTGTACCTGTGGAAGGGGCACCCCCTGGCAAAGAAAGCAAAAATAGCCATGGAGGAGCTGCAGGCATACCCCTGCATGTCCTTTGAGCAGGGAGAAAATAATTCCTTTTATTTTTCGGAAGAAATACTAAGCACCTTTGAATACAAGAAAACCATAAAGGTATGTGACAGGGCGACCATGCTGAACCTGATGGTCGGGCTGAACGGATTTACCCTGTGCTCCGGTATTATCTGTGAGGAATTAAACGGAAATGACTATAAAGCTGTGCCGCTGAAGGCAGAAGAGGTAATGCGGATCGGCTATATTACGCTAAAAGATACTGCAGTCAGCGGGATAGGGGTAAGGTATATTGAAGAACTACGAAAATACATGGCTGCCCTGTAATAGATTTTACCTATAACCAATAATAGTTTTTGGATATTTTACAGGAAGGGATAAATTGAGTATACTATAAATCATATTAAATCTATATGAAATACCTGAATATAGAAAAGCACTGTAAAAAAGTCAATGGGAGGAACGAGTACATAGTTAAGTGTACTCCTTTTTCATTTATACAGTAAAGGATTATTGAGATTCGGCTCTTAATGGGTATGAGATTTTCTAAATGGATGGAACATAAAGGAGAGGGCTTATGATTGAATTAAGGAATGTGAATAAAACATTTCATTCAGAAGGCGTGACGGTTGAAGCGGTAAAGAATGTAAACATAAAGATAGAAGACGGCGAAATATTTGGAATAATCGGATACAGCGGAGCCGGAAAGAGTACCCTGGTGCGGTGCATCAACCTTTTGGAACGTCCCACCTCGGGAGAGGTGCTGGTGGATGAGGTGGATTTGACCTCTTTAAGCGAGAAGAACCTCAGAAATGCCAGAAAAGGCATTGGAATGATTTTTCAGCAGTTCAATCTTTTTTCCTCCAGGACGGTTTTTCAAAATATAGAGTATCCCTTAAAGCACAGCAAGCTTGCAAAAGCGGAAAAGAAGAAGCGGGTGGAGGAATTATTAAGACTGGTGGAGCTGGAAAGCAAGGCTAAGGTCTATCCTTCCCAATTAAGCGGAGGACAAAAGCAAAGGGTGGCAATTGCAAGAGCTCTGGCCAGTAATCCTAAGATTCTGCTGTGCGATGAAGCGACCAGTGCCCTGGACCCCCAGACGACCCTCTCAATCTTAAAGCTGCTGAAACAATTGAATAAACAGCTGGGCATAACCATTATCATGATTACCCATGAAATGCAGGTGATAAAGGAAATCTGTGACAGGGTCGCTGTTATGGAAAACGGTAAGGTGGTGGAAGCCGGCGATGTTTTCTCCATATTTGCTTCTCCCAGGGAGGCAATTACAAAGGATTTTATTGACACCACCTCCAATTTATCCAAAATTTTCAGCCTGATTGAGGAGAAGGCCGACATTACCAATATCAAACCCGGACAGTGCATTGTAAAGTTCAAATATCTGGTGAGGAGCTCTTCGGAGCCGTTGATTTCAACAATCTCCAGAAAGTTTAATATTGATGCCAACATTATCTTTGGCAATATCGAATTGCTGGATTCGGAGCCCTTAGGCGGGCTGGTATCGATCTTGAGCGGTGATGCAGAAGAGATGGAAGCGGCAATGGAATATTTAAAAAGCAAAAACGTAGGGGTGGAGGTAATTCTGGATGCAAGAAATTCTTAATCAATATTTTCCAAATGTAATGTCAAAGCTTCCGGATTTCTATTTAAGTATCAGGCAGACCATCGTGATGGTAGCTTGGTCCGGTGTAATTGCACTTATTATCGGTGTTGTGTTAGGGATTCTGTTAGTAGTGACCAGGGATGGCGGGTTGATGGAAAATAAAGCGGTGTTCCAGCTTTGGGATAAATTGATCAATTTATTCCGCTCCATTCCTTTTATCATACTCCTTACAGGTGTTATGCCGCTTACAAGAATAATTATGGGCTCTGCCATAGGAGTAAAAGGTGCTATTGTACCCTTAATCTTTGGAACCGTACCCTTTTTCTCCAGGCAGATGGAAAGCGCCTTATCCGAGGTTTCACCGGGCTTGGTGGAAGCGGCCCAGTCCATCGGAAACAGTAAATTCGAGATTATCGTAAATGTCTATCTGAAAGAAAGCATCCCTCAGATCTCAAGAGCAGTATCCATCACAACCATAAGCCTGATAGGACTTACTGCCATGGCAGGTGTGGTAGGAGCAGGGGGCCTTGGAGATTTTGCCGTCCGCTATGGCCATGACAGAAACCAGACGGATGTTACCTATGCAACCATAATCGTACTGGTAATTATGGTCAGTGTTATTCAGCTGGCCGGTAATTATATAGCTAGAAAAAATACTCATTAGAGAACGACAGAAGGAGGGTTATCAGATGAGCCTTAAAACCAGAAAAGTAATTATAATCGGAGCCGGACACGTAGGTTCTCATGCGGGATATGCCTTGGCCTCACAGGGGATTGTAGATGAAATCGTATACATTGACACAGATGTAAAAAAGGCAGAAGCACAGGCACTTGACATCTATGATTCAACCCTGTATTTACAGAGGCATGTTTCGGTAAAGGCAGGGGATTATTCCGATGCAGCCGATGCGGATTTATTGATTGTGGCTGCCGGACCGCTGCCCGATATGAGCAAGGGACAGACCAGAATGGACACTTTGAAGCAGACAATTACCATAATAAAAGAGGTGGTAAAGGAAATAAAGAAATCCGGATTCAATGGAATCATTGTAAGCATATCCAATCCGGCCGATGTGGTAGCCCACTATATACAGCATGAATTAGATTATCCGCCCCGGAGGATTATTTCCACAAGTACGACGTTGGATTCGGCAAGACTGCGCAGGGCGGTCTCGGATGCAGTTAATATAGATCAGAAATCGGTATATGCCTATGCACTGGGAGAGCACGGAGAGAGCCAGATGGTTCCCTGGTCCACGGTTACCATTGCCGGAAAGCCTATTTATGAATTGATATCTGAAAGGCCGGAGAAATACGGGAAACTTGACCTGCCTGCCATTGCCGCAGAAGGAAAGGCAGGAGGCTGGCACATCCTGGGTGGAAAGGGCTCGACGGAATTTGGAATCGGAGCAGCAATAGCGGAGGTGTCAAGAGCCATACTGGGAGATGAAAAGAAGATTCTGCCGGTTTCCGTACTGTTAAACGGCGAGTACGGGCAGCAGGATATATATGCCAGTGTCCCGGCCGTCCTTGGCATTAACGGGGTGGAGGAAATTATTGAATTACACCTTATGAAAGAAGAAAAAAGCCAGTTTGACGCTTCCTGTAAAACGATGAAGGAAAATTATGAGCTGGCATTATCCTTGTGATAGAAGGAAGCATATCAGAAAAACATATCCATTGCCTGAATTATTCGGTAATATCCATGGCTGAATATTCATTATAAAACAAAAAGAGTTTGGAGGAGAATTTATGAAATTAAAAAGATCATTCGCTTTAGTCCTTTCACTGGTAATAGTAGCCGCCGGTCTGACTGCATGCGGCAGTAAGAAAACAGCAGCTACAGGGGGAGACAACGCACCTGCGGCCACTGAAGCTGCAACTGAAGGAGCCACCGAAGCCGCGGCTACCGAAGCAGCAACAGAAACTCCCGCAGAAAATGTAACCGTAACCTTGGGTGTCGTTGGTTCCGTATATGAAGAGCTTTGGGCACCTGCCAAGGAAAAGCTTGCTTCTGAGGGCATCGACCTTAAAATTCAGCAGTTTTCCGACTATACGACACCAAACAATGCACTTGCAAACGGTGAAATTGATTTGAATGCTTTCCAGCATCATATTTATCTGGATACGGAAATTCAGAATAACGGCTATAAAATTGAACCCATCGGATATACCTTCATCATCCCTTTGAATCTTTATTCCAGCAAAGTGAAGTCAGTGGGCGATATCAAAGACGGTGATACCGTTGCAATACCCAATGATGTTACAAACGGCGGACGTGCATTAAAGGTTCTTGCGGCAGCAAAGCTTATAACCTTAAAGGATAGTGCCAATTTCAGCCCCACAGTGGAGGATATTGAAACCTACAATGTAAAGATCAAAATCAAAGAACTGGCAGCTAATACCATTCCGTCCGCACTTCCGGATGTAACAGCAGCAATTATAAACGGTAATTTTGCCCTAGATTTCGGTCTTAAGACAGGGGATGCAATCTTTGCAGACACAAGTCTTACGGAAGAAAAATACTGGAACCTGATTGCAGCTAAAAGTGCCGATCTGGAAGATCAGTCCAAGGTTGATACCTTCAAGAAAGTAGTTCAGGCCTTCCAAACAGCAGAGACAGAGAAAATATTTAATGATAAATTCGGCGGATACTTTATCAAAGAGGGATGGGACCAGGATTTACTTTCCAAATAAAGAATTCAGTCAGTTCTGAAGGGCGGAGGAATATAGTGGCAGAGATTTTACAGGAACTTAATTTTATCATACAAGACAAGAACCGTGTAATTACCGAAAAGATAGAGGATAAATATCTCAGCGATACCTTGGGCAGGCTCAAAGGAACTGCCTTGGCGGTGGTCCTGCCGGTCTCCACAAAAGAGGTAAGCGGTATTATGAAATGGGCCTATGACAGAGAAGTTCAGGTAACTCCAAGGGGAGCGGGGACCAACCTGGTTGGTTCCACCGTACCCGACCAGGGAGGAATTGTTCTGGATCTGACCTTGATGAACCATATTCTTGAACTTGATTTTGAAACCTTTACCGCCACCGTAGAGCCTGGGGTGATATTACAGGATTTCCAGGCCTATGTGGAGGAGAAAGGCTTATTTTATCCTCCTGATCCCGGAGAAAAGCTGGCAACTATCGGAGGTAACATCAGCACCAATGCAGGAGGCATGCGGGCGGTCAAGTACGGGGTCACCAGGGATTATGTCATGGGACTTGAAGCCGTACTGCCGGACGGAAAGGTCATAGAGGCAGGAAGCAAGAATATCAAGGACAGCTCCGGCCTTTCTCTCAAAAACCTCCTTATCGGCTCCGAGGGAACTCTTGCCGTCATTACAAAATGCATATTAAAACTGGTTCCAAAGCCCGAGACCTCAGTCAGTGCGGTGGTTCCTTTTGACAGCCTGGGTGCCGGAATTGAGAGCGTGCTCCATATCATAAAAGAAAGTACCAATCCTACCGCAATAGAATTTGTGGAAAAAAAGGTTATTAAGCTGGGCGAAGATTTCCTGCATATCCAATTTCCTTATCCGGAGGCAAAGGCATATCTTATTCTTACCTTTGACGGCAGGGAAGAGGAAGTTCTGGCAAATGTGCAGAGGGCAAAAAATGTTGTGTTGGAAACCAACGCACTTGATTTTATTAAACTGGAGGATAAAAAACTGCTGGAGGATGTGTGGAAATTAAGAGGTGCCCTGGTGAAAGCCGTAGAGGCAGTTTCGGAGCAGGAGCCTGTTGATATTGTAGTACCCATTAACAGGACAGCAGAGTTTATAGGGTTTATCAATGAACTGGAAAAAGAGAGCGGAATGCAAATGGTAAGCTTTGGTCATGCCGGGGACGGAAATGTCCATCTCTGCGTCATACGCGGGAACCGTTCACAGGCAGAGTGGGAAGCGGAAAAGAGTAAAAATATGAGTGCCATCTATCATAAAGCTTATAAACTGGGAGGACTAACCTCCGGAGAACATGGAATAGGATTATCGAAGAAGGAATATTTTCTGAAGGAAACAGATGCCTTGAATCTGGAGCTTATGAGAAGCATTAAAGGGGCATTTGATGAAAAAAGAATTTTGAACAGCCATAAAGCCTATAATATTTAGCCCCCTGTATAGAAGAAGTATTACTTTTATACAAGGGGCTTGTATAAAGAGTCTGTTATATGTATTTTGAAACAGCCTCCTTACGAAAGGAGTTAGATGAAAGCGTTAAGTAACAGAACAGCAAATTTTACGGATTCCGTTATCAGGAGAATGACACGTATATCCAATGAATACGGTGCCATTAACTTATCCCAGGGATTTCCGGACTTTGCTCCGCCAAAAGCAATAACAGACAGACTGGCAGAGGTGGCAGCAGAGGGACCCCATCAATATGCAATTACCTGGGGGGCTCAGAATTTCAGAGAAGCACTGGCAAAAAAGCAGGAGCATTTTTCCGGAATAAAAGCGGACCCCAATTCGGAAATCGTTGTTACCTGCGGAAGTACGGAGGCCATGATGGCCGCCATGATGTCGGTTACAAATCCCGGAGATAAAGTCATAGTCTTCTCGCCCTTTTATGAAAATTACGGAGCAGATACGATTCTTTCAGGAGCGGAACCGATTTATGTTCCGCTGAAGCCTCCGGCCTTTGAGTTTGATGGAGAGGTTTTGGAGGCGGCATTTAAAGAAGGTGCAAAAGCACTGGTGCTTTGCAATCCCTCCAATCCCAGCGGAAAGGTTTTTACCAGGGAGGAATTAAAGATAATTGCGGATTTGGCAATCAAATATGACGCGTATGTGATTACCGATGAGGTGTATGAACATATCGTATATGAACCCTATAAGCATACTTATCTGGCTGCTTTGCCGGGAATGCGGGAACGTACCATTGAATGCAGTTCCTTATCGAAAACATATTCCATCACGGGCTGGAGACTTGGCTATGTAATTGCGTCACCTGAAATCATTGACAGGGTAAAAAAGGTCCATGATTTCCTTACGGTAGGAGCAGCAGCGCCATTGATGGAGGCAGTGGTAGTCGGACTCCGCTTTGGCGATGACTATTACCAGGAATTAAAGAATCATTATACCCACATGAGAAGTGTATTTCTCAGCGGATTAAAAAACATTGGACTGAAGCTTACGGAACCCCAGGGAGCCTATTATGTACTGGTGGATATCAGTGAATTCGGATACAGCAGCGATTTGAAATTCTGCGAGGACCTGGCAAGAAAGGTTGGAGTCGGGGCAGTACCCGGCTCCAGCTTCTTTCAGGAAGATATCAACCATCTTATCCGTTTTCATTTTGCTAAAACCGATGAAGTGCTGTTAAAGGCACTGGATAACCTGTCGGAAATCAGAAGAAAAATGAAGTGAGCTTAAGAAGGATTATGAAGGAACCATTTATGGCTTTGAAGATTATAGGCAATATTAATCTGCCTTTGGTTTTCGCCGGCCAGGATGTCGCAGACGTAAACAATATTGGAGGTACCGGTATGATTTTCTTCCTTTGAAAAATGGATGGTCGTAATTTGATAAGTAATCAGAGAATGGTCTTCATTTTCCAGGCGAATATAAGCGGGTTTGATATTTCCTAAAGTATTAAATACAGCAATCACGTCCACAGGTATATTCATTCAATCGTCACTCCTTTATAATTTGCAAATCTTTTTTCTTTTCTAATCCCGCCTGCCATATGGATGGACTATTACTACAGGGAATCGTACAGTTTTATAAAAAGAACATGTGTTCGTTGATAAAAAGTATAACAAACACATGTTCTGGAGTAAAGAGGGAATATATGACAGCGGTAAAGAGATATGACATAACTTATGTAAAAGAAACTTCTAAAAGCAAAATGACCTAAATGCAATATTATTTATGCATCCCAAAGCAATTAATCCTAAATAAAGACATAACTTAATTTTATCTTATAATAAAAGGGATAGCACATATGTAATCTACTATCCCTTACATACTGGTCTTACTCATCATTGATTGTTGCTATTATGTATGGTAAAATTATCAGGCATGGTAAGGCTGTACTATTGAAATGCGGCCATTTACTTAAATTTTCTGTTGAGGTGGTGCTATAAATGAATAAAATATTATTAAAAAAATTCAGTTTATTTTTTATACTATGTTTTATTGCATCAGGAGGTTATCCCAAAGCAGATAATGCCGGGAGCTCAATTCCAACTACCAATGAAAGTAAAACTGTCGAAGCTGCTTTCTCAATGGAAAGTGATGACGTAATTACGGTATCAACGTCAAACGCTAGCGAACAAGTAGACAATGCCGATATTCCATTGGGATTTGACAAGGAATCTTATCGTTTATATAAAAGTAATGCACTTAGTCGGTTCATTCCCTCTGGCAGCGAGGTTGACCAATGTGTTATTGCTGATTTAGATATGGATGGCATTGATGATGTACTGCTGTCAATTTCGATACCTGGCTCTGTTGATCCTGAGGATATTCATAGCTATCAATTAAATACTTTGATATTAAAAGGAATAGGTAATGGCGATTATAGGATTGCAGAGGAAAATAGAAATGTGAATTATTTCAGCAGTTATGATTGCTCTGCCAATATAACGGCAGGCACCGGATGGTTCAAGTTTACCAGAGCCCGCGGTACGGCGGGCGGTTATGAACACAATTATCTTTTTAAGTATAATAAAGAAAAAGCCGATTGGTTTTATACAGAATATTATTATAATAATGGCGGTTACATAGAATACGGTATTTCCTCTATACAAACCAAGGATAATTTTGGTGAGATTACTTTTAAAGATTTTAGTATTAACGAGAACAATGACGTAGAGACTCAAAATGACGCCCCACTAAAATCATTATCTGTTAATACGGAAGGTTTCGTTGTTTCCGTAAGCCCTTGCTATGTTACCCTGCAGGATAAAGTAAAAGAACAAAAAGTAAACAAACTTATTGCTGATAATTTGACAGATTTTATTGATAGCCTCAAAGCTCTTAAGGTTAATGTTGATATTAATTTATTTGGCGAAGTCACATTTGAAACACCGGAAGTAATCAGTATTGAATATAATGTTTTTGGTACAATCGATGGCAGCGAATTGAATTATTCCGGTGTCAACAGAAAGTATTTTACTACAATAATTGATGTTAAAAATATAAAACGTATTACATTAAAAGATATTATCGATATTGGCACCCTTATACGCATTAACAAAGAACACGGTTTTTCAGACGTATTGATAGATGATACGACAGCTGCATTAACTAAGTATAAGAAGCTGCCTGATACCAAACTTTTTAAGCTTCTTAAATCTTCAGATAACCTTGATGCGGTATTCAGCAAAAAGAACACCGGTATTTTCTGTGCTTTGCATGAAAAATCAATATGCTTGTATTTTCAGACAGAGTTTTTTGGAATGGGACCTGAATGCGAGGAACCTAAATTATATATTCCTATTGAGAATCTTTTGCCGTATGTAAAGGTCCCTTATTGGAATACACCAAGCGAGGCAGCAACACATTTTCAATGGATAGGCTAGCCTGCAGTTCTTTCGATACAAATAATTATTTCTTATAAACGATATTTCCGATTTTACCATCTTCTCTTAAATTATTATTTTCAGACTTCACTTTTTTTGCAATGTACCCATCATTCATACCAGGTACAAAAAATGGGATTGAATACGGTATCTCATCGGATTGGCCGTCTAATATCAGGTCACAAACATGTATTACTTCATCCAATATCTCCTTGGCAGCATCCTTTGGTGAATGGGAGAGATATACCTTATCATACTCTGTCCCTCTTGCCTTTATCCTTAATAAGGAGCCTTTGTATTCAGCAACACCGGTAGATTCCGGTAAGAACAGCCATACGAGCGGGTTGCAGGAATCACCAAAGATAATGGCTCTTTTTTCCTTAATCAGAACCATTACACTTCCTGCAGTATGCCCGGGGCATTCCAGTATCTCAAGTGTCAGCCCTCCAAGATCAAATTTATCTCCTTCTGAGAGAGGCAGAAAATTCTTATGATAGGGTCTGACCATATCCGTCTCATTCAAATGCATGGCAAGTTCTTCATTTGCTCCGGCTACGAAGTCTTTAATTCCCTGATGCATTAGTTTACATTCTTCTTCCTTAAATTCCAAATCCAACAATTTAGCATCACGTTCATTTAAATAAACATCATCAAAAAAGAAAGCTCCGGCCGAATGGTCAATATGTGAATGAGTCAATATAACGACAATAGGAAGCTTTGTCAGGCTCTCTGCATATTCCCTTATATTACCTGCACCTGTTCCTGTATCAATGAGTGCTGCCATTTTGCTTCCTGCAATCAAATACATTAATTCATTTCCGGCGCCCGTTATTCTAATAATACCGTTTTCTATCAGTTCACTTGAAAAGAAATAGTTAGGTTCCATATTATTTACAATCAGCTCAAGCCTTATTTTTCCCAAGCGAAAGAGATGGATTATATCTGTTTTAAGGCGAGCTAAATACTCCTTGACATTCAATTTTTAGAGTGAATTAATTATAGTTTATTAACATCCTTGATTATTCTTTTATTGTATTATGATACTACTAAAAAATATAAATTACCACATATTTCTATTTAATAGTCATAAATAGTATACATAGTTCATGTTTATGGTATTGATTTAATGAAGCAGGGAATTATCCCAGGAAGAAGTAATGCAATAGCTGACACAATACAGTTCCGGGGAATTATCTAAACAGAACGCCTCTGCAGGCTTACAGGAACCTGATAGAGAATGTCCTGGGTGACAGAGGAATTAGAAAGCCATGTCTCTGTCTGTTCCGGCTTTAGAATCAAAGGCATACGGTCGTGAACATCTGCCATGGAAGCATTTGCGCTGGTAGTAAGTATGACAAAACGGCTTATGCCGCTAAAGGTATTATAAATACCGGCCATATATAAAATATCAGCGGAAGGCTGGGTAAAATATAATTTCTCCTTTGTTTTGTTCCATTCGTAAAAGCCGCTTGCAGGGATGATACAGCGCCTGGATACCAGGCTTTCCCGGAAGGTTTTCTTTTCAAAGGCAGTCTCACAGCGTGCGTTTATGATAACCCCTTTCTTATAAAAATTGGGGAAACCCCAGGTATAAAGCTCCGGCACAATCCGGTTATCTTGCGCGACCAGAATAGGAACGGTATCCGTGGGAAATATTTCACCGGTTTTATAATTCTTGTCCGGTTTTTTCTTATCAATGTCCTGTAGAATTTTTTCGATTTCTCTTGAAGTCTCATCGTCTATATAATATCTGCCGCACATGGAAAATCCTCCTGTCATTTATTGTATATAGTATACGGAAATATTCGGATAAGATACCAGAAACTAATAGTTGACAAGCCGAGAAATCCTATAATTTCTCCGGTGGCAGAAGAATGAACTGCATTATTTGCAGAATTATTAACTTTTATGTAAGTTTGTTTATTAAAATGTAAAATTAATTAAAGTTTAATTAATGGTATTATTTCTAAAATAGTGTATAATCCTCTCTTGACAGTAATAATCTACTAGTGTATCGTCCACAAAAAAACTGAACCGATTACTTGTATAAACTTCCAGATGTAACATTCAAAAAGCCTCGACATAGCCCCACTGCCCCTGCATTGTTTGGATATTACCTCTGTAAGCTTGTCCTGCGTATCCGGTCCGGTTATTTGCGGGGCAAAATACTAGTGGCGGCAAATAATAGGACTGGCCATAACAGTACAGCACGAGGGAGGACAATGCAGTGGTCTTTAGTAGTTTGGAGTTTATTTTTCGTTTCTTACCGGTATTTCTGATAATATATTACCTTGCACCTGCAAGGTTCCGGAATATTGTTCTCTTTATAGGAAGCATTGTATTCTATACTTTAGGTGATTATAAGTATCTCATTTTACTTTTCCTATCTGTTATAGTCAATACTATCGCAGCAAAAAATATAAAGCACCAGGAAGATAGCTCAAAGAGAAAAGCGTGGCTGGTCGGAGCCCTGATTTATAATTTTGGCATGCTGTTTTTCTTTAAATACATAAATTTTACAATTGAAAATATCAATGGTATTCTGAACGTATTTTCCCTGAAAGCCTCGCTGGCACCTTTAAGCATGGGATTGCCCCTGGGAATCAGCTTTTATACTTTTCAGGCCGTATCCTATGTAGTGGATGTTTACCGTGGAGAGATAGAGGAAGAGCCTTCTTATGTTTACGTTGGAACCTATCTGTTCCTGTTTCCCAAGCTGGTATCAGGACCGATTACACCTTACAGGGATATCAGGGAGCAGCTTGCTTACCGCAGAATCAGTCTTTTTAGAGCGGAAACAGGATTGAAGCTCTTTACCATCGGTCTTGGAATGAAGGTCCTGCTGGCTGACCGTATCGGAATTTTGTGGAATGATATACAAACCATAGGATTTCAAAGCGTTTCGACACCTCTTGCCTGGCTGGGTGCCATTGGGTATACTCTGCAGCTGTATTTTGATTTTCATGGTTACACGCTGATGGCAGTCGGCATAGGATGGATGTTGGGATTTGAATTGCCGGATAACTTTAAACATCCCTATATGTCAAAATCCGTAACGGAATTCTGGCGCAGGTGGCACATCACTCTTGGACAATGGTTTAAGAATTATGTCTATATTCCCTTAGGAGGTAACAGAAAGGGAAAAGGACGCCTTGTTTTTAATCTGTTTGCAGTATGGCTGTTAACCGGTTTGTGGCATGGAGCCAGCTGGAATTATATCCTTTGGGGGCTGACGCTGTTCCTTTTAATTTTGCTGGAAAAGCTGTATATAAAGCCCTGGCTGGATAAATCAAGGATAGCGGCAAGACTTTATATTCTGCTTGTGATGCCGATTACCTGGATGGTATTTGCCATTAACAATCTGGGGGATATCGGAATTTATCTGGGGAGGATGTTTCATCTGGTTCCCGGTATCAATGTAAATTCAGGTGATTTTGTAAAGTATTTCGGACAGTACAAATGGTTATTTATAGCTGGAATCTTTTTCTGTTTCCCCTATGGGCAAAGAATTTATGAAAGATATAAAAACAGTATCCTTTTTACAGGGATTTTATTTTTGGTCTTCTGGTATTGTATCTACCAGCTTTCAAACGGAATAAACAATCCCTTTATGTACTTCCAGTTTTAATATGCAAAAAAGTGTAGACGGCGTGTTTTTGTCATTTTCATTGACAGAAACAGAGATATATAAATTGAAAATTCAACTTTTTAGAAATGGAGAAGGATATGAGATTTTTTAAGAGGATGGGGAGGTATCCCTTTATAGTGCTGATCATTGTAAGCACTCTGATTCTTACCATAATGGCATATACGGGAGGAAATACCGTTTATGCGGGTTATTCCGTGAACTTACTGAAAAATCCAAAGCTTTCGGTGGTCTTTGAGGGCATGAAGGATAAAAATTATCCCTGGAAGGGAAATGGAGATAATGAGATAAAAGACATTGCTTCCGCAGATAAAGGCAAGAATGCTTCAGAAGGTAACAATACTTCTGAAAATAACAATACTACTGGAAAGGATGCATCAGAGGAAACCGGAGAGGGTACTAAGGATAAAGGAAATAAGGACGATAATGCAGGCTCAGCTGATAAAGGAACATCAGCCGATAAAGGAACATCAGCTGATAAAGGAACATCAGCCGATAAAGGAACATCGGGCGATAAGGGAACATCAGCCGATAAAGGCACCTCAGGAGATAAAGGTACGTCAGCAGGAAATGACGGCTCCAAGGGGAATGGCTCAGATAATTCCCATAATACCGGTTCAGACAGTAATACTTCCGGTAACGGCACACAGGATAATACAGATAAGCCTTCCGATAATAAGGACTCCGGTAATAACAGTACAGGCGGCGGTAAAAATCACGCAGGCGGTAATAAAGGGGACAACACAGACAAAGCACCGGGTAACAACGGCGGGGATAACAGTACAACAAAAGGTACAGCAGGGGGCAAAGGAGATAATCCAGGCAGCAAAGACAATACAGGGGAAACAGGCAAGCCGGGCTCCGGAGATTCCTACCAGTTCGCTGCTGTTAAAAAAAGCTATTTTAATGATGCCCTGTTCATCGGTGACTCCAGGACAGTAGGGCTTGCTGATTATTCCGGCTGGAAGAATCCCACCTATTATGCAGATGTAGGGCTTACTATTTATGATGTATTTGATAAGAAGATAGCAGAGGTCGGCGGCAAGAAGGTTACCATTGAAGATGCTTTAAAAAAGAAGAGCTTTCAGAAAATATATATTATGCTTGGCATCAACGAAATGGGCACCGGTAATGCAAAGAGCTTTACGAAGGCATATAAAGAGGTAGTTGACAGAATAAAAGAGCTGCAGCCGGATGCCATTATTTTCGTAGAAGGCATTATGAATGTATCCAAAAAGAAGTCAGATACGGACCCCATATTTAATAATAAGAATATCAAGGATAGGAATGAACACCTTGCGCTGCTTGCAGATAATAGGAAAATCTTTTATATCGATGTAAATGAGGCTATTACCGACAGTACCGGCGGAATACCGGCGAAATATACCTTTGATAATATTCATTTAAAAGCGGCCTATTACAGTATCTGGACGGATTTTCTGCTAAAGCATGGAGTTGTTGAAAAATAAAATTTTTAGGTAATAGCTTTGATTATCAATTTAGCGAAGCCAGTCTTGCCGTAAAATGAAGCAGACGACAACGAGGCAGGATTTTATCCTGTTCCCCGTTGTCGTCTGCTTCATTTTACGGCAAAAATCCAGACTGTCAAGGAAAAAGAGTGGAGACATGATTTCTCTCATCATTATAATAGATACTACTTATGTATGAGAATTACATCTTATTTACCATAGGCGGGACTATACCCAATAAGATGTTTTATTTTCTATCACTTTTCCTTGCACGAAGAATACTACTTAGCTCTTTTTTCTTTCCTTGTAATTCATTCACTTTAATTTTTCGCAATGTTTGTGAATATAGCTTAATAGATGTTTCATCTGTTTCTTGTAAATATAACTTTTTTAAAATGTAATATAATTTTTCATCTTCCATAATCCGGGCAATCATACCTTCTTGATTCATTATAACCGCACATTTTGATACCTCAATAAACATATCAGCAATGTATGTTTCATCATCACAAAAAAGTTCAGTTTCCTTTTTCAGCCAATAAAATGCCATGTCAACATTATTCATTGAAACTGCATGAATAACCGGATTTACGAAAGGATTTCTTTGCGACAAATTTTTTTCAATTTCAACCCCACATTTCAATAGCCATTCTGCCATTTCAGGAGTCTTTGCCACATTGAGTGCATTGCCTTTAAAAAGGCTCGGCCGGCAGCACAAGTGAATATCTGAACCATATTCCATCAACTTTCTTGCAATTTCAAAATAATTATAATTGACTGCCTCGACAAACAGATTTGTTGTTGCAGGCAAAATAACATGAACCAGTTCTGGATTTTTTTCGATTTCATTTTTGATTACAGCGTCACAATACTCACCGGCTATCATTTTGCTTTTTACCTTATCCGCCTTGTCCCTTAACTCACGCTCATCCATTGTTATCCCTCGCTTTTAATATTTAAATTTATTGAGTCCTTGCCTATTTACTCGATATGTTCAACATGAGTTTTTAAGAATTCAAAATATTTTTGCCCTTCATCTTTCTCATCCTCATCAGGCTCAAATATCCCTCACCACTAAAATTTCCTCGTACTTTATCAAAACATTCATGTGCTTGTGAATACATTCCCTTTTTGAAATAAACATCTCCAATGGACCCAATAATCATACTGTTGCAGAATGAAATTTATTTGTCGCTTTCTGCCATTGTACCATAATTTCCATAAACGTGGAAAATTTTCGTTTTGGCCCATTTTCCAACCTTTTGGATATACGGGAGGGCGGTCAAAAAAGTATACAATAATTCATCGATGGACAAAACAAGTGAATGACCGTCCGAAAGGGCCCGATTGCTGCTAATTTGAAGAAAGGTCCTTTTCCAGTGCCTCTAGTGCCGGAATGGGAGCCTTTTTGGCTTTCGAACCGGCTCCCATCATCTGTACGCGTTCTATCAGAAGGGAGGAGATTGTCACCGTTACCAGGGAATAGGCAATACGGCCCAAAGGGATATAGGATAAGGATAACAGCAGGACTGTAATATCCGTGGCAAGGTATACCCAGGAAATACGGCAGTGGGCAAGCTTTGAGATTATCAATGCCAGGGCGTCATCACCGCCGCTTGAGGCTCCCTGCCGGATAATAAGGCCCACTCCGATTCCGACAAAAAGTCCTCCGGCAATGGCAGCAGCAAGGGGGTAGGCGGAAAGGTCCGGCAGTACCGGAGGAAACTGTTCCCACAGCTTAAAAAAACCAGCCAGGCTTAAGGTCGAAATGAGGGACACTTTAATAAAATCCTTTCCCAGATACCGGAAGGCCAGAGCGTAACAGAGGATATCCAGTAAAGGAGTCAAAAGGGAAGGAGATATACCTGTCCAGTTGTTCAAAAGGAGAATCAGCCCTAATACACCGCCTTCGGTAATGTGTGTCTGCCTGTGGATATTATATATTCCAAAGGAGGAGATAGCAGTTCCGAGGAGGATTACTGCAAATCTTCCGGGAGTTAAAAGTCTTTTTTTATTTTTTGAGAAAAACATAGCAATCTTACCTTTCTAATTGTGATATACTCTTTTTAGAGAGTTGATATCCCTACCAATTTAGTTTAAACTCTGGTATAATACTAATGTCAAGTATTGAAATTTACTGAAATCTTATATGAATTTATTTCAGCCGCAAGGAGGCGGTATATCCGTGAAGGATTACTATAAAATTAATGAAATATCAAAGCTTTATGGAATTGGAGTGGACTCCCTGCGTTATTATGAAAAACTCGGCATCCTGAAGCCTAGAAGGGATACGAACGGCTACAGGCTTTACAGCCTCAAGGATATCTATAAGCTGAATATTATTGCAGACTTGAGAAGACTGGATTTTTCCATGAAGCAGATCAGGGAATATCTCGAGCACCAGAGCATAGACAATACCCTGGCCCTTTTGCAGGAGGAAGAAGAATATATCACAGAGCAGGTAAAACAGTTAAAGCTAAGGAAGCAGATTATCAGGGACCGCATGGCCGCCTTAAAGAAGGCAGTCAAAATAGAGCCGGATATCTATACGGTGAAATCATTGCCAGAGCGTCCCTGTGTCCGCCTGAACGAACATATTACCAGGGATGAGGAGATGGACTTTGCGGTAAAAAAGCTGCATCGTAAGCATGAAGGCAAGATTCGTGACTTTGGAAATCTGGCCATTGGAGCGGCGGTAGATATGGAGGACCTCCAAAAGGGGATTACCGGAGGATACCACAATGTATTCTTTATTCTGGAACCTTCGGCAGAGCAATATGATTTTCTCATACCGGAAGGGCAGTACCTTTCCTGCTATTACAGGGGGGAATATCAAAAGAGCACGGAATGCATCAATCACATGCTTTCCTTTGCCGGGGAAAAGGGATATACGATAAGGGGCAATCCCTTTGAACTGTATTTGATTGACAACAGGGAGACCATCCGGCAGGAAGAATTCTTAACGGAAATTCAGGTAAGAATTTTATAAACATACAAAATAAGAGAATCTATTAAGCAGCACAGAAACGAGGAAAGTGTGAAAGAAAAGCACATTCACACTCCATTATTTATGGCAGTACCGCAGACTTGTCTGCGGTATGCAATGGGAGCAAATGTGAAAGAAAAGCACATTCACACTCCATTATTTATGGCAGTACCGCAGACTTGTCTGCGGTATGCAATGGGAGCAAATGTGAAAGAAAAGCGCTTTCACACTCTATTATTAATGGCAGTACCGCAGACCAGTCTGCAGTATGCAATGGGAGCAAGTATGAGCAGAAGAAAACAGTTAAAAATGAAAAAAGTAGGCGTGGAGCATCTGGAACAGTATAACCAGTTGTTAAGATATGTTTTTCAGGTTACGGACAGGGAGCTGCATCAGAGCGGCTGGGAGGAGGATGAAATCATCCGGGCCAAGTCCCCTGTGTTAGAGCAGGCAGATGTTCTTGGCTGGTTTGACGGGGACAAACTGATATCTCAGGTGGCGGTATACCCTTTTCAGGTGCGTATCTTTAACCAGACCTATGACATGGGAGGCCTTACGGGAGTGGGTACCTATCCGGAATACTCCGGCCAGGGGCTGATGCATAAGCTTTTGTGCCAGGCACTTGAGAATATGCGAAAGTGCAAACAGTCCATATCCTATCTATTCCCTTATTCTATTCCCTATTACCGCAGAAAGGGCTGGGAAATCATATCCGATGTCATTACTTTTGAGATCAATGATTACCAGTTACCTAAGAATAAGCGGGTAACAGGAGAAATAGAGCGTGTAACCGTAGAAAGTGACCAGGTGAAAAAGGCATATGAGCGTTTTGCCCTCCAGGCCCATGGAGCTATGCTTCGAAATGACCTTGCCTGGAATGAGTACTGGCTGTGGGATACGGATGATTTAATGGCCGCCATTTACTACAATGAAGAGGGACAGCCCGATGGCTATGTTATTTATTGGATTTCCGATGAGGTTTTCCATATCAAGGATATCATATTTATCAATGAAGAAGCCCGCATCGGAATCTGGAATTTTATCAGTGCACATTTTTCCATGATATCGAAGGTAATAGGAAATATCCATACCGATGAACCGCTGGCTTTTCTTTTAGAGGATGCGGATATAAAAGAAACCATATCACCTTATTTTATGGCGCGTATAGTGGATGTGGAGAAGTTTGTTGCCCAGTATCCCTTTAAACCGGATACGGCAGACAGGGAGTGGACCTTTACCCTTGATGACCCTCTGCTTTCCTGGAATCAGGGTACCTTCCGCCTGCATATAACGGCCGGAGGAAAGGGTGAAGTTATCCATACAACGGAAAAATGTTCGGACAGGATAGACATCCAGACCATGACAACCATGCTTCTAGGCTACAAGCGTCCGGATTACTTATACAGAATCGGGCGTATTTCCTGCAGTCCGGAGACGGTGGATATGCTGGAGGATGCAATTGAGCAGCAGACCCCTTATTTTTCGGATTATTTTTAGACAAGGAGCCTGGAAGAGGAAAGGTTTTCAGGCGATGGCTTTTACTTTTTTAATCTTTTCGGATAGGGCTCGTCTTTTGAAATAAAAAGAAGTCGTCCGACCTTTTCAGATGTTTTTAAATGTTTTTTATTAATATGGTAGCGGACGGTGCTGGGACTGACACCATGCATGGCAGCATAAGCTGTAACCGGGATGGGATTTGTTTCAAAGAATGATATGGAATTGGAGGTTCCTGTTAAAAAAGATTCCTTATAATCTATCCGTTCAATATTTTCACTTGGTGTATAGTCCAGAATATAACGGAATAAATTGCCCTTATAGGCAGGAAGCTGTTCAATATAATCCAGGCTCTGTTCAATCAGGGTATTGATTTTTATTCTGAATTCCTTCAGGTTATTGGCATCCAGCAGTTCTTCGTAGATGGAAGTGTTTGTGGAATCACTGTACTCCTTTGCAAAAAGCAGTGCGGTAAGGGCAACTCCGCAGGCAAAATAATATTGCTCGTTATTTTTGATGCAGTTACCGTCATTTAATATAATAGTATAAAGTTCTTCTTTTATTTTATCTTGATTATCCATTTGTATTTCTCCAAATAAGTTTATTATTGCAGTATGTCCAGGTGTTATGTAATTTATCCTGTTATGGCTGTTAGTATGAACCGGATGAATAAATAAAATCATGCTGCAAATACTGTTAAAAATACTGTATGGAGGCATAGATATGAAGAAGGAAGCAGAAAAAGAAGAATGGCGTAAAGTCAGGGAAACCTTTAACCAGACCACCCATAAGGAAACACCGGAAAACCAGAATCAGACCCATAACGTGGTCAGAGAAGGTACCGGCCCTATCAATCAGAAAAAATAATAAAAATAACAAATATGTGTGGGCTTCAAAATGTCATGTATATTGGATGGATACCTGGAGTATCGAAATACACTCAGCTCCGCGAAAGCCGCTTCCCTGCATTTTTTATGATTGACTTATGATACCCGAATCAAATATAAAAAGCTCTGTGAATTTCCTATATGAAATTGCAAAAACCATATAGGCAGCTCACAGGGCTTTTTTGCATTTACAGGGCAGCCAGCACGTACATGGCTTAGAATCAGCAGTGAGGAACAGTAAAAGCTTATGAAGCTCATATGTTAAGCCTAATCTTTATACTTTCTTAATACCAGTGCTTTGTATCTGAATACTTCTTTAATGTCATTTTTGCTATTATTTTAGGTGCAGTGAAAGTAAAACATACTGTGCATAACACAAGAAAGAATTGGTAATGATGGTTGATAATGAGTAAAGATGGGAGTGATAGGAATGGGAACTGTGATAGTTCTGGCAGGTATAACCGGACTTGGATTACTGGTATATCTTTTTTATGTCTTATTTCGAGGTGAGAATTTATGAGCAGGATTGTAATACAGGAGCTTTTATTCCTGATTCTACTGATTGGACTTTCGATTCCTCTTGGAATTTATATGTACAAGGTCATGAGCGGCGGGAAAGTGTTTTTGACCAGGCTGCTAAAACCAATTGAAAACTGCTTTTACCGGCTTATGGGAATCAAAGCAGAGGAAGAGATGGGGGCAAAAAGATATGCCTTTTCGGCAATTCTTTTCAGCCTGGCAAGTTTTCTTTTTCTGTTTCTTTTATTACTGCTTCAGGGAGTACTTCCCTTTAACAGGGAAGGAATGAAGGGATTGAGCCTTGATCTGGCCTTTAACACCGCGGCAAGCTTTGTTACCAATACAAACTGGCAGGCATATTCCGGGGAATCCTCCCTTTCCTACCTGTCCCAGTTCTTAGGGCTTACGGTTCAGAACTTCGTATCTGCGGGAGTGGGAATCGCAGTACTTTTTGCATTGATAAGAGGGTTTATTGGAAAGGAAAAGAAAACCATCGGAAATTTCTGGGCTGACCTCACCAGGTCTGTTGTTTATATCCTGCTTCCCCTCTCCCTTGTGCTGGCGGTGCTTTTGGTATCCCAGGGAGTGGTGCAGAATTTCTCTTCCTATAAGGAAATTACGGCACTGCAGGATGGAGCCGGACAGATTCTGCCTATGGGACCGGCAGCCAGCCAGATTGCCATAAAACAGTTAGGAACCAACGGAGGTGGATTCTTCGGAATGAATTCCGCCTATCCCTTTGAAAATCCCACCTCCTTTTCCAACCTGCTTCAGCTGCTTTCCATTCTGCTGATACCGGCAGCCCTTCTGGTAAGCTTTGGCAAGGCGGTAAAGGATAAGAAACAGGGAAGAACCCTGTATGTGGTTATGATGCTCTTATTTGTAGCGGCCCTTATCTTTACTACGGTAGGCGAGCAGAATACGGCACCGTCTTTCGAAGGAGTTGCAGCTTCCGGCAATATGGAAGGAAAGGAAACCATTCACGGGGTAGGGATGTCGTCCCTGTGGGCCATTGCAACCACAGCTGCTTCCAATGGATCCGTCAATGCCATGCATGACAGCCTGACACCTCTTGGCGGTTTGATGCCCTTATTTCTAATGCAGCTTGGAGAAATTGTGTTCGGCGGTGCAGGCAGCGGCCTGTATGGTATACTTGCCTATGTATTGCTGGCAGTATTCATAGCAGGCCTGATGGTGGGCAGGACACCGGAATATCTGGGAAAGAAGGTTGAACCCTACGATATGAAGATGGTATGCCTGCTTATTCTGGTACCACCTCTGGTGTCTCTTTTAGGAACAGGAGCGGCTGTTTTAATACCTGCCGCAGAAGGCTGGCTTGGCAATTCAGGAGCCCATGGATTTACAGAAATTCTATATGCCTTCTCTTCCATGGGAAATAACAACGGAAGTGCCTTTGGCGGATTTACTGCCAATACGCCCTTTACCAATATAACGGGGGGAATTGTTATGCTCCTTGCAAGATTTATTCCGCTTATAGCAGTAATATTCCTTGGAGGCAATATGGCAGGCAAAAAGTCTGTGGCAGCAAGCGAAGGAACTCTGTCTACCAGCAACGGTATGTTTGCAGGGCTCTTGATCGGAGTCATTTTGATTGTCACGGCATTAAGCTTCCTGCCGGCGCTTGCCCTGGGGCCTGTAGCGGATTACTTCACAACGCGTTAAGGGAGGAGGAGAATATCATGAAAGAAAAAAGTTTAGATAAAAATATCCTGCTGGATGCTCTTGCACAGTCCTTTAAAAAGCTGGACCCCAGAGTGCAGGTGCACAATCCGGTTATGCTTGTTGTATATATAGGAGCGGTATTTACCACCGTCCTGTTTATCCTTTCCTTTGCGGGAATTCGGGATGAGAGTGCCGGCTATACCTTTACCATATCTATTATCCTGTGGTTCACCAGCCTGTTTGCCAATTTTGCGGAAGCCATTGCGGAAGGCAGGGGACGTGCCCAGGCACAGTCCTTAAGAAGCGCCAGAAAGGATGTAAAGGCAAAGAAATTAGCATCGGAGACAGATGTCAGCCAATATACGGAGGTTCTGTCAAACAGCCTCAAAAAGGGTGATATTGTCTATGTGGCTGCCGGAGAACAGATACCCATGGACGGAGAAGTAATAGATGGAGCTGCTTCCGTGGATGAAAGTGCCATCACCGGTGAATCTGCTCCGGTTATCAGAGAGTCGGGAGGCGACAGAAGTGCAGTTACCGGAGGTACTACCCTGGTATCTGACTGGCTGGTCATCCGTATTACGGCGGAAGCCGGAGAAAGCTTTCTGGATAAGATGATTGCCATGGTGGAAGGCGCCGCAAGAAAGAAAACCCCAAATGAAATTGCTCTCCAGATACTTTTAGTAACCTTAACTATTATATTTCTTGTAGTAACCGCAATGCTTCTGCCCTTTACGGACTTTGCAAGCAGGCAGGCAAAAAGCGGCTCGCCCATATCCATCACCAATATTATTGCATTGTTAGTGTGCCTGGCACCTACTACCATCGGAGCACTTCTGTCCTCCATTGGTATTGCCGGTATGAGCAGGCTGAATCAGGCAAATGTACTGGCTATGAGCGGAAGGGCAATTGAGGCTGCCGGGGATGTGGATGTTCTGCTCCTTGATAAGACCGGTACCATAACACTGGGAAACCGTCAGGCCAGCGAATTTATTCCTGTAAAGGGAGTGACAGAGGAAGAGCTCGCCGATGCCGCCCAGCTATCCTCCATAGCCGATGAAACGGCAGAAGGCCGCAGTATCGTAGTTCTGGCAAAAGAAAAATTTGGCATACGGGGAAGGGATTTATCGAAGCTTCAGGCTACCTTCATTGAATTTACGGCAAAGACCCGCATGAGCGGTATTGATTATCAGGGCAATGAGATAAGAAAAGGAGCTGCCGAGGCGGTAAAGGATTATGTAACAGGAAAAGGCGGCAAATATACGGAAGAGTGTGAAAAAATCGTAAAGGAGGTCGCGGGAGCCGGAGGAACTCCGCTGGTCGTAGCAAAGAACGACAGGGTCCTTGGGGTCATCTACCTGAAGGATATTGTTAAGAACGGGGTAAAGGAACGTTTTGAAGATTTGCGCAAGATGGGGATTAAGACCATCATGATTACCGGTGATAACCCTATGACTGCGGCAGCCATTGCGGCAGAAGCAGGTGTGGATGATTTTCTGGCGGAAGCTACGCCGGAGGCAAAGCTTACCTTAATCCGGGATTACCAGTCAAAGGGCCATCTGGTTGCAATGACAGGGGACGGTACCAACGATGCGCCGGCGCTTGCCCAGGCTGATGTTGCGGTTGCTATGAATTCCGGCACCCAGGCGGCAAAAGAAGCTGGAAATATGGTGGATTTGGATTCTAATCCCACCAAGCTCATTGATATCGTCCGTATCGGAAAACAGCTACTGATGACCAGAGGTTCCCTGACTACTTTTTCCGTTGCCAATGATGTTGCGAAATACTTTGCCATAATTCCGGTATTGTTCTTTACCATTTATCCTCAGCTGTCGGTGCTTAATTTCATGGGCCTGACCAGCACGTACAGTGCCATTCTCTCGGCTATCATTTACAATGCCCTTATTATCATTGCATTGATACCCCTGGCCTTAAGAGGGGTTAAGTACAGAGAACTGCCGGCTGGAAAGCTTCTTCAGAGGAATCTCTTCATTTATGGACTTGGCGGAATTATAGCACCGTTCATAGCAATAAAAGTGATTGATATACTACTGACCGCCTTTGGTCTTGTGTAAGACGCTTTCTTCTTATTTGGGATAAGAAGGTCATGTTAATGTGTGAAAGGAAAGCACTTCCACACTCCATTATTTATGACAGTACTGCAGAACCGTCTGCAGTATGCAATGGTAGTCTGTGAAAGAAAATATAGAAATGAAAGGTGCCACGTACAAATTCTTTCACTCGGTGAAACTTGTTTCACATTTATGTTGTGGCGGTAACCCGGGCTGGACTGCCTGGGTTATATAATGGGTGCAAATATGAAAAGCAGTAAAGGAGTTTTAAGGCCTGCAATTGTATGCTTCCTTTTGATGACGCTTTTATGCGGGGTACTTTATACCGCGGCGGTCACAGGAATTGCCGGGATTTTCTTCCCCCAGAAAGCAAATGGAAGCATAATTACGGTTACCTTAAAGGATGGCAGCAAAAAGGACTTTGGTTCAGCTCTTATCGCACAGGAATTTTCCGAGCCCAAATATCTGATCGGAAGGCCACTTGGCACAAGCAATCTCTCCCCGACAAGTGCGGAGCAGAAAGAGCAGGTAAATAAGAGAATAGACTGGTGGCACAGCCTGGACCCGGACAATAAAAAGGATATCCCGGCGGATTTAGTAATGGCATCCGCAAGCGGAGTCGACCCCAATATATCCCCCAATGCAGCGGACTATCAGATAAGCCGGATAGCAAGGGAGAGAGGAATAGAAGAAGATAAGGTGAAAGAGGTTATTGATAAATATACCATCAAGTCATTTCTTGGAATTTTTGGGGAACCGGCAGTTAATGTATTAAAGGTGAATCTGGCATTGGACGGCCTGCTATAAAAAGAAAAGACCTCAGCAAACTCGCAAGATATAAAGAGCATTGTGTGGTATAATAAGGAAAGAAGAACGAGCGAAGGAAAATAAAAGACCAAAAATAAAAGCTCAAAAATAAAAGCCCGAAAAAACAAAAGTCAAAAGAATAAGAAAAAAGAAAGGATGCCGGTCTGGCAGCATCAGGTGCTAACATGGATAATCAGGATTACCGCCCTGACCCGGAGGCAATTTTAGAAAAAATAAAAGAAGAGGAAGAAAAAGAAAGCGGAAAGCTAAAGATTTTCTTCGGATATGCCGCAGGAGTCGGGAAGACCTATGCCATGCTGGATGAAGCGAAGGAGCGTTACAGCATGGGGACGGATGTCCTGGTGGGATATGTGGAGCCTCATGAGCGGCCGGAAACTCTGCGGTTTTTGGAAGGACTTCCTGTGCTGCCGCCTAAAACCATATCGTATAAGGGCATGGAGCTAAAGGAATTCGACCTGGATGAAGCCCTGAGAAAAAAGCCCCAGCTGATTCTGGTGGATGAGCTGGCCCACACCAATGCCGCCGGCTCCAGAAACCGGAAGCGTTATCAGGACGTGGAAGAGCTTTTGAACGCAGGTATCGATGTTTATACCACCGTAAATGTCCAGCATCTTGAAAGTCTTAATAATGTAGTGGAGGATGTCACCAAGGTAACGGTAAGGGAAACGGTGCCGGACTACATATTTGACCGGGCAGATATGGTTAAGGTGATTGATATAGAGCCGGAGGAGCTGCTCCACCGGTTAAAGGAAGGCAAGGTCTACCGGGCAGACCGGGCAAAAGCTGCCATGAACAATTTCTTTACGGTGGAAAACCTCAAGCTTCTGAGGGAAATTGCTCTCAGGAAGGCTACGGAGCGCATCAGCAATGAAAACCAGAATGAACGGTTCATGCAGGAAAAAATGGCAAACACCAAATTTCTGGTCTGCATTGGGGCTTCCCCCTCTTCTGCAAAATGTATCCGGTGGACTGCCAGGGCAGCAGATGCTTTTCATGCCCAATGGAATGCGGTGTACGTGGAAGATGAGGAAGTAATGACACCGGAGCAGAAGCAGGGCATCCGGGAGAATATGGACCTGGCGGAGAAAATGGGAGCGGAAGTCACCACCCTGACCGGACATGACATTGCGGAAACCATAGCGGAATATGCAAGGCTGTCTGGCATTACTAATATTGTGGTAGGAAAGAGCAGGAATAAAAAGACGGTAAAAAGCTTATTTGAAATGGATTTTGAAGACCGGCTCATATCCCTGCTTCCCCACATAGAGGTTCATATTATTCCTGGCATTGCTCCCGGGCGGAGGTTTGCGGCAAAGGGCGGGCAGATATTGCTGAAGCCCCAATTCAGCTTTAAAGGAAGAGATATGCTGAAAATGGCCGGAATCCTTTTAATTGCCCTTCTTCTCTGTGAAGGCTTGCAGAACCTGAATTTTGGAGGGCAGAATGTCATTATGGTATTCATTTTGTCCGTGCTTATTATTTCCAGAATTACGGAAGGCTATTTTTACGGAGTGGTGGCATCTATTATCAGTGTGCTGCTCTTTAATTTCTTTTTTACCCAGCCTTTTTTTACCTTTAATGCCATTGGCAGCGGATATCCTCTGACCTTTTCCATTATGCTTCTGGTAGCTTTGATTACAAGTGCCCTGACGGTAAGGATTAAGACACAGGCAAGATTAGCCGTTGAAAGAGAGCACCGAACGGAGGTGCTGTATGAAATCAATAAAAAGCTCCTTGCCACCAGAGGTACACAAAATATTGTTTCTCTGGTTTTAGATTATGTAGTGAATCTTTTCAGCCGGTCTGTTATACTCTATACCATAAGTGACAAGGCAGAGCTGAACGGAAGCTTTTTACAGTTTCAGGGAGAGGAAGACGCTTCCTTTATGAAATCGGACGATGAAAAGGCAGTGGCCCATTGGGTTTTTGTCAATCAGAAAAAAGCCGGAGCCGGCACAGACACCTTAATGGGAGCCGGAGCATTTTATCAGCCGGTCCTGTTTCAGGGCAATGTACTGGCAGTAATCGGGCTTTCCTGCCGGAATGGAAATCTGGATCATAGCAGCCGCTTGTTTTTAAGAAGGATTGTGCCCTTGGTTGCCATGGCACTGGAGCGCCAGAGATTAAGTGATGAGCAGAGAAATATTCTTGTGGAGACAGAAAAAGAAAAAATGCGGAGCAATCTTTTGCGGGCCATATCCCATGATCTTCGTACGCCCCTTACCGGTATATTAGGAGCCAGCTCAGCCATATTGGAAAATGAAGGCACCTTAAATGCGGACACAAGCCGGCAGCTGGTGGTAAATATCAAGGAAGATTCCCAGTGGCTTATCAGAATGGTAGAAAATCTTTTATCGGTTACACGTATTAAGGAAGGCACCATGAATGTGACGAAAACCCTGGAGGCCGGAGAAGAAGTCATTGCGGAAGCAGTGGGCAGAATCCGGGTAAGGTATCCGGGCAGAAATATCCTCGTAAAGGTGCCGGATGAGCTCCTGGAGGTGCCCATGGACGGTACCCTGATTGCACAGGTAATAATCAATCTATTAGAAAATGCCATAAAGCATTCCAAAGAGGATGCTCTCATTGAAATACAGCTGAAAAAACAGGAAGAATGGGCAGTATTTGAGGTACTGGACAGCGGACGGGGCATACCGGCGGAAGATATCCCCTATCTCTTTGAAAGCTATATACCAGCCGGAGATAAGCCTCTGGATTCTTCCCGTGGAATGGGTATCGGGCTTTCCATCTGCATGTCCATTATAAAAGCCCATAATGGCAGGATGGAGGCCGAAAACCGCAGTATGGGAGGGGCAGCCTTCCGCTTTTACCTGCCTCTGGAAGAAAATAGCTAATATAACCTGCCTCAAGGAGCATAGAAGGGAGCTGAAATGGGATATGGAGCCTTTAATTTTAGTAGTGGAAGATGATGAAACCATAGGTAATTTTATTTCTGCGGTACTGACAGCGAATGGCTATAAGGTAATCAGAAGTACAGGAGGCAAGGAGGCCATACAAATGAATGCCTCCCATATTCCCGATTTAATCCTGCTGGATTTGGGGCTGCCTGATATGGATGGTCTTGAGGTACTGAAAAATATCCGCAGCTGGTCAAAAGTTCCGGTGGTAGTGGTATCGGCCAGAGGCTATGAAAGAGAGAAGGTAGAAGCCCTTGATCTGGAGGCGGATGATTATATCGTAAAGCCCTTCGGAACCTCAGAATTACTTGCCCGTATACGGACAGCCCTGCGGCATGGAGTCAGGAGCAGGGAGGGGGAAGAGTGGCAGGAAAGCTCCGTGACCATTGGGGAATTGGAAATCGACTTTGATAAAAGAATTGTACAAATGGCAGGAGAGCGGATTCATCTGACGCCCATTGAATATAAGATTCTGGCCTTACTTTCCAGACATCCTGGCAAAGTACTGACCCATGACTATATCATAAAGGAAATCTGGGGCCCCTATGCCAATGAAAGCCGCACCCTTAGGGTAAATATGGCTAATATCCGCAGAAAGATTGAGAAAAATCCCGGTGAGCCCCAGTACATCCTGACAGAGATGGGCGTAGGCTACCGAATGGCAGATAAATAAAATGTGCAGGAGCATTTGTAAAGAAAGCTGGACTTCTTGCAGTAAATTTCCGGCAGCAGATTACTGGCAGCAAATTCCTGGCCAGCAATTTATGCCTTTGAGCCGGTATAATACGACGGATGCCGGCAGATACTATCTGCCAGGAGGTAATATCATGGACGCAAATGCAGAATATCTAAACTATATACACAAGAACACCCAGATGGGGACTGATACCATCGGACAGCTTTTGGACATTGCAGAGGATAAGGAATTCAGAGAAACTCTGAATTCTCAGTACAGGGAGTATGAGTCTATTGAGAAGGAAGCGGAAAGGCTTCTAAGAGAAAACAGCAAGGAAGAGAAGGACATCAGCCTGTACCAGAAGGTATCAGCCTACCTTATGATTAATGCAAAGACCCTTACGGACAAATCCCCCTCCCATATAGCGGAAATGCTGATGCAGGGCAGTACAATGGGAATAATAGATATTACCAGGAATAACCGTAAGTATCAGGGGACTGATAAGGAAATCTCAGATTTAGGGCACAGGCTTTTAAAATTCGAAGAGACTAATTTTAACGAATGCAGAAAATTCATATAAACACCGGCGAAAGGCTGTAGAACTGCTGTACCGGCTCCTTAGGGCCGGAGGTTTGACAGCTTTTTTTGCGTATTTTAATTTAAGAAATACCCTGTTGTAAAAACCAGTATTATTTGACATTTTCCCAATTCCGTTGTTATAATATTACAAAGCCAGGATTGATATTTGAATAACAGGGAGGGATATATTACGGATTTTTATAACGGATATGGCGGTGGATTTGGTAATAGTTTATTTCCAAGCTTTGTTGAGATATTCATGATTCTTATTTTTATCGTTTTCATAGTAATGTTTGTCCGTATAATTGTGGTATCTGCCCGTCAGGGAATAAAGAACAGCAAGTCACCGGTATTGTCGGTGGATGCCAGGGTTGTTGCCAAAAGAACGGATATAAGCTATCACAGTGACCACGTGGATGATGGAATCGACACCAGCAGTAGCAGTACATGGTACTATGTGACCTTTGAGGTCGAAAGCGGTGACCGTATGGAGTTCAGTGTTATGAGCAGCGAATTTGGAATGCTGGTAGAAGGTGATTGCGGAAAATTAAAATTCCAGGGAACCAGATATTTAGGGTTTGTAAGACAAATCTGACAGAGGGAGAATTTTATGGAAGAACGCGAGAAAATGATAAGGGAATATTTTGAGGCGTGGTTAAGAAATGACCCTTCCTGTCTTTCATCTGTATTTGCACCCAATATCACATATACGGAATGCTATGGGCCGGTATATACCGGTATAGAGCAGATAATAAGGTGGTTTCAGGATTGGAACCATAAGGGAAAGGTTACTGCCTGGGATATCAAACAGTTTATACATCAGGGCAGCACTATGGCAGTAGAGTGGTATTTCGAATGTATTTATGAGAATAACAGGGATGGTTTTGACGGAGTCTCTGTTATAACCTTTGATGCTTCCGATAAAATTGCAGCTCTAAAAGAATTCCAGTCTAAGCAGAGCATTATCAGCCCTATGCAGATTAACCGTATAAAAATGCGGCTGAGGTGTCCTTGTATTTGAGAATATGAAATTACAAATAAACGTATTACAGCGGATTTTTTACTTGCTGCAGTACGTTTTTTTCATTTTCCTGTGATATTTTTAGTAGACAATTTCTGCATTTCTGATTATGATAGAAGAAATGAAAAATTGCCGGTAAGCAGCCTGTATAAATATACCGGCAGAAAGTATACATACAGAACAAGAGGTAATGGAGGAAGAGAGGATGAAGCCATGGAATTAAGGGAGTATTTAAAAGAGCATAAACTAATAACAGACGGTGCCATGGGCACCTATTATTCCAGGCTTTTAAACAATGACAATGCGGTTTCGGAGTTCGGCAACCTTACGGAGGAAGCTACAATTACAGCTATCCATAAGGGATATATCAAAGCTGGGGCAGAATTAATCCGGACCAACACCTTTGCGGCTAACAGGCAGACCTTAAATCAAACCGGGAAAGAACAAAAAGAACTGATAAAAAAAGCCTACCGCCTTGCCCAAAGGGCAGTTGCAGAGTCAGCGGAGGAAGGACAAGCAAAAAGCCGACGTGTTTACATTGCCTGCAATATAGGGCCCATTCCGGAGAACGGAACCAGGACCGAGGAAGACATTCTGTTAGAATATCAGGATATTTGTGATGCCTTCTTAGAGGAGGGAGGAGATATCTTCCTCTTTGAAACCTTTTCGGATTTTTATTATTTAAAAAGCCTTGTAAAATATATTAAGGCAAAGAAGCCTGAGGCGTTTCTTATAACGGATTTCTGCCTGAACAAAAACGGTTTTACAACGAAGGGTATCAGTGCCAGGTCAATTTTAGAGACCATTGAAGAAACAAAGGAAATCGAAGCGGGGGGCTTTAACTGCGGTATCGGTTCCGGGCATATGTACCAGATATTAAAGAAGCTTCCCCTTCCGGAAGGAAAATTCATATTTGCAATGCCCAATGCGGGATATCCGGAGCAATTTCAGAACCGCCTGCTGTTTATGGACAACGAAGGGTATTTCAGGGAAAATATCCAGAGGATCTGTGACCTTGGCATTGATGCGGTGGGAGGGTGCTGCGGTACTACACCGGATTATATTAAGAATATGGCAGAGAGGCTTTCTTTAAAGGAGACTTTCAGAGGAAACCGGATAGTATTATCGGGTATCAAGGAAGCCAATGTTGAAGTCAGGCCCAATGAATTCTATCAGACCTTTCAGGAAAAGAAAAAGGTGGTGGCAGTTGAGCTTGACCCGCCCTTTGATGCCAGCGATGAGGCAGTTATTGCCTGTGCCAATAAATTAAAGGGGACCGGAACGGATATCATAACCCTTGCCGATTCTCCCATGGGCAGGAGCCGTGTGGACTCTGTCCTTATGGCCTTAAAGCTGCGTAATGAAACAGGACTTCCTGTAATGCCCCATATCTGCTGCCGGGATAAGAATGTGATTGCCATGCGTTCCATGATTTTAGGAGCCTATGTAAGCGGCATACGCAATATCCTGATCGTAACGGGAGATCCCATTCCAAGCGAGCACAGGCAGTCCACCACAGGAGTATTTGACTATAATTCCATTCAGCTGATGAGTTATGTAAAGGAAATGAACAGGGAACACTTTAAGGAAGAGCCTATTTATTACGGCGGGGCCTTAAATTATGGCAGAGGCCCTATCGAAAAGGTTATTGAGCGGATGGAGAAGAAGATAGAAGCCGGAGCAAGCTATTTCCTGACCCAGCCGGTGTTTACGGAAGAGGATATCAGAAGGCTTGAGGAGATTAAATCAAAGGTCAGGACCAGGATTCTCTGCGGTATCATGCCTCTGGTAAGCTACCGGAATGCCAACTTTATCAAGAATGAAATATCCGGTATCCATGTACCGGACTGGGTGGTAGAAAAATACCGTCCGGATATGGACAGGGAAGAAGCGGAATGGGTAGGTGCGGATATAGCCAGTCAGATAATAAAGGACATAAGCCCTTTTGCCGACGGTTATTATTTTATGCTTCCCTTTAACCGGGTAAGTCTGATGAATAAGATCGTAATCCGGTAAATCAATGGCAGATTCAGATAAGGGGGCAGAAACCTATGAGGGATGCACAGAATAATGTTATTATCAGGGAATCCTTTTCCATGGCATTTCAGGGCGGAGAGATCTGGTTTTGCCAGCTGGATGCACTCTATGAGGAGAAAGAGCTTGTCATGGAGAAATTCCATAAAGATATGGATTCCATAAGAAGACCATCGGCCACGGGACTTGTGGGCATTAACCTTAACCAGACGGCTGTGGACAGGGAGATGGCGGCAGAAATAGCAAACCGGCTGATAGAATTTGAAAAGCTGCGAAGAGTTGTGTTCGTAGGCGTAAACCGGAAAATAAAGCATGTTATCAAAAAACAGCTCAGTCACAGCGGTAAAACCATTGGCTTTCTCTATACCTTTATAGAGGATTTTGAGAAGGCAAAGCTCTGGCTGGTGGGAAAACAGTAAGAATATATAATAAATGCAGTATGGAAGTATCGGATGCGGAACAAAGGAAAGGATATCCGGGAAAGAGGTTGTTATCATGACGAAATTGGAATTCAGAGAACTCACAAAGCAAAAAATTATCCTGCTGGACGGTGCAACCGGCAGTAATATGCAAAAGGCCGGGATGCCTGTAGGAGTTTGTCCGGAGGAATGGATTTTGAAAAATCCGGAGGTTTTGATTAAGCTCCAGAGGGAGTATATTGAGGCCGGAACGGACATCCTCTATGCTCCGACCTTTACTGGGAACCGCATTAAACTTACGGAATATGGCCTGGAAGGCAGAATATCGGAAATGAACCAGGAGCTTGTGAAGCTCTCCAAACAAGCTGTTCTGGAAGCCAAAGCAGACAGAAAAGTATATATAGCCGGGGATATTACCATGACAGGACAGCAGCTATACCCGGTAGGCACCCTGCGTTTTGAGGAGCTGGTGGAGGTGTACAAGGAGCAGATTGCTTATCTCCTTCTTGGGGGAGCGGACCTTTTTGTCATTGAGACCATGATGAGCCTTCAGGAGTGCAGGGCCGCATTGCTGGCAGTAAAGGAAACCTGTGACCTTCCGGTTATGATTACCTTAACCTTTAATGAGAATAACCGCACCTTATATGGAACGGACCCGGTAACAGCCATTACGGTCCTTCAGAAAATGGGAGCGGATGCGGTAGGTGTCAACTGCTCTACGGGACCCGAGGGAATGTATGAAATTGTAAAGGAAATGAAGCGCTACGCCTCCGTGCCCATTATTGCAAAGCCAAATGCCGGGCTTCCTCAGCTGATAAATGATGAAACCGTATTTACCATGGAAAGCGAGGAATTTGCAAGGGAGACAATAAGGCTGGCTGAAGCAGGGGCAGGTATTATAGGCGGCTGCTGCGGAACGACGCCGAAGCATCTGGAGGTACTTCACAATGCCGTCCGTGGTCTAATCCCTCCCGCTCTGAAGCCTGAAAGAGTGAGGATATTGACCACAGAACGAAGAGCGCTTAAAATACCGGATAGCGGAAAATTCCTGGTAATCGGTGAGAGAATCAATCCCACCGGAAAGAAAGCCCTCCAGGAGGAGCTGCGCCAGGGTGATTTTCAGATGGTGGCGGACTTTGCCAGAAAGCAGGAGGAAGACGGAGCCGATATTCTGGATGTCAACATGGGAATGAACGGAATTGATGAAAAAGAGACAATGGTAGATGCGGTATATGAAATAACCGGCTTCTCCGGCTTACCTCTTAGTATTGATTCCAGCCATGTAAATGTAATAGAAGCCGCCCTTCGCATCTACCCGGGACGTGCTTTGATTAACTCGGTCTCCCTGGAGAAGGAAAAGCTTGAAAAACTGCTGCCCCTTGCCAGAAAGTACGGAGCTATGTTCATCCTGCTTCCCTTATCCGATAAAGGCCTTCCAAAGGATATAGAGGAGAAGAAGGAAATTATTCATACCATCTTAAATGCAGCAGAGGAAAATGGCCTCACAAGAGAGGATATCGTGGTGGACGGACTTGTAAATACCGTAGGTGCTAACAAGGAAGCAGCCCTCCAGACCTTGGAGACCATCCGTTACTGCAAGGAAGAGCTGGGACTGGCAACAGTGGTCGGACTGTCGAACATTTCCTTTGGGCTGCCGGAGAGGCAATTTGTGAACAGCACCTTTCTGGCACTTGCTATTCGGGAAGGCTTAACCATGGCAATCGCAAATCCATCCCAGGAGCTGCTAATGAATACCGCCTTTGCAGCGGACCTTCTTGCGGCAAAGGAAGAGGCGGATATCCGCTATATCAGGCGGGTGACAGAAAGGCCTGCCACAGTCATTACCCAAAAAGGGGATGCCAGCCCCAATGCTGATAAAAATAGTAGTACAGCAGGAAATCAGGCAATAAGCAGCGGCAAGCCCGGGGAGGATGAGAACCTGTCGGAAGCACTGAAAAATAAAACCTTCCATCAGGTTTATGAGGCTGTTATCAAGGGAAATAAAAGAGATATTTTAAATAAGGTAAAAGAGGTCCTAAAAGAAGATGTAAAGCCCTCCTTTGTATTGGATGAGCTTTTGATACCAGCTATAAATGATGTGGGAAAGCTGTTTGATAAACAGGTATATTTCCTGCCCCAGCTAATTTCCTCGGCAGAAACGATGAAGACGGCAATTGATTTTCTGGAGCCTTTGCTAAAGGAAGGAAAGGAAGAAAAGAAGAAGCTGGCAACGGTGGTAATTGCAACGGTATCAGGAGATGTCCATGATATCGGGAAGAATCTGGTAGTCTTAATGCTTAAGAATTATGGCTTTGAGGTCATTGACCTGGGCAAGGATGTGCCCTCGGAGAAAATCATTGAAACAGCAAGGGAATACGATGCGGACATCATTGCCTTATCCGCTCTTATGACCACGACTATGCTGGAAATGAAGAAGGTAATAGCACTTAAGAAAGAAACAGGCATTAAGGCCAGAATTATTATCGGAGGGGCTGTTATTACCCAAAGCTATGCGGATGAAATAGGAGCCGACGGCTATGCAAAGGACGCCGGTGAGACCGTAGCAGTAGTAAAACGCTTGATGGGCTTGTGATACACAAATTTTTGATGGCATTAGGAGAGTTTTATCAGCTAAGGATTAACGAATATCCAATCGAAGATTGGATATTCAGAAAAGAGGAGAATATGGAAAGCAGAATTGAAACCAAATGCATACAGGAAGGCTGGAAGCCAAAAAGAGGGGAACCGCGGCAGTTACCTATATACCAGAGTACTACCTTTAAATACGATACCAGCGAAGAAATGGGACAGTTATTTGATCTGGAAGCAGAAGGGTATTTTTATACAAGGCTGCAAAATCCCACAAATGATGCGGTAGCGGAAAAAATATGTGCACTGGAGGGCGGTGTTGCTGCAATGTTAACTTCTTCCGGCCAGGCAGCTAACTTCTATGCGGTCTTTAATATCTGTGAAGCAGGGGATCATTTTATTGCTTCTTCTGCCATTTATGGCGGTACCTTCAACCTGTTTGGTGTAACCATGAAGAAAATGGGGATTGAATGTACCTTTGTGGACCAGGACCTGACAGAAGAGGAGCTTGGCAAGTACTTTAAACCGAATACGAAAGCGGTATTTGGTGAGACCATTACCAACCCGACGGTCTCAGTTCTGGACATTGAGAAGTTTGCAAGGCTGGCCCATTCCCATGGAGTTCCCTTAATTATTGACAATACCTTTGCAACGCCCATCAATTGCAGGCCTTTTGAATGGGGAGCAGATATCGTGACCCACTCCACCACCAAGTACATGGATGGTCATGCAGTAGGTGTAGGCGGCTGTATCGTAGACAGCGGTAATTTTGACTGGAAATCCTATGGGGATAAATTCCCGGGACTTACCACACCGGATGAATCTTATCATGGCATCATATATGCTGAAAAATTCGGGAAGGCAGCTTATATCACCAAAGCGACCTCCCAGCTGATGAGGGATTTTGGTGCCATCCAGTCTCCCCAGAATGCCTTTTACTTAAATCTGGGACTGGAAACACTTCATCTGCGTATGAGGCAGCATTGTGAGAATGCCCTGGCAGCTGCAAGGTTTTTAGAGAAGAATGAAAAGGTTGCCTGGGTGAATTATTCCGGTCTGGAAAGCAATAAATATCACGAGCTGGCAGAAAAGTACATGCCCAAGGGCTCCTGCGGCGTGCTGTCCTTTGGGTTAAAGGGAGGAAGAGAAACCGCAATAAAATTTATGGACAGTTTACAGCTGGCATCCATTGTAACCCATGTGGCAGATAGTAAGACCTGTCTCTTGCACCCGGCAAGCCATACCCACAGGCAGCTTACCGATGAGCAGCTCAGGGAATCCGGTGTTGCACCGGATCTGATACGCCTTTCTGTTGGTGTGGAGAATGCGGAAGATATCATAGCAGATTTAAAGCAGGCACTGGAGCAGATATAGAAGAGTAACCGGCAGAAGGCTGATGCGGAAACAGATGCAGCGATTCGAGGACTTTTAAGAGAAGCAAAGCTCTCAAATCGTTAAAGCTCAGAATTGAAATGGTTCTATAAAATACAAGAAACAGGGATCGTCTGACAGCAGGATAACTTTTGCAGACAATCCCTTTTCTACTAACTTTTTAAATTCTACTAGCTTTTGATTTGTGCAAATTGCCGTCCCCTTTTGAAAGACTACCCTTTCGACACCCAAATCAACTTTTTAAATTCTACTAACTTTCTAAATTTTACTAATTTTTGATTTGTACTGCTATTTAATTAAATTAACTTCCTATTCAGCCAGTCAATTATCTCAGGAAATACTTCATCCATATAGTTCTGAGTACAGTGCTCACCGTCCTCGTAATACTTCAGAGTCTTTTCGCCCTTTGCCCATTTCATGATTTTATCCGCATGGACTTCCGGGGAGGGCATTACTTCATCATTTCCCACATGGTAAAACAGCAGCGGAATCTGAAGGGAAGGGGCATCCGCTATATCCCAGTCAAACTGGTTAACTGCCTGTTCCAGGCTTTCACATCCCGTCATGTACGTTACGCCCCGCTGCCAAATGGGATTTAGCTTTTTAAGCCCATCCAGCCCACCAATAAAGATTAGCCCGCTGTTTCCGACCGCACATTTTACCCTCCTGTCATAGGCAGCGGACATTGGTGCCAGATATCCCCCTAAGCTATAGCCCACAAGGGCAATTCTATTCATGTCAATCCGGTAGGATTGATTGGCCTCAAACCAGTCTATAATGGCGGAAACCGCTATGTGATACTGCTTTGAATCAAATTTCAGGCTCTTCCACAGCTCTCCCTGTCCCAGCCCATCAAAAGTAAAAAAGTTAAAGCCATTTTGTCTGAATATACTTCCCTGTGCATGTCCTTCGGCCTCCTTAATATTGTCCATACCATTTACAAAGATAATAAGAGGTCTATTGGGAGTATCGGCGAGTCTTAAATATCCTGGAATTTGAGTACCTTGAAAGGGGATGTCGATTCTTATGGGTCTTTCTTCTTCCGCATATAATCCGATTGCTCTTTTATAGCTTCTTCTGGCTTTTTCCTGGGAGGCTTCCTTTTGCTGGCTGTCAATGAAAAAAATGTGCTGTCCGATATGATAGCAGGCGGTTGCTTCGTGGAATAATGCTCTGGCCTTGGTTTCAGAGCCTTCCCTAAGGGCTTCTTCCGCCTTTTGGAAAAGGTAATCCCCCTCCCTTGTCCATTCTGCACACCATTGCATCCAGCCGGTAATTCTTCCGATTACCCTTTTCAGTCTCCCGTAATCAATGCCAAAGGACAGAAAACGGGCATACCACCTTTGATAGAATTTTTCTCCCATTACAAATTGGAAGGCGAATTTTTCCTTTACTGATAACTTTACCATGCATAATTCCTCCGTTTCTATTTGTTGATATAACTAATATAGCTACAACAACTATTATGGCAAAAAATGCTTATTCAGCATTTTTGCAAAGCCGCCCAAAAATATCATCAAATAAGGCTAACTCCTCCTCGGATATTCCATTACAAAAGTGTTCATTGATTTCTTCAATGTACGGTATTATATCTGCAAACATTTTTTTTGCAGCATCCGTAAGATATACACATGCAATTCTTCTATCCTTGTCATTGGCTTCTCTGATAATATACCCATTCTTTGCTAAAACATCTAAAATCCGGGTGACATTTGTTTTGTCTTTATAGGTTCTTTGGGCAATTTCGCTTTGAATGATACCAGGTTCCGCATAGAGCACGTTTAAGACGATCCATTGCTCGAAAGTAATCATGTATCCTTTTTCAATAAAAGCATTAAGAATCTTCCTTTTTATCAGAACCTCACCTTTGATTATTTTATATCCAATCAATTTTGTGTAGTCATATGGCATATTCCGATACACACCTCCCTGCGATTAGTTGTTATAGCTATAATAGTTTTAACTAAATATTTTGTCAAGCATTTTTTGTGACTACTGGCATCACAGCATAATCTAATCGAATTTTGTGCATTATGAAAGCAAATGGTTACCGTAAATTGTTTGGATTATGGAATCTGCTATTTTTTATAAGCTGTATTGACTTCATAAAAAAAAGAATTATAATATTGGTTGAACATCTCAATAGTTGAGCTATTCAACTAAAATAGACTAGCGCTGTCTTGTGCAAGGCAGTACTTGGACCCATAACAAGAGCTTGATTTGGGAAGTTCTTAAGGAGGAAAGAATAAAAATGGCAGATATAAGGGATGACAGTAACAAAGAAGGAACCATGTCACATGAGCTTTTTACTTCATTTAACAATGTACGCAAACTGATGGGTAAGGTTCATACAAACAGAGTACTTTATCCGGCTGAGTTTATGATGTTAGGCGCTATTCATCACGGTGCCGGTAGGTGTGGAGATACGAAAAGGGAAGAGGGGGAGCCTGGTGTAAAAGTAAGCGAGCTAAGTAAGATGGTTCATTCTACCAAATCTGCCACATCTAAAATGTTAAAGGGCTTAGAAGAGAAAAATTATATTGAAAGAATAACGGATACGAAGGACCGTAGAGTAGTTTATATCGTACTTACGGAAACTGGAGATAAAATTATTCAGGATTCCACAAAAAGGTTATATGAATTTACAGACAAAACAATTCAGAAAATGGGAGAAGAAGATACAAAAAATCTGATTCAGAATCTTAACAGGCTGTACGGTTCTATGAAAGAAGTTTTAAAAGAATCAGGTGAAACCAATATTTTTTAATCCTGCAAATTGACAGAAAACATATCAGAAAGGAGCAGCTATGTTTAAAATATTAAAGCTGTTAAAATCCTCCTGGCCTATTATGCTGGTAGTTGTAGCTCTTTTAGGACTTCAGGCTTACTGTGATTTAACACTTCCTTCCTACACCTCCGATATCGTAGATGTGGGTATCCAGGGAGGAGGAATTGAAAGCGCAGTTCCTGAGGCAATCGCGGAAAATTATATGAAAGCCGTCCTTTATTTTACAGACGAAAAGGATCAGAAGGAAGTATTGGATTCCTATGTGCTGGTGACAAAGGATTCTGTATCCGAGAAAAAATATAAGGATTACCTTGATAAATATCCGGGTCTGGAAAAGGAAAATATCTACGTTCTGAAAGACATAGACAAAGATAGTAAAGATAAATTAAATCAGATTTTAACGCATCCCATGCTAATGATAGGTTCTTTGGGCATGGAAAGCGACAGTACTGCAAAATTAAAGGAAGCCGTTGCCAAGGTGGTACCGGAGCAGCTGCAGAAGGCACCTTTATTAGCAATGATAATCTCCTTACCCAAAGAAGAAGCTGATAAATTCCTTGAGCCTGTTACAAAAGTATTGGAAGGCACACCGGATTCCCTTAAAACCCAGTCGGCAACAGCTATTGTAAAGTATGAATACCAGGCATTGGGTATGGATACGGATAAAATCCAGACTCATTATATTTTATTCACAGGATTAAAAATGCTCGGTTTAGCTCTTATTGCCATGATATCCACCGTACTGGTAGGCTTTTTTGCTTCCAGAATGGCAGCTAAGCTGGGTAAAGACCTGAGAGGCAGTGTGTTCCGAAAGGTCGTCAGCTTTTCCAACTCAGAGTTCGACCATTTTTCCACTGCTTCCCTTATCACAAGAAGCACCAATGATATCCAGCAGATACAGACGATGCTGGTATTCCTGATACGAATTGTATTTTATTCTCCGATTCTCGCTATCGGAGGTATCGTAAAAGTATTAAATACCAATGTGTCCATGACCTGGATTATTGCATTGGCAGTCATCATTATTATTACAATTGTAGGTACGCTGTTTATCGTAGCCATGCCCAAATTTAAGTCCATGCAGAAGCTGGTAGACCGTTTGAATCTGGTAACCAGAGAGATACTTACAGGACTTCCCGTAATCCGTGCCTTTCACAAGGAGGAGTCAGAGGAAGCACGCTTTGATACGGCTAACAGGGATTTGACAAAGACTAATTTGTTTGTAAACAGAGCGATGACATTCATGATGCCAGCTATGATGCTTGTTATGAACGGTGTATCCGTACTCATTATCTGGAGCGGTGCGCACGGTGTTAATAACGGAGAGATGCAGGTAGGTGACCTGATGGCTTTCCTGCAGTATACCATGCAGATCATTATGTCCTTCTTAATGTTCTCCATGATATCCATTATGCTGCCAAGAGCTACAGTTGCGGCAGGACGTATTCTGGAGGTGCTGGATTCCAAGATGACAATACACGACCCTTCAACCTCCAAGGCTTTTGTACCGGACAAAAAGGGTTATGTAGAATTCAGATCCGTTGAATTCAAATATCCGAATGCAGATGATAATGTACTGGAAGATATCAGCTTTACAGCAGAACCGGGTAAAACAACGGCTATCATCGGAAGCACCGGAAGCGGTAAGTCCACAGTGGTACATTTAATTCCAAGATTTTATGATGTTACAGGCGGAAGCATTCTGGTTGACGGTGTGGACATCCGGGAGATCAAGCAGCATGACTTGAGGGATAAGATTGGTTTTGTACCTCAAAAGGGAGTGCTTTTTACCGGTACCATTGAATCCAATATCAAATACGGTAAGCAGGATGCCACAGAGGAAGAGATAATGAAGGCTGCCCGCATTGCACAGGCGGTTGATTTTATAGAAGAGAAGTCCGAAAAATATGAGACGCAGGTTTCACAGGGCGGCGGTAATGTATCCGGCGGACAGAAGCAGAGGCTTTCCATTGCAAGAGCAATTGCAAAAGACCCGGAAATCTTTATTTTTGATGACAGTTTTTCTGCGCTGGATTATAAAACAGATGTTACACTCCGTAAAGCCTTAAATGATGAAATTAAGGATAGGACTATTATTATTGTAGCGCAAAGAATTTCTACCATTCTTCATGCAGATCAGATTATAGTACTGGATGACGGCAAAATTGTCGGAAAGGGCACTCATAAGGAACTGTTAAAGAACTGCGATGTCTATAACCAGATTGCGTTATCACAGTTGTCAAAGGAGGAATTGGCATATGAGTGATGAAAAAAATGTACAGACGACAGCTCGCCGGGGAAGGGCTTCCAGAGGCCCCATGGGCGGCGGAGGCCTAGGAGGACCGGTTGAGAAACCAAAGGATTTCAAAGGCTCCATTTCAAAGCTGGTTAAATATATATCTGCCTATAAAATCAGCATTATAATAGCTATGCTTTTTGCAGTAGGAAGTACCGTTTTCTTTATTGCAGGACCTAAGATATTAGGTAATGTTACGACAGACATCTTTGAAGGTCTGCTAGGCAGAATAAAGGGCACAGGAGAAATAGATTTTTCAAAAATAGGAGAGACCCTTCTCTTTTTGCTTGGATTATATGTTATAAGCTCAATATTTTCTTTTGTTCAAGGCTATATCATGACTGGAGTAACGCAAAAGGTAACTTACCGGATGAGAAAAGAGATTTCCGGCAAGATAAACCGCATGCCTATGAATTATTTTGAAACAAAGACCAATGGAGAGGTATTATCAAGAGTTACAAATGATGTTGATACCTTGGGACAGAGCTTGAACCAGAGTATTACAACTCTCATTACAGCTGCTACACAGATTATCGGTATAACCATTATGATGATTTCCATAAGCGGAAGAATGACTTTGGTAGCTGTTCTGACTCTCCCGATATCTTCTTTATTGATTGCCCTTATGATGAAGATGTCACAAAAATACTTCAAGTCCCAGCAGGAATATCTAGGCCATGTTAACGGACAGGTGGAGGAAGTTTATTCCGGACATAACATCGTTAAGGCTTTTAATGGTGAAAAACAGGTAATTGAGGAATTTGAAAAGGCCAATGATACTCTTTACAATTCAGCCTGGAAATCTCAGTTCCTTTCTGGTATGATGCATCCTATTATGGCATTTGTGGGAAATATCGGATATGTTGCAGTATCCATCCTGGGAGGCTACCTGGCTATCAAAAAGACCATTGAGGTCGGTGATATCCAGTCCTTTATCCAGTATGTAAGAAGCTTTAACCAGCCTATTGCCCAGATTGCCCAGATATCCACCCAGCTTCAGCAGACTGCTGCGGCTGCGGAAAGAGTATTTGAATTCTTAAATGAAGAAGAGGAAGACCAGTTTGCTGCCAATCCGGTAGATACCGAAAAAGTGGCCAGCAGGGTTGAATTTAAGAACGTACACTTTGGTTACAATCCCGATAAGATTGTCATCAATGATTTCTCAGCAAAGATTGAACCCGGACAAAAGATTGCAATTGTAGGCCCTACCGGAGCCGGAAAAACCACGATGGTAAAATTATTAATGCGTTTTTATGATGTAAACTCCGGTGAAATCCTGATTGACGGCCACAATATCAAGGACTTTAACCGCGGAGAGCTTCGTAAGATGTTCGGTATGGTACTGCAGGACACCTGGCTCTTTAACGGAAGCATTATGGAAAATATCCGTTACAGCAAGGAAGATGCTACGGATGAAGAGGTCATTGCAGCAGCCAGAGCTGCTCATGCCCATCACTTTATCCAGACCCTACCCGGCGGATACCAGATGGAATTAAATGAAGAAGCCAGCAACGTATCCCAGGGACAGAAACAGCTCCTGACCATTGCCAGAGCGATTCTGGCAGACCCTAAGATTCTGATTCTGGATGAAGCTACCAGCTCTGTTGATACCAGAACGGAGGTAAGAATCCAGAAAGCAATGGATAACCTGATGAAGGGAAGAACCAGCTTTGTCATTGCCCACAGATTATCGACTATCCGTGATGCTGACCTTATCCTTGTTATGAAGGATGGAGATATCGTAGAGCAGGGTAACCACGAAGATCTGTTAAAGCAGGACGGCTTCTATGCCAGCCTCTACAATTCACAATTTGAAGAGACCGCTTAATCAGGCAGAATAACTCTTGCAAAATATTGCAGATTACATTAAGTTAATAGTAGGGATAGAGTTTCCCTCTGTCCGGAAATCCTTACAAGGGATTTCCGGCAGAGGGATTTCTTTTTCTTGAACTGAAGCAAAATAGGAATTGAAGCAAAATAAGAACTGAAGCAAAATAAGAATTGAGCAATTTCAAAGTAATTGCGAAATGCATGGTTGCTCGTTTAAAAACAAAAAAATTGTTTTCAACTATGTATTCAGGAATTAAATCAAAAATTTGATATTCACGAAAGGAGTTAATATGAAGAAGTCAGTAGCTATTTTAGTCAGCATTATCTGTTTATTGACCGGTGTGATACTGGGATTTTTCCTGTCACCGGTAAAATACGGAATTGGAAATAACAGTGGAAACACTACGAATAATTACTATAATAAAAAGGAATAGCATTTTTTGAAACGGAAATGAAGTTGGCCTTTCAAACGGCAGAGCATAAATCTTAAGGAAGGAATAGGGTTTTATAAGAATTCTGACATGGATTTAACAAAACGGCTGGTTATGATAAAGAAGACAGAGAGGATGGAGTATATGTATTGATTTGCTTTGCAAAAGAGAGAGGAAGAGGATTATGAAGAAACAAATGCGGTATATTTTTTATCTGGCAATTGCATGTATCTGGCTGGCAGTACCGGCACAAGCCGTAAGGGCAGATTCTGAGTATAACTATTCAAAAGATAATACGGCAGCTTATAATGCAGAAGAGGTATTTACGATTTCAGAAAATCTGGTGATTTCGGATTTTTTTAACAAACCGGTTTATTTCTCCGTGAAGGAAATCAGAATAAAGGAAGGTGTAACTTCCTTTGACTGGGATATTCTTGCCACCGGTTACTTTCCGAATCTTGAAACCGTAACATTACCTTCCACCTTAAAAAAGATAAGCTATAACGGTTTTAATTATAGTGACGGATTAAGCAAGTTAAGGGCAGTCACTGTGGCGAAGGGGAACACCAGCTATGTGTCTGTAAACGGGTGCCTGTTTAATAAGAGCAAAACCCTCCTTCTTCAATATCCGGCTGCTTCCGGAAATACCTCCTATGTAATTCCGGATACGGTAACGAAGATTAAAAGTAATGCATTTGTCCATGCTGATAAGCTGCAGACGGTTACCATCGGAGCCAAGGTGGACCGCAGCCAGCTGAAATCCATAATGAATCAGTTAAGGCATATTAATGGCTTTAAAGTCAGCAGCAGGAATACCTCATTTTCTGCAAAAGATGGTGTGTTATTTGATAAAAAGGGAGCTACCCTGCTTTTATACCCCAACGGTAAGGGGACGGTCTATTCCGTGCCAAAGGGAACAACTGCTTTATTGAAAAATTCCTTTTACAACAGCCGGATTAAGAAGCTGACCTTGCCCTCCGGGTTAAAAAGCATTAATAAAGGAGCCTTATCCACCTGTAATGAATTAACCACGATTACCATACCGAAAGCCCTTACCAAAATGGATGTTATTGACATTAAGAATCTTAAATCCCTGCAGACTATTTCGGTGGAAAGCGGAAACAAGCTGTATAAATCCTATAAGGGCATTCTCTATAATAGGGATCTTACAAAAATAATATTTGTACCCCAGGCTTATAGCAAGAGCAGCCTGTTGTTCCCTTCCACCCTGCAAAGTCTTGATTTAAGTGATTTCAGTATGAAAAATGCGAGAGAGATTAAGATTCCAAGAGACTTAAAGACCTTCTTTTCCTACAATCAAAGCGATATGTGCTTTAGCAGGATAGTTCTGGAGAACGGCAATAAAAAATTTATACTTCATCGAGGTTCTTTATATAATAAAGAAAAAACGGAATTATCCTTGTTCCTGAAACAGGAAAAGGCTGAATTTCCTGATACGTTAAAATCGCTGCCCATCAGACTGATAATAAACGGCGGTATAAAGGAACTGGTTATTCCCCCTAAGGCGGATATCGCCGGCGGTACGTTGAATATATATGATATTCCTACTTTGAAAAAGGTAACCTTATCCAAGGGCAATAAGCTTTATACCCTGGAAAATGGGATGCTGCTCAGTGCTGATAAATCCATCCTGTATGATATTCCTCAGGATACAAAAAATCTGATATTACCGGATTCTGTCAGAAAAATAGAAATGATGCTTTTTTATAACCGCGATCTGACAAGTATAAAAATACCGAAGAGTTTAACTGATATGAGAATATTTGAGCTGCGGTATATAAAATCCCTGGAATCAATTGAGGTAGACCCTGATAACAGCAAATATGCCTCCAGAGACGGAGTATTATATAATAAGGAATTAACAGAGCTGCTGTACTATCCCATTAAGAAGCAGAGTGAAGCTTATACAATGCCGGATACGGTCAAAACCATTTATGATTCCTTTTCCATGATACGAAATCCTTATTTGGAAGAGCTGACCCTGTCAAAGGAACTGGAATATAAGGATTATAATTTCACCGGCAGCAGCTCCCTGAAAGAAATCCAGGTGAGCCAGGGAAGTACTTCTTATAAAAGTATGGATGGAGTTCTGTATAACAGTGCAGGAACGGAACTGATTGCATATCCATACCAAAAGAGCGATAAGAGCTTTACCATTCCGGATACGGTTATTTCCGTAAAGGGCTTGTATAATGCTGAACCGGTAAGCATAAATGAATACAGCTATTATTTTGAACCGCATACCAATCCTCATTTGGAGACACTGACCATTGGGAAAAATGTGAAAGAGTTCTTCCGGATATACTATGATAATCCGGTATGGGGATTTGAGAACCTGAAAAAAATAATAGTCAGTGATGAGAATCAAAATTTTAAGATGGATAACGGAATTTTATATAGTAAGGATGGCACCGTTATGTATCTGTGTACGGACGAGTATCAAAATCCGGTATTAACAATTCCCGCCACAGTAACTAAGATTCCTACCATATTTTATCAGACACTGGTAAGAAGCGGGAAGGTAAAAGGTATAGAGGTTGAAGCCGGCAATACCAGTTTCCGTATGGAATCACAGTCACTTTATAATTATTTGGGCAACCTTAAATATTTCACTGTTGGGGATACGGAATATCCCAGAGATATCGTGTATGATTAATTTCCACTGACAAAAAGGAAGTTCTGCAGCCTTGTATACCTTGCCATTAAAAGCAGGGGTTAAGGATTGCAGAACTTCCTCTTTCATTCCGGTCCGGTTTATGGCAGGGGCTAAATCTCGCTAAATCATTCGTATAATAACCGGACCGGTTACCTGTGTAAACTTTCAGATGAAACATTTAAAAAGGCTCGAGGTGATTAAGCATTGGTATATACATGGATAGCGTCTCTTAAGAATTCGGCAAGGCCATCCTGTTCTTTATCATAGTATGCCTTAAAGCGTTCATCTGCTGCATACATATCACCAAGGCCGGCATGGGCGGCAGGATTATAGTGTCCCCAGCTTAAAGTGATCCATTCCTTGTGAAGTGCTGCGGCCTCCTGGGCTTTTTCCCCTGCGGGGTCTCCGGTGGCATAGGCTTCCTTCAGGGTCACCAGAATCTGATGGCTGAGTTCTTCCCATCTGCTGTATTCCTCTTTGGTCAAGCTTAACATACGCTTATTGGATTCCTCCACTGCCTTATTCCCATATTTTTCTCTGATTTCTTTTCCGTATTTATCTTCGTTTTCTTTTACCAGTTCCTTTTTAAAACCTTCAAATTTTTCTTTATCTGACATGATATTCCTCCCTATTGCTGAATCAATGGTTTTATCAACGGTGGATATTAACAAATCCAGCCGCTCTCTTTCTTTTAGCAGTTTACTGCGGTGTTCCTCCAAGGCCTTCAGATTGTCAAAAGCAGGGCTTAATACGATGGAGCGGATATCCTCCAGACTGAACCCTAATTCCCTGTAAAAGAGTATCTGCTGCAATAAAGCAATTTCCTTCTGCCCGTAGATTCGATAACCGGAGGAATTGATTCTCAGCGGTTTTAGCAGTCCGATGCTGTCATAATAACGCAGGGTTCTGGTGCTGATTCCAGCCATCCTGCTCAATTTTAAAATGGTGTATTCCATCCTGTTACCTCCCGTCCCATCGTTTGTGATAGTTTGCTAAGTCTTAAAGGGTCTTTTTATATCTTTATACGACCATAACAAGTCAGGCTCTCTGCCAGTCTGTTAACATATGATTTAAGTAGCCTGCCTGCATAAACAGCCGTATTGTGCGCACATTCAGGTTAAGGATAACGGCTCCGGATACAGTTATCATCAACCATAGGTTTATCATAAACCTTTACGTAATGTTAATGTCAATAGGTAATTTTACAAATTTTCTACGAATGGAAAATGGACAGTTATATTTTAATTGGGTAAATTCAAGAATGCCACTTTTGTTCAAATGTAGTAGAATTTCTTTTTCATTCAGGATGAAGGAGGGTCTTTCAAAAGAGGACTTAAATATTCAAATATATTCAAATATTTTTAATAAAAAATTACCTATAAAATAAAAGTAGCAGACCTCCTATTAATCAATCCATACCCCTTCCATAGACTAATCTCAACCTTCCCATGTATCTTCGACAAATAAAAATGCAACGAAGCGACTATCATGGAGCTGAGTGTATTTTTATTTGTCGAAGATACATTTAACACCCTGGATATTGCCATTCTAGATATTACCCCGCCAATTCAATTCCAACCCCAAAAGTAACCTCGCCAACTTTTGAATAAGATACTACATGAATAATTGTCGAAAATTATATTGTAATTTTAGCTCCCCCGTTCCATAATGGAATTTAACTGTTGTAAACATAGTATTTACATATAATTTACCAAGGAAAGGTCATTATTATTATGTTATTTACCAGAAAGCAGCTTTTTCAACTGATTCTGCCGCTGATTGCCGAACAATTTCTTGCAGTATCCGTTGGGCTGGTGGATGTCATGATGGTATCCAGAGCCGCCGGTGAGGCAGGAATTGCCGGAGTATCCCTTGTTGATACCTTAAACGTTCTATTGATAACACTTTTTTCCTCCCTGGCAACGGGAGGCGCTGTAGTAGCATCCCAGTATTTAGGGAAGAAAGAGCCGGATAATGCCAGTAAAGCCGGTGGACAGCTTATAATAACAACCCTGTTTTTTGCACTTATTATTATGGCAATCTCTCTTATTGGAAATGAAAATCTCCTGCGGGTGATTTATGGGGAACCGGAAAAGGACATCATGAGAAGTGCAGCCACCTATTTCTTTATCACCGCCTTCTCTTTTCCCTTTCTGGCAGTTTATAATTCCTGTGCCGCCCTGTTTCGGGCCATGGGAAATTCCAAGATATCCATGTATGTTTCCATCATAATGAATCTGATTAATATTGCCGGAATTTATATTATGGTATTTCTCCTTCATATGGGAGTGGAAGGGGTTGCTGTTCCCACATTGGTAGCGAGAGCGGCTTCTGCCATAATCATCTATACCCTGATCAGGCAAAAGAAAAATATTATCCATGTAAATAATATCCTCCATGCAGGAATTGATTTCCGGATGATAAAGAGGATATTAAACATTGGTGTTCCCAACGGACTGGAAAACAGCATCTTTCAGATAGGTAAGATTCTGGTCCAGGGCCTGGTCACAAGCCTTGGAGCTGTAGCCATAGCAGCAAATGGCGTGGCAGGCACCATAGCAGGATTTGCCCTGATACCGGGCAGCGCCATGGGATTAGCCATGATTACGGTAGTGGGACGGTGCGTGGGAGCGGAAGATATCGCCCAGGCAAAGAAATATACAGTTAAAATCATGAAGCTCTGCTACCTGATACTGGGCGTGCTGAATATCGGCATATTCCTGTTCCGGGAGCAGATTATAGGTCTGTTCGCCCTGTCCGGCCCTTCCGAAAAGACTACCATGGCACTGATAATTTACCATAGTATCTGCTGCTGCATCATCTGGCCCCTGTCCTTTGCCTTGCCCAATGCCTTAAGAGCGGCCAATGACGTAAAGGCTACCATGACCATTTCCATTCTGTCCATGTGGATATGGCGTATCGGATTCAGCTATTTCCTGGTGAAAGGCCTTCATATGGGAGTAATGGGCGTATGGGTTGCCATGACCATTGACTGGCTGTTCCGCGGAATCTGTTTTACCCTGCGGTTTGTAAAAGGCAAATGGATAAGGCATGCCTACTTAAACTAGAAAAATAGTGCTAAGAAGTCCCCTCATGACATAAAATGTTACTACAGTTTATGGATGAGGGTTTTCTTTTTATGAAGAAGTTAAAGTATGGAATAATCATAGAAGCAGCTTTATTGCTGGCAGTAGTTGGAATTATTGTATTAGGCGGCAATAAAAGTGAGGGTATCAGGCAATTTATGAAGGAAACCTTCCTGCCTCGTTTTCTCACGACAGAGGGAGGAACTGAGAAGAAGTACATAAAATGGGTGGATTTTGATGTGTGTTCTGAAGCTATGGTGAAAGCCTGTGATTTGGATATCAACTCACATTCAGAGAATGTCAAGTTAAACTGGATACAGCTGCTGGCCTATCTTGGTACCCGCTATGGAGGGGATTTTTCAAGGTATAAAGAAAAAGACCTTACCAGTCTTGCTGATAAATTAAAAAGTGGCGAGACTACCATGGAGGTGGTTACAAAAGATATGAAATACTATACCTACTATCTGGAAGCCTATACCGCAGTCCTTGGAGGGCTGGTGGGAGAGTATGAAATAGAAGCTGCTAAGGAGGATAAGCCGGAAGAGAAGGTATGGGTCAAGAAGTATGGGTTAAAAGCCTATCTGCCCCTTGCAAAATACTTTCCCTACAGTGATTATGATGATTTTGGGGTATCTAGGACCTATGGCTATAAAAGAAGGCATTTGGGACATGATATGATGGGGCAGGTGGGAACACCTGTAATTGCCGTAGAGTCCGGATATGTGGAAGCACTTGGCTGGAACAGGTACGGCGGCTGGAGAATCGGTATCCGGAGCTTTGACGGAAAGCGTTATTATTATTACGCACACCTTAGAAAGAACTATCCATATAACAAGGAGCTGGCAGTAGGCAGCATCGTTCAGGCCGGAGATGTTATCGGATATCTTGGCAGAACAGGCTATAGCAATACGGAAAATGTCAATAATATCGACACGCCCCATCTGCATTTTGGATTACAGCTGATCTTTGATGAATCCCAGAAGGAAGGAAGCAATGAAATCTGGGTAGACTGCTATGATATCGTAAAATTCCTGTACCATAACCGTTCTGAGGCGGCAAAGGTAACGGATTCCAAGGAGTGGAAGCGCATCTATAATATAAAGGACCCGGCAGTGGAGGAATTTAAGAAGAATAAAGGCGATACGAATATTGTACCCCATAATACCGACGAGGATACGGGAGATTCCATAGAAGGTACAGGCGAGCAGGGCAGGTAAATGGAATTTCACTCCTATGAAAGTGTTAGCATATGGAGTATATAAAACATAGATTAGTATAAGAAAACATACAAAATGTGAATTATAGTATAACGTTTTGTATGTTTTTTTCGTCCATACTTATGAAGAAGCAGAGGAAATTACCCAGGAAACCTATTCCAAAGTTATGGCATATCTTAAAAAAGAATATGCGGTAATTGAAAATTACAGTGCTTATTTAAAAACTATTGCATTAAATATAATAAGAGATGAGTGGAGAAAGCAGAATAGGGAGCCGGCTAGAGCTATAAAAAATATGTTGCATTTATAATTTTTATTTGAGCAATGCCATAGGCAAGTTGGAGATATGCATGAGATTGCCATGAAACTGGGTATTAAGGAGGGTGATGGAATGAAAAAGGAAAAGCTGGTTTCAGAATATATTAATAAATTGAATCAGGAACAGGTACCCGACAAGGGATTATGGGCGGAAGAGGAAGTAAAGGAACTGACAGATGTTATCAGGGCTCTGAAGAACCTGGATGAACCTGTCTGCCCCAAAGAGGGTTTTGAAAAACAGCTTTCTGACATGAAAAACAAAAAGAAATCCGGAAAGAAACACAATATTGCACCTGCCTTCTGGGGAGTGGCAGCCGCTGCGGCGGTATTTCTTGGAGTATTCTACCTGAAGGATTCCCTTCTGCCCGGTGCAAATCCTGTGTATGCAATGGAACAGGCTTACGAAAAGGCAAATGCTTACCATGGTATAGTAACGGTTACATCGATAAATGGGGAAGGACAGCGTAATACCCAGGCGGTCAGAGAGGTCTGGGCGGATAAGGAGGGCAGGTACTATGTCAAGGAGCTGCAGGGAATGGAAGAGGGGCTTATAACAGCCAATAATAAGAAGGAAAAGTGGCAGAAGAAAAAGGAAGACAACTATATCAGCCTTTATCCGTCCTTTCCGGACAATTACTCCTTTACCTTTGAAATCGGAAAGGAGATAAAGGATGTAAAAGAAGCAGAGGAAGTAAAAGAAGCGGAGAAGGTCATAATAGGAGGCCGGCAGGCGGTTCTTTACAAGGTCACACCCAAGGGAGGGGAAAGCTACAGACTCTGGATAGATAAGAAAACAGGAGTGCCGCTTAAAAAGCTGACGGCTACGGTAAATGGGATTGCCTATGAAATCCGGTATGCGGATATTGATTATACGAACGGAATACCAAAAGAGTATTTAAGCCATGGTGATTTAACCGGATATGTTGTAAACCGGAATGACAGCTGGCAGCTCTGCGCAACCCTGGAGGAAGCAGAAAATCTTTCGGGATTTTCGTCAAAATTGCCGGAGCTTTCGGATACCTCTTTTAGCTTAATAGAAATTGCGGCAAATACCGGGGAAAAAGCAATAAAGCTATATTATGGTCTTGACGGGCAGGACAATAAGGTAGCTGTTGTAGAAAAAGCTGCACTTGCAAAAGAAGAAACCGGCAGGGCTGTAACAGGCTCAATTGGTTCTATGAAAGCGGAAATTATAACGGATGCTGTGGCAGCCGGAAGTGTGGCTGTCGCCGAAGCCGGAAGTATCGCTGCAGAGAGTCTAGGTCAGCAAGCAGATATTACCAGCATTCGCTGGCAGCAAAAAGGCAGAGAGTATCAGGTTTTGGGAAATGGCTCCATGGATGAAATCAATGTCTTTATCAAAGCACTGACAGGAAGTAAGGCAGTTCTTGCAAAAACTAAGGAAAATATACCTCAGATAAAGGTGGATTATGATATTAAAACGGAAGAGGAGACCCAAAAGAGTGTGGACGCCGGACATCAGCCCTGGAGATTGGACCCGGCCTTTGTAGCTCAGGTATTTACAAGCCTTTTAATCTACCCGGAAGGAATAACGGGAGATTATCCTATTCCCTATGAGGATTTCAAGATGATAAGCAAAAGTGGAAGCTCAGTCGAAATTCAGGTAGATAATAAAAAATCTCCGGTTTCAAAGGTATACTTAAAACAACTTGTAAGGCAGGACAGCACGGGCATCTGGACTGTGGTAGGGTATGATAAAAATAAGAATTATGAGAAAGAGAAATAGCGTTATAGGAAGTCATGACAAATGTATGAAGGAAGTTTATGGAAGCGGACGATGACCAAGGGGGTTGTTTTGAAGTTTTGTTACGCGAGAACCCTTATTCCACTAAAGCGGCAGAAAACGTAACTGGCAGGTAAATCAGCGCCAAACTCGCTGTGACAACTATGGCTGTGTCAGTTAACGAGCTCAAACAGTGGCACTGCTTTACCTAGTGTGAAGCCAAATCGATAACTGGTCTTATAAGCTTTGGATATAAAGATGCCAACTTTATTCTTGCATCTGTTGTTTTAAACTGCCATTGTACAGTTGCTTTGCTACTGTTACGCTCTTGTTCCCAAGCAGATAGCTGCTGGCTTAGTTTTTCAATCTTTGATATTCGCCGTTTTAAACACTGCCTTGTCATGACATTCAGTTCTATTTCAGCTATATTGAGCCAGCTTCCATGCTTTGGGGTATAATGAATTTCCAGCCGTTTTGCCAACTCAAATGCCTCCTCTGCCGGAAATGTTTGATAGAGAGAGGCTTTTGTATGAGTGTTCAGGTTATCCATGACCAG
>NZ_FRAC01000069.1 GCF_900142215.1 Anaerocolumna jejuensis DSM 15929 | reverse complement strand
CAGCTCTGAAAGGTAAACTTCATTAATTTCTGCAATAATTCCTATTGTGGATAAATAAGGGGATTATTGGAATTGTTTCTGCTTTTTCAGAAGTTTTATCCACAACCCTTGGCCAAAAGAATTCTACTTCCATTCTTTCTGTGAATTATTTTTTTGAAATTTACTCTTTTCAGATATCACTTCCTTTGGTATACTGTTCCTATCGGAAAATGCTTAATGATGTGCGTTTCTGTGTGTAGGATATATCTTCCCTTGTTAGTTGCCGACCAAAGCTGGCTAACAAATCGGAAGATATATTTTTTATTGTCTTATTTAACTCTTTTATGATTGGGATTCCTTTTTCATAAAGCTGTAGGACGATGTCCGCTATCTGTGTTATCAGGTAATGGTTCTTAAGCGCATTATAATTTTTACTGTTTGCATGTGTTATTTCATATCGAAGATTTTTCTGTATATTAAATCCTTCATTTTCTATTTTCCAACGCATTCTCCCTGTTTCTACAAACGACAATGCCTTTGTCTTAGTCACTTTAACATTGGTTATCCATTGAAACTTCATTTCTTTTTTCTTTTTCTCAAAGATAAATTCCATGACAGTTACCATACGTTTGTTATAACTTATTCCATTTACCCACTTGATCCCTTCCTTCTGATTTTGAACTTCCCGCTCTTTTAATAAATGAAATTCAGCAGCTACGGATGGGATACTCCCGTCTTTAAATCGTATCAGATAGTTCCACTGATTCTCTTCACAAATTTGAAATACCTTTTCGTTTGCATACAGACTATCACCCATGATACAAATCGCCAGCCTGGGAAATGCCTTCTTTAGCTTTACCGCAAGCCGCTGAAATGCTTTTGTCTCACAGTCCTGCTTTATTTCCTCCACACTCATTTTCTTCTGCCGTTCCGCGTCTACCCCGTCATTTTCAATAAATTCACTTGCGATACTTACGACCAAATCTTCCCCTAATACAATTTTTGCCTCTAATACACTGTGGTAGTATTGTGTGTTTTTTTCACCGGTTTCTTTATTCGTAAATGTCCTGGTGAGACACTGGTCATCATTCTTTTTATGAAAGGTGTAAAGCTGTGTTGCATCTACTATAATCAGCCAGTATTTACTCAAGAAACGAGCCTTTTCAAAACTCCTTTTTCTGATCAAGGCATTTATTATATTTGAGCGGATGGCAGAAAGCTCATCCGGATTAAGGCGTCTTAAAAAATCATTTACCGTAACATAATGAGGTAGCTCGGTTAGTTCATTTTGACCCGTAATAAGCGCTGTATTGGCTATGCATTCTTCCGTATTAAAAGTGGAAGACATCTCCTGCATACTTCTTATATCACAAATATTTTTCATCAGTGGCATAGTTAGCATGACATCACTTGAGTAGTCGATGTAGCTGGAATGTCTTGGGTCATGAACTCCGGCAAAATCACTCCAGAGGTCTTTGTAAAAATGTTTCTGTACTTTTAAAAATTCAACCAGAGGATTCCCCTCGGATTTTTTTAATTGTCTTCTCTCAGCTCTTGTCATCAGTAAAATACTCCTTTGCGAAAAACTTTTCTTAAAGTTTATCACAATAACAACTGTCAAGCCTATCTTAATTGTAT
>NZ_FRAC01000019.1 GCF_900142215.1 Anaerocolumna jejuensis DSM 15929 | reverse complement strand
CTCATAAATCAAATGAGACAAAAAACTTTCTTGCAACCATGCCAGAAGGAAGGTTTGAATTTGTATTTACCCCAACACATGGTTCATGGCTTAACATGATAGAAAGCTTTTTTGGAAAAATGACAAAACAAATGTTACGTGGAATTCGAGTTCAATCGAAACAGGAATTGGTTAATCGTATCTATCAGTATTTTAAGGAGGTCAATCAGGATCCAATCATATATCATTGGAAATACAAAATGGATGAGATTGATATCGGCAACACAAATGAAACTTAATAGGGTACTTATTAAATGGTCGCTGTACTAGTAATTCATGTTTATAATGATTATTACAGCTTTCATATTATGGCAGATGGCAAAGAAGTTCCTCTTGGTATAGCCCATACCAGATACCTCTCCTCGGAAGTTGCTGGGGGTTTCACAGGAGTTATTATCGGTTTATATGCGTATGGAGTGAACTGTGGTAATTACGCAGAATTTACTAATCTTAGATGTGAATATTTTGAGTAAGCTCAGGCTATATGATTTTCTAAGCGTAATTAACTGGGTTAGTCCGATTATTGTTTATGCTTTCGCCATTTAACAGGAGAAAAACCTACTTTTTCACGAAATACTTTGGTAAAATAGCTTTGATCCGAAAAGCCGCAGTTTTCACAGATCTCAGTCACTGACAAAGATGTTTCAACTAATAGCTCACTTGCCTTTTGTATTCGTAGATCAATTGTATATTGTTTTGGGGATATTCCAATTATGTGATTAAAGCATCGTAGGCATTCTCTTTTACTGACTGAAACGGCATCTGCTATCTGCTGTATTTGTATCGGCTCCATATAATGATGTTGGATAAAATCCAGCATTTTGCGTAAACGGTACAATTCAGAATAATTTTTAGCTTTCCTGTCAGAAATCCGTATATAACAATTCTCATATATTTGGCACAATATTTCTGATAAGTAGTTTCTCACTCTCAATTCGTACCCAAAATATTTCAAAGAAAGTAAATCATATGCTTGTTTTACGAGATTTAAAACAGTTTCCTGCCACAACTCCTCTCTTTTAAAAATAATATGTGACAAGTTTGCAGCTTCCACAAATGGACACATATATTTCTTCCAATAAACGCTATCTTTTGTGCCGTATATGAGTGATGGGAGAAACAGTATATTTGGGAATAGACATTTTACGTTATTTATCCCAGAGTATGCATGTAAAACACCAGAATTTATAAAAATACCCTCACCTTCAATAAGAATATATCGCTGCTCATTGATTGAAACTGTCAAACTTCCTTTTTCGACATAAGCGAGTTCTATTTCGTCATGCCAGTGCCAAGGATAGAAACTGTTGCAGTACTTATCAAGATAATTAACGCAGGGGAATTCTTCCGTACCGTGTTTTGTGATCTCACGTTGATTTACATCTAATGTAAAAATTGTATTATTACAGGTGTAACTATGTTTATGTTGTATTTCCAAAATTTATGTACCTCATATTCATTTAATGTATTGGCGCTTTTATTATATATTACTGCCTTTTTTTGATAGAATCAAGATAATAAGCGTGATATTATTATAAAATCAATATACAAAAGAAAGGTTTAAATAATGGCAACACTACTTTTAATTATAATATATATTGCTTTTATAGGTCTTGGCATTCCTGATTCTTTGTTTGGAACTGCATGGCCTGCAATCTATACTGAATTTGGGTTACCAATCGCTTCTGCAAGCTATGTAACTCTTTTAATCTCAGGAGGGACAGTGATATCAAGCCTGTTAAGTGCGAAAATTATTAGTCGATTTAGTACTGGTAAGGTTACAGCGGTCAGCACTTTCTTAACAGCTGCCGCCTTATTTGGATTTTCGTGTTCAGGAAATATGATTTGGCTTTGCTTATTTGCAATACCGCTCGGACTTGGCGCTGGAGCTATAGACACTGCATTGAACAACTATGTGGCACTTCATTATAAGGCAATGCACATGAACTTTCTGCATTGTTTTTATGGCATTGGTGTTTCATTGAGCCCTTATCTGATGTCAGTATCTCTCATGGGTAAAGCAGGTTGGCGAGGTGGCTATCGAACGGTTTTCTATTTTCAGCTTACAATTGCCTTTATAATGATTTTGGCATTGCCTCTTTGGAATAAAGTAAAGGATGCTGTTTCTGCAGAGGAGCAGGAGACACATAGTTCTATCGGTATCCTTCAACTTTTGAAAATGCCTTCTGTTCGTATAACAGGATTAATATTTATAGGTTCATGTGCCATTGAATATACCTGTGGAATATGGGGAAGCACTTTTTTGGTAAATACAAAAGGAGTAGCGACAGAATTTGCAGCGAGAATGATTACATTCTACTATTTCGGTATGGCATTAGGACGGTTTTTGTCAGGGATACTTTCCAATAAATTATCTGGTTGGAAACTTATTAAAATAGGTCAAAGTATTACATTAACGGCAATTTTAATACTGTTTTTACCGTTGCCTTCTTTTATTAGTGGAGTAGGATTATTTATGGTTGGTCTGGGGAATGGTCCGATTTATCCAAACTTGATTCATCTTACCCCTCAAAACTTCGGTAAAGAACTATCACAGTCTGTGATGGGAGTACAAATGGCAGCTTCTTATATAGGAATTATGCTTATGCCTCCGCTTTTTGGAATGTTGGCTCAAAATATCAGTGTAAGACTTTTTCCTTATTATCTTCTGATTTTGTTTGGAATCATGGTTGGAGCTACATACCTTCTGGTACGAATGCTAAAAAAGCAATAATTTTGATTAAATCGGGCAATAATTGAGGTCAGAAATTACAAATTCCGGCTCAATAATTGCCCTTTTTTCAAAAAAATTCGGACAGCAAATGTTTATGGATAATAATGTGCAAACGATATTTTTATAATGGCAGAAATAATTTTTTTAATTCAACTGCTTTACAAATCAAAAAACTATGTTATTATATGAATGAATGATTCATTCATATAATAATCGCTGGAGGTTTTTAATGGAAAATATTAAGGCAAAAAGAAGGTATGACTTAGATTGGATTCGCGCTATTGTAGTTATAAGTATTATTTTTTATCATGTTTGCGATATGTTTATTTTAAACAAAGACATTGTTATTTTTGCAAGAGCTGATACAGAGTTGATATTCTGCAAATATATTCAAATGTTTTTAGCAAGATGGCATATGGTAATACTCTTTCTGATATCAGGTATGGCTTTGTTTTATTCAATGAAACAAAGAAGTGCAGGCAGCATACTGAAAACAAGGGTATCAAAGATTTTGATTCCAATGATATTGGGGTGCGTGTTTTTAAACCCAGTCACATCTTATTTATATGGATTAAGTATTGGAAGAAAGCAATCCTTTATGGAGCAAATAAGATTATTTTTCACCTCCGTATCAGAAAATATGGAGGCAACGACAACCGGGTTCGGGCCGATGCATTTATGGTTTTTGCTTTATCTGTTTGTATTTACATTGGTGTGCCTGCCATTTTTTAAGAAATGGGCTTGCATAATACAAAATAAACATTATAATAAAGCAATAGAATTTATGACAAAACCTATGATGTTGTTAGTAATCTGCCTGCCATATCCGTTACTGTTCTGGCTCTTCCCATTTTCAGGAGAAAGAAATCCAATCGGATATTTATATGTATTTGTTATGGGTTATTTCTTTGCAACGGATGACAGGATTCAAAAGGCTTTGGATCGTGATAAGTATGGATACACTTTTATATCGGCAGTTTTATTAATACTGTTTTACTACTGGGAAGTGGGCTGCCATTTTGATACAATTGATGAAATGTACAGTGTCCGTGGCTATGCCGCAAAGCTTGTCAGGCTGTTAATAAGCTTTTCTGTTTTGGGAATAGGCCATACCTGCATTCCTGCAATGAAAAGTAAAATTTTATCTTTTCTAAATAAGATATCTTTTCAGCTTTATATTGTACATATGCCAATTATGATTTTTATAGCATTTGAAATATTTAAAATTGAGATAAATCCATATCTGCAATTTTTTCTTATAGTAAGTATGTCTTATTTCGTGACAATCCTTGTATGTGTGATTTATAATAGAGGAAAAGATAAGGTTATAAGCATAAGGAAAAGGGGAGGGTACTCATGACAGATGAGCGGTTATATAAAATATTCGATGGGGCGAGCAGTATGTTTATTAAACAGGGTTATACAAGGACCCAGATGAATCAGATAGCAAAGGCTGCCGGAATCGCTGTTGGCAGTATGTATAATTTATTTGAAAGCAAAGAAGCAGTGTATGGATTTGTTATTAAATGTATCATATCTCCCGGGTACATTAACAGTTCCTTCAGCTTGCCGATTACCGAAAAGGACTTTACAGGTCTGGAAGAAGAAATTCATTCCGTATTAATAAATAATTCAAAAGAATTTGATAAGCATAAAGAAGAAATTCCCGCAGGATATAATTTCAAAAACATGTTATCCAATGCCTTTGATACTATTGAAAAATATTCCAGAGGATGTCTGATTTTCGAAAAAAACACAGATGTACATGAAGAATATGTTGAGCTTTACCGGCAATTCAGGTCTCACTTTTTTACGAGTGTCTATGAATATTTAAAGCTGTTTGAAAAACATGGGGATATTAGGAAAATAGAAGATTTGAAATTGGCAGCAAGATTTATTATAGAATCGATTTCATGGTGGACCATGGACCTTCCCTATAATGCGTTCGAGGTACAAGAAGAAATAACAGAAGAAGCTGCCAAAAAAGTTGTTATTGATGCGTTGTCCCATGCCTATGAGATAACAGTTACAATTTAGTGCTCCAGGCTTGCTGCATGGTGTAAGAGTATGGATTGGAAAATGCGGTGCATTTTTCAAATTTCTATTTCAGCATTATCGTATGCTCAATGCGATATGGATGGGGTTTAGCTGATAAATGTTTGGGAGGTCAAGTGAGAAATAGTAATCAGTATTTAAAAGAAAGTGATTTATTCCGGCAAGCAAGTACAAGCAGGGTTAAATATAATATTCCATTAACGATTATTGCTTATTTTTTATTGTGGTTAATTGGACTTGGGCTTGGCCGTTTATTGGCATCGGCGGTTCTAACTATACTTGGTTCTATAGGGGATATTGGTGAAACGGCTGCAGTTACATTAAAGAGATTCATAGTTTGTCTTACTCAGATAGCCTTTTTCTTTTCATGGGTAAAATTCGTAGAAAAAAGACAGGTGAGGTCTATTGGTTTTCAAGCCAGAAGGCCTTTAAAATCTTATACCTTTGGATTTTTGGCTGGTCTAAGTGCCATAACAGCAATTATCCTGATTTTACTTCTCACAGGGGCAATAAAACTAAACTATTATCCTATAGAGTATGGTTATATGGTATTGCATTTAGGAGCGATAGCATTAAGCTGGATGGTACAAAGTGCCTCGGAAGAAATTGCAATAAGGGGATGGCTGATTCCGAGCCTGGAAAAGAAATCCTCGCCCATTATGGCGATTTCTATCACATCAGTCATATTTGGCATTCTGCACCTGTTTAGTTCCGGAGTAACTGTTTTGTCTTTTACCAATCTGATATTATCGGGTATATTTTTTGCCGGTTATGCCATTCTTAACGGAAATATATGGGGAGTCTGCGGACTGCATTTTGCTTGGAATTTTGCTCTTGCAAATATCTATGGACTTCCTGTCAGCGGCTTTGCAGTGAATGGGGAAAAGATTTTTAAAGCGCAGCAAACAGGACCCAGGCTGCTCACAGGAGGAGATTTTGGTCCGGAGGGTGGACTTGTCACGACAATTATATTATTGGCTGGAATTGCTGTTTTAGTGCTGAAGTGGAAGAAAACGAATCTGGATAGTTAATTTAGATGTCAGAATGTGATGTTTATTTAATGTTTATTTGGAGTATAGAAATGCAATCAGCTCTCTTAAATGATCGAAGAAGAAATTTTCACTTTCGTACTTGAGCTTTTCGGAAAATTTATTAAAAATATCGTCTGTAAATTAAATGTTTGGTGCGTATAGTGAATCAGTACGGGACTTTTTAAAAGGTCCCGTACTTCTGACTATGGAGTTACTATTGAATTATAAATATGTAATAATTGAATTTTAATCTAATGGAAAGAGGATTCATGCCTTGGATAAACCAAAAAGGAATTTGTCAAATTTTTTACGAATTGAAAAAGAAAACATCCGCTAAAGTACCATCGTCATACTCGGTCCGAGGGTATGAATTGACTAATTCATAATTACCGTTTGTGTAATCACTAATCACTTTTTCCCAAAAATAGACAGATGGTAAATTTTTAGGATGTAGTTTTAACTGCCATTTTCCTTTGTGAATATCCAACACCTTAAAAAAAGCTTTTTTACCGACACCTGAACGTCGATATTTATACATTACAAAAAATTCAGCGATTTGAAAATCTGTAGCTCTATCATCGACTTCTGGTAAATCTATAACCATAACAAATCCCGCAAAATTCCCATCCACAATGATAAAATATGCCCATCGATTTTTTTCTGTCCAATAATAATCAAGATATTGATACCCGTACAATCCTAGCTTATTTACATCTCTATTGTCATATTGTGAAAACTCATAATCATATTTTTCCAGCAGATTACTGAGAATTTCCCTTTCTTCTAACTTAACACGCTGTAATTCCACATTCATGGATTGTCCTCCCATAAAATTCTGATTGATTAAATAATACCATAAACAAGTATAAAATTATAGCAGTGATTATTTATGCACATGTTTATATGCTAATCTATAATAATCGACTTTGTCTTCAGCCTGCAGCACAGGACTTACTAAAAGGTGCTGTGATTTAATCTTTACATCAAATTTCAAAATACAGGTAACATACCTCTGCAATCAATCTGCACCGCAGAAAAAACTATGGTATAATGGTATATATTTGAAATATTCGAGGGAGAGGAGGATATTAGTTGTCAGAGGAAAATTAACCATAAGAGCCCTTGCATCTTCCTTGAAAGAAATACTGAAGGAGATGCCTTTTTCTAAATTCAGTGTGATAGAATATAGCATTTTTACACATCTGTCCCATTTTAGGACAGTTTTCTTAAGCTGTCTAATGTATTTTGTGTGAAATTTTGTATAATGTAGGATAATCGGAAACATCATATTGATGAGAAGTATTCATGAGAGGAGATATAATCATGGAAGCAGAAGCAAGGTCAGCGGATTTGCAATTACCGGAAGTTGCAGTAAAGCTGTGTGCCAGGTGCATCCGTTTTGCAAAGGATTGGGAAGCCCAGGCAGTAAGACTTTGGGAGGAAAGAATCGGTACAAAAGAAAATAAGCAGTATGAAGCTGAATTAGGGTGATATCAGAGCATGAAAAACTGGATTTCCGGTCATAAAAAAATTAAAAGAATTCTGACGGGGGTTTTGATAGGGATAATCCTGTTTTTATGCAGGAAGCCTATTATTGATGGAATACAGGAAATGAGAAGGATTCCGGCAGATAAGATTGGATGGATAGTCCTGCTGTCCCTTTGTTATATGACGGCAGAGGGAGCTGTTGTGAAGCAGGTATCAGGAATTCAAGGCCGCCCTCTTTCTATTTTCAAAGCCTTGGAATGTGCCTATTACTGCGCTTTTTTGCGTATTGCAACCTTTGGCAGCGGAGCGGGGCTTGGTGAAATCTACTATCTTCATAAAGGCGGAATCGAAACGGCAAAAGCAACCGGACTAAGCCTGGTTCAATATATGCTGCATAAAATCACCATTGCCCTTTACGGCATTACGGGGTTTCTCCTCTTATACAAAATCATCAGAGAATATACAGGAGGTCTCCTTCCTTACATGGGAACAGCAATTGCCATTACAGCAGCAATCATAGCTGGAATCGTATTTATCGCATTGCCCTCAAAGGCATCTGCCTGGGTGTTATCCTTGCTGGTGAAGGTGGGCGGACGTCATGAAAAGGTAAAGAAAAAAGTGGATTTCCTGACAGAACAGGCAAGGCTTTTGCAGGAGGCTTCTGCTGAAATGCTAAAGGAAGGAAGAACACTGATAAAAATTATCCTTTTGAATCTGTTTAAATTTACCTGCTGGTACCTCATACCCTTTGTGGTTTACGGAAAGTATGGGGAGCTGTCGGCTGTCGGATGGATAGCCTTTACAGCTCTGACCAATATGCTGGCAGGTGTGATTCCAGCTCCCAGCGGCCTGGGTGCTCTGGAAGCGGTCTTTATTGTTATATATTCTTCTGTAATAGGGAGAGAACGGTCCATTTCCCTGGCAATCATATACAGGCTTGTTACAACCTTTTTGCCCTTTGCCATAGGAAGCATAATAGCCTGGAATCAGAGTAAATCCAAAGAAATACAGATATCGGACTGATAAAGCAGCTACCTATCCGTCTCGGCTTTTGAAGGAGGAAAAGCACTATTTATCGAAACTAATTCTAACAACAGCCATAATAAGAATTTTGAACAGGAGGTTAAAACAATGCAAAAAATAATTCCACATTTATGGTACGATAAAGAAGCAGTAGAAGCAGCACAATGGTATGTCAGTCTTTTTGAGGATTCAAGAATCATTAGCAGCAGCATAATTCCGGATACTCCGTCAGGCGATGCACAAACCGTTGATTTTCAGCTTGCCGGTATGAGATTTTCTGCAATCAGCGCCGGTCCTTACTTTGCCTTAAACCCGTCAATTTCTTTGATGGTAGCCTGCCGTAATGCAGAAGAAGTAGACCGGCTATATGCCAGTCTCTCTGCCGATGGAACAGAGCTCATGCCTTTAGGTGAGTATCCCTTCAGCAAACACTATGCCTGGATTCAGGACAAATACGGCCTCAGCTGGCAGCTTATGCTGGTCGGGAAAATAGAAGAACATCAAAGGATAAGACCAAGCTTGCTGTTTGCAGAGGATGCGTGCGGAAAAGCGGAAGAAGCCATTAATTACTATCTTTCTGTTTTTGAAGGGAGCAATAAGGGCTATGTAAACTATTACAAGGCAGGAGAGCCTATGGATGAAAGGGCAAAAATAAATTACAGCGAGCTGAATATCCGGGGAAATCAGTTCATTGCCATGGACCATGGCTTTGGCGGGGATTTTACGTTTAATGAAGCTTTTTCCTTTATGATACCTTGTGAAGACCAGGAAGAAATCGATTATTTCTGGGATAAGCTCTCCTTTGTTCCCGAAGCCGAGCAGTGCGGTTGGGTGAAGGACCAATTCGGAGTATCCTGGCAGATTGTACCGGAGAATATGAATGACATTATGGCCAATGGAACCAAAGAAGAAGTAAAACGGATGACAGAGGCATTTCTGCAAATGAAAAAGCTGGATATAGCTGCTCTTGAAAAGGCACGGTTATTTCCGCAAGAACGCTGACGGTGGATTATCGCCGGGAAGAGACCATGAATACAAGGAGGGTGTATGAGTGAATTTTTGAAATTAGAAGATTTTATTGAGCTTTCAGATTCGGGTTATGAAGAAGCCATAGTTCAATTTTTACAGAATAACGGGATAACAGTTGATGATTTTGAGTATGTTGGGAAATGTGATTCTGAGTGTCCCGAATGTGAAGCGGAAAGTTTTTGGGTTTGGCGCAGGGATTTAGGATTTATTGAGGATGGAAAAATATTTACATTTGATTTGGATACAGCAGATGATACGTTAGACTTTGCCATATACTTGTGTGATAAATGCGGTAAGTGGACTACTTATATTGAGTAGGGGATAGATTGAAAACTACGCTGCATTTTTAATCTTTCTATTTAAGCAGCATCACAAGCAAGCTTATGATAGGCATAGGGATTAGTGTGAAAATTAAGAGGCAATTCTCATGCAAGTGCCTGCGAAATCCTAAGCCCAATCTTGCGGTGTACTGGGAAGGCATGGCAGTTAGTGTGTACTTTACCTTGGAATATTGCAGCAGATAAGCAGATATATTGGAGTAATTAATTGATTGAGTTAGAAAAAAACGTGAGAGTAGTGACTTTCACGTTTTTTCTATGTAAAGCAGGGAATCTTTCGAATGCATATCTTATAAAGATATGTCCTGTAAAAAAATGTTATTAGTTGACGAAATCATGGGTCTAGCCTTATTATAATAATGTTGCAGTTAACCATATAAGATTTTGGAGCATCAGTTATGCTTTCGTTGCCGGCAAAATTATGGGATTTGGAGAATATATACACGGAGAGAAGAGGAATGAGTCTGGGAAGTAATATATTTTTAAATGTATATTCTATTATGATTGTTCTTATTATTTACTTTCATGCATTGCGGTCTTTTGAAAAAGAATCTTTGCAGGATAGGCTTTATATAACCATATTAAACATTACTGTTTTGATGCTGGGCATTGATATCTTAAGCAGATTCGATGGCTATTCTTCTGTAATCTATCCGGAATTGAATACTTTAGGGAATTTCCTTATTTTTTTGATGAACCCCATTATACCTTCACTGTGGGTAGTATACGTCCATTATCAGGTGTTTCGTGATGAAAGGAAGGTCAGACAGCTGATTTACCCTCTGTGTATCATTAACGTGTTTAATGCCGGGACTTTGATAGTTTCTCAATTTTTCGGGTGGTTTTACTATATTGATTCGGATAATATATACCATAGAGGGCCATACTTTTGGCTCCCTGTTTTAATTACAATTTCATTAATTTTTGCGGCTTTTGCAATAACCTTGATAAACCGCAGAAGACTGGACAAAAAGAGTTTCCTGTCACTCTTATTTTTTGCAATTCCTCCGACTATCAGCATCCTTCTGCAAATAAGATTCTATGGAACCTCCCTGATGCTCAACAGCGTTGTTCTTTCTCTGCTTGTTGTATTTTTGAATATTCAGAATCACAGCATGTACACAGACCATCTGACAAATGTAAACAACCGGAAAAAGCTTGATAAGTATTTAAAGAAGAAAGTGAAAGCGAGTATTGCGGGAAAAGTATTTTCAGCAATATTGGTTGATATTAATGATTTTAAACTGATTAATGATACATATGGCCATGACATCGGTGACCAGGCCTTGGGAACTGCGGCAAAACTACTTAAAAGCTGCCTTGGCAGGAATGATTTTATCGCCAGATTTGGCGGTGATGAGTTTTGTCTCGTTTTGGATATATCAAATATGAGCGTTTTGGAAGCGATGGTCTGCAGAATAAAAAGCTGTCTTGAGAGGTATAACCAATCGGATTCCCGCCTTTACTCTCTTGGATTCAGTATGGGGTATGCTGTGTATGACCATCATTTGCACATGAGTGCGGAAGAATTTCTAAAACAGATCGATGTATTGATGTATCAGGAGAAACAGGCCTATAAAAATAAGACAGAGGGTTAGTAAAAAACACCACCTTTCAGTAAGAATTATTTAAGAATGATTCTTACTGAAAGGTGGTGTTTTTATGGTTATTGTGAAGAGTGAAGGTTGATAGATTACCAAAGAAAATGACCTGTGAAATGGTAGGGAGTACAGGCTCTTAGTTCTTTTAAGGTCTTTTGTCCTTTTAATAGAAAGTGCCTTGAAATATTTAAAATACAAGTTTAAAAAAACGTATGTCATAGTAATAAAAGGAAATGTCTAAGAAAAGAGTACTAACGAGTATTAACAATTTCTATTCAAATGAATATATTATCAATACATAGTAATTAAATATGAATGGTAGGTAAATGATGGAGTATACAAAAAACAGTAATCCAATTGAATTAGTGTGTTGTTGCAGGGCAAGATAAATTTCATATATTTCTGGCCTGTTATTTATGCTGTTTGTAAAAATATATCAAACGCATTCTATGAGTATAATGCTTTTTACTATAGAAGCCATACCAAGAAACAGGTATATGCAGATGTACCTGTTTTTTCTATAAAAATTTATGCAGATACTTTATTCTTCCGTTAAGCCGTTAAAATTGTAAGGAGATAGATTATGCTAAAAAAACAGCCCAGCATTACTGCAAAATTTTGTACCTTTGCAAGAGCCCATCATTCCAACTGTGCCAAAGAAAAAATATATGACGATTACCTGGCCTTTGATTTTTTAGGAAAGGAAGAGTATGAGACTATTCGGGATTCGATTATTAAAATACTAAATGACCAAAGCTGGCAAATACCAGAAATTGAAACATGGGATGAATTTCTGGATGAATTAATTTCTCCAATTATACTTACCCGAATTAAATATGCAGAAGAGAAGCTGCTTCAATATGCAAGTACAAAGCCTAAAATACAATATGTAATTTGCGGTGCCGGTTTAGATACCTTTGCTTTTCGTAATGAAAAGGAGAACATTGAAATTTATGAATTAGACCACCCCAATACCCATGCCTATAAGCTTGAAAGAATGAAGCAGCTGGAATGGAATATTCCCGGAAATACCCATTATATACCCATTGATTTTGAAAAGGAGAACGTAAGGGATACCTTACTAAAGGAAGGCTTCCGGGAAGAGACTCCCACTTTTATTACTATTCTGGGAGTGACCTATTACTTAGAAAGAGCAGCCATAGTAAAGATGTTCGAAGATGTGTCAAAAGCAGCAAAAGGCAGTTTCCTTGTTTTTGATTATATGGATAAAGCCTTAATAAAAGAAGAACCTGTGAGAATGCAAATATTAAAAGAAATCACAGGTACGGTTGGGGAGCAAATGAAAGGCGAAATGTTTCAGGAAGACCTTTTACAAGAACTTGCTAAATGTGGTTATATGGCAGAAGAAGTGTTTGAAGCCAGGGATATTCAAGAAGGATTGATAGGAAAGAGAAAGTTAAATGCTTATAAAAACATAAATTTTGTAACGGTAAAAAGAACCGGAACCTGAAATGAAGAAAGAAAAGGAGCAAGGATATGAGTCATTTTAACAGCATTTTAACGAAATTAATACATGGCGGAATTGAGGGAGATGAGAGGACAGGAGCGGTCAATGTTCCCATTTACCAAACCTCTACCTATAAGCAGGACCATCTGGGAGAAAATAAAGGCTATGAATATTCCAGAACAGGTAATCCGACAAGAGAGGCATTGGAAGCATTAATTGCAGAGCTGGAAGAAGGAGAGCATGGATTGGCATTTGCATCCGGCATGGCAGCTACAACAGCAGTGCTGCATCTATTCAAAACAGGAGATAAGATTCTCATTTCGGAAAATGTATATGGGGGAACCTTTCGGGTATTGGATAAAATCTTCCGCTCCTTTGGAGTAGCCTATGAGATAGTAAATACAACGAATCTTGAGGTATTAGAGGAAGCAATAGACGATGAGGTAAAGGCTGTTTTTATTGAAAGTCCGGCAAATCCATTAATGACAGTAACAGATATTCAGGCAGTTGCTGCCATAGCACACAAGCACGGAAAATTGTTAATTGTAGATAATACTTTTATGACGCCATATTTACAGAAGCCTTTGACCTTAGGAGCTGATATTGTGGTTCATAGTGCAACAAAGTACTTAGGCGGCCACAGTGATTTAGTCGCAGGCCTGGTAGTTGTAAAGGATCAGGAACTGGCTAAAAGCTTGTATTTTATTCAAAATGCTACCGGTGGAATTCTTCAGCCCTTTGATTCTTTTTTACTGATTCGTGGAATAAAAACCTTAGGGGTGAGAATGGAGCGCCATCAAGAAAACGCAATAACAATTGCAAAGTGGCTTAAAGGGCACAAAAGCATTAGCCATATTTATTTTCCAGGGCTGGAGTCTGACCCCGGATATGCCGTTCAAAAGCAGCAGGCCAAGGGACCGGGGGCTATGATTTCCTTTGAGTTAAAGAAGGGATTGGACATTAGAAAATTCTACGATGGACTTCAACTTATTGCGTTGGCAGAGAGCTTAGGCGGAGTGGAATCGTTAGTTTGCCATCCGTCAAGCATGACCCATGCGTCAATTCCGGAGGAAATAAGAAAAAAGGTAGGTATTACAGAGGGGCTTATCCGGCTTTCAGTCGGAATTGAAGATGTGAAGGAAATCCAGGAGGATTTAGAGTATGCATTAAACCAGGCAGCTAATAAAGGAATTGATCTATAAGGCGGGTGAATGGAAATGTATTATGAAAATATTCAGCAGTTAATAGGTAATACGCCACTTGTAAAATTAAACCATGTAGATATACCGGAAAAAGTACAGCTTTTTGCAAAATTAGAATATTGGAATCCATCCGGAAGTGTTAAGGATAGGACAGGAATTTATATGCTGCAGGATGCGGAACGAAAAGGAATCCTTGTGCCCGGGGGAACAATTGTAGAAGCTACGGCAGGAAATACGGGTTTAGGCATTGCCATGGCCGCATTAAACAAGGGGTATGAAATTATTTTTGTAGTACCGACCAAATTCTCACAGGAAAAGCAAGCCTTATTAAAGGCACTTGGAGCAACAATTATTAATACACCAAAAGAAAAAGGAATGCGGGGTGCAGAAGAAAAAGCAATAGAACTGTGTAAAGAAATTCCCAATGCCATTTCACTAAAACAATTTCAGAATCCATCAAATCCTTTGGCGCATTACGAAACCACAGGAAAAGAAATCTACGATGATCTGGAAGGACATTTAGACTACTTTATCGGAGGGGCCGGCAGCGGCGGTACGTATTCAGGAGTCGTAAAATACCTGAAAGAAAAGAATCCAAAGATAAAGGGAATCCTGGCAGATCCAATTGGCTCTACAATAGGCGGCGGTGAACATGCGGATTACGACATTGAAGGAATTGGAAATGATTTTACAGCGGCTACTATGGATATGAATTTGGTTGATGAGGTAATAAAAATTTCCGATAGGGAAGCATATGAAGGAGCGCGTTTGCTTGCCAGAAAGGAAGGAATGTTTGTTGGGACCTCCTCGGGTGCAGCACTTGCCGGTGCAGTGAGATTAGCTAATAATATTGGAGAGGGAAGGATAGTAACCTTATTCCCGGACAGGGGAGACCGTTATTTTAGTAAAAATCTATATGCTAATGTTTAGAAATAGACTTAATTAAAGCTTCGGAATTATTATTGAAATAAGAGGTAATAAAGCATTTCCATAGTACGATGAAAACTAATTGTATTGAGTTGTATTCCACTGTTTTTAGCCGGCGGGGGACAGTGGAGCAACTGAATACACTAAAAGAGATAACACTTGGAGATATACATAAGGTGGAGAATTATGGTAGAATAGAATAAACAGATGGACAATATACAGAAGGACAAGCTGCCACTTATAGCTATGATTTCTTACAGCGAATTAGTGGAGTTATGTATCCTAATGGAATTAATTGAGGAAGCTTTTTCTTATGATACAGCTGGAAACCGGGCTTTACGAAAGTATGGAAATCTGAAAAAATCTTACCAGTAGGACCAAAGGAACATAGACATTAATATGAATAAAGGTAAATAATAGGAGTGAAGATATGCAGAAATTAGATATTTAAGGCAGAGATGAATTATTTTATAGGATAGTAGACAGAGAGTATACAGAGGCAGCTGAATTACTGGACTCAACAACAAACTTTAATTTTCAGGGTTTAAAAAGGAGCTAAATATGACAGAGAAAGATATAAATTTGGATATTGAAGGTTTAGGTATAATCATGTTTTCCGATTTCGCAACAGAGAATATTAAACTGGGAGAAGATTATTTGACAGATAACTATTGGAAACCAGATGATGTTGCAAAACATATCAGAGAAGGCAGCATTGTAGGCTTTTGCACGAGTTCACCAGGTACTTATATTATGAAATTCAGAAAGGGCTATCCAAGTAATCAAGATATTTCATCATCTGAATTTACATTACGTCTTGGAATTGAAGTAAGGGATGGAAGAATATGTATTGACGATTTATATTCTCTAATGGAGTGGGAGAATAACTCGGAAAATTTTATAGCGATAGAAAATGGATATTATCATATTACTTTAATTGGTAATAAACCAAGTAGTAACATAATAGGTGATAATCAGGTAATATTCTGCTATTTAGCTAAATTAGACGAAATGCCAACTTTAAATCATTTAGGTGTCCCAAGATATTGTTGAAAAGAAAGCCAGTATAAAATGGACACAAGTATTTTTATGGATATGATATCATGCATTCTTCTATTTTCAAGTCAACTTTAATTACCAGAGTCGATAACGGATAGTAGATATGCTCAGGATATTGTTAAAGGGGGAATAAAATGAATATATTACAAAATTTAAATAGCAGATTAAATTTTTATGATAAGTGCGAACGATATGCTAAGGCAACAGAAGAAGATATTCAAAAATTAAAAAGTTATTCTAGTATTGAATTACCGAAGGATTATTTGGATTTTTTAAAAGAAATAATGGGGGTTGCTTTTGTTATTGACGATTATCCGACCTTTGAGTTTTGGTGTAGTTTATGACAGATTAAACCTAACAGGAGATATTCTTAATGGAAAATAATAATATTATAAAGAATGAGAGATAAGCATGCTGCTTGTCTCTTTTTCTTTTTTATTGTAAGTAAAAAAGCATTGTTCATAATTGGAAAAAGATGTAAGATTTATATTGGAACTTAACTATATAATTCATTACTAATCTACTTTTAGTATTACGGACGCAGAAAAGATATTCTGAGGATACCACATCAAAGCATGGAAAGCAAATCCAATAAACAGAAGAAAGACTGGCTTAATGTTTTACAAAATCCATTATACAGTAATGTACGAATGAAGGCCTATGTTTTCATATTTGTCACTTGAATAGAATTTACAAGATGTTTACCGGAGGGTGATGATAGAATATGAAATTTTTGCTAGTATGAAAACGTTGGTTTTTTGTTTATTAAGCTTAAGAACGAATAATGGAACAGGTTTAGTGGAGAAACAGCAAAATGCGGCACGTACATTATCAAAAGGAGAGAACGTTATGAAAAGGATTGCAAAGCGATATCTGGCAGTAATACTAAGTTTAATAATGGTATTTTCTGTGAATCCTGTCAGCAGTTATGCAGCGGATACAGCCGATACTTATGTGAAAATCAATTCGGCAGCTGAACTTACTTCAGGTAAGTATGTAATGATGGTAAATAGCGGTTATGCCATGGGAGCACTGGATGGTGCCTGGCTTGGGGCTATTGCAGTAAGCCCTGCGGATGAAAAGGTAATTAACCCGGACAAATCCCTGGTATGGGATATTACTGTTTCCAGCACAAGTGTTACTTTAACAGATTCCAATGGGAACAAGGTTAAGCCGGTAGGAGGCAATGTGAATGGTATAGCCTCGGGAGATTATGCCTGGGCACTTGAATTTAACGGGACCTTTGCTTTTAAGGGAACCGGAGCGGATACGGTGGTTTTAGCAAGCAATACGACCACAACTGGGTCAACTGCTGGAAACAATAGGTTTCGAGGATATAAAACTACTACTGTAGCCAGTTATCCAACAACTTATTTGGCTGCCTTTACCCTGTACAAGCTGGATAGCACCGCACCGCCGGTGTCCACGAAAACAGAAACACCAAAGGCAAGTACGGCATCCGGTACCGTTGTATCCGGCAGTGCTATTGGACTTTACTGCGGAACACCGGGCTCAAGCATTCATTATACGACTGTTTCACCATCAGCCATTTGGGTGAATTATACGGAGCCTATCGTAATTAACACGAATACTACAATTTATGCCCAGGCAACAGCATCGGGTTATGAAGACAGTGATATTGCTGAATTCAACTATGTGCCTGAAGAAGACACAAAGGCACCTGTGATAACAATGCCTGATTTTGAGAATGCTGAACTGGGAAAAGATTACAGGATATCCGTAAAGATTACGGATAATGTAGCAGTGTCTGAAGCGGAATTGACCTATACCGTAAATAAAGTGCAAAAGAAGACAGCCTTGGTCCGGAATGCTTCCGACAATACCATATGGGAAGCAACAATTCCCGGAAGTACCTTCACTTCGGAGGTTTCTGCCTTTACGGTTTCTATAACGGCAAAGGACAAGGCAGGTAATGAAGCAGCCAGTGAGGTGAAAACAATTTCCGTGGTCGATGAACCACAGGTTACCAAAGTCACACCTGAACGCAATGGAAAGACAGGGGATGAAAAGAGGCCCCTTATCAGTATAACTGCAGTAAACCTTGGAACAGCTCCAACTGCAAAGCTCACTTTGAAGGCAGGCGGGACCGTTAAATTATCTGCTGTTCCCATGAGCTATTCAAACGGAACCTTTTCCTATACGCCTTCAGAGAATCTGGCTGACTTAAGCTACACTGCTTCCGTAGTGATTACACGTGCAGATGGAAAGTCCATAACCTATGAGTGGCCCTTTACCGTAGGTACACCAAAATACGGCCTGTACTTTGGACAGTTACATAGTCATACGACCTATTCCGATGGTTCCGGGTCCTTAGATGACGCACTTAGCTATATCAATAAAATCAGCAAGAGTGATAATGTGGACTTTGCTGCCTTTACGGACCATTCCAACTATTTTGATACAAAGACAGAGGCTAACCCGGAAGCATCTCTATATAACAAAAATTTAATGACAGCGGGAAGCCAAAAATTATGGGATGAATACAAGAGCAAAATTGCTACTTTTAATGCTTCTCCGGAAAACAGGGGAGTTATCGCTCTTGGCGGCTTTGAAATGACCTGGTCGGGCGGGCCGGGGCATATTAATACCTGGAATACGGAAGGCATTGTAAGCCGTAATAACACAACCTTAAACAACAAGACCAATGATGCCGGAATGAAAGCATACTATGCCTTATTAAGCCAGCCGGAAGGGGCTGATACAGTAAGCCAGTTCAATCACCCGGGTACGACCTTTGGTACCTTCAGTGATTTTGCTTACTGGAATCCTGAAATTGATTCCCGGATTACGCTGGTCGAAGTCGGCAACGGGGAAGGTGCGGTCGGCAGCGGCGGATATTTCCCGTCCTATAATTATTACACCATGGCATTGGATAAAGGCTGGCATGTAGCCCCTACAAATAATCAGGATAACCATAAGGGCAAATGGGGAAATGCAAATGATGCCAGGGATGTAATCATTACCGACAGCTTTACGGAACAGGGTATTTACGATGCCTTAAGGAATCATAAGGTTTATGCAACGGAAGATAAGAACCTGGAGATTACCTATACTGTAAACGATGAATTAATGGGAACTATCATAAAGGAAGTGCCGGAAAGCCTTAATTTAAAAGTAGTTTTAAATGATCCGGATGATACCATACAAAAAGCAGAGGTAATTGCCAATAGCGGACGTGTTGTTTATTCCTGGGATGTAAATGCACAGAGCAAGGAGCTGAGCGCGGCACTGAAGCCGGATTACAGCTACTATTATATCCGGGTAAAAGAAAAGGACGGTGATATTGCCGTAACAGCACCTGTCTGGGTTGGCAGTACAAAGCTGCTTGGAATTTCAAATGTGGAAAGCAGTACCAGCACACCGGTTACCGGAGAAAAAATGACGGTTAAAACAACTCTGTTTAACAGTGAATCAACGGATGCGGTCATTAAATCCCTGACCTATAAGCTGGATGGCACTGTTATTGACCAGCAGACGAATGCAGGTACGGTCGCAAAGGGAACGAATGCGGCAGTCAATTATGATTTCACACCGGAAAAGGCCAAAGTACAGACCTTGACGGTTGAGGCGGTCTTGACGGCAGGAGGCCTTGACTACACCTTTACAAAGGATATCAGCCTGGATGTCAGGGATGCCAATAAGCTGGTCTATATCGGAATTGACGGCAGCCACTATAATGAATATGTTGCCGGAAATTATAAAGATTCCATGGGTAATTTCAGCCTGCTTGCAGCACAAAGCAATGTGAGATGCGTTATTCTGAAAACCAGTGAGGATTTGTTAGCGGCTGCTAAAAATGCAGACGGTAAGTATAAAATGCTCATATTGACAGCGCCAAGCCGCCGTAACGGTATTACCCTCCGGGAACCCTATGCAAATTATACCGATGGAGAAATAGCAGCAGTCAAGGGCTTCTCAGAAGCCGGAGGAAGCTTAGTGCTCTGCGGCTGGTCGGATTTATACGAGAACTATAAAGCTTTTCCGGCAGAGTACCACATGGCGGCGCAGCAGAATAAGCTGCTGAAAGCAGTTGGGGCATCTTTGCGGATCAGTGATGACGGTGCCTATGATGATGTACTGAATGCAGGCGGAAGTGAAGCTAATAAGGCCAGATTGTATTTAACTACCTATAATTGGGATAATCCATTGACCAAAGGTATTGTATATGATGCAAACCATCCCAATGACAATATTTATACACAGCGCTTCAGCCAGTATGGCGGTGCTACTATTTATGCGGTGGATAAGAATGGAAATCCTGTTTCCGTATTGCCGGCCGGTGTATCACCAATTGTATACGGACACAGATCAACCTATTCAAAGGACTGTGATAATGACAGTCTTGGCGGAAGTACACCAAAGTATGAATATGCTAAGGATGACAGTCGTCTGATGGTGCTTGCAAGTGAGAATGTCACACATGCAAACGGAACTCAGTCCATGGTAATTGTTGACGGAGCGGCATTTATGAGTAACTTTGAAATCCAGGCCACCGTTTCAGACACAAATGCAGAGCTAAATTACTCAAACTATACGATTTTACAGAACTTAATCCGTTATGTAAATCCTACCCAGATCAATAAGATAGCAGAAGTACAAAAGGAAGCGGAAGAAGGGGTTAAATTTACGGTCGAAGGTGTCGTAACCTCCAATGCTTCCGGATATGATAAAGCCACAGCCTTTTTTGACTGTATTTATCTGCAGGATGAAACAGCCGGTATTAATGCCTTCCCTGTATCCGGAGACTTTAAGGTGGGTCAGAAGGTTCGTGTAACGGGAACAACATCTTCCTATCAGGGTGAAAGGCAGCTAAACGTCAGCAGTATCTCTCTGGTAGACAGCAATACCCAAACAGTAGAACCCAAGGTAGTAACCGCACAGCAGGTAAATGACAGGACCTATCTTGGAAGCCTTGTAAAGCTTTCCGGAAAGATAAAAAAGGTTGAGCTGGCAAACGGAGCTGTCCAGACTATTCTTGTGGAGGATGCTGCCGGAGGCACTGCCAGAATCTTTATTGACGGTTATATTACAACCGACAGGGAAATCAGGAATTTAACAGCTGGTAACAAGATTACCGCAGTCGGCCTGGCTTCTTATGATAATACATTTGAGGGCCTTGCAGCCCGCATCCGTATCAGGGATCGCGGGGATATTGTATGTACACCGGCTGATTCGGTAATTACGCCTGCACCGTTAACGCCAACACCTGCACCGTTAACGCCAACACCTGCACCAGTCACACCAACACCCACGCCGGTCACACCAACACCGAAGCCGGTAACGCCTACACCAAAGCCGGTTACGCCTACACCAAAGCCAGTTACTCCTAAACCGGGGAAGGTAACGGAAATAGTCCCTGATAAAGCGGTAAGTAAGATTACTGGCGGAAAAGCTGAAGTGAAAGTGAAAATCAGTGAAAAAACACTGAAAGCTGCAGTAAAAAGCGGTACTGGAAATCTTAAAATAACCATAAATAAAGAAATTTTAAAGGATGTTTTGACAGACAGCCGGGTTAAAAAGGGTGTAGTAATTGAGATATCGATTCCTGAGGTAAAGAATGCAGCGGTGAATGCCATTGTATTGAACAGGGAGGCATTATTATCAGCAAAGAAATCCGGACAGGACCTTACGGTCAATATAGCTAATGCCAATACCAGGGGGTACGCCGTTAACATTCCTGCTTCTGAATTAAAGAAGATAACAGCAGCTTCAAAGGAGCTGAACCTGTCAGTTGAATTAACAAAAGATACAAAAGCAGCGCCAAAGTCAGCAGGAGTTCTGTCAGTGGGGACAGAGGGTACGTTACCGGCAGGCATGGTAGTGACAGTGCCTGTGAAAGGTACACTTTCCATACCGGCAGGCAAAAAGGTATATATCTACCACAGGAATACCAGGACCGGTGCTTTGGAAGAAGTGGCAAACAATCCACAGACCATAGCTGAGAATGGGAACCTGAAGCTCTCTGCTCTAAGGGGAGGAAATTACGTTATCTGCACAGAGAAGGTAAAGGATGCTGTTAAATTAGTAGACAGGGTTACCGTATCAGTAAAAGTCAACCTTACAAAGGGAAGCAAAGTAAATGTTAAAGTAAGTCTTCCGCTGGAATTAACCAAGGTTTCCGCATTTACAAAGGAGGAGCCTCTTGGACAGGAAGAGGCAAAGGTGAGCTATACGGTAAGCAAGAAGGACATTGCCGATGTGTCCGGTAACGGGACTGTTACGGCAAAGAAAAAAGGAACCGTCAGGATAACAGTAAGTGTCATTTTAGAGAACGGACAGAAGAAGAGCTTCAGCAAAAATATTACTGTAAAGTAACCTGACCAGAGAGGAATACCCTATGAAAATGAACCTGAAGGTAAAGATTATAACTGCGGTGGTAATGCTGTTGATTTTTATAGGAGCAGCCGTTATTTTAAACCGCCCTGATCCGGAGGATGTGCTGTCATCTGCTCAGAGACGAATGTTTGCCGTTGCCAGGGTTACTGGAATAATAAGTGATAATGCGGCACCGGATAGCTGGACGGAAGGAAGGCGAATCGGAGAGCAGAAGCTGGAAGTGACCCTTCTTACCGGAAAGCATAAGGGAGCGGTGCTGGAAACGGTGAACTATGTAAATGCATATTACAATGTGGATGCAAAGCTTGGGACCCGTTTGATTGTCCGGCTGGATTACGATGATACAGGAGGGCTGTATGTTGTTTCCATTCCCAATTATGACCGCAGCAGCATACTGGTCATAGCACTGCTTGCTTTTGCCATACTCATGATAGCAGTAGGCGGGAAGCGGGGAGCAAGGGCATTGTTCGGACTGCTGTTTACACTGCTTAATCTTTGGTATATTTTAATTCCTTTGGTTCTAAAAGGTGTTTCTCCGGTTATCGCTTCCATTTTGATTGCGGCCTATACCAGCGCAGGTGCCCTGCTGATGCTGACCGGATTTACCAGGAAGACCCTATGTGCTTTCCTGGGATGCGTTGGCGGGGTTATAGCAGCCGGAATTTTTGCATGGCTCATAACCATTCTGACACCCATAAACGGATTTAATATGTCCGAGGCAGAGGAGCTGGTAATCCGGGCTTCGGACTCACCTCTTAAGATCAGCGGCCTGCTGATCAGCGGTATTCTTCTTTCGTCCCTGGGAGCCTTGATGGATACTTCCATGTCCATTGTATCTGCACTCCATGAGGTATATGAGCAGAATCCGTCCATATCCGGAAAGCAGATCTTCCGTTCCGGAATGAATATCGGGCGGGATGCCATGGGAACTATGGCAAATACATTGATACTTGCATTTGTCGGGTCGGCCTTTAACCTGTTGATCCTGTTTCAAATTTATCAGTACCCAATGATTCAGATATTGAACAGTGATATGATCGTGATTGAAATATTACAGGGAATAGCAGGCTCGGTGGGGATTATTGCTACCACGCCATTGGTTTCTGCCCTGTGTGCTGCAATTTTTAAAGTTAAGAGAGTTGAGAACTGAACAAAAAAGTCTGGTAAAAGGATATCAGGGCTTGATATTACAGGGAAGGCTTGAAATTGCTTAAATGTGTGGCTTTTATCTATACCAGCATTGTTGTTTGTATTTAAATGTTAGATTAACCAGGGATTAAAAGCGGATTATTTATACGACATGTACTTGTCAAAGAATCTAAGTCTGGTAACAAAATGTTTTAAAGGATATCCTTAAAAAAGAAGCCTTGCACTTTATTAAACCGACCCCCAAAAGTTAGACCTAAATCTAACGATTGGAAGTCGGTTCAAAATGCAAGGCTTCTTCTATAGGAAATTACTAAAGGAGATTACCAAATTTTAATATAATTCTTGCCTTTTTTCAGCTCTCTGACAGGTCCTACCGGGCTCTTTTCAGCTCTCTGCCTATCCAGTAAATCCGTATCCAGAATGACTTCACTGCCATCAGGGTTCTCAAATTCGGCATCAACGATGCGGACTCGCGCCAGTGTTGCTGTTGAATGCACTTCACCGGGAAAACCATCAAAATTATCCGGCAGTTCACAGGAGAGATAAACATTCTCTCCCTTCTCGATCAAACTGAAATTTGGCTGAAAGCTTTTAGCTGAAAGCATGTCTTTTTCTTTTTCAAAGGGCTCTGCCCCTGCAAAATAGGCATTATGATTAATATAGACAGGCTGCTCGACCAGGTTAAATGTTTCAACATCACCCGGTTTTTGGTGTACATTTTCAATATATTCCTCTAAAGATGTCGTATAGTTTTTATAATGGGAGGTTCCGACTCCTTCTAAACTGTCAGCCCCTATAAAAATGTTATTATAAAAACGGTCATCACCCCCGTAAACAATAGCAAAGCCTGCAATTTTAGTACTGTGAGGCAGGTGATACTGTGTGGAACGATTCAATTCCTTCCGGTGAATCATCTTACCGCAGATAAGATTGTTTATATAAGCACCGCCCTGTGATACATTGTCTAAGGCATATTCGGAAGCCAGTATATTGTTATCAACAATATAGGGACCATGGCTTACTTCCACAAATAAATCACGGTTATTTCTGTAGAATATGTTCTTACTAATTCTTGTTCCCTGTGTCTGCCAATCGGACCATAATCCTAAAGAACAGTCATGAATACGGTTGTGATAAATCTGGACATCGATAGCTGCGTGCAGCTTGATTCCTGCGATTTCATGGCCGTAGAACTCACGTTTCAGAGCAATATTATAAATATGGTTATGATGGATTTCACTAAAGACACCGCCCATGTGACCTACAATTCCGTTTTGCCCGCAATCATAAATAGTATTATTCCGGATAATGTGGGAACCGATTTTTTCCTTGCACCAGCCATTGCGTTCAGCCGAAAAGACAGCTTCCAGCTGGTATTGATACCCGGGCTTGTCTTTCCTGACAGTGGAGTAATTATTCCCGGTGGTGGCTTCTTTCCCAATACTGATGGCACTGCATTTTGCATCGTGGATGATATTGTTTTCAATAATCCAGCCTTTGCTCCAATTGACACCAAGCAGTCCGGGCTGGTTCGCTGTGGGAGGTGCCCATGGTGTTGCAGCCTGCGCCATTTCTAAACCTCTTACCGTAATATAATCAATCCCTGTCTCCTGGGGATAAAAACAAGATTTGCGAACATTGATTTCAACCAATTCCCTGTTTGGATCAGCACCCTGGAAATTTGCATAAATAGAGGTGGTATCGGTATTCACTTCTGCAAACCAGACATATTTTGTCTGTTCCTGATTGTGAACTGGGACAATTTGCCTGGTCCAGTGGTCCAGTATTTCCGTTTTGACCTCAGGATGAAGCAACTGCTCAAAACAGCTGACTTCATAAAAAGACATACCGTTTAAATAAACATCTCCTAAGTGTTTGGTTTCCTCAACTGTGACAAGCCAGTCACCGGATACTTCCAGGGCATAGGGATTGTAGTCACCGAACAATGCGTTTGGCAAAGTGGCTTTCCATACATTCCCCTGGACCTGCGTCCAATCTTTAATGTGCTCGGAGCCTTTGATTACTGCATTTTCACCTTCTGCGGCCTCATAAGTAATTCTTCTCTTGTTGCTTAAGCCTTTATACTTTGGTTTTACCCATTCACGGTATACTCCTTCATGGATAATAACAGTGTCTCCGGCTGCAGCAATTGCTGCCGCTTTGTTGATTGTCAGAAAGGGCGCCTGTTCATTCCCCTGGCTCTGATCGGAGCCGTTTTTTGCTACATGATACTCCATAAATTTCTCTACTCCTTTCAATTCTTTTATTTTATTATAGGAAATAATAGTTGTCAGTTCTATTCAAAATATAGTATAGTATAAGACAATATTAGTGTTGTGGAAGGCTGCCCAAATTAGCGGCAGAGAGCCGGTAAAATTAGTTAGATTGAAGAATTCGTTGCATTTTATATCTTTCTATTTAAGCAGTATCACAAGCAAGCTTAGATATGCATGGGGATAAGGATGGAAGAAAGGGGAGTATTGCCAGTATGGTCTTTTTTGAAAAACACGGAGTGGAGGGAAAAGATTTCTTTGATTTCTTTCCTTTAAAAAACTATAGCTTTCCCCTTCATTTTCACCGTGCATATGAAATAATCTATGTTAATAATGGGCAACTATATGTATCCATTGATCAAAAAGAATATCTGCTGAAGGAAAATGATATGGTCTTTATTTTTACGAATCAAATGCATGAATTTAAGACCATAGACTGCTCGGATATTACAATTATCTTATTTTCGCCAGAATTGATCGGCGATTTTTTCATGAATTTTAAAAGTGTAATTCCAGATGACAATGTATTGCATTCGGAAAGTGTTCCTTTTAGTAAGCTGAATTCTGTCTATAGCCAGAAAAGCTTTATCTATGGAGTCTGTGCTGAACTCATAAATCAGAAATCCTTTATCCCTGTACAGCAGTCAGCACAGGCAAAGGTGTTTTATAAGATGCTGCTCTATGTTGAGGAAAATTATTCGGAGGATTGTACCCTGAAAGATGTTGCAAAACATCTGCAATATGACTATCCATATCTGTCAAAGCTGTTTGTCCGGCAGATGAACATGACCTTTACAGATTACCTGAATCAGTATCGGATTTCCCAGGCATGCTATATGCTGAAAAACTCCCAGCAAACAGTAGGTGAAGTGGCAGCAAAATGCGGCTATAATAATTTCAGGACCTTTCATCGTAATTTCAGGAAAATAACAGGTAAGGCACCCAGAGAATATCGCGAAATAGAGTAAGGAATGGCGGTTTAAACTTGAAACACAAATAAAATCCACAATTGTACAAGAGTTGACTTGATTACAAAAGTACTTTTCTATACAATTTATGATATAAGTTAATTAGGAACTATTTATGTTATTGGGCGAAATAAGCTTATATCTTATTGCCAAAAACTTAAAATGGAGTGGGGTTTACTATGTGGAAGGTCAGGAACAGGAACTTTGAAATCACAAATAAGCATTATTATAAGATATTGATAGTCACTTATATTCTGGTCGGAGCGCTGGCACAGCTTATTATGATTACTTCTCTGTTTTCGTGGTTCAATTCCTATCTGAAGAAACAGATATTTGAAATGGGAATTGAGCAATTGGATAATATTGATAATATTTATGAAAATTATATTAATTTATACCATACGCAGCTGCAGAATACTTTTCAGGAGCCGGATATTAAAAATTATCTTTACTCCGCGTCTTCGGAATTTGCAAGGGAGTATAAAATCAGCCGCTCCCTGAATAATATTATTTCAAATAATGGTGTGATAGATTATATTTGTCTATATCGTAATCAGACAATAGATTTTATTTCCGGAGCCAGTTATCCCGGAGAAAAGGAACAAAAATCAATAATAACGAAATTGCAGGCATCAAAGGATGATATGCAATACTTCTTAATAAAACAGGGAGAGAAGCAAAAACTTTGTATATTCCAGACGGAAAGAGAGACTTTGTATGGAAAGCCGGAGAGAGGTATTATTTATATTATAAATCTCGAGAAGCTTCAGAAAAAAATTTTAGAGCAGAACCACAATGGAAATTATCTTTTTATTTTCAGCAAAGACGGAGAGATATTAGCAGAAAAAGATAAGATTGCAGATAAGGACAGGCTTCAAATATGGAATGCTATCAGGAATCAGACAGAGACTTATAAGAGCAAGGAAATAGTATTGAATCAGATAAAATATATCTGTAATAGTAAAAGCAATGTTCAAGGAAACACCTACATTGTTATGCTTCAGGATTTTCAATTTAGTTCGCAGAAGTTAAAGGAAGCCGGAAAAAATATTTTTATAACTTCTATCCCGGTTCTTCTGCTGGTATTGATAATTTCCGTTATAATGGCAAATAAGATTTATTATCCAATAAAAAAATTTTTCAATGAATTATGGGATAGCTCTTCCTTTATGGTTTTAGGCGATGAAGAATATAGCATTAAGAAAATGGAAATGACCAATGAAAAGATTTTGAGTCAGATTAATGCAATATCTTCCCAATATTATTCCAATAAAATCTTACGATACCTGGGAGGAAACACTCAGACAGATTTAATACCAAGTGCATTAATGCTATCGGACAGAGGGGAGCAGTGCGTTTTTGTATTGTTTTGGACAGAATATGCCAGCATGGAGCTTAATGCATTGTCAATAAAAGTTCATTCCACAATGGAGACCTTGTGTAAGGGATGTAAACTGCAAATATTCAAAGAAGAGGATGGGGATTCTTTTTTATTACTGATAAAGGAACAAAAAAGAATTAATAAACTGTCCTTAAGAGAAGAATTAAAAGCTGAACTGATGAAAGTTATCAATGAGGTTGAAATGGAAAAGGGAATCCGGTGTTTTTGTGCAATCTCCAAAGTAATAGATCAGGAAAAAGATTTACGGCCGTATTTTAGTAAAGTGTTTTCCTGCACAAAGTACAATATTTTGGGACAAAGTGAAATAATAATGGATACGGAAGCCCTGAATAATAAGATTGACGCCGATATTCCAAAAAAGAATTACAGTAATATCCTGGATTACATGAAGGCAGGAGATTGCCAGACAGCAATAGATTTGCTGGAGCCGCTTTTAAGAGACATTAACGGATATGAGATTAAAAGAGAATTGCTCTTTCTTGCGGAATTTGCAACAGAAATGAATCAAATAGCCAGTGGTTTTACATTAAATAGTAAGCAATACCAGACATATTACTTAAACCACTATGTAAAAATCACATCATTATTTGATCAAAAACAATTAGTATTATATTTTTCCCAGATAATGATGGATACTTGCTTGGAAACAAAAGTTGCGCAGGAAAAATCAATCAGAATAAATATGATGGATTCCATTGCATATATCCAGGAAAATTATAAAAGTGATACCATATCCCTGGAACAGGTGGCGGATCGGTTTCATATTTCTGTATCCTATTTCAGCCGTTTGTTTAACGAATATGCCGGAATGACATTTCCTGAATATGTAAATGACTTGCGTCTTACCTATGCAAAAGAGCTGTTGCTAATAAATCCGGAAGCAAGTGTAAAAAAGATTGCTGAAGTTTGTGGTTTCAATAGTGTTTCTTATTTTTCAGCACAATTTAAGAAAAAATTTGGTACATCACCGTCTGCTTATCGAAATAATAGATAAAATTTATATATAATATAAAATTAATACATAGTTTTTGCAATAAGATAATGGATTATTGCAAGGATTATGTATTTTTTTTATAGATTACTGAAAATCCGTAAGCTATAATTACGAATACCAAATAGATGAAACCAGTACCGATGCGAATGACAAAAATCAGAAATTCGTTCGGGCAGGAATGGAGGATATTTTATTTATGAAAAAAGAAAAAAGAATTGTCAGGCGAAAGTCCGGACAGAAGGGCAAAAACAGATTAGCGTCGCTTCGGCAGGACGGACCCTTGTATATACTGGCATTACCGGGAGTGATTTCTTTGCTGCTGTTTTCCTATTTTCCAATGACAGGAATTCTGCTTGTTTTCAAAGACTATAACTTTAGAGGGGGGATATATGGAAGCCCCTGGGCGGATCCTATATTAAAGAACTTTCAGTTCTTCTTTCATAATATTTCTACTGCTATGCGGGCAACGGGACTTACCGTAATGTATAATCTTTTGTTTTTTGCAATCGGAACAATAGTTGCCGTAACTTTAGCTATCATGTTAAATGAAATAGAAAACAAGCCTTTTATAAAGGTTTCCCAGAGTATTATGTTTCTGCCATATTTCATTTCCTGGATGGTAGTGGGTGCAATTTTATTCGCATTGTTAAATTCAGAAAGTGGATTGATTAATCAGGCGCTGATTTCTTTTGGGAAGGAACCCTATGATTTTTATGCACATCCAAAAGCATGGATCCTTATTCTGGTCATCGTAAATGTATGGCAAAGCAGCGGATACAGTTCTATTATTTACTACGGTGTATTAACCGGCATTGACTCTTCTTTGTACGAAGCAGCAAAGGTGGATGGTGCTACAAAATGGCAGTGCATCCGTAAAATAACGTTGCCCTTAATAAAGCCAACAATTATAATTTTATTCCTGCTTTCCGTAGGAAATATACTGAAAGGAAATTTAAATATGATTGTGGGTGTTACAAACTTAAATCCGGTATTGTTCCCTACAACAGATTTAATTGATGTTTTCGTATACCGGAGCGGAGTCCGAAACGGAGAAATGGCATTTGCATCTGCAATAGCGCTGTATCAGTCAATCTTCGGATTCATCTTTGTGGTAGCTGCAAATAAAATCAGCGGAAAGTTTGATAAAGATTCTACGTTATTCTAAAAATGATGAACATGGACACAGGAAGGTTATTACATAAAACCAGGATATTAGAGAAGAAAGGATAGTCAGAAGAATGAAAAAGAAAAAAATAACAGGAGATAAAGTCTTGATTGTTTCATTTTATCTGCTTTTGGGCATTATGTCTGTAATTTGTATTTTTCCGATTGTTTTTGCAGTTATTGGGTCCTTCACATCGGAGGCGGAGGTGGCAAATCATGGATTTAGCCTTATCCCGGATGCCCTGTCGCTGGAAACTTACAAATATGTATTCCAAACCCAGGGAGGAAAATTATTAAATGCCTACAAAGTGAGTCTGATTAATACGTTTGCAGGAACATTTCTGTCGGTAGTTGTTACTGTCTGCTATGCTTATGTTATTTCAGTAAAAGGTTTCAAGCATAGTAGCAAATTAGCATTTTTTGCATATTTCACCATGTTATTTAACGGAGGTATGATGGCTTGGTATTTAATATGTACAAAGTATCTTGGCCTGAAGGATAATATGCTTGCAATGATTCTGCCCTATACTATGAATGTTTTTAATATGTATTTGATGCGTAATTTTATCAAAGGGCTGCCCTATGAACTATTGGAAAGCGCTAAAATCGATGGTGCAGGTCATTTTCGCATTTTGGGACAAATTATCCTGCCGTTGTCAAAAGCAGGTATCGTTACGATATCGTTATTTTATGCGCTGCAGTATTGGAATGATTTTTATCTGCCCCTTATGCTGATTAACAATGAAAAATATTATTCAATCCAGTACATCCTATATAAAATGATGTCAAATATTCAGTTTTTGGCATCCAATCCATCCAGCAGTTTAGCTTCCCATGTTGTGCTGCCTGCGCAGACAATAAAAATGGCAATCACATGCATTGCCATTGGGCCGATTATTCTGGTTTATCCGTTCATCCAAAAGCATTTTGTAAAGGGAGTTACGGTTGGGGCATTAAAAGGTTAAAACAGTGAAAACTGATTAACAATACTATTTTATTTAAAGGAGGATAAGCATGAAAATGAAAAAATTCATGGCGGTATTGCTGGTGGCAATTACTATGCTGCTGGTACTTGGGGGGTGTGGAAACACGAAGACAGAGAAATCATCTTCAGAGACTCAGACAGGGGAGACTGCAAAGGAGAAACCAACAACGGCAACGCTGATTCTTTATGGGGAAGGATCGGAGAGGATGAGTGATTTTGCAGCAAATGAATTCCATGATAAGGTGCTGGAGGCAATTAATGTTGATGTAACTGTCCAGTATCTGCCATGGTCAGAGTATGCCGGAGGAAAAACGGAATTGATGCTTTCTACCGGGGAAAAATTTGTGACCTATACGGATGTTCAATTTCTGGCAAAATGTGTGGCAAAAGGATACTATGCTGATTTAACAGAAGCCGCTGACAAATATGCTGGTGATCTGAAGAAGAACTGCGGGGGTGAAGAAGGCTTCGATACCTGGAAAATAGACGGTAAGCTGTATGCATTACCCTTTGGCAACAAGCCCAATGCCGGTGAGAACTATGTAATTATTGCGAGAGAAGACATTCTGAAGGAAGTAGGAATGACAGATCTGAAAACAGTGGAAGATGTTGAAAAATTTTATGCCCTGGCAAAAGCGAAATATCCGGATATGATAGGCTTCTCCAGAGGAGGGATAGTCCCCCAGATGCTGAATGGAGCAATTGCATCGGAGATGAATGTGCACCGTTTGAACAGCTTTGTATCGACAGATGGTAATAAACCGGAGGATTCTACGGTATATAATTACTATGCTTCGGATGAATACAAACAAGCATGCGAAATTATAAGAAAATGGAATAAGATGGGTCTGATTCCAAGCTATGCGTTATCCAATGGCTCTCAGGCTGATGCGGAATTTTCCAATGGAAAAGCACTTTTTGCAGTAGGGGCAAGCTACCGTGTATTTGAATATGAAGATATGGTCAGAAAAGCGGCACCCAACGCCGTATTTAAAAACTATTATATCGGTGATGTCAGTAAAAAGCCTTTAATGTCCCGCGGTACTTATTCAACTGCATTCGCTGTAAGTGCCAATGTTGAAGGGAAGGAAAAAGAAGGATATGTAAAATTGATCAATCTGCTTCAAAGCAGCCAGGAATGGGTGGACTTTATTTTATATGGTGTAAAAGGAAAAGACTATAATATCACGGACAGCGGACAATTGGAAATGATTAATTCGGATACCTTGTTTGATACCTGGCTTCCGGATAATATCAACTTTAAGCGTTATCAAAGCTACATCACAAAAGACCAGATTGAAACCTATGAAAACTGGAATGAAGGCAGTATACCCCAGAAGGACCTTGGCTTTGTTTTTGATGTGACACCGGTTAATACGGAATATGCAATGCTTCAGGCTGTCGAGCAGGAATATTTTCAGCCGATTACTTATGGTTTTGTAGATTACGATGAAGCAATCGGAGCAGCGTTAAAGAAGCTGAAAAATGCAGGTATTGATAACTATGTGGCAGAGTATCAGAAGCAGTTTAAAGATTTTTATGATAATAAGAAATAATATAACAGTGGGAAGATTTTTCACTATTCAGGAGTCTATAAAAGGGATTCATTATTGGAAGATTCTATCCTGATTAAACTATCCAAAAAGTAAAAAAGAGGGCTGTTTCGGTGTAAAAACAGCACCTATAGAAAGAACCCTGTATAAAAGTAGTTTATTTCACTTCTTTACAGGGTTCTTTTACAGAGCAATTAAAGTGAAGAGCTGCTTCCATTCACGTTAAAACTTCTAAGCAGGTCAATAAAGGTTTCAAGGTCTGAATTTTCCCAGGTTGATATGCGTTTATAAAATTCCTTTTCCTTTTCTTTAATAGCATTTGATGCTTTTTCCCGTCCGGCCTCTGTCAGTGATATTATCACTCCGCGGCGATCCTCCGGAGAGGTTTCGCTTTGTACATAACCTAATTGTTTCAGCTGTGCCACAAGGCGGCTGACGGAGCTTCTGTCCATAGCAGTGGATTCAGCCAGTGTGGTAGCAGTTGCCGGTCCATAGGATAAAAGCCAGCGAACAATCAGAAAAGCCGCCGGCTGCAGCGTCGAATCGAAAAGAGCGGCGGTTCTGACATTAAGAGCATGGGATGCACTTATAAGGGCGTTCAGCTGTTCACCAAGACTTAATTCGAGCTGGGTTCTTGCTGATATTTGTTTTTCATTATTATTTTCCATAATTTAACCTCACAAAAGTACTTAAAATATAATGTTTATTGAATGCAATTGATATATGTCAAGTATATTTCATGTTATGAAAGTTGTCAAATGCAAAGATAATATAAGGCTATGAATAAACGGCACTTGGATTTAATTTGGTGACCTGTACTTCATATAATCTAAGAATCTCTTAACGGCAAGAGACATACTCTTTTTATCTCTTACAGCCAATCCAATTTTTCGGTAAGCGGGTACTTCCAATTCCTTTGTTACTATACGGTAGGGAACGCGCTGTAATATAAGCTGCGGTAAAATACTGATGCCCAAACCGCTTTCCACCATCGACATGATTGCATAGTCGTCCCAAGTTGTGAAATGAACGTTAGGAGAAACGCTGCATTCCTCGAATATTTCTGAGACATCTGCTTTAGCACCCTTTTCCAGTAACATAAAAGGATAGTCATTTAAAGCGTCGGCTGGAAAGTAATCACAATTGGCAAGCGGGTGGTTTTCGGGCAATACCACAAGCAGCTTATCCTGTTCCAGGAAAAAGGTTTCAAGCTCCGGTATTGTTGGAAGCCGAAGAAATCCGCAATCAACACGCCCTTCTAAAATCCAGTTTTCAATCTCCATATAATCACCCAATAATAACTCATAATCAATATTAGGATAGTCCTTCTGAAATTCCTTAATAATATTTGGAAGCCAATGTGTTGCTACGCTTGAAAACGTACCTATCCGAATAAGTCCGGATTGCAGTCCGTTCAATTCTTCAACCTGTGTCTGCAGCTTCCGGTATTCCTCACAGACGCTTTTTGCATAGGGCAATAATTTTAAGCCATCCGAAGTTAATCGCACACCGGAGCGGCCGCGTTCAAGAATTGAGACACCCCATTCTTTTTCTAAGTCGGTTATCATACGGCTGATTCCGGACTGGGAATAGTGCAGCATTTCTGCGGCTTTTGTAAAGCTCCCATGCTCTACCGTACTAACAAATGCCATATATTTCTGAATATTCATATCCATAATTTGTTAACCTCATAACATCTGAATTTGTCATGCTTTACATGATAAACATTCACTTTTGTAATCCATTGATTTATGATACAGTATTTCCACAAAGCTTTCAAGGGAAAGGAAGGGAATAAATTATGTTTTATGTAAGTGATATTTACACAACACCACCGGATAAGTTTGAGACCGCACTGCAAAAAGAAACCTATCGAATATTGCAAAGTCTGCATATTCCATTTGTACGTGTTGCGACGGACGCGGCAATTACCATGGAAAAATGTATCAACATTGACAGAAAATTAGATATGAAGATGGTAAAAACCCTATTTCTTTGCAATAGGCAGCAAACTGCTTTCTATCTTTTCATTACATTAGGTGATAAACCATTTAAGTCAAAGGATTTCAGCAATAAATTGAAGGTGTCACGTGTATCTTTTGCTCCTGTTGGTTTAATGGAAAGCATGTTGGGAACTAAAATTGGTGCGGCTACGGTCTTCAGTGCTATTCATGATAACAAAAATGCGGTGGGGATTGTGATTGACAAAGAGGTTGCAGCTGAAGAATGGTATGGGTGCAGTGACGGTACAACTACCGGTTTTTTGAAAATCAGTACAGCTCAAATTATCCATAATTTTCTGCCGTTTGTTGGACATATTCCAGCTATAATAGAGGTGTAAGGTGAGAAAGTATCAGAATAGAATTGTAATAAAAGTCGGAACTTCCACATTGACAAATGACATAGGGCAAAATGATTTGCGTTCTTTTGACCGCCTTGCCTGTGTATTATCCGATCTTCAAAATATGGGATATGAGATTATATTAGTGTCCTCCGGTGCGATAGCAATAGGTACAAATAAACTGCAAAGGAAAACACGTCCTGCAGGTATGCCTTTGAAACAAGCTGCCGCTGCAATCGGGCAGTGCAGCCTTATGCATTTATATGATAAATTCTTCAATGACTATGATAAAACGATAGCACAGATATTACTGAATGCCGAGGATATGGAAGTCGAGGGAAAGAAGGAAAACCTGATAAATACTTTTGGTGCCTTGCTTGAAATGGGGATTATACCGGTTGTTAATGAAAATGATTCAGTCAGCTATACCGAAATTGAGTCTGCGGACAGGTTATTTGGTGATAATGATATGCTGTCAGCTGTTGTTGCTGTATTGTGCAAAGCACAAAAGCTTATTATTATGTCTGACGTTGATGGCTTTTTTGACTTGGACCCCCGCCTCCATCCTAATGCAAAACGGCTGGAATGTATAACTTCAATAGGTGAGGAAATAAAAACCTTAGCCGGAGGAGCTGGCTCCCGCCGTGGTACGGGAGGTATGAAAACGAAGCTGCAGGCAGCAGAATTGGCAACCATGCAGGGAATTGATACCGTTATCATAAATGGTAAAAATCCATCTGCGCTATATAAGATTATGAAGGGAGAAAAAGTTGGAACACTCTTTGTTGGAAAGCAGCAATAATGAGTGTTCCGGTTATTCAACTTTTAGTGGCAGCCTGACTTATTCCTATCTGGAAGGACTGAATCCGCTGTAGACTGATGATTTTGCAGCAGTAGCTACTCCAGCCCAATATGCTGGTATAATTCAGAAAAGCTGGTTTTATCCGCCCGCTCAGCCTCATAGGTAATCCGTCCGTTATTCAATACAAGAATCCGGTCGCAGATACCGGTCAGCTCTTCCAAATCGGAGCTGCAGACAATAATGGCAGCATCCTTTAGCAGTAAATCATTGAACAAATTATAGATATCTGTTTTTGAAGCAATGTCCAGGCGGCTGGTTGGCTCATCAAAAATAAATATTTTAGAGGCAGTCATGAACCAGCGCATGAGTAAGAGCTTTTGCTGCTCTCCGCCGGAGAGGAATTCCGGATTGCTCTGAGAGTCGATGAACAGATTCAAACGTTTGCTGTATTTTGCAAACTGCTTGTGCTCAAAGGGGGTTTCCCGGATAAGTCCTCTGGATGAAAAGGAGCCCAGGCTGAATGCATTTTCCAGTGAGGTCTGATTCATAAATAAGCCTGCGTCAATCCGTTCATCGGTTATATAAGCTATGCCGAGGTTAATTGCATCCTGGGGCGATTGAATATTTGCTTCCAGGCAATCCACATAGAATTTTCCTTCTGAGGCAGGGCAAAGTCCAAACAGGGTCTTTGCCAGGATGCTTTTGCCGGCACCGATTACTCCGGTGATTCCAATGATTTCCCTTTTGTATAAGGTAAAGGAGATATCCCGGAGGGTATCGCCGTTTCCCAGATGCTCTGCGCAAAATACCTCATTTCCCCTTTTCAGGGTGAGCTTCGGGTAACGGTTTGAGGTCAGGTTGCTCCACAGCAATTTGTAAACATCCTTCGTTTCGGTACTTGGATTTTCAAAGGTGGTTACAAGCTCGCCGTCCTTTACAATGGAGATGCTGCTGCCGTACTGCATGACCTCCTCAAGACGGTGGGTAATATAAAGGATTGCTGTACCGGCATTGATAAAATGTTCAATAATCCGATAAAACATTTTTAAGAAACTGTCACTTAAATTATTCAAGGGCTCGTCTAAAATAAGCAGCTTTGGTGCATTATCAATTAACATTAAACGCAATAATTCTATAATCCGCTTCTGGCCGGCATTCAGCCTGCTGATGGGCTTTTTGGGATTCAGATTAATATCCCACTCCTTAAATAATGCCTCTGTCATTGCAATTTTCTGTGAGGATGACATTTGACTCAGTCCAGACTTATTTCCCGGAAACAGGCAGTAAAGATTTTCAGCAACCGATAACTGGTCATAAAGGTAGGTATCCTGCTGAAGCAGAATAATCCCCTTCAGAATCGCATCCTTTGGAGAACTCAGGTGCAGTAATTGATTATCAAAATAAACATTGCCTGAATATTGCCCATAGGGGTAAATTCCTCCCAGGATGCGGGTCAGGGATGATTTGCCGGAGCCGTTGCTTCCGAGAAGAATGCGGAATTCGCCTTCCTGCATGGTAAGGTTGATGTTTTTTAAGACAGGGGTATTATTAATAACTAAGGAAACATTTTGATATGATAAAATGGTGTTTTTCATATTCAGCTCCTGAAGGCATCAAAGGTTGCAAAGAAACGTTTGTTGTTCATAAAGTAGTATTCCTTAAATTTCTGCGGAGCATATTCGTTTGAGATAATATTGTCAAACATATTGATATTGCCCACAATGGCGGCAGACTCCGTATCAAAATTATTATGGGTGCAGACCGCGAAATTCTGCTTGGAAATTGTAACAACATCCTGTATAATGTATGCTTTTACCAGTGAAGAAGCACTGTACCCGCGTTCAAGGGTTATTCCGTCAATATCGAAAAATGCGCTGTCAAAATAAAAGGACTTCAGACTTGTATCCGTGATTCGTCCGGAAAGCTGAAGATTAGAGCTGTTTAATTCGCCTCCGGGAAGAAATATCTTGACCTGGGGGCAGAATTGCGCACAATCACTGGCAACTAATAAGTCGGTGGTTACTACCATTAAATTGATTTTATCATCAAATGCTCTGACAATATATCTGGAGGTAATGCCAGGGCCTAAGAATATAACTTCATTATTGTTGACAAATTTAGATGCGATCTTACTGATTACCTTATAAGAGGAATCATCCTTTTCATTGATATCAAATAAATTTGAAACTGCAATCGACGCATCATTCAGGACAGCACCACCATGAGTTCTTTTTAGAAAATTCTCGTTCTCCAGCTTCTCTAAATCTCTTCGAATAGTGGCTTCCGTAACATTAAGCTCCTGCGATAAGGTCAACACATCGATTTGTTTTTTATCGGAAATTATTTTTTTTATTCGATTAAGTCGTTCTACCGGTAACATCTGTGTTCTCTCCCTCAATAATACAATACTATTATTATAAAAGAAATTGTTAATATTTGCAATACTATAATAAAATCCAATGAATAAACAAGGTGTAAACAAGAAATAAACAATGAAATGAAAAAATCCTCCTATTCGTTATTTTGGAGAAATGTAACAAAAGGATAAGAAACGAAAAAGATAAAAGTAATAATGCACAAAATATAAAACATAATTTGAGCAATATTAACAAATGTGACAACTTGCGACGAAATCCTCTTTACAAAAACGAAAATAAACGATAAAATATAAACATGAAACAAACATTAAATATAAAAAAAACTTAAAAACAAAAATTAGAAAGGAAGCAGACTATTGGAAAATAATATTATCCTAAGTACTGAAAACATACAAAAAAGTTTTCTTGGAACGAAGGTTTTAAAGGGTGTTTCAATTGAACTGAAACGAGGCGAAATACATGCACTGATAGGCGAAAATGGAGCAGGAAAGTCAACTCTGGTAAATATTATCTCCGGTGTACACCAGCCGGATGACGGTGATATTTTTCTCGATGGTATAAAGCAGGAGTACAAAAATCCAAGCGATGCCCAAAAAGCTGGTATTGGTCTGGTTCACCAGGAACTGGCACTTTGTTCCCATGTGACGGTAGGCGAAAATGTATTTATTGGACGCCTGCCCGAAACAGGAGGTCTTATTGACAGGAAAAAGCTTTATGAAATGACGGAAAAAGTACTTGAGCCCTTTGAAAGTTCGATTAAACCGGATCAGATAGTGGAAGAATTAAGTGTAGCGCAGCAGCAGATTGTTGAAATTGCAAAGGCACTTTCCTTAAACTGCAAGGTCATTATCTTCGATGAGCCTACATCAAGTCTTAATGAATCTGAGGCACAGAAGCTGATGAATATAATTGAAGATATCAAAAAGCAAGGGATAGGAATACTGTACATAAGTCATAAGCTTTCTGAAATCTTCCAAATTACGGACAGGCTTACCGTGCTGCGTGACGGCAACTTCATTGAAACCCTGGATACCGGCAGTACCAACAGCGACCATGTGATTTCATCAATGGTAGGAAAGCAGGTAAAGAAGCTGTATCCCAATAAAAGCACCTGTGTGAATGAGAAGGAAGAAATATTACATGTTGAAGGCTTTACCAGACTGCCGGAATTTAAGGATATCAGCTTCACGGTAAGAAAAGGAGAAATCCTTGGTCTATGCGGGCTTGTTGGCTCCGGCCGCACGGAAGTTTCGAGAGCAATCTGCGGTATCGACAAGTCAAAGTCAGGTGAGGTGTATCTGAATGGAACCAAGGTTTCGATTAAATGTTACGCAGATGCATTAAATAATGGAATTTGCTATCTTAGTGAGGACCGTAAAAAGGACGGGCTGTTCGTAGCAATGACATTGCTTGAAAATATGATGGCTCCGGAGCTGAAGAATATATCCAGGTTCGGATTGCTGAACCGGCGAATGGTAACCAAGCAAATGGCAGATTATAAACAGAAGATCAATATCAAATATGTAACGGTCAATCAGATTATGAACAATCTGTCCGGTGGTAACCAGCAAAAGATTATGATTTCAAAACTGCTGGCGCTGAATCCAAAATTAATTATTATGGATGAGCCCACACGCGGTATCGATGTAGGTGCCAAAACAGAAATCCATGCAATGCTGCGGGAGTTATCGGAAGCGGGAGTAGGTGTTGTGATTATTTCCTCAGAGATGCCTGAAATTGTAGGAATGTGTGACAGAGTAGTAATCATGAATGTCGGTAATTTAGTTGGAGAGCTAAAGGGAGAGGATATTACGCAAGAAAACATTATTGCAAAGATTTCTGAGTTTTGTGAATATTAGGAGGGAAAATTTATGGGAAAAATGCAGCAAAGCGCAAAGAATGGCATTTTGGGGAAGATTAGGTCATTTAAAGAATTTAATGTTTTAATGGTAACAATTATATTGATTATCGGTATTTCAATCAAATCACCGATTTTCCTGAGCGCAACCAACATCAGGACAACACTGATTGGCCTGGCCTGCAACGGTATTATTGCAATTGGTATGACCTTGGCCTTGGTCAGCGGAGGCTTTGATCTTTCGGTTGGTGCAATTATGGGTCTGTCAGCCTGTTTGACCGTGGTATTTGCAGGCATGGGATTAAATGTTTGGTTTGCAGCAATCCTTGCCCTGATAGTATGTATTGGGGTCGGTTTATTGACAGGTACCTTGATTGGACGTGTTGGGTTAAATCCGTTTATTACAACCCTGGGCATCCAGCAGATCGCACGTGGTGCGGTATTTGTTCTGACAGCCGGCAGTTCCTTAAGTTTACCTGCCGGTGCAGATATCAGTTCCTTTAAGAAATTGGGACAATCCAGTATCCTTGGTATTCCTATTATTGTAGTGATTTTCATTATTATGGCTGTATTGGGTGACTTCCTGGTTAAAAAATCTTCCGCTGCCATGAAGGTATTTTATATCGGAAGCAATGAAAAAGCCGCCATACTGTCAGGTATCAATGCAAAGAAAGTAAAACAGATGGTATACATTATCACGGCAACTCTGGCTGCGGTTGCAGGTATTCTGACCTCTGCCAGGTTTGGTGTAGCGACCTCCAATACGGGAGCCGGTTCCGAAATGACAGTAATCTCTGCAGCAGTTATTGGCGGTGCCAGTCTGACCGGAGGAAAAGGAACAATTCTTGGGGCGGTTGTCGGTGTCATTATGTTAAGTGTAATAAGTAATGCCCTGGTACTGTTCAATGTAGATGTTAACTGGCAGAGTCTTATTTCCGGTGCAATACTTATTTTAGCAATACTCTTTGATTTGTTAAGTCATAAACGTAAATATAAAGCCTAATTTATATTTACTTTTATAGAGGAGTACAAGAAAAAGAAAGGAAGGTATGGTTCTATGGGAAAGAGAAAGTTATGGAGATCATTGACAGCGGTTCTATTAGTGGCATTGATGATTTTTGGGGCAGTAGGCTGCAGCTCGAGGACAACAGGAGATAATTCAGGAAAAAAAGAGACTGCAGACAAATCAAACGGGGATCAGACAAAAGAGGGAGGTACCTCATCCGGCGGTACAGTTGAGACAGCAAATGCTTCGTTTGTCGGAGATCCCAGTGAAGAATATTACATGGTTACATTTTTATCCGGTTATTCATACTGGAAAACTTGTTACAAAGGGTTTGAGGATGCGGCAAAACAGTTTGGTGTAACATCTGTTTATGGCGGAACGACGGAATATGATGTTAATGAGGCTGTTACAGCCTTTGAACAAATCTGTGCGAAAAAGCCCGCGGGTATTGCCGTAAGCTGTATGGATGCAGATGCTTATGCACCGGTTATTGATAAGGCAGTTGCAGATGGCGTTAACATTGTAACCTTTGACTCTGACAGTCCGAACAGTGACCGTATTACATTCTTGGGAACAGAAAACTATGCAGCAGGAGCTGCGGCAGCAAACTATATCGGTGATAAATTAGGCGGCTCCGGGAAGGTTGCGGCAGTAACAACAACAGGACAATCCAATATCAATGAAAGAATCAAAGGTTTTTCTGAAACTTTAGCAGCAAACTATCCGAATATAAAACTGGTTCAGGTGGTTGACTCCGGTTCCGATGAAGTTACCTGTGCCTCCAACGTAGCAGGACTGTTAACGAATAACCCGGATCTGAAATATGTATTCTGTGCATTACTCTTAGCCAGCACAGGTACCCAGCAGGCACTTGCAGAGGCTAATCTTACCGGCAAGATTAAGGTTGTGGCCTTCGATACGGATGATGCGACTCTTGATGCAATCAAGAACGGTGCGGTAGAAGCTACTGTAAGCCAGGCTCCCTACGCACAGGGTTATTGGTCCATGGTATATCTGTATTTTATTAAACACGGCTTAATCAATCCCGTTGACGGCTGGATGGAAAAAGGATATCCTTCTCTTCCGAAGACAGCGGACAGTGGTGCCAGCATCGTAACGAAAGAAACCTGCGACAATTACTATATTTCAAAATAATCATAAGAACAGCTCATTAAGCAGCTCACAAAAAGAATAAAATCAGGTGCCATAGGACAGGAAAGGGTATGTTATTAACAGGATAACATTTCATACATAAGATTTGTGGCACCTGATTAGTAAAAGCAGTGAAAAAGAATAAAAAATCAATGATGGTTTGAGCTTCCTATGCAAGGCTCGTAAAAAGCGGTATCGATACATGAAATACAAGCGGTAAAAAGAAAATCCTTTATCTAAATCCCGCAGGGTGCCTGGCAACCTGGCTGCTCTGCAGGATATATGGCAAATCATGGAGAAAGCTAAATGACTGTCAGGGTTAATACATAACGGAAAGGCAGTCCTATTATAAAGAAAGGTATGGTGTTAATATGGCATTTTTACAGGAAAAAAATAAGTTAATCTACGTTAATGGCGGTGAAACCGTTCAGGTTGAACCTTGGGGAGAGAACAGCTTCCGTGTAAGGGCAACCAAAACAGCAAAGGTCAGTGAGGAAGACTGGGCGTTACTGCCTGGAAAAGCATGTGATGCAAAGATTACGGTAGAAGAAAACACGGCATCCATTGTAAACGGTAAGATTAAAGCAGTATTTAATGAATTTGGATGGCTGAGCTATTACAACCAGAAAGGGGAAACCTTACTGGAGGAATTCTGGAGAGTAAACGATGGCGGTGAAAAGACCAGTGCGTTAGCAGTATTCGGACGTGAGTTCAGATCGATTATCGGCTCCAGTGATTATAAAATCAAACTTCGTTTCGAAGGCAGGGATGAGGAAAAAATCTATGGCCTTGGACAACGCCAGGAGCGACAGCTGAATATGAAGGGCTGTTCCGTAGAGCTTGCCCAGAGAAATTCACAGGCAAGCGTTCCCTTTGCTCTTTCCAATCTGGGCTATGGTATCCTGTGGAATAACCCGGCAATCGGTAACGTGACCTTTGCCAATAATGTTACCATATGGGAAGCGGACTGTTCCGAGCATATTGATATCTGGATTACTGCCGGTGACACACCTGCGGAAATAGAAGAAGCTTATGCCACAGCAACCGGTAAAACACCTATGATGCCTGATTTTGCAACCGGCTTCTGGCAGTGCAAGCTGCGTTATACCACCCAGGAGCAGCTGCTGGAAGTGGCACGGGAGTATAAGAGAAGAGAACTTCCGATATCAGTTATTGTGTGCGACTTTTTCCACTGGACGGAGCAGGGTGAATGGAAGTTCGACCCTGAGTTCTGGCCGGACCCCAAGGCAATGGTGGATGAGCTGAAGGAAATGGGCATTGAACTGATGGTATCAATCTGGCCCACAGTGGATGTAAACAGTGAGAATTACGAAGAAATGAGAGAACTCGGTTACCTGGTCCGTTCGGAAAGAGCTACTCCAACCAATATGAACTTTATGGGAAATGAAGTGTTCTATGATGCAATGAATCCGGCAGCCAGAAAATATGTATGGGAAAAAGCAAAGAAGAATTACTATAGCTATGGAATCAAGGTATTCTGGCTGGATGAAGCAGAGCCGGATTATATGTTCCACTACGATTTTGACAACTTCCGCTATTATAATGGGCCGGCTGTTAAGGTCAGCAATTTCTATCCCTTTGAATATGCCAAGACCTTCTTTGAGGGCATGGAAGCAGAGGGACAGGAGAATATCCTGAATCTGATAAGATGCGTATGGGCAGGAAGCCAGAGATACGGAACCCTATTATGGTCCGGTGACGTTCACTCTACCTTCGAATGCCTGAGGAGGCAGTTTGCCGCAGGTCTTAATACAGGAATTTCAGGTATTCCCTGGTGGACTACTGACATTGGCGGCTTCACCGGCGGAGATATTCATGATCCGAAATTCCATGAATTGCTGGTACGCTGGTTCCAGTTCGGTTTGTTCTGTCCGGTTACCAGGCTTCACGGCTTCCGTCTTCCCATAGATTTTAATATATCTGATGCAGCTAAGATGTTCAATGAACCCTTTGGAAGCGGCGCAGAAAATGAGCTTTGGAGCTATGGTGAGGATGTATATGAAATGTTAAAGACCTGCACCATGACAAGGGAAGCCTTAAGACCTTATGTAAAAGAGCAGATGAGGGCAGCACACGAAAAAGGTACTCCGGTAATCCGTCCGTTATTCTATGACTTCCCGGATCAGAAAGTTTGCTGGGATATAAACGATGAATATATGTTTGGACCGGATATCTTAGTTGCGCCGGTACTATATGAGGGCATGAGAAAGCGCTCCGTATATTTACCGGAAGGAAAGAAATGGAAATGTGTAAATACTGGTAAGACCTATGAAGGAGGAACTATTGCAGAGTGTGATGCTCCGTTAGATACGATTCCTGTATTTACAACCAATGGTATGGAATTTGAATTTGTAAGATAATAAGTAACGCGTTCCCCCCCCCTCTTTATATATATTTTATGATTGGTTATGGCAAACACCATAACCAATCATAAGCTTTGAAGCAGAAAGGAGTGATTTATGAGAAAATCATATATTTGGCTTTTGTTAATAATCATATGCTCTTTTCAGTTATCCGGCTGCAGTAGAAAAATAGACGGTGATGCAAAATTAGACAGTGACGTTAAAATAAACGGTGATGCAAAATTAGACAGTGACGTTAAAATAAACGGTGATACAAAATTAGATGGTAATGTAAAAATAGACAGTAATGTAAAATTGGACAGAACTGCCAAAATGGTAAACAAAGCAATGACAGTGGAGGATTACCCCTCCTGTATTCGTCTAGGAAACTATGTAGGAGTAGCAGTAGAACTGCCTAAAAACAAGAAAATTACCGATGAAGATATTCAGGAACAGATTGCCTACGCCTTGAAGGGGACTGGAGAAAGCACCCTGACAAGCCAAAATGTAAAAGCTGTTTCAGGCTATGATTCAATCGAAGAATATAAAAAAGTCATTAAAAAGAATCTGGAAAAGTTAAATGAATCCTCGCGGCAGAACGATCTGATGAATCGGGCCTGGGATGCGGCCTTGAAGCAGGCGGTATTGATCAAGTATCCCAAGGATATGCTGGATACCCAGATAACCCAGGTAAAGGCAGGGTATAAAGGATATATAGGTGTATTTGGAAAATCCTATGAGGAGGTTCTTAAATATTTTGGTGTTACAGAAGAGGATATTCAGACAAAGGCTTTGAATTATGTAAAAAGCGATCTTTTGGTCTACGCCATTGCAAAGGCGGAAAACATTGCAGTGAATGAGGAAGAGTACAAACAGGAAGTGAAGCAGCGAATCAAATTCTTTGGTGTTGCCACAGAAAAGGAATTGGCAGATAAAATGGGAAATGGCACCGACCTGCATTTCGTTTTTCTAGCCGATAGGGTAATGCAGTTTGTATATGAAAATGCACATATTGGGGAAGATGGAAATTCACGTTAAATCATCTGAAATTCACGACATATGCATGAATCATTATAAATTTACTCATGCGTTTATCCTTTGAGGATTGTAGTAGATAGATAAGGGGGGGTTGGGAACGGACGATGATTTTGGCTTACCTTTCGTAATTTTCTTGTTCGGGGTTCCAAATTCCACTAAAATGCCGGCAGCTGTTCCTGGCAGGTGAAATTATACCAAACTCGCTGGGAGGTTGTTTTTTTGTGGAGCTGTGAGCTCAGACAGTGGTATAATTTTACCTAGGAACAGCTGCCGCCATTTAAGTGTCATTAGGGAACTCCTCAATAGAAAATTATGAAAGGTAAGCCAAAATCATCTGGGTATTGGCAATAAACCCTCTTAAGTTGTTTTGTAGTTTTAGTCTTATAGGGTACTAGGCACAGCAAACGCATAGGACCAAATAATGAATATACACAGATGACCAAGGGGATTGTTTTGGAGTTTTGTCTCAAGAGGTTCCTTATGACACTTAAGCGGCAGGAAACGTGACTAGGTAAAACAGTGCCACTGTTTGAGCTCGTTAACTGACACAGCCATATTTGTCACAGCGAGTTTGGCGCTGATTTACCTGCCAGTTACGTTTTCTGCTGCTTTAGTAGAATAAGGGTTCTCGCGTAACAAAACTCCAAAACAACCCCCTTGGTCATCGTCCGCTTCCATAAACTTCCTTCATGCACTTGCCATGTCATAAATCTGATTTATATTGACAGCGAAAAATGATAGGGTTAATATTAACTCACAGTTAATTAACTGAGAGTTAATATTAACCCTTTTAAAGCTTGACAAGGATTCTTGGTTTACAGGCAGCTGATACCATATCCAATCATAATAAGCTCGGTATCCCAGGCATTATAAAAATTGTGTTGTATTCCAGAATATATATAGGCACTGTCCCCCTGGTCAAGGATTAAGGTGTCATCGTCCAGAGAGGCTTTCACTTTTCCTTGAATGACAAATATACTAAAATCAAAGTTTAATGAAATTGGTTTTTCACACGACCATTTACCCGGCAGGAGTGTGATGTACATACCACTGACACGGGGGTTATCTTTTTTTTCAGCAGAATAGGGTGTAATGAATTCGTATTCGGTGAGTATCTCCGGCATAATAAATTTTTTTCTGCTATGATGCCGGATGATATCATACTTTTTACCGGGGGTATTTCCGGTAATAGTATCAGCAGCTTCATTTTCTGACAAAAGGTCAAATACTGTAACGTCAAGAGAATTACTGATTCGTCTGAGCATTTCAAGAGACGGCTGTTTGAGGCCTCGTTCCAGCTGGGACAGGTAGCTGGATGTGCAGCCGGTTATGCTGCTAAGATAGGATAGAGTATAGCCCTTAGCTCTCCTGAGTTGTTTCAGCTTTATAATATTCATGTTCTTTCCTCCAAAAACGAGCTTTAAAAATTATTTATAATACTATCCTTGAAAACAAATAAAGTCAATAGAGACGTATATACGAATTGTTATAATAAGGAATAATAAAGGGATAAGGAGATATTATTATGTCAGGTTATGCATTAACAAATTGCAGGCTTATCGATGGTATCCATTCCGGTTATCAGGAAAATATGACGGTATTGGTAAGCAGGGGTAAAATCAAACAAATAGGAAAAGCATCGGAAGTGAAAACACCGGCAGGCTATACCTGTCTTGATATTGATAATAAATATGTTATGCCGGGGCTGATAAATGCCCATGTCCATTTGTTCGGCAGCGGAAAACCGATGAAAGCTCTTAGCGGGGGTAACGCACAGAAGCGGATAGCTGGTATAATAAGCACGAAGCTTGGGCGGAAAGTACTTGACCGTATGGTGAAAAACCATGCTCTTACTGCACTTAATTCGGGAGTAACGACCATAAGAGCCGTTGGTGATCTGCTGTATTCCGATATTAAACTGAGAAACCTGATAGATTCCGAAAAGCTTCAGGGGCCAAGACTGATTGTATCGGGCCCTGCTATTTCTGTCACAGGCGGTCATGGTGCCGGAAGTTTTGCCCTTATCTCAGATTCTCCCTGGGAAGCGAGAAGGTTAGTTCGCAAAAATGTAAGTGAACAAGTTGACTTAATAAAAATATGTGTGACCGGAGGTGTAATTGACAGCCGGAAGGTGGGTCAGGCGGGCCGTCTGGAAATGACACTGGAGGAGGTTTCCGCTGTTTGTGAAGAAGCTCATAAAATGGGTTTTCTGGTAGCTGCTCATGCCGAAAGCACCGAGGGAGTAAGGACAGCCCTGCTGGGAGGAGTGGATACGATTGAACATGGCAGTATTCTTGACCAGGAAATTATTGAGCTTTTTTTAAACAATCCCAAATCTTTTCGCGGATACTCCAGTCTGATTCCAACCCTTTATCCCGCAGTTACGATATACAAGTTAAAGCCGGAGGATACTCTCATGAATTCTGTCAATATTGAAAATGCTAGGATTGTTTTCGAGGGAATGGTGAAAGGATTGGTTCAGGCGGCTGAGGCAGGTATTTTGACGGGACTTGGGACAGATTCCTCCTGCCCATATGTTACACAGTATAATACCTGGCGCGAACTTGACTATATAGTAAAATATGCCGGATTGCCGCCGGAAACGGCCATACATAATGCTACACGGCAGAATGCCAGAATTCTTGGAATAGATCATTTGACCGGCACTCTGGAGACCGGTAAAGCTTCCGATATAATCGTAATAAAGCATAACCCTTTAGCTGATTTACGGGCTTTATCAGAAGTTGATATGGTAATGCGGGGCGAATTAGTAATCCATAACCCCAAAACAGCAAAGCTGCCTCAGGTAGATAAATTACTTGATAGCATTTAAGCGGAAGATAAAGGAGCATTTATTACAAGCACTGCTACGGCAGTATATCTTATTTTTCTAAGGCGGAATAAGTTTAATCTCATTGGAGGGGAATACCCCGAAGTGACAGTGGAAGTAAAGTGATATTGCAGGATGATTTTATAGAAAATTTAAAAATAATATTGACAAAAAAGAAGATTGGTCGTATATTCAAAACAGTGTTATGAAACACTGTTTTGAATATACAGGGAGGCAGGCTATGGCAAAACAAATTGAAGGAGTCTATGAAAAGGTGTATGAATGCGCCCAAAAAGAGTTTTTGGCAAAAGGCTTTCAGGAGGCTTCTTTACGGACGATTGCCCAGGAGGCAGGTACCAGTACCGGCTCTATTTATACCCGTTTTCACAATAAGGAAGGCCTGTTTCATGCCATTGTTTCTCCGGTGGTGGAAGAAATAAAAAACTGGTTTATCGACGTGCAGGAATCCTTTCATCAGAAGGATGCGGACTATCAGAAACAGAATATGCCTGAATACAGCGGGATGGAAGCGGAAGAATTTGTGGCCTATATCTATGATCATTATGATGTTTTCAAACTGCTTTTAGAATGCTCAGGCGGAACAGAGTTTTCAGATTTTCTGAATCAGCTGGTGGAGATCGAGATGAAATATACGGTGAAGTATATGGAAGCGACAGGAGATGATGCCATCTGCAAGGGAAATATCAGTCCGGAATTTCTGCACATCGTAACCAGCGCTTACTTCTCCGGAATATTTGAAATCGTGCGCCATGATATGAGAAGAGAAGATGGCATGCTCTATGCAAAGCAGCTAAGAGAGTTTTATTATGCTGGATTTGCGAAAATCTATAATTGGTAAAGGATAAGAAAAGAGAATGCCTGAAAAAATGCGGGGAATACCCGCAATTTTTTAAAACATGGGTTAGACACAACTAACCAAAAGGAGGATTTATGAACCCCAAAAAGGAAAGCCCGTTAAAGAGAATATGGGGATTGGCAAAGTCCGAGCACAAAAGGCTTAAGTTATCCATATTACTGGCCATTTTAGGAGTTGCATCAGGCTTTATACCATATTTTTGTGCCGGGAAAATTATTATTATGCTGCTGAATGGGACGGCAGAGAGAAACAACTGTATTCCATGGCTTGTTCTAGCCCTGGCAGGAAGTATCGGGAAAGTACTGCTTGTCACCTACTCCACATCCCAGTCCCATATTGCCACCTACGCCGTACTGGCTGAAGTAAGAAACAAATGTGTCCATAAGCTGACGAACCTTTCAATGGGGACACTGCAGAACCAGTCCCTTGGAAGATGGAAGGGCATTCTGGTGGATCAGATTGAGAGCATGGAAACAACACTGGCACATCTGCTGCCGGAAATGACCTCAAATCTCCTTGCTCCCTTGCTGCTGCTTGCCGTGCTTTTTACCATTGACTGGAAAATGGCATTGATATCGGTTGCAACCCTGCCGGTAGGGATGATTTTTATGATGGCTGCCATGAAGAACTATCCTCAGAAATACCAGGAATCGGTTCAGACAGGTAAAAAAATGAATGATGCCATTGTGGAATATGTAAATGGCATTGAAGTCATAAAGGCTTTCAACCAGGGAAAGGAGGCCTATGCCGGATATGTGGAGGCCGTAAATGCCAATGCAGGATTTTATTATAAATGGATGAAAAGTGCACAGTTTGGAATGGCATGCTACCGGAATTTCAGCCCGGCTGTTTTACTTGGCGTCCTGCCGGCGGGCATGGGCTTTTATTTGAACGGAAGCCTCTCCTCCTCTCAGTTTATCATGGTAATGATTTTATCCATGGGAATTGTGGGACCGATTATCGCGGCCTCCAATTTTGTTGATTCTTTAGCACAGACAGGCACGATTATTGAGTCCATTGAAACTATTTTAGATGCCGGAGAGCAGCATCATCCGAAGGAGTACGTAAAACTTTCGGGAACCGATATTGAGATGGAGCATGTTTCTTTTGCTTATGAAGAGGGAAAAGAAAGTATATTAAGAGATGTCAGCCTGACAATCCGGCAGGGAACCGTCAATGCTCTGGTTGGTCCCAGCGGAGGAGGAAAGTCAACAATTACAAAGCTCATTGCTGGGTTTTGGGATACTGATCAGGGAATGATCCGGATTGGCAAAAAAGATATCAGGCAGATTCCTCTTGCCCAGATATCGGAGCAGATTGCCTACGTATCCCAGGATAATTTTCTCTTTGATGATACCATACGTGAAAATATCCGCATGGGAAAGGAAAACGCTACGGATAAAGAAGTGGAAGAGGTTGCGAAAAAGGCAGGCTGTGACGGGTTTATCCGAAAGCTGGAGCATGGATATGACACGACAACAGGGGGCGGCGGTGCGCACCTGTCCGGCGGAGAAAGGCAGAGAATTGCCATTGCAAGAGCCATGCTGAAGGATGCGCCCATTGTCATTTTGGATGAGGCTACTGCCTACATAGATCCGGAAAATGAAGCCATTATCCAGAAGGCTATCTCCAGGCTGGTACAGGGAAAAACCCTGATTATGATAGCACACCGGTTATCCACGGTAATTGGTGCAGGGCAGATTCTGCTTGTGGACCAGGGGAAAATCAGCGGGACTGGAACCCATGATGAGTTATTAAAGCAATCCGCATTATACCGGAACATGTGGAATGCCCATATCGGAGCAAAGGACGGTGAGCAGGTGTGATAAAGATCTTTCGGGAAATATGGAGATTTGCTGGTGCAGAACAGAAAAATATCAGAAATTCCATTATCGTAAATTTTATAAATGCAATTTTTCATATGCTGCAAATAGGTGCAATTTTTTTGACAATCCAGGCAATAGTGGAGGGAGGGTTACAAGCCAGGACCATTTGGTACATTTTGCTGCTTATGCTGATCAGCATTGCAGGAAAAATAGGGGCCAACTACTTTTCCCAGCTCCAGCAGACCCATGCAGGGTACTTTATGGCGGCAGACAAGAGGATTTATATTGGCAATAAGATGAAGCTCATCCCCATGGGGTTTTTCAATCAAAGCAGTCTGGGGAACATTACCGGTATCTGTACCACGGTGCTGGGTGATGTTGAAATGACGGCACCCATGGTCATGGTGCTGACCTTGGGGGGATTTATAACCACCGTTGTATTTACAGTTTATATGCTGGTCTTTGACTGGAGGATGGGCCTGATTACGGTTATTGGAGTCTTTCTGTTCTGCCTGGTTACCTCGTCCATGGAGAAAAAGTCAAGAAATACCGCACCAAAAAGGCAGAAAGCACAGGCAGAGCTGGTAGAAAACATGCTGGAAACCATTCAGGGAATGGGAGTTGTTAAATCCTTTAATCTTACGAAGCTGGATAATAAAAAGGTCGACCGTGCGATTGAAAACAGCAGAGCTACCAACCTTGCCATGGAAAAGCTAATAACACCTTATACCATTATGCAGGAGGTGACACTTCGAATCTTTAGTGTTGGGATGATGGCAGCCGCCCTATTGTTTTATTTTCAAGGGACCATGGACCTTACCTATTCACTGATGTTCATTGTGGTTTCATTTATTATTTTTGAGCAGATAGAGTCTGCCGGCCATGGAGTTGCTATTCTTCGTGTATGCGGCAGCTCCATTGAACAGGCAAATCAAATGAATGACACTCCTGTTATGGATGAAAACGGGCGGAATAAAGAGCCGAAGAGCCATGAGATTGCCTTTGAGCATGTGGATTTTTCTTATGAAAAGCGCCAGATATTAAAGGACGTTACCCTCCAGATAAAAGATAGAACCATGACGGCAATCATCGGACCAAGCGGGTCGGGAAAGACTACCATCTGTAATCTGATAGCCAGATTCTGGGATGCGGACAGCGGAAAAATTACAATCGGGGGAACGGATATCAGAGAGTATACACTGGAATCCTTGATGAATCAAATGAGCATGGTTTTTCAAAATGTCTATCTTTTTCACGATACCATAGAAAATAATATCCGCTTCGGAAATCCCAAAGCCACCAGGCAGGAGGTCATTGAGGCGGCAAAGAAAGCCAGCTGCCATGAATTCATCATGTCGCTCCCCAAAGCTTATGATACGGTAATCGGTGAAAAGGGCTTTTCCCTTTCCGGAGGAGAGAAGCAGAGAATTTCCATTGCCAGGGCTATCCTGAAGAATGCGCCGATTATTATTTTCGATGAAGCAACGGCAAATGTAGATCCGGAAAATGAAGCCCATCTGCAAAAAGCCTTTGAAGAATTAACGAAGGATAAGACAATTATCATGATTGCACACCGGCTGAAAACGGTCCGTCATGCCGACCAGATATTGGTGGTGGAGGACGGGCGGATTGTCCAGCAGGGAAACCATGAGGAATTGATTTTGCAGGAAGGTATTTATAAGAGATTTGTAAGCGAAAGGAAAGAAGCAGCTTCCTGGAATGTTTCCAAGGGGTAAGGCAGGGAAAGAAAATCAAACTTTTTTCGGAGTTTAAAGTTTGGGAAGCGGTAAGGAAGCCAGAGGGGTAAAAAGAAAATTTTTTAAATTTGAACAGGTACATTTGCAGCTATGGACGAATGTGCCTGTTTGGTATATAATGGTTAGCGAAAACTAACCAAATATGAAAAAAAATCAGATAACATAAATAATAAGAAGGTGGTGCTTTATGAAGGTATATGAGTTTGGAAAAGAAGAAAATCCGGCTATTATGTTACTGCCAGGAACATGCTCTCATTGGAAAAATAATTTTTCCCAGGTAATTGATTTGCTGTCAGAAGATTTTTATGTGCTCTGTGTATCCTATGATGGCTTCGATGAAACAGAAGAAACAGAATTCCCGGATATGATAATGGAAACAATAAAAATTGAAGATTATATCAGACAGAAATTTCAGGGAAGAATTCATGCAATTTATGGGTGTTCCCTCGGTGGTTCTTTTGTCGGGCTGTTGACACAGAGAAAGAGAATTCACATGAATCACGGGATTTTAGGAAGTTCGGACCTGGATCAAGCCTCAAAGCAGGTTGCTGCTCTGCAGGCGAAACTCATGATTCCCTTCTTTTATAAAATGGTACATACAGGAAAAGTTCCTGAAGCTCTAAGGAAACATCTATTGAAAAATGGAGGAGAGGAATATGTGAAAAATGGGCTTCGTATGTTGGGAATTGGCGGCGTAAATATGGCTTTTGTAACAAAAAAAAGTATGAAAAACCAATTTTATTCGGACCTGACAACACAATTGGATGATAATATCCAGGTACCGGGGACAATAATCCATTGCTTTTATGCTGCCAGGATGGGGGAAAAGTATCGTGACAGATATCAGCAGCATTTTGTACATCCCCATATTATTGAGCATAAATTACTTCATGAAGAGCTCCTTGTGAGCAGGCCGGAGGTATGGGTAGAAAATGTCAGAAGCTGCATTAGCTGACTAACTCATAATCCTCCGGTATTCTCCGGGAAGAATCCCTACATTTCTTTGAAATAATTCCGCAAATCTGCTGGCATTGGAATATCCTACGGTCTGAGAAATCTGTGCGATGCTTAATTCCGTGTTGGAAAGCAGGTATTCCGCCTGGCCGATTCGTGTCTGCTGGATATATTCCGTAATGGTACAGCCATTTACCTGTTTGAAGCACCTTTTTAATTTCGTGTGCCCCATACAGGCAATTTTAGACAGCTGGTCCAGAGTAAGTGAAAATGCAGCGTGGTCCTTGATATAAGCGGTAACGTTTTTTATTTGCTCCTTATCATTGTGAAAGAGATGAATTTGCCCGCTGCCCTGCTTATGAAAACGCTCCACTACCAGAGAAACTGCTTCGTTTACCTTTGCCTCGTAGAAGAGCTTGGCACTGATGCCATTCCCCCGGTATTCGGCTGCCTGATTCAGCAAAAGCAGCATTTCGGGAAAATGGGAGGTTTCGTCAAGGGAGCAGAAAGCATCATAAGGATTGATATAATCCTCCGGATACTTCTCCTTGAGATAATGGATGTAATAGGCCGGCAGTATTTCAATGCCGACTGATTTAATCGGCATTCTTTTATGCATGACAGCTTTATAGGGACTCCTGCCCCCCAAATATGTCTTGATACAGTTGGCATTGATTCGCCTGTAGGGGCTCAGCTCATGGCCGGCAATGGACTGATAGTAGGAAATACTCATGCATTCCGGCAGCATGCATTCAAAGAAATAATCTTCATGAAAAGAAAAGTCATGTATTTTGATATCAAATAAATTGGCTTCGGAATAAATCCAGTAATAGCCTTCTCCTAACTCTTTGGAAAGAGCAAAGGTCTGCCCGCAGGAGTTAAATGTTCCATTTGGACCGATGGGCAAAAATCCTCTTTCCGTCAGTATGTTCTCATAATAACATTCAATTCTGTCTGTCATAAATCCTCCTTGGGAAAATGAATTGCCTGATACCTCAATCGGACGCAAATTGAACACGATTAGACTTAACTAACGCAATCCTGTTGAAAGTCAGAAATATGTGTGGTAATTATAATAATCAGGGTTAGAAACAACTAACCATATCATAACATATTTTCCTGAAAGGTCAAGAAGGAAGAGAGAAGGAGGCTAATTATGAGTAATCAGTCTAGGATAAACAGAAAGGGACTGACAGTAAAAGATCTGGTTACAATTGGTATTTTTACAGCACTGTTATTTGTTACCATGCTGGTGGGAGGAATCTTTTTTGCACCAAATCCAGTCCTTACATTTTATATGCCGCTGGGGGCTGCTTTGCTGGGGGGACCGGTTTTCATGCTTCTGGTTGCAAAAGTACCAAAAAGAGGAGCTATTTCCCTTGCAGGCATTCTGTGTGGTGTTATCTGGTTTGCAACGGGAATGCATTGGGCAATGGACCTTGGATATATCATTGGCGGAATTGCCGGTGACCTGATTGCAGGAACCGGGAAATACAGGAACAAGGGTCTGAATATCCTTGCGTTTATCTGTATCAGCCTTGGAGCTACCGGGAGCTATATCTGTTATTTTGCGGACAGGGGGACCTGGAGCAGTTACATGCTGAACGGCGGTACATCTGCAAGCTATATTGATGCCATGAATGGGGCAGCCCAGAACTGGATGCTGGCAGTCATTCTTCTGGGAACGGTATTGGTTGCAGGCTTCAGTGCATTTGTCGGTGTAAAGCTGTTGAAGAAGCAGTTTGAGAAGGCAGGAATCACGGCATGAGAGGATTGGGCTTTGATCCCAGGACAAAACTGATTCTGTTATTGTTCTGCGTTTTATGCACCATGTTTGCCCCATCCCTTACATATGAAGTTATTCTGGTCTGCCTGATAGCGGTGTTTGCCCTGCTGTCAGGCAGATACCGTCATGCCGTTACAGGAATTGCGGCATATGGTCTTATCTATGGGGCAACACAGTTTTCCATCTATGAATTGAGCGGAACCTGGCAGGCAATTTTTGCGGCTTTCTTAGGCTTGGTGAATAAGGTATATCCATGCGGATTTATGGCAGGGATTATGATAGCCACCACAAAAACGGGGGAATTTATGGCCGCTCTCTACCGGGTTCATATGCCGGACAATTTTGTTATTCCTTTTGCGGTTATGCTGCGGTATCTTCCGGTCGTGAAGGAAGACTGGAGATATATAAAGGATGCCATGCGGATGAGAGGTATTTCACCATCCCTTAAAAATATCTGCCTGCATCCGGTAATGACCGCAGAATGCTTGTATGTACCGCTTATGATGGCAGCCTCCAATACGGCGGATGAGCTGTCGATTGCATCGGTGACCCGGGGAATCGAAAATCCTGCTCCCAGAACATCCCTTACGGATATTAAGTTTTCCTTTAAGGATTTTGGAGCAGTGACAGTAATCCTGCTGTATTTTGCCTTTGGACTTTTAGTACGGGGAGGTATTTTATGATTCAATTTAAAAATGTCTCCTTTACGTATGAGGGTTCGGAGGACGGAAAAGTAAAGGGCCTGGATTTTACAGTGGGGACGGGAGAATGCATCCTGCTGACAGGACGGAGCGGCTGCGGGAAGACGACGATTACCAGACTGATAAATGGTTTGATACCGGAATTTTTTTCAGGGGAATTAAAAGGAAAAGTACTGATTGATGGAGAAGACCTGGCAGATAAACAGCTTTATGAGATTGCAGATAAGGTGGGTTCTGTTTTCCAGAATCCAAAGACCCAGTTTTTTAATACCGATACCGATGGAGAGATTGCCTTTGGCATGGAGAATAAGGGGATACCAAGAGAAGAAATGGAACAGAGGGTGGAAAAGACGGCAGGAGAGCTTAAGATCGGTCCTTTGCTTGGAAGAAGTATTTTCTCCCTGTCAGGGGGAGAAAAGCAAAAAATCGCCTTTGCCTCTGTATATGCCATGAATCCGGATATTTACCTTCTGGATGAGCCGTCCTCCAATCTGGATACGGAGGCAGTGGAAGACTTACGAAAGTATATTGAACTGCTGAAGAAGCAGGGGAAGACTATTTTGATTGCGGAACACAGACTTTACTATTTAAGAGACCTGGCGGATAGAATATTCTATCTGGAAAAAGGGGAGCTCCGGCATATCTGGGCGAAGGAAGAGTTTCTGGGGCTATCTATGGCAGAAAGGAAAGCTGCGGGACTGAGAACGCCTGAATACAGGGAAGCCAGAGCGGATACGGGTAAAGCAGAAAAGACGGTACCTGTTCTGGAAATCAGTGATTTATCCATAGGATACGGAAAAAAGGAGGTCCTTTCCCATATAAATTTTAAGGCGGCAAAAGGGGAAATTATCGCAGTGACCGGCCGGAACGGAGTGGGAAAGTCGACTTTTTCCAGGACCTTGTGCGGCTTGCAAAAGCCCCTGGGCGGAGAGATTCTTTGGGAGGGCAGTGCAGAGAAGGAAAAAGAACGGCTGAAGAGGACCTATATGGTGATGCAGGATGTTAATTATCAGCTGTTTGCGGACAGTGTAGAGCATGAATGCTGTTTTGGAATTCGGAAGCCGGACCCGGTACAGGCAGAGAAGGCTTTAAAAGACCTGGGACTGTCAGAATACCGGGACAGGCATCCCAATACCTTGTCAGGAGGGCAGAAGCAGCGCATTGCAGTTGCGGTCAGTATGGTCTGCAAAAAGGAGATTTTAATTTTTGACGAGCCGACCAGCGGACTTGATTACGAAAGCATGTGTGCTGTTTCCGGATTGATGAAAATGCTGGCAAAGCTGGGGAAAATCATATTTGTGGTGACCCACGACTTTGAATTGATAGAGCAGGTTAGCACCAGAATATTGAGGCTGGAATGACAGTAGTTTTTATAGGAATATCATCGTTGAAGGAAGGAAAGGTAGACAATGAAAAGGAAAGAGAATTCCGTAAGCCTGTTATTGAAATGGGCGGGTAAAGATAAGTACTATCTGTATTTATCGGCACTGTGTTCTTTCATCAGCGGACTTTGCACCATGGTTCCGTATTATGGCATCTATCAGCTACTGACAGCAATCTATAATGACAGGTGTACTAGAGAGGTGCTGTTACATAACAGTGTATTGATTGCCGTTGCTGTTTTTGCCAGATTTACATTGTTCGGCTGTTCGGGAGCACTGTCACATAAGGGAGCCTATCATACGCTCTATAAGGTGAGATGCATGATCGTAGACCATATGGCAAAGGTTCCCCTGGGGGTATTAAATGAGCATAACACAGGGGCAATCAAGACCATATTAAATGAGGATATTGAAAAGCTGGAATTGTTTTTGGCACATCATCTGCCGGAATTTATTTATTATATGTGCGGGCCGGTAGCGGTGTTTGTCTATCTGTGTACCGTAAATATGCCGCTGGCCCTTATATCTCTGATACCTCTTTTATTGGCCCTGGCCGTAATGGGAATGATGTTCAGCGGTATGGGGAAGATGATGGGAGCAGCAAACCGGTCCCTGGTAAATCTGAACGCTGTCATAATAGAATACATCAGTGGAATGAGACTGATAAAAGCATATGATATGGGCAGCAGTTCCTTTCAGAAATACCAGGATGCCATTGAGGAAGAAAATAAAAACTGGAACAGGATTTCCAGAAAGATGGGGCCGCCTTATTCCGCCTATATTGTCATAACAGAATGCGGCATGCTTCTCATGGTGCCTGTTGGGGGATATTTCTTTTTGCACGGCTCCATTCCGTTAAATGTATTTCTTTTATTTGTATACGTGGGCTCCTTCTATCTGACAGAGCTAAGGCCCCTCCAGGAGCTTGGCTCCAAATTTGCCCAGGTATTGCACGCGGTCACAAAGGCAAAGGAAATCCTGGATATCCCAGTTTATGAAGGAGGTGAAGATTTCCCGGAGAATCATGAAATCTGTTTGCGGGACGTATGTTTTGCTTACCCTGCCAAGGAAAACGAAAATGTACTTGAGCATTGCAGCCTGACCATACAGGCCGGTGAGAAGCTGGCGCTGGTGGGAAAATCCGGCACCGGAAAAAGTACCATTATCCAGCTGATTGCAAGGTTTTATGACGTGCAGGAAGGAAGCGTTACAATCGGAGGCAAAAATGTAAAGGCTTTCAACTATGAACAGCTGTTGGAGCAGGTATCCATTGTATTCCAGAAGACGTTTCTGACAAGGGACAGTGTCCTTGAAAATATCCGTATGGGTTCGGAGGCAACTCTGGAGGAAGTCAGGGAAGCAGCAAAGAAAGCGCAGATTGATTCCTTTATTATGGGGCTTCCGGAGGGCTATGCTACGAAGGTCGGAAGCTTTGGAACACGTTTTTCCGGCGGTGAGAAACAGCGGATTGCCATTGCCAGGGCAATTTTAAGAAATGCACCGATTCTGATTCTGGATGAAGCAACATCTGCGGCTGACCCGGAAAATCAGGTGGAAATAGACAGGGCAATCCGGAATCTTTGTGAAGGAAAAACGGTTATCATAGTTGCACACCGCTTAAGTGCCCTTAAAATCTGCGACCGGATAGCCGTAGTGGAAAATCATGGGGTAAGCTGTGTTGGCACGCATGAGGAAGTCTTAAGCAGGAACAGCTATTACAGGACCGCATGGGAAAGCTATGAGCAGGCAAGAGCAATGACCTATCAACTGGAAAGGAGGGAGCAGCAATGAACAAGGGAGCAGCAGTGAACGGGGAAGCAGCAATGAACGGGCATAATCCCATGAAGTGGAATAAAAAACTCTATTTATCCATGGCTTGTATCATGGTGGAAGGGCTTTTATCGGGAAGTAATTTCATGCTGATGTATTACATTTTTAAGTCCTTATGGGAAGACCGGATGGATATGGGGAAAATAGTTACGATGACCGGCCTTTTGGCAGGGGTTTTTCTTCTGAGGCTTCTCATTTACGGATATGGATATGTACAGGGACAAATCGGCGGTGCTGGAGTAAGCAGGCAGATACGCCTGTTCTTAGGGGATAAGCTTAAGCGGATTCCCCTTTCCCGGTTTCAGAAATCCCAGACAGGGGATTATATCAATGCGGCAACGGAAAATGTCAACAGCTATGAGCAGATTCTCACACATAAAGCTGGTGATATTATGAAAAATCTGACACTGGCATTGATGCTGGTAGGCTTCGTGGCGGCCATGTATGTACCGTCAGCAGTGATTTTGCTGGCGGCAGAGCTTTTGTTTCTTCCGGCCATAGCCATTTCCTTTCAGGCAGTAAAGAAATATGGTACCAGAAAGAATGCAATCTGTGCGGAAAATGTCAGCAGCACCGTGGAATATATCAGCGGAATTCAGACCTTTCGGGCCTATGGAATCGGTGGAATCAAGAATAAATCCGTTACGGCAGCTATGAAAGATTTCAGTGATATCAGCTTTCTATATGAGGTGAAAATCATTCCCGATGGTGTTGTTTACAGTATTCTTACCTGGATGGCACTGCCTCTGGAGATGGTGACAGCCGGCAGTCAATGGCTGAACGGAAGACTGGACACGGTATCCTTTCTTTTAATCTGCCTGCTGCCTTTATTTCTTGCAAAATTAATGGGGACCATTTTTGTGGATGTTACCAGCTATAAGAATCTGATGATTGCAAAGAAAAAGATTGAAAGGGTGATGGAAGAACCCGAAGATGCCAGGAGCAGCGAGATATTTTCTCCGAAGGTGCATGACATTGCCTTCGAACAGGTATGCTTTTCCTATGTGCCGGGGGAACCGGTCTGCAAGGATATGGATATCCGTATAGAGAATGAGAAATTAACGGCTATTGTAGGCGATTCCGGTTCCGGAAAATCGACGATTCTGAATTTGATTTCAAAATACTATGAGCCTGATTCCGGGGATATTAAGATTGGCGGCTGTTCCATAAAGGGAATCGGAACGGAGCAGGTATTGTCAAAGATATCCATGGTGGATCAGGATATCTTCCTCTTTGATGACACCATCCGCAATAATATCCGCTATGCAAGGCCGGAGGCAGCGGACGAGGAAATCGAATGGGCATGCCGGGAGGCAAACTGTGAGGAATTTATCAGGAAAATGCCGGAGGGCTATGAGACCATGGCAGGAGAGAACGGAAACCGGCTGTCGGGTGGAGAAAGGCAGAGACTTTCTATTGCAAGAGCCATTTTAAAGGATGCGCCGATTCTTTTGCTGGATGAAGCAACGGCTAATCTGGATATTGAGAATGAGCTGGCGGTAAAGAAGGCAATATCCAATCTGCTGAAAAAGAAGAAAACAGTTGTCCTGATTGCACATACACTGTCTATTGTGAAAAATGCGGATAAGATTCTTGTAATTGCAGAGGGAAGGGTAAAAGAACAGGGAAGCCATGAAGAACTAATCCTTCAGGATGGCAAATACGCTGCCATGTGGCGTGCGGAACAGCAGCTTTTATAATGTTCCGTCTAATTGGAGCAAAAAAGTCTGATTGGAATAGATATTTTTTCTTTCTTCCGGTATTATTTACTGCGAAATAAAACGCTTTTAGGGCGTTTTATTTTGGATGATAGTTAGCCACAACTAATCAAAAGGAGGAAAAAGGATGTCTCAGTTATTAAAGGAAAACAGGCTGAATGGAAAAGATCTGATTACCATTGGTATTTTCTCTGCCATTTATTTTGTCATTAATTTCATTTTCATGCTCATGGGTGGAATCCATCCCATGATGTGGATTCTTATGCCCGGGTTTATTGCTCTTTTTACAGGTGTTCCATTTATGCTTTTGTGCTCTAAGGTGCAAAAACAAGGTGCGGTGCTTTTAATGGGGGTGATAACAGGGCTCATTTATTTTGTGACCGGCATGTTTACGGCCGTAATACTGATTACCTTTGCAGCTGGGTGTATCCTGGGAGAAGTGGTACGTCTGCTTAGCAGATACAATAGCATGAAGGGAAACATAGCGGCCTTTATCTGTTTTTCCCTTGGGATGACTGGCTCCCCTCTTCCAATCTGGATCATGCACGATAAATTTATGACGCAGATTGGCAGTCAGGGAATGCCGGAAAGCTACATAACCACACTGGAAAACTTATCATCACCGGTTATGCTTCTAGTATTATTCCTTGCTCCGGTACTTGGGGCCCTTGCCGGTTCGTGGATAAGCAAAAGGATGTTTCGAAAGCATTTTGAAAAGGCAGGAATTGTTTCCCATGCATAAGAAAGCAGCAGGACAGCCATTGCTTGATCCACGTACCTTTCTGCTGCTCCTGGTTTTTGCAAATGTAATTACCTTTTATCAGAGCAGCTTATGGATCGAATTAGGATGGATTGTATTTCTCGATATCACGATGCTCCTTGCCCGAAGATATGGCATGGCTGTCAAATGGGTGCTGTCCTTTCTGATTCTCTTGCTGCTGCAATATGTTTTACTGCCTGCCGCGCCGGAAGGCATAGCTGCCGCTTTTGTGATATTAGTGAACTACTCCAGAAGGATGTTCCCCTGTCTCATGGTAGGTGCTTTCATGCTCAAAGAGATTTCTTTGCGAAGCTTAATCCTGGCAATGAGAAAACTGCACATACCTCAGAAGCTGATTATTCCCATATCGGTCACAATCCGTTACTTTCCGGCAATCAGGGAGGAAACAGACTATATCAGGGATGCCATAAAATTGAGGAATATCAGGACAGGTGACAAATTGGAAGCCCTCCTTGTACCTCTTATGGTATCGGCTACTGCAACGGCAGAAGAATTATCTGCGGCGGCGGTAACCAGAGGAATTGAGAACCCGGTTAAAAAAACAAGCATCCTGGAATTAAAATTCCGGTTTCCTGATTATGCCTGCGGATGCCTGGGGCTGCTGTTTTCTATAGGAGCCTTTCTGATAAAGTAAGGAGCAGAGTAATGATATCCATAAAAAACGTGTCATTTGGTTATAACAGCCATCACAAAATATTAAGAAATATCAATCTGGAAATAAAGAGGGGAGAATGCATTCTTCTATGCGGTGAATCGGGGTGCGGCAAGACAACGGTTACAAAACTGATGAATGGGTTAATCCCTCATTTTTGCAATCAGTGTGAATTGGACGGAGAGGTGGTCCTGGACGGGATGCAGGTGGAAAAGGCAGAGCTGTATGAGCTGGCAGAATCGGTGGGTTCGGTATTTCAGAACCCCAAGAGCCAGTTCTTTAATCTGGATACGGACAGCGAATTGGTCTTTGGAATGGAGAACCAGGGGAAATCCCCGGAAGAGATGAAGGTAAGATTTGATGAGACAATCCGGAATCTTCAGATAGAAAACCTTCTTGGCAGAAATATTTTTGAACTGTCAGGAGGGCAGAAACAGACCCTGGCATTTGCCTCGGTCTATGCGATGAATCCGGCTGTTTATGTACTGGATGAGCCCACCGCCAATCTGGACAGTGGGGCGGTGGAATGCTTAAAGGAGCAGATTGGTTTTTTAAAGCAGGAAGGGCATACCATCATTATTGCAGAACACAGGCTGTCCTTCTTATATGATTTGGTCGACAGGGCAGTGTACCTGAAAAACGGAGAGCTGATTCAGATATATTCCCGGGAAGAATTTCATGCCATAAAGGAACCCCTCCGGAAAAACATGGGCTTAAGATGCATCAGGGAAGAAAAAGGAACGCTCCCTAAGGCTCTTCCTGCCGGTATAAAAAAGGGGCTGTCGGCAGAGGGGCTTCTTGGGGGGTATAAGGGGCAGTCACCTGTTTTTAAGGACATTTCCTTTTCAGCAGTACCAGGTGAAATTCTTGCCATTACCGGTTATAATGGAATTGGTAAGACAACCTTAATCCGGTGCCTTTGCGGATTGCTAAAACAGCAGCAGGGAAAAATATGGCTGGACGGCAGGGAAATGCCGGAAAAGGCCAGGAGAAAACAATGCTTTCTTGTAATGCAGGATGTGAATCATCAATTATTTGCAGACAGTGTATGGGAAGAATGCAAAATGGCAGGAAAGGATTATAGTGATGAGGCTATCCGGCAGGAACTGGAGCAGCTGGGCCTGGTGCCCTTTATGGAACGCCATCCCATGGCACTTTCCGGAGGGCAGAAGCAGCGTCTGGCCATTGTAACGGCTATTCTTTCCGGGAAGCCCATATTGGTCTTTGACGAGCCAACCAGTGGTTTGGACTATGGGAATATGAAAGCGGTCGCTGAGAGGATGAGAAGGCTGGCAGATTCTGAGAGGATTCTTATCGTTGTCACCCATGACAGGGAGTTCATGCTGTCGGCCTGTGACAGAATACTGGAAATATAAAAAAATATAGCAGAGAGGAGGCAGTCTATGAATTTCAATTTTATGAAAGGGGAAGCACAAATGGTTCCATTGACAGAGAATGAGGAATGCAGCATCTACCAGATAAAAAATGAAACTGGAGAAGGAATTGTGATATGCTATCAGGTTTTACCGGGGGTTTCCGTTTCATATAATGATTTTCATATGGAAAGCTGCGACTCCACCTTTTCTACTGACCGGAACCTGTTCTGCATCGACCACTGCCGGGAAGGCAGACTTGAATATGCTTCCGGCCGGGGAACCTATTCCTATGTTGAGGCTGGGGATTTGAAAATGGACAGGAGAATTTCCCATCAGGGACATTTTGAATTTCCGCTGGCCCATTATCATGGCCTCATGATTACCTTTGACCTGGAGCAGGCAGTGGAAGCCTTGAAAAATGAAATGAGGAACTTTCCGGTCAATCTGCCCCTGCTGCAAAAAAAATTCTGTGAAGGCAGGCATCCTATGGTGATTCACAATGCCCCTGCAATAGAGCATATTTTCAGTGAATTGTATATGGTACCGGAAAAAATAAGAATACCTTATTTTAAAATTAAAATATTTGAGCTGCTGCTTTATCTGGATGTCCTGGAAATTCCCCTGAATCATGAAGAAAAGCCTTATTTTTATAAAGGCCACGTGGAAAAAATCAAGGCAATGCAAAGGCTGATGACAGGAAATTTAGAGAAGCATTATACACAGGAGGAGCTTTCTCTGCGCTTTGACATACCGCTGACTCCAATGAAGAATTGCTTTAAGAATGTATATGGAAGCCCAATCAATACTTATATGAGAGTATTCAGAATGAACCAGGCTGCCGTTTTACTGAGGAATCAAAGGGGGCTTAGTATTACGGATATAGCCGGAAAACTGGGCTATGACAGCCCAAGTAAATTTTCCCTGGCATTTAAAACGGTCATGGGAAGAACGCCTTTGGATTACCGTAAGAACTTTGGTCCAAACGGAATGATGTAGTCGAAAAGGAACAGAAAAAAAGGAAGAGGAATGCTAAGATATGGATGGCCGGGAAATTTCGGCGGTCCATTTTTTATTATATAGGAAGTTCGTTGAGTAAAAAAGGAGGAAATCAGAGGATGAAAAAGGAAAACTGGCTGAAAACGCTTCTCAGCTTTGCAAAACCCTGCAAAGGAAAGATGACCCTATCGGTGCTCTTTGCTGTCATCAGTGTGGCAGGGGGCTTTGTACCATATTTGGGAGTTTACCAGATCATGAAACAGTTTATCACTGGGCAAAGGGATTGGGAGGAGGTTTTAAAATGGAGCGGTGTATGCCTGCTTGGATATCTGATTAAGATTGTCTTTTACGGATTCTCTACGGTTTTATCCCATATTTCAGCCTATACTATTTTAGAGGGGCTAAGGCTGAAGGTGGCAGATAAGCTGTTGAAGGCTCCCCTTGGTGTGGTACAGTCCAAATCCATTGGTGAGCTGAAAAATATCATCGTTGACAGGATAGAAAGCATTGAGCCCCCTCTTGCCCATATGATTCCGGAGCTAAGCTCCAATCTTCTGCTTCCGGTTGCCGTTGTGATTGTATTATTTTCCATCGATTGGCGAATGGGTTTCGCATCTTTAATTACAATACCCTTTGCGGCGGTTCCCATGGCAGCAGGAATGAAATCCTTTCACAAACAGTATGCCGATTACATGGCAGCAAATGATTATGTGAACAGTGTGATTGTCGAGTATGTGGAGGGAATAGAAGTCGTAAAAGCATTCAATCAGACAACCAGCTCCTATGCCAGATTCACAGAAGCGGTATTATCCTTTCAGAAATTTACCCTGGCATGGTTTCAAGGCACATGGAAATCCATGAATCTGACCATGTCAATTCTGCCAAGCACCTTTCTTGGAACCTTACCGGCTGGTCTGGCATTGTATCTTCAGGGAGCCCTTACTCCGGAAGAAGCTGCCTTTTGCCTGATGCTTGCCATGGGAATTGTCGGCCCCTTTTTAAAGGCGGCACAGTTTATCAATGAGTGCAAATCCATGGAGTTTGGCGTTAGAGATGCCAATGAAATTCTGCATATGGCAGAGCTGAAGGAAGAAAAACAGAAAAGGGAAGTTCCTGGTTTCGAAGTGAAATTGAATCAGGTATCTTTTTCCTATAGAGGAGAGGGGAAGGACATGGCCTTAAAGGAGGTGTCACTGACTTTGCCGGAAGGGAGCTTTACTGCTCTTGTCGGCCCCTCCGGCGGAGGAAAGTCGACCATTGCAAGGCTGATTGCCAGGTTCTGGGATGTGACCGGAGGCAGTATTGAAATCGGAGGAGCGGACATCAGAAAACTATCCTTATCCCAGCTCTCTGAAATGGTCAGCTATGTAACGCAGGATAATTTCCTGTTTGACTGCTCCATCAAAGAGAATATCCGAATTGGAAATCCGAAAGCTACGGAGGCGGAAGTGCTGTATGCCGCAAAAGCGGCACAATGTGAAGAGTTTATTGAAAGGCTGGAGCATGGGTATGACACAACTGCCGGAGAGGCTGGCAGGCAGCTTTCCGGCGGAGAAAGGCAGCGGATTGCCATTGCCCGGATGATACTGAAGAATACGCCGATTGTTATTTTAGATGAAGCAACCGCATTCACGGACCCTGAAAATGAGGCAAAGATACAAAAAGCACTGTTTTCCCTGACAAAAGGAAAAACACTTCTTGTGATTGCCCACCGGTTAAGTACAATTCAGAACGCGGATCAGATTGTAGTACTTAAGGATGGAACCATATGGGAAAAAGGGACACAAAAGGAACTCATCGAGAATTGTGAATTATACCGGAACATGTGGAAAGCCCATATTGGAGCAAAGAACTGGTCCGTGACTGCGGCAGAAGAAAAGAACAGGGCTGTTGAGGGATAAAAAGGAGGAAGTATCATGTTTCATACCATCAAACGTATCACAAAGTGGGCGCAGGAATATAAGAAACGTCTTTACCTGGGGTATATCTGCTCCTTTCTGTCTGCCTGGTTTGTGGCAGCGCCGGTCATGCTGGCTGCATGGTTCTTAGAAAAGATGACAGAGGATTATAATGGGACCAGCCCCTTGAGCAGGGCATATATTTGGTATAGTGCCGCAGGTATGATACTTGCCATAGTGCTGCGGTTCTTTTTTACTTATTGGAAGAACCGTTTGCAGGAAAGCATCGGATATGAAGTGGCTGCGAAGCAGAGAATTGAAATGGGAGATGTATTAAAAAGGGTTTCTCTGGGGTTTTTTGAAGAAAAAAAAACAGGGGATATATTAACGGCGGTTACTACAGAACTCTCAATCTTAGAGCTTCATGGAATGAAGGTCATCGACAGTGTGGTAAACGGATATCTTCAGGTGGCTGCCATGATATGCTTTGTGGCATTTGTTTCCCCGGCGGCAGCGGCGGTCTGCCTTGCCGGTGTTCTTCTGTCTGCCCTTGCACTTCATGGCATTAACAGGCAGAGTGCCTATACGGCACCAATCAGTCATAAGGCAAAGGAAGAGCTTTCAGCTGCTTCCCTTGAATATATCAGAGGGCTAGCCATCGTGAAATCCTTCGGGCGTGCCGGTGCTTCCTTTGAAGCCTTTCAGAAAGCGGCAAAGGATAATAAAGACATCTGTATCCGAAATGAGTATGGCTTTGTACCCTTGAACTGCCTGCATCTGTTTTTTCTAAAGGGGGCCTCTGTTGCACTGGTGGCGGTGGCTGCCTTTGAATTAATGGCAGGAGTACTGGAATTTCCGATGTTTCTGATGTTCTGCTTCTTTTCATTCAGTATTTTTGGAGGAGTGGAGGATATCAATGATGCGGCACATATTCTGTCCGTAATTGACAAGGTCCTGGATAAGCTTGAGGCTATGAAGAAGGCACCATTTATCGATGAGTCAGGAAAGAATTTAGAGCTGCAGAACAGTGAAATATCCATGGAGCATGTTTCTTTCGGTTATCAGAACAGGGAAATTCTTCATGACATTACATTTCGTATCCCGGAAAAAACGACAACGGCCATTGTAGGACCCTCGGGAAGCGGAAAAAGTACAATCTGCAGTCTGATTGCACGTTTTTATGATGTAAAGAGCGGGCAGATTTTTGTAGGCGGACATGATGTCAGGGAATTTACCTGTGACAGTCTGCTGTCGCATATTTCAATGGTCTTTCAAAATGTATATTTGTTCCATGATACAATTGCCAATAATATTAAGTTCGGAAAAGAAGCGGCAGAAAGGGAGGAAATCATAAAGGCAGCAAAAAAGGCCGGCTGCCATGATTTTATTCAGCTGCTTCCCCAGGGGTACGATACGGTGCTCGGAGAAGGAGGAGCCTCCCTTTCCGGCGGAGAAAAGCAAAGGATATCCATAGCAAGAGCAATATTAAAGGATGCTCCGATTATTATTCTGGATGAAGCAACCGCCAGTGTGGACCCTGAAAATGAAGCTCTGATACAGGGCGCCATCAGCGAGCTTACAAAAGACAAGACTATTATCATTATTGCCCACCGGTTGGCAACGATAGAGCAGGTGGATCAGATCCTGGTCCTGGATAACGGAAAGCTTGTCCAGAAAGGCAGGCATGAAGAGCTGATCCGGCAGGAGGGAGTTTATAGAAGATTCGTATCTGTAAGAGAAGAGGCGGAAGGCTGGAAGCTAGTGTGAAAATTAAAAAGCAATTTTCATACAAGTGCCTGGGAAATCCTCGGCCCAATCTTGTGGAGTGCTGGGAGGGCATGGATGTTAAGTGTGAAAATTAAAAAGCAATTTTCACACAAGTGCCTGCGAAATCCTCAGCCCAATCTTGCGGCGTATTGGAAAGGCTCAGTTATCTGTTTAAATAATGACAAAATATTGCAGCTATGTTATACTTTAAAATAAACTTTCTTATCATAAATAGGATAGTTTTTTGAAAAGCTGTCAGATGCCATCGTGCAGGCGGAAGGATTTGAAAAAGGTAATAAGGATAAGTAAGGGAGAGGGGTTATGCGAGTTTTTATATCTGTGACACAGGATTTGAAAAAGGTGGCTTCATTTCAAAAGACCATACCTTATCTGTTAGGAGTATTAAAGGAACGATTGCCTGAGCGTTACCTGTTCGCATTTGAAGATGTGCCGGAAACCGAAAATCCTCCGTTTTCCAAAACCTCTATGGGGAAGCTGATCAAGGCATTCCCGCCGCTGCAGCAATATCTGCGTTTACGCAGTGAAAAAAGGCCGGAGGTGAGTATAGCTTCCAATTTTCCTGCTGTCAGCAGATTTGCTTATGTTCAGCCAGAATTGGATGAGGCGGTGACACCGGAGCTGCTGACCGCAGTTGTCGAAAAAATCCCAAGACCCTACTCTTTTTACAACGTCTCAATTGTGTTGGACAGCATTTCCTGGTTTGGAGACAGCAATACGATACCGGCTTTATCATACTCCATGCCGGATGCAGAATGTGCGGCGGATGGCATCAATAGCTGCGGCAGCAGTTCCTTTTATCAGTCGGACTGTATTGTTCTGGAAAAAAGCTTTGACTATGGAACAGGCTACAATCCTCTGCATCTGCGCTTTGAGGTAACGCAGTTCATTGAAGAGGGAACCCTTTCACAGGCAGATACCCAAATAGAGGAGCTCTGCACCCGGTTCGGCGGTCAGTTCATGAGCAGGCAAATGGTCTGCTGTTTTTCACCTCAGGAGATGCTGCATTTTGAAGCGGCAGCAAAACAGCTAGGGCTTTATTTACAAAGCCGAAGCAAGGCGTGGAGTGAGCTTTCCATGCCCAGCGGGATTCCTTTTGGAAAAGAAAGCTACCAGTCCATTCCGGGTATTCAGCCGGAACAGAATTATTGCACTCCAAACAGGATTTCGTATTTTAAAAAGGTGCTCAGGGAAGACGGCTTTATTTGGCGGCATCCAAAAATCGACGGGTATTGTGAGTTCGCCAAAATTCTTACCGAGGGTAATTATGTATTAAATATCAGTCCGTGGTTTCAGCGTAATTATCTCTATATCAGACTGGATTGCAGCGGATATAATTTCACTGTAAACCGTATGGTTTCAAGTGACCGCATCTGTCATTCCATGAAGGAGCTGGAACTATTCGCAGCCGATTTGAAAATGCTCATCAGCTTATGGGTCAATGAGGTTGTTCCCGAAATCAGGCGTCTCTTTGGTGATACGCCCTCCTGGTATGCACATTCCATCGTTTTTGACAGCTATACGGGGAGTGTCCCAAATATCGAAGGATAGAAAATATAGAGTGTACATAGCTGAAGCGCCCTGTCAATTTTGACAGGGCGCTTTCATTATCTGTATAAAACCTGCGGCTCCCTAAAGCCTGCCGCATTGTTTGAATCAGGATTCTTTTTTTGCAAAATAGTTTTTGATACACTGATAGCTTTCATTACTGATAACATGCTCGATTCTGCATGCATCCTCAGAAGCGGTCTTGGCATTGACGCCGGCGGATATTAACAGGCTGGTAATGGTCTTATGGCGGTCATATATTTGAGAGGCAATTTCATAGCCTGCTTTTTTTAATGTAATATAACCATTTTCATCCACCTGAATATAACCGTTTTCACGCAGCTTTTTCATAGCAACGCTGACACTCGGCTTCGTGAAACCAAGCTCGTTAGCAAGGTCAATGGACCGGACCTGGCCAAGTTGTTCCTTTAAAACAAGGATTGTTTCCAGATAATTTTCAGCAGATTCTTTAATTTGCATTATGATCACCTCGATTATATTCCATATATTATAGAAGTAGTATTCAGTTTAAAAACTTAACTCAAATATAGCTCCTTATTGATAAATTATATCATATTCCAGGGAAAATTAAAGTACTTTTCTGACAGCCGGACAGAGAATTAAGAGGGCATTAAGAAACTATAAATTTTCCACATTTTAATCATTTTTGCATTTGAATTTGTGCAGAATCTGATAAGAAATTATATTTTTATGAAGCAATAGGAATAAAAAATTATGCAAATGGCTGAAAAATGCCAGAAAGATGCAATGTACATTGTAAACATTTGCTAATAGTAGTATAATTTCTTAAGATGCACATTCTGCTAGAATTAAGTTTTACGGAGGGGAGGTATGGTTTTATTCAGATGTGCACTATGAAATATTTAAACGATAGGAGTATTTATATCGAATTGATGAAGGAGAGGCCAATGTTAAAGAATTTAAAGGCAATCATGGTTTCAGCTCGGCTTATAACAGATGTTTTAAGTGCAGCTGAATCGGCAGGAGCTATTATTTGCTATGATTCTGCCAGGATGAGAGGAGGTAGGATAAATGCCTATGCCAAAGCAGATGAAGGTAGCACTATAAGAAATAGCATGTGGTGATAGTATCGGCAAAATACTCAACAGCATCTCATAGTGCTACATAATTGATATGATACTTTATGATGCATTTTATGTCAAGTAAAGGGTGGCTTTGATAAGTACCCAATTAATAAGTTTACAATGCTCATTATAACAATATATTTCCTGAAAAATGATGTCCTTGAAACTTCACCAAAAGAATAAATAAATCCAATATCGGTATATTTCTTTTATATTTAATTTACAGGTACAAAAGTTTCATATTGATGAAAGGATGATAAATAATGGGTATATTTAAATCGATTTATAAAAAACAGCTATTAAGTTGTGTTACAGCTGCATTATTTACTATTATCAGTGTATCCGGCTTTGGCTGCATTAACGCTGATGCGTCAGCGGATACCTCTGAATTCACTGCCGGATACAGCTCTTCGACACAGATGAGAGGGCTTTCGGCTTCGCAGCTGGTTTCCGATATGGGAGCCGGCTGGAATCTCGGAAATTCACTGGAATCCGAGAATAACGAAACCTATTGGGGAAACCCGAAGACAACAAAGGCAATGATTGACACCATTGCGGCAAGGGGGTTTAAGACCCTGCGCATTCCTGTAAGGTGGGATGACAATTATTCAGATCCATCCAAATATACAATCAGCTCCAGCTATATGGACAGAGTTGAAACTGTTGTAAATTATGGCCTTGCTAATGGAATGTATGTCATAATTAATGTTCACCATAATGATTTGCAAAAATTGGTTTCCACAGACGGTTCTGTTCAGCAGCGTGTCAAAAGTGAATTGTCAGCTATATGGGACCAGGTTGGCAACCGATTTAAAAATTACGGTGACAAGCTGATCTTTGAAATCAACAATGAACCAAGATGCGGTGAGGATTGGGGCGGAAACACTGCATACTACGACTGCGTAAATCAATACAACGAAGCCGGCCGTGCTGCTATCCGTGCGACAGGCGGAAACAATTCCTCCAGACTTATTTTGCTGCCTACCTATTGTGCTTCCTCCGACAGCCCTAAATTGTATGGGTGGAAAAACCTTTCAAGTGATAATATGATTGCTGTTTCCATCCATGCTTACCAGCCCTTTGATTTTGCTTATGAGGGCGGCGGACATTCAAACTGGACGGATTCGGACTACAATTCACTATCTTCTGTTTTCAGTCAGCTGAATTCCGTTTTTATCAGCAAGGGCATTCCGGTTGTTATCGGAGAATTCGGTGCAATAAATAAGAATAATACCGCTGACCGTGAAAAATTCACACAAATATATGCAACCATGGCAAAACAATATAATATCCCCTGTATCTGGTGGGATAATAACAGCACCGGAACCGGGTCAGAGAAGTTCGGGATTTTTGACCGAAACTCACTGTCTTTTACCTTTGGAGGAATTGCGGATGCTCTTATAAACGTATATAAGGGTGCACCAAATGACAACGACGGTAAATACGTATCCCTATTCTGGGGGACTGCCTCTGCTTCGAATTGGGGTCAGGCAGTTACTGTTTCTACCACAAGATGCGGCGGCAATTTTAATCCTTCGGACATTAAGGCAGGAGGACATTTTTATGTGGAATACAGCGGAACCAAGGACCAGGTTGAACTGATTTTTCAGAGCCTTTCAGGGGGAAACAACTGGAGTAAAGTTTCAATCAGCGAATCCGGCAGCATCAATGGACGATATTATGCGAAATTTTCTTATGATAACTGTGTGAAAGCATTTGGCTCCAATTTCAGCGGACAGCTGGATAAAATTTATGTTGGTGCTACGGATAAAGCTATTACTGTTTACTCATTGTGCTACAATTACGGGAAAGGGTCAGATTCGGATAATAACGGCGGCAGTGACAAGTATGTTTCTCTTTTCTGGGGTTCATCAACAGCATCACCCTGGGATCAGGCAGTGTCTGTTAAGACGAAAAAGAATGGAGGAAGCTTTGACCCTCAGAGCATAATTTCAAATGGCTATTTCTATGTAGAGTACAGCGGAACCAAGGATCAGATTGAATTTATTCTTCAAAGCTGGTCCGGCGGAAGCAGCTGGGGCAAGGTCAGCATGAGCGAATCAGGTACTGCCAATGGACATTATTTTGCAAAATATTCCTATGCGAACTGTGTAGCGGCATTTGGTTCAAGTGATTTCTTAAATAAGCTTGACCAAATCCATGCCGGTGCGGGCAGCAGTACGGCAACCGTATATTCCGTATGTTACTGTTATCGATAATAAAACTAACGGTAAATAAACTGCTGGTAAATAAACTGCCGGTAAATTAAAATAGTGGGGGTGTCCGCAAGGTGTAAGCTTTGGAGGGCATCCTCATTTCTTATTGAAAATGAAAGGTTAAAATAGATAGAAGGGATAAAATCAGACTCGTTCTGGTATTTATATAGAAATGGCTAGTTGAAAAGTGTATAATATAATGTGAATAAAATCGAAAAAGGAAGAAGTGTGAAAGAATAGCGCTTACACACTCCATTATTTAGGGCAGTACCGCAGACTTGTCTGCGGTATGCTATGGGAGCAAGTGTGAAAGAATAGCGCTTTCACACTCCATTATTTAGGGCAGTACCGCAGACCTGTCTGCGGTATGCAATGGGAGCAAGTGTGAAAGAAAAGCACTTTCACACTCCATTATTTAGGGCAGTACCGCAGACTTGTCTGCGGTATGCTATGGGAGCAAAGAATGAACCAATCAAACTTATATCAGAAAATTTATGAAATAGTGGCAGATATTCCGGAAGGACGTGTTGCTACTTACGGTCAGATTGCCTGGATGGCTGGGAGGCCCAATGCACCCCGTGTGGTCGGTTATGCAATGAGCAGGGTTCCGTTTGATTTAGACCTTCCCTGTCATAGGGTGGTTAACAAAGCAGGCGAAATGGCGCCTGATCATGTTTTCGGCAGCGGGCAGCTACAGCGTTCATTGCTTGAGAAGGAGGGAATTACCTTTCTGGAAAACGGCTGTATTGATATGAAAAAATGCCAGTGGAGGATCTTTGGAGAGGATGAGGAGTAAGCGCTCCCTGTGAAGGTCAGCATCCCCTGGTCACCATAGGGCAGAAAAATTAATATTTTCAATAATTTTTTGGGACATGTTCGGGTCATTATTGTCAAAAATATATTTTAAAGTAGCCATTACTACAGAAGAGTAAATACAAGCCCTGTATTCAAATAAATCCTTATTGGCTGAAGTATGATCAGCCATATAAAACGTATATTTATCCATCAGCAATTGCTGCATGTCATCATAAAGATGTATGGAATCCGTATTAATTGTCCATAGTGCAGATAAGATTTCTTTTTTCTCGTATGATCTGTCATATACATTCTTAATGATTTGCAATAAATCATCCTTCTCCTTACCTGAAAATCTTTCATCCAGAAAAAAGGAAAATTCCTTCAGGATATCCTGGATGATACTTTCAGCGAGATCATATTTATCCGTGTAATATTTATAAAAAGTAGAGCGGTTTATCAGGGATTTATCCAGTATGCTTTGAACTGTTATATGATTGAATTCTTTCTGGTGAAGTAATTGTATAAATGTATTTTTTATATTATTTTGCGTTTTAATTACACGCAGATCTAATTTTTGTTCCATTTTTTACACCTTCGAAAACTATTTTATGAATCCAGTTTATCAAATTCAGAAAGGATAAGCAACACTTAAGCTGTTAAAAAAAGTTAGTTTTATTGTACATGAAAGCCGCTTTGCTGCATGTTACAGACGGGAATTCTTATTTCTTAACATTTCCACTCATATTTTTTTAATCCATTTTCCTGCGTATTGGATTGGATGAAATCCATCTGCTGAAATAATTTTAAATTGCGGTAGATGGTTGCATAGCCCGCCCTGAAACCATCTGTTTTTAATTAATAGATATGTACTTAGGGTATCCAATATTCTCAATGGTTCATTACCTTTGGGGTATATCAGACAGGGATGCTGTTTAGAATTTAAATAAAATTGGCTTTTCCATATATTGATGAATCTACCATTATTTATTAAATAAATAGTTGACTTTTGTAAATGTCTGTGATAGGATACATAGCATATATCATATAATACATATATGCTTACTATGAATTAATGGAGGAGATTTATGAAATCAATAATGAAAAAAGCAGCTGTGGGTATTATTACATTGGCACTTGCTTTTACCGTAGTGTTTAATACGGTGGCTTCTGCGGAAGCAGCAGGTCCGCAGCCATATCCCTGGAGTAAGGTCACAGGAGGAACGACCGGAGACTATATTGCCGATTCCTATGAGAATATTGCTACCGGGCATGTTTTTGAGTCGGTAACCCAAGAACGTTTGCTTGATATCTTGAGCAGCAAAGGAAACTATTATATTGTTTTTGCCAGCCCTAAGCTTAAAACCAGCCAGGCGGTACTCAGTACCATTAACGCACAGGCAAAAAAGGACGGCATAACAAAAATCTATCATTTCGACCCGTTTATTGACGGTTATCAGATTGACATAACCAAGAGTGATTCCCTTTTTAAGGCAGCCAACGGGACCTCAGTAAATCAATTATGGACCAGAATAACTGATCTGCTGCCCTCAGAGGAAGCAATAGCCAATTACACCTCGGATGATACCCTGTTATTTTCATATAATGGCGGTAGTTCACCTAAAATAAATGCCTATTACAGCCTTAAGGATACGGAAGGATTTAAGACAGCAGCGGCAGCCGCCGGTATAGCCAAAGTTTTTAGAGGAGGTCAAAGTGCAGGTTCCGTGGTAGCTGCCGGCATCCGGACTGACTTTGAATTCTTTCAGAGGGTATATAATGCCTCCGCGACCTATTTTAATTACAATAATGGCACTCCCGATCCTCTGGGAAACAGAACAGGTGCCGCAGCTACAGAAATCTTCACGGATGACGACGAGAAAGGCTTTGCATTACACCAGGTAAACTTTGCGGAGCTGATTAATTTGTTAAATTCACCGGGGGACCACTTGATTTTCTTTGGTGCATCCTGGTGCCACAATACACAGGCAATTATCGGAAGTGTTGCAAGGAAAGCAAAGGATTACGGCTATCAGAAAATATATGTTTATGATACGACCCAGGGCAATCAGCTGACCTTCGGCACCGGTAACGATATCAATAAGGTAACGGCAATATCAAATGCCTTCAATTCCCGAAACAATGTTGTTACCACCAATGGAAATGGCAATATAAGCTACCTCTATGGAGAGCTTGCAAAATATTTCGGAAACTTTATTACGGAAAACAACTCCAGGCAGAACAATAGCATATCCTATTATCCAAACGGTAACTTAGCCGGAACGGCCACATCAACAGCTCCATGGTTGTCCGGAGACAATTTAAATGCCATCCGTCTGCAGCTGCCCTTCTTAATCAGCTATAATAAGGATAAAGCAGAACCTGTTACAAAGCAGTGGCTCCATAAAAATGCAGCCAACGACGGAACCTATACGGAGTATATGCTGGAGCTTGCCTGGGTTCTGAAAACACCCAGTGCAGCAGCGGCAGAAGGCAGTGTTGACGGACTTAGCAAGGTCGACTTTGCCAGTGAAGCAGTGGCAGCTCTTGATAAGGTTCTAAAGCCTGATAAATATGGAATATCCTTATCCAAAACCGGTAAATACACCTTTCCGTCTGCATCGGTTGGCTACCCGGCTCAGAAGGCATACGGTGTTACGGTGAAAAATACAGGCGGGCCTACAGGAAAGCTTACGGTAGCCTTGTCCGGGTCCGGAAGCAAATATTTTACACTTTCAAAGGCCTCAATCAGCAGTATAGTACCAAGCGGCAGTGATTCCTTTACCATTAAGCCTAAAACCGGACTTTCCGCAGGAACCTATAAGGCGGTGGTAACTGTTACCGGAAGTAATGAAATTTCGAAGTCCTTTAATGTGAGCTTTACAGTAAAGAGGTAAGAGCAGGGAAAGGAACACTGGAAATGAATATAGACTGGTTATCGGCAGCGGCATTAGCGGTTGTAATTGGATTTTTTATTATTATTTATCTCTTACAAAAAAAGAATGGGAATTTCACTGTAATAATATTAGGCTCTTTAGCAGCTGGCGCAGTGGTCGGGATTCTTTTTTCCGGGCACACCTCATGGGTTATGCCCATCGGCAAAATCTATGTCAGCACACTTAATGCCATTGTCAGCCCGTTGATTATTGTATCAATTCTCAGCAGTATAACATCTTTAGGCTCTACGGCTCAGCTAAAGGGCATTGGGCTGCGCTCGGTCTGCTGGCTGCTAATGACTACTTTACTTGCCATATTGCTGTCACTTGGACTGGGATTGACCTTTGGCGTTGGGAGAAATTCTTATCTTTCCCTGGATGGAATTGATGCACAGAGCTTTAAAAGCAAGGTTGTACCATTTTCACAGGTGCTTATAGGATTTTTCCCGCGCAATGTCATCAGTGATATTGCCGAAGAAAATACGATTCCCATGATTCTGTTTGCTGTTCTGATTGCGGTTTCCTATGTTGTGGCTGCAAATAAAAACCATGAGAAGGTAGCAATATTTAAGAGCTTTATTGAAGCACTAAAAGAAATCATTTTTAAAGCCGTGGACTTTATTATCAGTCTTACGCCATATGCCGTATTGGCTTTGATTGCAACGGCAACCGGAAATGGCATCAGCCGCTCAGGTATTATGTGGTCACTGCTGGTACTGCTCCTTGTATCTTTCATAGCCTTTGCCCTGGATACCTGGGTTATTAACGCCGTACTGATAAAGTCATTTGCAAGGCTTAATCCTATTAAATTCTTCCGCAAGATTTTACCGGCTCAGGTGGTTGGATTTTCCACACAGTCCAGTGCAGGAACATTACCTATTTCAACCGGAATACTTGTCAGAAAAATCGGAGTGGACCCGAAGGTCGCGAACTTTACGGCGCCTCTGGGAACCACAATCGGAATGCCGGGATGTGCCGGGATTTGGCCGATTCTAATTGCTGTCTATGGCATCAATGGACTGGGTATCAATTATGGAGTAAGGGATTATGTTCTGCTGGCAGTTATCAGCCTGTTCGTGTCACTTGGAACTGCGGGAGTACCTGGAACGGCAACCATTACCACGGCAAGTGTTCTGACAGCGATGGGGCTGCCCCTGGAGCTCATTGTTCTCAGCATTCCCATTTCCGCTATTGCCGATACAGGCCGGACTGCGACCAATATCACCGGCGCAATGGTAGCTTCCACAATTGTGGGGAGGCAAGAAAACAGTCTTAATGACAAGATATTTAATGATGTTGAGGCTTATGAATCAGAGCTTGATGAGGATAATGGACGGAGCGGGAAAATTGAGGATACCGAACCTGACAATGGCGTACCCATAGGAGCAGGATGCCGGTTATGATTCCAGGTATCGTGAAAGGAGAGATAATCGTATGAAGAGTATCCGAAGTAAGCATGTGGGGATGCATAATATCAGAAAAGCATATAAAATAATTTTATCTCTGGCGGTGATTTTGATATTGGCACTTTCAGTACCTGGCAGATATCAGATTGTTCAAGCAGCTCCACTGGAAGACTGTGACTTGGATGGATATGATGATGCGACGGGGGTGCCCGTTCCATGGCCCGGCTATGATGAAACAAAGGGAGATACGCCGGAAGGGCCTGGCGGAAGCAAAACAACTGCACCAGGAAGTGCGGATAGTACAGCCGCCGGTAACTCAAGCAGTGAGGCAACAGGTAAAACAAGTGGTGGAGATTCCGGCAAATCAAAAAATACCAATTCCAGTAAAACCAATAGTACAAAAACTGAAAATGCAAAGACTGAAAGCTCCGGAAAAACGGGCAGTGTGAGCTCCAAAACGAATAGTACAGTGCAGGATAATAAGGGCAAAGCAGACTCCGGCAAAACAAGCAGCACGGCGTCAAACAAGCAGGGCAGTACAGCAGGAGGCAGTACGAGCAAAGAAAGAACGGACAAAGAGAGAACGGACAAAGCAGGCAGCGGGACTTCGGGCAAAATAAACAGTGCGGTGCAAAGTAACACAAACAAAGGGGAAGCTGCCAATGGGGGCAGTGCAGCACAAGGTAATACAAGCAAAGGAGAATCTGACAATATCGGTAGTGCTGCACAAGGTAACACGAGTAAAGCAGTATCTGACAGTAAGGGCAGTGCAGTGGAAGGGAATACAAGTAAAGCAGAAGCTGCCAATGGAGACAGGGCAGCGGAAGATAACGCAAGCAAAACGGATTCCGGCAAAACAGACAGCACAGCTTCTGGCGTCTTGGACAGTACAGCAGCAGGAGAAAACAGTTCCGTATCCAGGGAAGAAAATAATCAGGAAGAAGCCTTGCAAAGCGAAAAGGAATCCACAGAGGTGAACTCCGGCAATGGCGGAACTGCTGATGAGGGTACATCAGAGGATGCCGGTACTTCAGCAGCTGACCTTCAATCAGCCATGAATACGGAAGGTGCATTGAAAATTACTGATGCGGCAGGGGGCATTATACATGCAGGAAGTCCGGTTATAATTTCCGGTTCCGGATTTAAGGGTGATATAAATAAGATGGAAATTGAAATTCAGTCGGAACCCAGACAATTGGGAATTGTCGAGGTTTCGGAAAATGGATCCTTTGAAGCCGAACTCAGTATCCCGGAGGATTTAAAGGCGGGAGTACACCATATTGTTCTTCTCTATCAGGGAAAAGAGATTACACGCCAGCAGATTGAGGTTGGCCCCAAGGCGGCAGATAGTTTTCTACGGGCAATTTCCGTGGGATTTACCAAGGATAACAAAGGGCTGATTCCTGGCCTGCTGATTTTGTCAGGATTATTTATAGTAGGAACAGGTGCTTTAGGAATCAATGTATTTGTTGGGCGTTTCAGACGAAACACAATCTGATAAGACAAGTACTGGAAAGGTATAGAATGACAAGATATGGCTGATATGGTATACTAATAATATCAGCCAGCTGAAATCATCACCATAATAGGGGCAGAAAAATGAATGAGTTATTTGAAGAGGCATATGAAGAAGTTCAGCAAACTGCAAGTTTGATTTTGCCCGCACGAAAAAAGATATGGACTCAATTGGGTAATATATCCTATGAGCCTGGGATACGTAAAATGACCGATGGCATTCGCAAAAGGGTGACATTAGCAAAGGCCTGTGTCAAAAAAGTGCTTCCAATATGGAATGCAGGCACAGGCTGTGACAGTAAGCTTTATGATTTCTTAAATCAAATTGATGCTTATATAGATGGATTGTGTTCAAATGAAGAATTACAGGCTAATATGAAAATATTATATAGTCAGTTTGAAACAGACGCTTATGAGCCACAATACGAAAAAACCTCTTTAATAGGGTTCGCCGCCCTTTATGCTGCTAATATCGCATTATATGATGAATTACTCTTTCAAAATTCAGAGGATAATGATTTGGATGAGGATTTAGATTCGTTTACATGGGATACATCCTATTTGGTGAGCTTAGTTTATTCTGACAGCACAGAAGAAGGTACCAGGATCGAAAAGCAGCGGGAGTATTGGTCATGGTATTTAGCAGAAGTTCAAAAAATCGCTGGAAACAACTAAGATGGAAGGCTTTATATTATAATCCGCTGTTTTATTTAACAGGATATCTTCTTAAAAATAAATTCTTAATTCACTCGTTGCTTTCATTACGGGTAACGTCTTCAATCCTGCATATGCCTTGAAGGTTAGTATCTTAGCCGGCTTCCGAAGATTAAGCAGATTCGTTATATTCATATGACGTCCGTATTTTTTGATGGAGATTTTTACCATAACCTTCTAGCAATACATCTGTCCTTACCCATATGATTCACGGAAGAATTTCAAAAACGGTGCCTTGGTTAAAATCAGTCACATTGCTGGAACCATAAGCCCCTAAATAGAGTCTGGTCTGGTCCTGATTGGTTCCCAAGGAAACATAATAAGCGGAGGCGGACCCAAAGTCATAATCCGTATCAATAATGCTATATTCATTTAATTTGCAATTTTCTCTTATTCTGGTATAAGCTAAAACACCTCTGACCGGAGGCCTGGTTCCTTCGTCCCGGACGAAATCTGTAAAAACAACACTTCCTGTCAAGTCGGGGATTTCATATCCCATATATGGCTGAACCCCTGTAAGTGCGGTCCCTCCAAACTTATCTGGCCGCGGTTCTTCGTGATAGTAGTTGAGGAGAGGCTGAAGACGCAGCTCAGAGGTTTTAACTGCTTCATCATAATAAGCAATTATTTTCTCATTCAGATCCGAATCAGCCGGACAGTCTCTGATTATCGACGTAGGAAAAGCACCTTCCCACCCCCGCCAGCCAAAGTTAATAAAGGCAGTCTCATCAGATTGGGAATTCATAAAAGAAGCCTGAATAAGCTGTGTAACTGGGATAGGTTTATAATTAACAAAAGAAAAAATGGACTCCACCAGATCCTGTCCGACATTTCCCGCATATTTGATATACTGGTTATAAAATCTTTGAAATGAAATGCCGGTTATATTGCGGACTCCTTTTGCTATTACCGTAAGAGTTTCCTGAATAGCTGCAGGAAGTTCATCAAAACGTGTAACTACGGGTGGATTATCGGTGCCCGTAGTTTTAGCTACATCAATTTCAATAATTTTACCCGCAACTTCCATATAATCCTGGCTTAAATTAAAGGGATCATAACCGGAGCCGCCATCTCCGGTGGTTAATATCAGATTTCCTGTTTCAGGTGAAAAGTTTAAACTGTTGACACCATTATGATTTAAAAATGGTCGTCTTAAATTAAGTAATGTCCGCCGTTTCACTGGCTGGCCGTCCGGCTGTAAGACCCATTCTTCAACAGTATCAATATGATTGTATTGCGTTTCTCTATTTGTCCACTTTAAGTTCAGGGTCTGAGGGTCACAGGGATTAGGCATAAAAGAGCCGGGAAGAGCACCGGGACCTTGGCTTCCGGCTATCGAAAAATGAAGATAAAACAAGCCGTTATCATAAAATTCTGGATGGAAGGCCATCCCCAGCAGACCCCGCTCATCATATCCGCCGGTGGCAGCACCCAGTTCTAAAATACGCGGACGAATATCTAAAAAGGTCTCTATTACTCCGTTTCCGATGTAAAAGATTTCACCTATCTGAGTTGCAATAAATAATCTTTCGGTAGTATCACCGGGAAGTATAGCCGTTTTCAAAACAGTTGGCAAATTTATATTATAAACAACGGGTTGTAAATGAACTTTAACTTTCGTCAAGCAACTGTACCTTCCTTCAGACTGTTTTCTTCTATAAGAATATGATTGGAGATTCACTGTTAGTACATATTGGTAAATGCTAAATTTAGTGTGAAAAAGCATAAAGGTTTCAACTGGATTATAATGATTTGAAAAGAGATTTTGGTAAAAATTTTAAATTTTGCAAATTTAGCTTGACATTAAATGCAAAGTTTACTATACTAAATTTGCAAAGTTAACATTGCAAAAAATGATGTGGAAGAGGTACCATATGTGAATACGAAAATAAAAGAGCTGCGAAAGCTTAGGAAAATATCGCAGGAAGAATTGGCATTAGCAGTTGGGACGACCAGACAAACAATTACCTCTATAGAGATAGGAAAATATACTGCTTCCTTAGTGCTGGCATATAAAATATCAAAATATTTTGGGCTGACGATAGAAGAGGTTTTTGATTTTAGTGAGGCAGACAGGGAGGATTAGAAAATGGATAGTTATAGAAGTAAAATTAAACGTAAAATGTTTTTCGGCGGCGTTATTTGTTCTTTATCAGTTGTGATTGCTATATTGGATCAATTGGGTGTGATTGATAAAATAAGCTTTATAAAGAAGTATGAGATGATATCGGATTTTCAGTTTGGTTTTCTTGTGGGGATTGGATTGGTTGCAGCAGTCATGATGTTTAAATTGGGCAATGCTCTGAAGGACGAAACAAAGTTAAAAATGCTGTATAATGAGGAGCATGACGAAAGAATAGGGTTAATCAGGCAAAAATCCGGTATGCCGATGCTGGTAATCACTTCGTGTATTATGATTTTTGTTGGTATAATAGCCGGGTATGTAAATGAAGTAGTTTTTGTTACATTAGTAGCTGCTGCGACAATTCAAATTATATTTAGTGTTTTGATAAAGATGTATTACATGAAAAAAATATAATTGGGGGAAGTAATTCCGGATTATTGGATTGGGGAGAAATGGTATTAGTCTCTGATATCCAGCTGGTAAGTTTACATTTTTAATGTAGCTAGTGAGTTTACACCTTAAGTGCTTGATAGTGAGTTTACACTTTAAATTTATTGATTTTTATGGGATTTTATGCTACAATCAGTTGAACTCAAAAAGAAAATACTCTTTTGGAGAGTGTCATCGGAGGGCTTGTAATCGTAATTACATGCCGGATAAGATGTCGGGTGCGCCCGGTATTTTATCCGGTATTTTTTTTGTGATTTTTTAGGGCATTTGTCTTTCCGGATACCTGAAAGAAAAGGGAAAGGGGATGAAATCGGAGAAAATAGCTATAGATATTATTTTATTATAATAGCAATAATCATCACAACAGTAATTTTAAACTTTTGACAAGAAGTTCAAACAGGGAAAATATTAGTTCGATTTTTGGGAGGTTAGTTTTAATGAACATCAGCAACGGTAAATCTTTTTGGACAAGGAATTTTATATTTTTATTAATCTCTAACGCATTGTTATTTATGGTTTTTGAAATGCTGACACCGACTCTGCCCTTACTGGCTGAAAGTTTAGGCTGCAGTCCGTCACAAATAGGCTTGGTAATAGGGGCATTTACAATTTCAGCTATGATTGCCCGGCCCTTCTGCAGTATATTTACAAATTTTATAGATAAAAAATACATTCTTTTCATTGGGGTCCTGATTACTATGCTGTCAACCGGAAGCTATATGGTTTCCACAGGTATCGGTATTTTGATAACACTGCGCCTGATACATGGATTTGGATTTGGAATTGCAACTACCTATTATGTTACATTGGCTTCGGAACAATTGCCCCATAACCAAATAGGGGAAGGAATGGGCTATTTTGGCATAGGTGAAACAATTTGCATGTCCATAGGTCCTATGGTGGGGATTGCTTTATTGAATAAATTAAATTTTCAGGGGTTATTTAGTTTTGGAGCAATTATTTTGCTAATTGCCGTACTGCTTATATTGGGAATAGACAGGCGGGCAGTTACCAAAAAGAAATTAGCAAAATCAAAGAAAATATCTTATAAATTGTTTGAGAAAAGAGTTCTTTTACAGTCATTTCTGATTTTTTTAATTGGCGTTGTAGTAAGCGGGGTAATGACCTACCTCACTTTATTTGCGAAACAGCAGGGAATTTCCACGGTAGCCTGGTTTTTCTTTATTGCAGCAATAACAGGTATCCTGATCAGAGTTGTGTCAGGCAAAATGTTTGATGAAAAAGGTCCCTTATATGTGCTTATCCCATCGGCAATTTGTTTAATTATTGGGATAGTTCTTATTGCATACAGCCGCTCGGAGCTCCAGTTGAACATAGCCGGAATTTTTTATGGTGTAGCCTTTGGTTCGATTTTTCCTGCAATACAGGCATGGGTCCTGAGTATGGTGCCCGTAGAAGACAGGGAAGATGCAATGAGTACCTTTCTTAGCTGTTTTGATATCGGAATCGGAGGAGGTGCAATATTCCTGGGGATAATAGTCCAGGGAACTTCTTATAAAACGATGTATTTATCATCAATTATATTTATAGCTGCATTTTTGGCATTGATTATTTACCTGGATAAATTTAAAAAGGTATTGCCCCTGACACAGGATGAAAAAGCGATATTATCAGAATCAGGCGAATAAGGACAAATGACTATTCGGTGGGCAGAATCAGGCTGGTATCCTAAGATTACAAGCTTGTATCCTAAGATTACAAGCTGGTATCCTAAGATTACAAGCTGGTATCTTAAGATTACAGGTCGGTTCTCTAATTTTTAGGCTAGTTTCCTAAGCTTACAGACTGATTTCCTAAGTTTACCAGAAATTCTTGACAACACTATGCTCAGGATTATATGATATTGGTGATAATTTAAAATTTTCAATTAAGACTCTGGCTGCAGATTAATGTATGGGACTTAATTATAATGCAAAGAATTCCGCACCAATACGTAAGGACGAACCTGATAGGCTGTTTACAGGAATGGAGGAATAATGTTATGAACAAAAGGAAGCTTAAAGAAGCGGAAGAAAGATTTTTTAGCCGGTACCCCGAAGGCTTTTCCGACCCTATGATACTGGAAATCTCAAAGAAGCATAGGGTGGAGAAAATGAACAAATTAGCACAGGATAGCTTTGCAATAGAACAATTTGAAAATCCGGACGTAATTGTAGACTCCATGAACAGGATTATCAGCCAGTCCGCTTTGATATCGGTTTTTGAAAAGCCCAAGTTTAAAGAGCTGGTAAAGGCAATGGGCGACATTGAAAAAGTAAGGTTAGCCCATGGACTGAAAGAATTCTTATATCAGGACCAGAAATACGGTTTTGAACAGATGGCAGCTCTGATGGAGGAATATAAGCTGGCTAAATGGCCGTTGTTAACAGCCTGTCCTATTTATTTCCGGCCTGAGACAGAAGTATATGTAAAGCCTACTGCGGCGAAAGGAATAATTGAGTACTTTGAATTGGAAGGTATTCATTACAGTCCACGCCCATCCTTTGAATTTTATCAGGCTTACCGGGAGCATATCAACCAGATGAAAAAGGAAGTTTCTCCCTCACTGCCCTCCGATAATGCCGCCTTCTGTGGTTTTCTTATGATGGCAATGGATAGTATGGCAGATATCTGAGAGGCAAAGGTATTATGAAATCGTTAATAAATATATTATAGCGTTACAATTATAAAATTATGCTGAAATTTGAGGGAGGACTAATGAAACCGGAAGACAGAAAATTGGTTTTAAAGAAGGATATTATTGAAAGTATTAAAAATGTTGGAATTGTTGAAGGTGATTCCGTAATGGTACATATTTCCTTAAGCAGTATGGGGTTTGTATGCGGAGGACCTCAGATTATAATAGAGGCATTGCTGGAGGCTGCAGGAGCTGACGGTACTATTATGATGCCGACACAGTCCTGGAAAAATCTTGACCCCACAGCAGGTGTCCATTGGGAAGAGCCGGAAGAATGGTGGCAGGTAATACGGGAGAACTGGCCGGCATATGATAAAAGAATCACGCCTACGAATACAATGGGAGCCGTTGCAGAAATGTTCCGCAGCTGGCCGGGGGCATTTAGAAGTGATCATCCGGCTCGTTCAGTAGCGGCTGTTGGAAAAAAGGCAGAATATCTCACGAAGGAGCATGAATTAAGTAATATTTTTGGAGCAGGTTCACCAATAGATAAATTATACGGGCTGGATGGAAAAGTATTGTTGATTGGTGTGGGCTATGATAAGAATACCTCCATTCATTTAGCAGATGCAAGAGCTTCTTATCCTTCAAAACATAATATCAAAGAAAGCAGTGCCGTTCTGGCAGATGGGAAAAGAGAATGGGTTACCTATGAAACCTTATATGTGGATGGTGAAGATTTTGAAGAGATAGGTAGGGCATTTGAAGAGGGACATAGTGTCCGAAGTGCCTATATTGGAAATTCATTAATAAGGTCCATGAAGCAGAGAGAGCTTGTTGATTTTGCTGTAGGTTGGATTGAGAAAAATAGAAAATAATAAACAAAGGCTCTTTTTCTGAGCCGGTGCAAAAGACATGGAAGTGAAAAACGTTCATGTCTTTTTTATAGGAAAATTACAAAAAAATGGGAATTTTTATTGACAGATTGAACTACAAGGTGTAAATTTATATTAAACTACATGATGTAGTTTAAAAAACTAAAAAGGAAGTCTTATGAAAAAAATACAACGGATATCGGATTCCGAAAAGCAAATCATGGAATTTATCTGGTCCACTGGAAAACCGGTTACCACCAAGGAGATCATGGAGCATCTGCCCCAGGGAACCAATTGGAAGCAAAGTACGGTTATAACTTTCCTTGCCAGGTTACTGGAAAAAGGTCTTATCAGGGCAACCAGGATAAGCAAAGCAAATTACTATGAGCCTGCAATAACAGAACGGGAATACAAGGAATTTGAAACGAAACAATTCATCAAGGATGTCCACAAAGGCTCTGTATTTGGCCTTATTTCCGCTTTGTGCGACAGCGGAGACCTGACGAGAGAGGATATTGAGAAACTGATGAATCGTTTGAAGGAATAAGGAGGGGTTATGCTGCTAAGCCTTTATATTCAACTACTGGTCTTATCATTGGTTACATCGGGTTTATATCTGATATTGAAAGGGATAAGCCGGCTTACAATGAAATATTTTCACGCAGTTTGGCACTATCGGACCTATTTGTTCATATTTTCATTTTTTATTGTTCCATACCATTATATTTTGAATCTATGGGGCTTTGGCTGGATTCGGGAAATAAAAAAGAAGGTGGAGACAGTTCCGGGCATACCCTTTACATCTTTTAAGAAAGCCGGGACTTTGCCATTAATAGAGTATTTACCGGAGCAGCAGAAAATTAAGTGGTGGATAATTATAGTAAATGCAATCCCCTTCTTTCTTCTGGCAGGAACCGTATTCTTTCTCCTCATGATAATTGTCCGCAACTGGAAATTGCATTATCAATTGATAATAGGATGCAGGGCAGCAGCGGATATGAAATATACTAAAATACTGCATGACTGCAAGGAGGAATTGGGAATCAGACAGAATTTACCAGTGTATATTTCTGAAGCGAAAACCAGTCCGTTTCTGTATGGCATATGCAGGCCCAGAATTGTTTTACCGGATATTGAATTTTCCGATAAGGAATTACATTTTACTTTTATGCATGAACTGACCCATTGGAAGCGCAGGGATACACTGATAAAAGGTATTTTATTATTAATCAATGCAATCCATTGGTACAATCCCCTGGCATATATGTTACGAAAGGATATTGACCGCTATTGCGAGCTTTCCTGCGATGAAAAAGTAGTAGCATCCTTGGACAAGCAGGAAAGAATCGATTATTGTGAACTGATTTTAAGTGTGCTGTGCAGTGTGGCCAGCGAAGGCGTGCTGTCTGCCTTCAGCAGCAAGGGAAAGTATCTCGAAAGAAGAATTAACATGATTATCGATGGCAAAAAATTAAATAAAGGGTACTCCAGGAGAATAGCAGCAGTTACAATAACCTTGTCATTGGCATTTCTGGGCATGGTGACTGCCTATGCTGCAAATTATAAACAACCCATAAAAGCCGGTGAGCAATTTCGTATAAAAGCCTCTGCATTAAGAGAGCCGGATGCCCTGCAGCCCCCTTACTCTGAAGAAAGTTTCATGACAGAGCTATTGGAATATGACAAAGGACTGCATATTTACAGATATGACGGAAAGTGGGTGCGTACGATAGACGACCGGTATGTGTGGAGCAGCAAACCCGCCGGCGGTGTAAAAGTATTGGCTTCGGGGGAGCCGGATATCTGGGGGAAACCTGTTGATATCAAAGTGGTACGGAATGAAAAAACCAACAAGATTGAGGGACTAATTGAGATGACGGATAGCCAGAGACTGGAAGCCGAATCATCTATTAGCAAATAAGGCGGTTAAGCTGTCAGAAAGAGATGATGCCAATGGTTTAATAAGCTTGGAAACTGTCGATGTACCCAATGAGTATAATAATTAATGAAAGGTGAGTATAAGGTATGAGAAAATCATTTGCTATAATATTAACAGGGTTATTATTAACATTTTCAACTACAAATGTATTAGCAGCAGAATCCTCACTTACAGCATCAGGCACAGGAATGCTGAGGGCATCCTGGGGGCAGACGACTATTACATACGCCAATGATGGAACATATGCAAGGGCAACAAGCTCAACCTATGCCGGCAGCTGTTACTATATCAGCGCAGAGATAATTTCTACCTACAACAATGGATCATCCAGCGGTCCCAGCAGTTTCAGCTATAAAAATAATGCTTCTTCTGTAAGTACTGATAATGTATATGAAAATGGCGCCAACAGGCAATACACAGCCAACGGTGTATTTCAGGATACATCAAGCTCCGGAAAACAGTATGCCACAGTATCTTCACCGGTATTTAAATAATGCTTGATTTTACTTTGGTAAATTGAGGGGCCAAACGTAAATTAAGTTCCCCTCCGTTCCTGTAAAAAGACAAGAACGGAGGGGAAAATAAAGGAGTCACTATGAACAAAATTAGCCGAAAGAAAAAAGTATTTTTTCTGGTAATCCCAATCCTGCTTATACTACTGTTGTTTGGAGTTTACCATAGCACTGATAAACGTAATCAGAATGAGAATCAGGTCATGCAGACCCAGTTCAATAATACGCATCCCGATTTCAAAACTTCTTACTATATCGACTCATACAATATAAATTCTACAGATGATTTTAAATCTCAGGATCTAATCTATATTTCTGATACCACAGCTCCCATTTATTTTGAATATGCCCAGGTTGGAAGCAGCACACAGGTTATTATGAATCTGTATTATGATTATAAACCAATCTCCTTTCAGGTTGCTGATAAAGAATATTCGGATAAATATATCTTTGATATAAAGGATGGAAACAAGGTAAAAATACCTGTATATATTAAACAGCAGGCAGAGAAGGACGATAAGAAAATTCATAAGCTTTTGGTCACTTTTGCAAGTGCACCGGATCAGAATGCATCTCAATATTCATTGCCAACGGATTTTTTTGGAATCAATGCTGTTTATGATGTCGTATATACAAAGAATTATAAAAATGAAGTATTCTCAGAAAACAATAGTAGTGATGATATTATTCCCGAAAATAATTTCAGTGAAAATTTAGGGGATCTGATCTTAAATACCGACTATAAAAATAAGGAGCAGAATACGAACGGAGGTATTTTAAAACCACCGGTAAGCCTTGAACATAAAAAAGGAACGCCATTGAAGCTGATGTATAACTTTGAAAAAATGGGCTCCAGGGAGTGCCTGTTATTGATTACCTTAAACTTTTCTCCGGTAAAAATAAATGGCAGTGATTACCAGATTATTCAATTGGATGGAGAAAAGGGAACAGCCAATGGTCAGGTGGAAGTCAATACTTCGGGACAACCCGGACTTTATGAGGTGGTTGGCTATATTATTCATGACCCTTTCCGCAAACAGCAGTCGGCGGATAACATTATTAAAAACAGTTACCGGTTCACCCTGGACTTAAGGTAATAATTCAATAAAAAACTATAATAAATATAGAATATAAATATCAATACTCCTACAATGACGCTGTAAAGGCCGCTTATTTAAAAAATACTTAAATAAGTGGTTTTGGCGTATTGAGAAAATATTTAAGTGGCAAAGTGAAAAAATCCTATAATTTTTATTACAAATCATAAGTCCTAATTGACAAATTCTGCAAGATGCTATACTATATAGTTAGTCTAGACTAACTATAAAAGGTACGAGGTGCAGAAAGTGGAAATATTAAATTTTATACACAACCTATTATGGCTTGGAGTTCCGGATGTATTAAAGGGACTGATCATTGCCATTTTATTTGTGGTGCTTTTTAAGAAAGCCATAAAAAAACACAGCTTTCTTTTTTACATTTATCCAGGTTTTCTTTTTATCTGGTATTGTACATATGGAATTTTGGAATTATGCAAAGTGGATTTATACGGCCTCATAGGGAAGACCATACTGTGGAAGCTTCTTTGGCTTCCGCATTCCTATGCGCTGGATACGGTCGTAGGAATCGGTTTTATTTTTATTGTAATGTACATTGGAGTGTTGCCGAAATGGAAAATCGTGAAAGAGCTCTATCCCATCCGAAAAGAAATGTCGATTATCGGCGGCTTGATTTTAGTCGGTCATGGCGTTATGCGGCTTACTACAATGAAATGGGCGTGGGGTGATGCAGCAGAGCTGAATCTGCTTCTGATTTTTTCTTATGGAATTCTTGGGTTAGTATTATTGGTACTGATTTTCATTCCGTGGATTACATCCTTTGATTTTCTGAGAAAAGCAATGCCTGCGAAGAAATGGAAGAAATTGCAGACTTATACAAGCGTTCCGTTAATTATATTAATCTGTATTTTCGGAATTACCATAAATTTGGGATGGGGATTTTCCATTCTGCCTGATTTAAGTGTTAGCTTATGGGACGTGAAAGAAGCTGCGGACGGCACTGCCATATCCGATCTTTCTCAGGGCTACCAGGTGGCAGCCGATTTCCTGGCGGCCAGGGTCTATTTGCTATTGCTGATCGGCTATGTATGGTTAAGGATAAGAAAAAAAGATAAGGGTACCATCAAACAGGCAATTGTTCATTAGAAGGAAATATTCTTTTGAAGAAGTGCTTCAGCATCCGGTGGATGTATATTGTCTTTGCATTTGTAAAAATGACTTGCAAATGCTTCCTGGCAAATATACTCCACCTTTTATGAGTGATAATATGTGATAAACTATTCTGTGGGACTGTCCCGGTATTTTAGCGGGCTTATTCCAATGCGCTTTCGAAAGGCGGTACAGAAGGCACTGGATGTGGGAAAGCCAAGTGAAAGTCCGATTTCTTCAATGGACAGGCGTGTAGTTTTTAAATAAAATTTAGCGGAATTAATACGGGAAGACAGAACATAGTCATGGGGTGTCTTACCCGTTATTTTTTTGAAGGTCCTTGCAAAGTAAAAAGGGCTTAGACCAGCCAGGCCAGCCAGAACATTCAGATTCAGGTCTCCGCCGGGATGTTCGTTGATGTAAGAGGTAACGCCGTCAATGATACCGGAAAGACTGTATTCAGGCCTGCTTTCAGATGCTGAAAGCAGAAGAGCCGTTAATATATTATTAAGGCAGCCTGATATCAGAACTTCTCTGATTGTCTGGTCACTGGAAAAATTCTCAATAATCTTATTCATGTTGTTTTCTACCGTGTAAGGGCTCTGAAGCTGTATAACCGGTCCGGAGGAAGAGACAACAGTCTGGTAATATTCTCTGGACAAAGGGCCGTCAAAGTGAATCCATAAACACTCCCATCCCTGATTGGAAAAATATTCATGGGGCTGGTAACAATCAATAAAGACAAGCTGACCCTTTACTGCGCAGTATTGCCGGCCGGAAACAACGATATTGCACTTGCCGCGCATAAGTAACATTATCAAAAAACTATCATAGGAATTACGAACCAGATGGTAATCAGGCTCATAATAAAAATGTCCCAGACAAATGGGATAGAAAAACATTTTCTGAGCCTGAAGGCTGGGAGTATGGAAGTAGATATCGGATTGCGGCATAATTTTTGCTTCCTGTGATTTCATGAATGAAAAACTCCTTTCTGTTAGCAGATTTTAATTTACATTCCGGACAAAATATACAAATTAATCTTTCGTTGTTTTAAGAATAACATTAATCCAGGAAAAAGGAAAGAGCAAGAAATCATAATTTTCAGGCAAGTTATTAGAATGATATTCTGCCGGAAATATGATAGATTAAGAAAGAAGAAGCAAGAGAAGAATTGTCTTTGCAGTGCTGGAATGGAGGAAAAATGGAACAGGCAAAAGTATGGAAAGAAAAAGTAGTAATTCCGACCTATGAAATCGGAGAACCGGAGAAGAATCCGATGTTCATTGATAAAAGAGTATACCAGGGCAGTACCGGTAAGGTTTATCCCTATCCTACAATTGAAAAAATAAGTGATACGAAAGCGGATAAAGAATATGAGGCGGTATATCTGGAAAACCAGTATATCAAAGTAATGGTACTTCCGGAGCTGGGCGGAAGGATTCAGAGAGCCTATGATAAGACGAACGGTTATGATTTTGTGTATTACAACCATGTAATCAAACCGGCGCTGGTAGGCCTTACAGGTCCCTGGATTTCGGGAGGTATTGAATTTAACTGGCCGCAGCATCACAGGCCCTCGACATTTCTGCCGGTGGACTGCCAGCTGAAGGAGTACGAGGACGGAAGCCGGTCCGTTCTGCTGAATGATGTGGACAGAATCAACGGTACGAAGGGACTGCTGGAGATCAGAGTTTATCCGGGCAAAGCTTATATTGAAATCAGAGGGCAGCTTTATAACCGGACTGCGCTGCCCCAGACCTTTTTATGGTGGGCAAATCCGGCAGTTCCGGTCAATGAACATACCCAGTCCGTATTTCCGCCGGATGTTTATGCGGTCATGGACCATGGGAAAAGGGATGTTTCCCGGTTTCCTATTGCTACCGGAGTGTACTACAAGCATGATTACGGGGAAGGTGTAGACATCTCCCGGTATAAGAATATTCCGGTTCCCACCTCCTATATGGCGGCAAAATCAGAATATGATTTTGTAGGTGGCTATGATTACGGAAAAAAAGCAGGGATTCTTCATGTGGCAGATCATCATATCTCTCCCGGAAAGAAGCAATGGACCTGGGGCTGCGGAGATTTCGGCAAAGCCTGGGACCGCAATCTGACGGATGAAGATGGTGCTTATATTGAATTGATGACAGGGGTCTACACGGATAACCAGCCCGACTTTACATGGTTAAAGCCATTGGAAGAAAAAACCTTTCGGCAGTACTTTATGCCCTACAAGGATATCGGTTATATAAAAAATGCAACGCTCCATGCTGCTGTAAATTTATATGTCACAGAGGGCCGGGTACATCTTGGTGTTTATGCCACGGAAAATTACAAGAATGCAAAGATTACTGTAAAGAACAAGGGAGGTTTACTGCTCGAAGAAGTTTTGGACCTTTCACCGAGAGCGGCATATAAGAAAGAAATAGAGGCAGGCGGTGCAAAAGAAGAGGATATCAGTATTCTCGTGGAAGGGGAAGGCCGGGTGCTTGTTTCCTATCAGGCCAGGGAAAGAAAGATAGAGAAACTTCCCGAGCCCGCACAGGCAGCAAAGGAGCCGGAAGAAATCATGACAAATGAGGAGCTGTATCTGACGGGACTGCATATCGAACAGTACAGACATGCGACATATCTGCCGGATCCTTATTATCTGGAGGGATTAAAAAGAGATCCGATGGATTCCAGAATCAATACGGCCTACGGAAGCCTGCTGTTGCGAAGAGGTAACTTTACAGAGGCGGAAAAGCACTTTGAAAGGGCGGTGAAACGCCTGACCTGTAAAAATCCGAATCCCTATAACAGTGAAGCATATTATTATCTGGGGCTATCCCTATTGCTGCAGAACAGGGACAAGGAGGCACGGGAGGCATTTTATAAAGCGACCTGGACAAGCGAACAGCAGGAAATGTCCTTTTACTATCTCGGTGTTCTGGCTGCAAAACAGAAGGATTATGAAAATGCATTTATCTGCCTGGAAAAATCGCTGGTGAAGAATTCCCACAACATAAAGGCCAGAGGAATAAAAGCCGCGGTCCTTCGAAAGCTTGGTCGGCAAATGGAGGTAAAGGAATGGCGGGAGCAGAATCTGCTGCTGGATCCCTTTGATTATATTTCCAGGTATGAGGCTTTTCTGGCAGAGGAAGATAAAAATTCCCTGGAGACTATGAACCGCCTGATGAGAGAATCAGAGGAAAATTATCTTCTGGCGGCAAGGGATTACGGGGAGGCCGGTTTTTATGAAGAAGCAGTAGGGATGCTAAGAAAATGTAAAGAGCAGAAGCCACTGTTAAAATACTATGAGGGATATTACCTCGGACAGCTTGGGCAGGCTGAAGAAGCATTGGAGGTCATAAGAGCAGCGGAAAGGTGCTGTCCGGATTATACCTTTCCCAATAATCTGGAGGATATTTCGGTATTGCAGTATGCGATAGCGTGCAATACGAAAGGCCCCAAGGCCTATTATTACCTTGGTGATTTATATTATGATAAGCTTCAGTTTTCACAGGCCAAGGCATTGTGGGAAAAATCCGCACAGCTGGATAACACCTTTCCCACAGTATTCCGGAATCTTTCCCTGGTCTATTATAATAAATTTACGGAATATGAAAAAGCAAAGGAAGCCCTGGAGAAGGCCTTTGCCCTGGATAAAAAGGATGCCAGGGTTTTTCTGGAGCTGGACCAGTTGTATAAAAAGCTTGGAATGTCTGCAAAGGACAGACTTTTACGCTTCGAAGAATTTAAGGATACCTTTTCTGAACGGGATGATCTGTGCGTGGAATATGTAACGCTGCTTAACCGAAACGGAAGATATCAGGAAGCCTGTGAGTACATGAGCGGCCGCAGATTCCATCCCTGGGAAGGAGGGGAGGGGAAAATAACCGCCCAGTATACAATTTCTCTTCTGGAGCTGGCAAAGGCGGAAATAAAGGCTGAAAACTACGGGCAGGCAAGAAGCTATCTGGAAAGGATACTGGTCTATCCGGAGAATCTGGGGGAAGGAAAGCTGGAAGGAACCAGGGACAATCATGCCTTTTATTATCTGGGAGTGGTCTATGAGAAAACCGGTGACAGGCAAAGGGCGGAGGAATGCTACGGCAGGGCAACCCTGGGAGATGCCGATCCGGCAGGAATGATGTATTATAATGACCAGCCTGCGGATATGATTTTATACCAGGGACTTGCATTTTTAAAATTAGGAAACCCTTCGGAGGCTGTATCCAGATTCTACAAATTGATTGATTATGGAGAAAAGCACCTGTTTGATCAGGTACGTATCGAATATTTTGCCGTGTCCTTACCGGATTTCCTGATATTTGAGGATGATCTGACTTTGAAGAATAAGGCACATTGCTGCTTTTTAATCGGTCTTGGTAATATTGGCCTTGGCAATATAGAACAGGCAAAATCTTATCTTGAAAAGGCGCTGGAACTGGATAAAAACCATCAGAGCTGTATGCTGTTCAAAAAGAATATTAATGAGCTGATAGTTAACTCCTGCCACAACTTCTAGTATCAATTCCAAAGAAGGATTGAAGATTCAGGAAAGGGGTTAGTGTGAAAATTAAAAAGCAATTTTCACACGCATATTTGTGCCTGCGGCTCAAAGTTTGCAGGCTGTGAGAAAGGCATGGTTATTAATATGAATATTACAGATATTGGCGGAGAATGGCAGGTCACACTGGAAGATGGCGGGCAATATCCTGTCTTTTTGCCCGGAACTTTGGATGAAAACCATATCGGACATCCGGACAGCAGTTTAAATACCTGGAGGCCCATGGAGGTAGAAGGAGGAAGGGAGCAGGAGAATATTCTCCTTAACAGGCCGGATATCATTGCCACCAGGCTTACCAGAAAATATACCTATGAAGGTAAGGCTGTATATTCCAGAGCTTTACCCTGGGAAGCAGGTGAGGGTCTGGCAGAGGAGAGAATCTTTCTGGAAGCGGAAAGAACCAGAAAGCTTGCCCTGGTTCTTAACGGCAGCAGGGTGGAACCCTGCAGAGAAGGAACCTTGTCAACACCCTGTTTGTTTGAAGTGACCGGCAGATTACTGGAAAATAACCGCATCGAAATGATCTGCGACAATTCCTACCAGGGCTGGCCCCGTGAGGCAATCGTATATTCTTCCGCGGCTACCGATGAAACACAGACAAACTGGAACGGAATTTTGGGATTCCTAAGACTTCGGAGGGAGAAGAAGGTATTTATTGGAGGCATCCGGGTCTATCCAAAAAAGAACCTATTATCCGTGCAGGTGGATATAGACGGTACAGAAGCATATCACGGAGTACTTATACTTGCCAGTGATGCTCTAAAGGAGAAGGCACGGAAGGAAATATCTGTGCCGGCGGGCCTTCACACCATTGTATTTGACGCCTTGCCCCTAAAGGATGATATCAGGCGCTGGGATGAATACGAAGGGAACTTATATGAACTAAGTGCAGCTGCAGAGGGGCTGGAAGAGAAAGCAGCCACCTTTGGTGTCCGTGATTTTGAGGACGACGGCAGGGGCCGCCTTGCGCTAAACGGAAGAGCCATATTCTTAAGAAGCGAAGCAAATTGCTGTGTTTTTCCGGAAACAGGGCATATGCCCCTTGCTGTCGAGGAATGGGAGGCGATTCTGAACCGGTATAAGGCTTATGGAGTCAACTGTCTGCGGTTCCATTCCCACTGTCCCCCGGAGGCAGCCTTTGCAGCAGCGGACAGAACAGGAATGCTGCTGCAGCCGGAGCTGTCCCACTGGGATTATAAAACAGCCTTCGAGGAGGAAAACAGCAGAGATTATTATTTACTGGAGCTGATGCAGATTCTGTATTATTATGCAAACCACCCGTCCTTTGTCATGCTGACCTTCGGAAATGAACTGCAGGCGGGAGAAACCGGTCACAGGAGAATGGATGGAATGCTTCTACTTGCAAAAGCAAAAGACTCCACAAGACTGTATGCCTGTGGTTCCAATGTCCACTATGGGATGGAAGGGGCGGACAATAACAGTGATTTTTATACTTCTTCTAATTTTTATGAAAAACAGATCCGCGGAACCTGTTACGGAATGACCGGCTATATCAATGAAGGCTACCCGAATACCAGAAGGAATTTTGATAAGGTAATGGAGTGTCTCCGAAAAAATTACAAGGGACCTGTTTTTAGCTTTGAAGTGGGGCAGTACGAGAGTCTTCCGGACTTTGATGAACTGGAAGCCTTTCAGGGTGTTACCTGTGCAAAAAATCTGATGCTGGTAAAGGAAGAGGCAGAAAAACGCGGTATGCTTTCCAGTTGGAAAAGGCGTGTGGAGGCAACCGGGGAATTAGCCAGAATAGCTTATCGGGAAGAAATTGAAGCGGTGCTGCGTACGAAAGAACTATCAGGAATCTCTCTTCTGGGGCTGCAGGATTTCCCGGGGCAGGGCACTGCCCTGATTGGAATGCTGAATTCCCATTTGGAACCGAAACCCTTTGCCTTTGCAAAACCGGAGAATTTCAGAGCTTTTTTTACAGGTACCTTACCTCTGGTTCTGATGGATAAATATACCTATACCAACGGAGAAGAGCTGCTGGCTGATATTGAAGTCGCTAATTACGGTAAGGAAACTATTCAGTCCCCGGCAGTTTGTGAGCTGCATGACGGTGAGAAAGAATATTTCAGGGAAGTATTTCCGGCAGTCAATTGCCAGACAGGGACTCTTACTTCCCTTGGAAAACTGTCGATTCCGCTTCATGGGATTAAAACAGCCAAAAAGTGCCTGTTGTCGGTCCGAATCGGTGAATTTTACAATGAATATCCGGTATGGGTTTATCCGGAAGAAGAAGCAGAAGCCGGGGAGGATATTGTGATTGCGAAAACTTTTACGGAGGCTGTAGATGCTCTGGAGGAAGGAAAAACCGTATTTTATACTCCAAAGGCGGATAAAGAACATTTTCCCGCCTCTGCCCAGGGCCAGTTTACAACGGATTTCTGGTCGGTCGGAACATTTCCGGTGCAGGAGGGCTGTATGGGATGCCTGATGGACCCGGCTCACCCGGTATTCTCTGACTTCCCCACCGAATTTTATTCAAACTGGCAATGGTGGCCCATGTCAGGAGGAAGGGCAATGTTTGTTCCGGGTAACCTGGAGCCGCTTATAACTGTTATAGACTGCTATGCAAAGCTGCGGAACATGGCATTTCTCTTCGAATGCAAAACTGGTGGGGGAAGGCTGATGGTAAGCAGCATGGGTCTTTTGGAAAAGCAGGGTTATCCGGAGGCCAGAGCCCTTTACCGCAGTATTGTTAAATATATGACTTCGGAGAAATTTAAGCCCTCTCTCACACTTTCCGTGAATGAATTGAAAAAATTCCTCTAATATATCCTACCTGTCAGGTGTGGGAGGCCTAAACCCATCCGGTAAATTCAAGGATGGCTGCTTTCGGAGAATTTGTATCGGAGAGAACTGCCTGCTTTCTCCAGATATTCGGGGAGGTTTTCATCAGCTTTACAAAACAGCGGTCAAAGCTTGAGATAGAATGAAAACCGACCTTCTCCGATACGGTCAGAATGGAATCCTCCGTACTGCGCAGCAGCCAGCAGGCGGCATCAATCCTTGTGCTGTTTAAATAATTTAATGGGGCAGTTCCCATTATTTCATGAAAGATCCTTCTGAAATGGCTGACGCTCAGATGGCTTATATCAGCCAAATCACCGATATTGATCGGCTCCATGTAGTTCTTATGGATATGTTCCAGGGCGGCTGAAATTACGAGGATATTTTCTACATCCTGGTTCATGCTGATTTCAACATTATTTTTAGAATTTTCTGAAGTATGAATCCGCAGTAACTCTACATACAAGGAAAGCATCAGGCCCCTTACACTATTCTGGTAGCAGGTCTTCTGGCTTTTTAGTTCCTCAGCAATGGCAGAGGCCAGATAATATACCTTCGGATAATCCTCCCTGCTCATAATAAGATGGTAACTGCGAATGTCTGACATTGGTTTGTCAAAGTTGTTGGACTGACTTCCCACCATATTTCGAAACAATTCCTCCGGATCAACAAAAATATAAGTCCAGAGGCTTGCCGTACCCGGTGAACTGTAAGTGGTATGGGGAAGATGTTTGGGAACACAGGTTATGTCACCCTCTTGAAAGGGCAGGGAAATATCTTCAAATTCCATGATTCCTCCGTCTGAATGACAAATTCCGATTTCCAGGCAGTTATGAAAATGAAGTCTCCCGCTCTTTTTTTCTGATATTCTCCATCGGTCGCCGCTTAACAAGATAATTGGAAAATTTAATGGAAGGCTGTAATGACGGTATTCTATGATAGGTCTTTTGCGCTTTGACATAACAATCTCCTTTCCTAAACATTCCTTCGTATAATCATTATACTAATACCATATTACAATTTCAAGCTTATAAAGACTAATTTTTGTGCAATTTTGCTGTAAAAGAACGGAAAATATACATAAAATAGTAGATTATTATGGCTGTTGAGAGCAAATATGATTGAAAATGCACAATAATATCGTTATAATGATTAGATTCCAGGGAGGGGATTGTTTAATATGAAGGGAAAGAAGGATAAGCTTTCTAATGAAAAAGAAATTTGGGGGAAAGATGGATGACAGATGATAGCAGGAACTGGGGCAGCTTTACGCTGCCGGGGGAAGCAGGCTTTGAAGACCTGACCTTAAAGCTGGCTCAAAAATGGGGAGCTGACGTAATCCGTGACAGTGACGGAACAGAACTGTCAGAGGAGATTGTGAATGCCGGATACCGTATATATTCAACCATTTGCATCATCCGGGAGCACAATGCCTGGGCGTCCAGGCATAAGGATAAACTGCAGCAGACATTTTTAATGACTTCCCCGAAAACCGCGGTAGCAAATTGCCTTACCATAGGGTTAATGGAAAATTTCTTTCGGGAGCAGTTTGAAATCAATGCTTCGGAAGCAGCCGTAAAATACTGGCAGGTCTATGACCGGACAATGCAGGCGGAGGTTCCGGCAGAAAAATGGGTATATGAGAAAGAAAGTGAAAGTGTTACTATCCGGGATATCATTCCCTGGCACAAATATTCGGTAAGCTTTATTGCCTATCGTATCTGGGAAGAGATATCCATGTATAATCATACAACAAATCACTGGAATAAAGAGCATTTAATGCAGATTGACCCAATTCACAGGGAAACCCAGGAATATATGCTGCACTGGCTGGATAACTGGTGCAGGGAGCACAAGGCGGCCAATGTGGTTCGGTTTACTTCCATGTTCTACAATTTCGTATGGATATGGGGCAGCGATGAAAGAAACCGGTATCTGTTTACCGATTGGGGCTCCTATGATTTCACAATAAGCCCTTTGGCACTGGAGGAATTTGAGAAAAAATACGGATACCGGATGACAGCGGAAGACTTTGTTAACAAAGGAAAACGGAATGTTTCCCATATGCCCTGTGATAGCAGAAAAAAAGATTGGATGGAGTTTATCAATGACTTTGTAATTGATTTTGGAAAAAAGCTGATTGAGCTTGTCCACAGCTACGGAAAGCTGGCGTATGTATTTTATGATGACAGCTGGATCGGTATTGAACCATATAACGGGAGATTCAAAGAATTTGGTTTTGATGGCCTGATAAAATGTGTCTTTTCCGGTTATGAAGTCAGGCTGTGCGCGGGTGCGGAGGTAGAAACCCATGAATTAAGACTGCATCCCTATCTTTTTCCTATTGGACTTGGCGGAATGCCTACCTTTATGGAAGGCGGAGATCCTGCTGCCGATGCCAGAAAATATTGGATAAACGTCCGAAGAGCGTTGCTTTGGGAGCCGATTGAACGTATCGGTCTGGGAGGATACCTTCACCTGGTGGAGAATTTTCCTGATTTTGTGGATTTTATGGAAGAGGCAGCAAAGGATTTCAGGATAATCAAGAATTTACACCGTGCAGGACTTCCTTACCGGGCGAAAACAAAGGTAGCGGTGCTTCACAGCTGGGGCAGGCTCCGCTCCTGGACCCTGTCAGGACATTTTCATGAAACCTACATGCATGATCTGATACATATCAATGAGGCCCTGTCGGGACTTCCCCTTGATGTGAGGTTTATCAGCTTTGAAGATATAAAGCAGGGTGCCTTGAAGGAAGCGGATGTTGTAATAAATGCCGGATATGCTGGTTCCGCATGGAGCGGCGGGGACGGATGGAAGGATGATGAGGTGGTTGAATTACTGACGAAATGGGTCTGGGAAGGCGGTGCTTTTATTGGTGTGAATGAGCCTTCCGCTGTAGAAGGGTACGATACTTATTTCCGTATGGCTCATGTACTCGGAATTGATGAAGATACCGGTGCCAGGGTATGCCATGGAAAGTGGACCTATACGGTAACGGAAGAAAAAGGACTCCTTCCGGAACACTGCTTTATAAAAGCCAGAAATAATCTTTATTTGACAGACGGGAAAGCAAGGGTTCTTGCCGAAGAAAACGAAATGCCTGCCCTAACGGTTCATAAATTCGGAGATGGCAGCGGTATTTATCTTTCTTCCTTTGAGGTTAATCCCGTAAATACCAGGATGCTGCTGAACCTGATATTATTTGGAGGTAAAGAGGACCTTGCAGGCAGCTACCTGACCGACAATCCTCTTACGGAATGTGCATATTATCCGGAAAGCAATACACTGGTGGTACTTAATAACAGTGATACCAGGCAGAATACAATTATTAAGACCGGACTTGGAAACAGGGCAATTTCTCTTGAGTCCTATGAAAATAAAATTTTACAGCTTGAATAACCAAACACCTAATAGTTTCTATTAAAGTTACAATTCGGTCGGAGAACGGATGCGATAGGCAGAGGAGTTAGTTGGGAAAGTATGTTGTATTTTCCATTTTGAAAGTGCGTACTATTTGCGTCACATGGAGGTTAGCATGGAAAAGATTTTAAAAACGGAAGCTCTGCAAATAGAATATGGAACCGTGGTGCCGGAAGAGAGTCTGTCTGTCCTGAAATGCGAAGCACTGGAGGGTGCAAGAGCATCCTATGTACAGGAGGATATCGTAGAGTACTTTAAAGGCGCAGATTATATTTACCTGGATATTACGGCAAGAAAAGCACCCTATTCGTCTCCGGTAATTCAATTTGAATTCTGGCAGGAGGGAAATGATACCAGGGAGCCGGACCTTACCGTTCGATTATCCTGTCTGCCTCAGACTTCTACCTGCCTTGTTGTTCCCTTAACAGCGCTGGATGCCCAGAATATTTTTCTTGCAAGGACACCCGGCAGGCTCCGCGGCTTTGTGGCCGGAAGTTCGGTATCAAAGGAGAAAATCAGCAAATTTGCCGTTGGGCTGCGGGAATACTGGTCGGAACAGGAGGTTGCCTTCGGAGAGCTCCATTTCAGTGATAAAATGCCGGAAATAAAGCTGGAACCTGTAAAACTGGTGGATGAATTGGGCCAGTGGATGCAGAGGGAGTGGGAAGGGAAGACAAAAGGCATGGATGAAATGATTGCAGGCCTTCGGAATCAGCAAAAGGATGCAATACGGGAAAAGGCAGCCGGAAACCAGGAGGAACACAGCTATGGCGGCTGGCCGGGGCTTCGTTTTGAAAAAAGCGGTTATTTTGCCCTTGAGGAATACAAGGGGAAATTTCTCCTCAAAGATCCGGAGGGTTATGGGTTCTTTTCAACCGGAGTAGATGTAGTCAGTCCGGAGATAAATTGTCCGGTGGAGCAAATAGAGAATTATTTTTCCTGGCTGCCGGAGAGGAACGGGGTATTCGGGGATGCCTGGGAAAGCTTTGGAGGCATGGATCAGGTCAATTTCCTCAAGCTGAATTTAATCAGAGCCTTTGGAACGGAATGGGAAGAAGTCTGGAAGAATATTATTACCTCTTTCCTAAAGCAGTGGGGTTTTAATACCATCGGAAATTTTTCAAAGCTTCCGGCTATGGGAGAGGTCAATATTCCTTATGTCTGCCATTTAAAGGACTTTCCGGGCACAAAACAGCTGATATACAGGGATTTTCCGGACGTGTTCTCGGAGGAATACGAGGAAAATGCTGCAAGGTATGCAAAGCAGCTGGAAAATTACAGGGAAGACAGGTTCGTAATTGGGTATTTTATGCGGAATGAACCGGAATGGGCTTTTGCCGAAGAGCTTGAAATAGCAGCCGAGCTGCTGAAATATCCATGCCGGACACTGAAGACAAAGGAACGATTTATCGATTATCTGAAGCAGCAATATTCCGGAATAGAAGAATTAAACAAGGAATGGGGCATGGCCTTAGACTCCTTTGAAGATTTCAAAAATCCTGTTGCAGTGGAAGTATTGGTGTCTCCGGCTGCCAAAAAGCATCTTACCGCATTTTCCTACGAGATGATAAAGCAGTATGTTAAAGTACCGGCCTTAGCTCTTAAAAAAGTAGATCCGAACCACCTGAATCTTGGGATGCGCTATGCATTTATTCTATATCCAAATCAGTGTGCCGGCAAGGAATACATGGATGTTTTTTCAATTAATTGCTATAAGGTCGACCCTGGTCAGGTTCTGCAAGAGGTGACCAGCCTGACAAAGATGCCGGTATTGATTGGGGAATTTCATTTCGGCTCTATTGATAAGGGGCTCGGAAGCACCGGAATTGTCGGAGTTGCATCACAAAAGGACAGGGCAATGGCATACCAGAGGTATATTGAAGCCTGCACACAGAACCGGTACTGCATCGGTGCACACTGGTTTCAGCTTTATGATCAGCATTGTATGGGAAGAATGGACGGAGAGAATTATCAGATTGGTCTGCTGGATGTCTGTAACCGGCCCTATGAAGAATTCATTGAGGGAGTGAAATATACCCATGACAGCATGTATTTGCTATGCACCGGAAGAATGCAGCCTGAGAAACCGGAGCCGGAGCTCGCAAAGAGTAATATTGCATCTTAGAACCGACAATTTAAAAGAGCAAGAAATGATAATTTATTGGCAAGTTAAAAGAATGATGTTCCAATAATCATATGATATACTAAAGATTAATCAGATATTTAATCAGAGCTTAATTTTAAAATTAATCAGAATTTATTAATCAGCCGCTCAGCGGGTGGCAGGCGAATGAACAAAGAATAGTGAAGAACAAAGGATAGTGCAGAAAATAGAAAGAGAGGGTCGTTTGGGGGAACAAGAATGGATATAACAATGACTGTATCAGAGTTTTCGGCAGGAGCTTCTGGCCAAAACAGAAACAGATAATTACAATATGGTCGAAATTGCATAGTTTATTCATTGTTTTGGTTAGAAATCCATCATGAAATGATGTAAAAATATACATATAAGCGAAAGATATCTGAAGATAATTAGTAAAAACTAACAATGTGGAGGGAAAAGGTTGGAAATCAATATGAATCAAAAGACGAAAAAGAAAATAAAATTACTGCTGTTGATTATGCCATTTCTGATTTTGGTATTCAGTATTTATTATGTACCGCTGTTTGGGTGGATTTACTCTATAACGGATTATGTACCGGGAAAGAAATTGAGTAATCTGCATTTTATCGGACTAAAATCCTTTATGCTGATAACAAAAGACGGAGGCGGTTTCTTTAATGCCTTTAAAAATACACTGGCTTACAGTTCCTTAGCATTAATCTGCACACCGCTGCCGATGATTCTGGCGATTATGATATCACAGCTTCGTAACAGCAAACTGCAGAGGGTAATCCAGACCGTAACCTCATTTCCCAACTTTATATCCTGGGTCCTGTTATATTCCGTCGTATACATGATATGCTCCGCTTCTGACAGTGCACTGAATACATTATTGACAAGCTTTGGCGGAGATGCCTATTCGATGCTTGGCGACAGAAAGCATGCATATCTTATCCAGACAATGCTTGGCCTTTATAAGACCATGGGTTATACGGCAATCATTTACCTTGCCTCCATCAGCGGTATCAGTCAGGACTACTATGAAGCCGCAGAGCTTGACGGAGCGGGGAAATGGAAGAGGATTGTACATATTACGGTTCCCCTTCTTCTGCCTACCTTTCTGGTCATGTTCCTTCTTCAGGTAGGAAACTTATTAAACAATGGTTTTGAGCAGTTCTGGATTTTCCAGACCTCCTTTACACAAAGCAAGCTGGAGGTAATCGATACATACACCTATCGAATGGGTATACAACTTGGAAATTATTCTTATTCAACGGCTGTCAGCGTTATGAAATCTGTTATCAGCGTAGTATTACTGTTTTTGACAAACGGTATTGCTAAAAAAGTCCGTGGAGAATCTATTATATAAGATAAGAGGAGAAAGGAATATGCACAAAAGGCACATGAAAAGAACAAAAGGAGAAGTCGTATTTGACGTTTTAAATGTAACCCTCCTTCTCCTGTTTACCGCTATATGTTTTTATCCGATTTGGTTTTTTCTCGTAAACTCAATCAGCGACCCAAAGGCAATCGCAAAAGGAATATATTTAATCCCAAAGCAGCTGACAACATATAATTACACTTCCTTGTTCAACGAAGTCAGCAACCTGTTTCCGGCGTTTAAGATATCCATACTCCGAACGGTGCTGGGAACTGTGTTAACCCTTTTCTGCTGCAGCTTTGTTGCATTTATTGTTTCACAGCAATGCCTTCCCTGCAGAAAAGCATTGTATCGCTTCATTGTAATATCCATGTATATTAACGCGGGTGTTATTCCCTGGTTCATTACAATGAAAATGTACCATCTTAACAATAATTTTCTGCTGTATATTATTCCTTCTGCAATTACCGCTTTTTTTGTAATCCTGTTAAAGACCTATTTTGAGTCTGTACCGGCAGAGCTTCAGGAGTCGGCTGAAATGGACGGAGCCGGTATCCTTACCGTTTATGCGAGAGTAATGCTTCCGCTGTCTAAACCGGTGCTCGCGTCCGTTGCGGTATTTTCAGCGGTGAACCAGTGGAACCAATGGTATGATAACTTCATGCTGATAAATAAGAGTACGCTGCAGACAGTACAGTATCTGTTGTATTTATACCTGACAAAGGCATCTCAGATGACGGGTAACACAGCAGCCAGTGCAGCGGCAACCCTGGGCTCAAATCCCACATCAATTCGTATTACAATTACAATGGTAACAATGATACCGATTATTATCGTATATCCGGCAATGCAGAAGTACTTTGTCAAAGGAATTATGCTTGGTGCTGTTAAGGGGTGATAGAAAGGCTGCCCGGTCCTTGGGGGAAATGCTTTTTTATAAATGAAAACTATATTCATAATGGATTGGAGGAAAAGTTTTATGAAGAAGAGCAACAAAATTTTAGCAGTTTTGCTGAGTCTGGTAATGGTAATGTCCCTGTTTGGCGGTTGTGGTAAGAATTCCAATGGCACAGCAAATAAAGAAGTTTCCGGTGATGTTACAAAGGAAGCCACAAAGGCCCCGGATGACAGCAAGGCCTCCGGTGAAGTTGCTACCTTAACAGGTGCCATATTCCTGGAATCAGTAGAAAGTAATTCGATAAAAACAGACCCTGTTTCCAATTATATCAGAGACCGTTTTGGCGTGCAGTTTGATGTAATCAGCGACTGCTCCGGAAACACCTGGAACGAGCAGTTTCCGACACAGCTTGCATCAGATTCCCTTCCGGATGTGTTTCTCCTTGTAAAAGATGCGGCTACCGGTTATGCCGGTACACTTAAAAAATTAGTGGACGCAGGTGCCGTAGCCTGCCTTGATGATTACCCGGATCTTTTCAAGGATTACAATTCCGACCCGGTATTGAAGGCAGAAATGGATTATCATAGGAACTTTGTAAGTCCGGACGGAAAAGCTTACGGTTTCCCCATGTATTTCGGTGAATCCAATTATGCCAAGGGACTTGTGGATACCATTGCACTCAGATGGGATGCCTTTGAGGCGGCAGGGAAGCCTGAATTTAAGAACTTTGACGAATTGGCAGATGTCTTAAAGAAGATGCAGGATGCTGCACCTGTGGATGTAAACGGTGACAAGCCATATGCAATCAGCGGTTGGTTTGGTGAAGCACAGGGTTGGGGAGACTGGCCTTTGATTTACGGATACCAGCAGATGATTTCCCAGTCATCCGCAGCAATACAGTATCATAACGAAGACAAGATTTCGGATGTTAACTATTATGCCGATGAGAAATCACCTTATTATGAATACCTGAAATTTATGAATAAGGCATATAATTTAGGAATTATAGATCCGGATGCATGGACAATGAAATGGGATCAGTATAATACGGAAATGGAAAACGGTTCCTTCCTCTATTGCCCGGCCGGTTGGTTAACCGATCAGAAGAACAACATTATCACTACGAACTTAAAGGATGAAAATGCAGGCTTTGTTCACTTTAAAGCACCTTCCGATTACGCCGATACCTATTCGGGCGGTTACTGGGACTATGGTACAAGCTGTACCTATGTTATTTCTTCAAAGTGCAAAAACATAGAAAAGGCAATAGAGCTTCTTACCTGGATATCCAGCCAGGAAGGCTCTCTGATTATGGAAAACGGTCCGGAAGGTCTGGCCTGGAAGATGGGTGATGACGGTGTTCCGGTCGGAAACGATGATTACCTTAAGATGGGGCAGTTTGATTCCGAAGGCTATAAGCAATATGGCGCAAATCTGTATCATCATTTCAAAGGGTATTCCGATGCAACGACCTTAAGCAAATATGGCAATGTTACAGCAAACTTAAGACTTTCCGATGCTGCAAATCAGCTTTCCATTAAGCCTTATGAAAAATCAGCCATGGAATATTTCGGTGCCAAATCCTTCACGGATGAAAACTGGTTAAACAGAGCAAATACGACATTTACCTTTAACCTGATTGATGCCTCCGGGGCGGTACCGGATGATTATGCAATGGCTTCCGCAAACATTGTCAATTATTTCTTTAACCAGCAGTTTGCGGCAATCCAGGCCAAGTCCGATGCGGATTATCAGGCAATTGTAGCTGATATGATTAAATACGCAAAGGATGGCGGTGCTGAGGATATCCAGAAGTATTACCAGAAGAAGCAAAACGAAGTGAAAGATTCTTTATCTAATATTTCTTCACAGATTGGTAATGCGTTAGCAGGCAAATAAGAAGGGTAGTCGGTTGCCACGATTAGTAAGGGCGTGCTGCAAAACCAATGTCATTAAGCGAAGGCAACCTGTATGTATAACCTACATAACCTACAAGAGCAGAGTATAAGAAATCGTACTCTGCTCTTTTTCTATTATTTAAAGGTCAGCGTTATTGCCTTTTTAGGACAGCTGTCGGCACATTCGCCGCACAGGATGCATTCAGTATTTTTCATGCTGCCTGCTGCAACCATAGTATGTACCTCCAGACTCATGGGACATTTTTTGGTGCAGAGCCTGCAGTTCACGCATTTGTCAGGAGCCGGTCTTAAATGCAGGGAGGGAAGGTGAAGCCGGTCCTTAACCTTGACACCAAGTACCATAAAGGGTGCCATCCAGCAGATGGAGTGGCACATGCCGCGTTTCCCAAGGGTCAGTGCCAGGACTGCGACCAGAGAGATAATGCCGAAATAGATCACCAATCCGGGAAGGCTGGAAGCCGAAATTCCATGATCGGTCATATAAAAGAAATCAATGGAATGAATACCGCCTGCAGAAAAAAAGGCAGCGGCAATACCCAGCAGCCAAAGGACCCAGATAACATATTTGAGCCGGTTGAGCTTTTTGTTTTTTATCGGTTTATCAGTTACGGTAAAGCAGCATTCCTGCAGGCCTCCTGCGGGACAGAGCCATCCGCAGAAGGCACGGCCAAAGAAAAGGGAAAAGAAAAACAGACCGGCAAAGGTCAGGAAGCTTCCTGTAATAATCCCAGCAGTGCCTCCCTGAATAATTAAATAAGGTGAAAAGTAGAATAAGGTAATAGGGAACAGTAAAAACGATAACAATAATAAAAAACTTCGTAATTTTTGGCGCTTCATAATTTTATGCTCCTTTCAAAATGATAATATGCATTATGGTCGAAGGGCATACAGCAGTATCACTGTAGCATCACTGCAGTATTCTCTTGACAAGACTATATCAAAATGATATAGTCTTGTCAAGAGAGGTTTTATATAAAATCAGGAGGCTTGATATGGCAAAGGAAAATACGACAGCTTACATTATCTTAGGGCTTTTAGAGCATGAGGATTTGAGCGGATACGATATTAAAAAGAAGATTGACCTTATGATCAGTCATTTTTGGGAGGTGGGCTACGGACAGATCTATCCTACCCTGAAAGTCCTGGAAGAAAGCGGCAGGATTGTGAAAAGGCCGGGGGAGACTTATAAAGGGCCGGAACGGAATCTATATTCCATTACGGAGAGCGGAAGAACTGCTTTAACGGAGTGGCTTAAAATCCCTGAAATAAAAGACCATACACGGTACGAAATTCTTTTAAAGCTGTTTTTTGGGAGTATGCTTTCCGTAGAGGAAAATTTGAAACGCATTGAATTGTATCGTGAAAAGCATCTTGAAAATCAGAAAACCATTCAGTTTTTTAAACAAAATCTCCAGCAGGTACTTTCGGAGGATGAGGATCATCTGTATTATTACTTAACGGTATTATTTGGAGAAAAAGTGTATGAGGCTTATCTTTCCTGGACGGAGGAAGCAAAGGAGCTGCTGGAAAATTTTCAGAAGGAAAAAGGGCCACTATAAGGTTGATATATTTTTCACGACAAATAGGTCGGTCTATGATAAAATAGAGACGGTAATGTTCTCTGTTAAGAAGATACATGCCGAGAAATAACACTTGTTATAACTGTTATTAGTTCGTAACTAATTTCTATATTAGGCTGGAAATATTCGGTTTTTGTAACAAAGTAGAAAATACAGGTAATATTAAATTATATAGAAGTAAATAATACATCACAGAGAATACCTTTGAAAATTTTCATTATCTTCACCAACATTAAAATTGAATGAAGGAGGGTTTTACGATGGAAGAGCAGTCTGGGAATGATACGAAATCCCCGTCCCAATTAATTGATGAGAGAATTGAGGAGCTGGGTGACTGGCGGGGTCAGATGCTGTTGAAGGTGCGTAACCTGATCAGGCAGGCCGACCCGGAGGTAGTTGAGGAGTGGAAATGGAGGGGTACCCCTGTCTGGTCCCACGATGGTATGATATGTACCGGAGAGACTTATAAAAATATTGTGAAGCTGACTTTTGCCAAGGGAGCATCCCTGGAGGACCCTTCCCATATTTTCAATTCAAGCCTGGATGGAAATGCAAGAAGGGCCATTGACATCCATGAGGGAGAAGAGGTGGATGAGGAGGCGTTTAAAACGCTTATCCATGCAGCCATTGCACTAAATCAGTCCAGCCGCAAGACTTCCCGCAAGGGGTAAAAGTCTACTCACTTTAGGAGGAATAACATGGAGGTTTTTGCAGAATATTTAGCGCGTATAGATAACCCCCAGCAAAAGGCCCGGTTCGAAGAGGTCTTTGGCTGGATAATCGGGAAGTTTCCCGGCTTAGTTCCTAAAATTGCCTGGAATCAGCCTATGTTTACCGATCATGGTACCTTTATTATCGGTTTTAGTGCAGCCAGGCATCATATGGCTGTTGCCCCGGAGAGGGCAGGGATTGATCATTTTTCAGCAGAGATTGTACAGGCAGGTTATGAGCATACGAAGGAGCTGGTGCGCATCCCCTGGGATAGCCCGGTGGATTTTTCGTTGCTGGAAAAAATGATTGCATTTAATATTTCGGATAAGGCTGAATGTTCAACCTTCTGGCGGAAATAGACATACTTTACTAAATTCAGATTGGGGCGGGGATATGTTTGAAAAGCTGATTAATAATAAACTTTTTAAAAGTAAGGACTTAGGTCATGGCGTAATAATGATTACAGATATCACAGGGGTCAGCGGCTATCTTGTGATGGGAACAGAACGGGCATTATTGATTGATACCTGTTGCGGAATAGGCGATATCAGGGCTTTTGTGAATAAAATATGCAGGAAGCCTTATGATGTGGTCTTGACTCATTTACATTTTGATCATATTGGAGGAGCCTATCTTTTTGATGAAGTATTTATTACGAAAGAGGATGCCCAATATATGCGGAGTGAATTTGAGGAAAGCTATCCGGAAGTACAGAGACAGTTAGATAACAAAACTCCGTTTTTTATGCATTTAAAGGTTGCCCTTCCTAACGATAGAACAAAAGTTACTTTTATGAAGGAAGGTGACAGCTTTCCCCTTGGCGGACGGACTCTTACTATTATTAAGGTTCCCGGACACACCCAAGGTTCTGTTGTTTTGCTGGATGAAGAAAATCGATTATTATTTACCGGTGATGCAGCCAATTCAAGAACTCTTTTGGTATTCGACTATTCAGCTGCTGTTGGAGAATATTATGAAGCCTTGAAAAAGCTAAAAAAGCTGGAGGACAGGTATGATAAATTTTATACCGCTCATCCTCCCTATGATGTTAAGAAAACCTGTCTGGATGATTTACTGGAAATATGCAGGGAAATTCAGGAAGGTAAGAATGAGCCGGTAATGTATGAGTTCAATAAAAAAGAGTATCTTTTGGCAAAGCAATATTTAGAAAATACTTGTGACAGAATCGATGGAAAAATCGGAAATATTGTTTACAAGAAAGCCAGCCCAGTGTGATTGCATTGGACATTGGTGGAGCAAAGCCTTTCGGGGGATTTCTTGATTTCTTATAAAATTTATGCTGTATGCGAACCTTTCTGGGTTCGCATTTTTTTGTTGAGAAATTTCATTTTATTGTTAGTTCACATGTTTTCATATTTTTTAAATTACAAGCAGAATCAGATGAGCTTGTATTCTGGAGTTATATCCTTTCTTAAGGAAGCGGAGAAGGCTTTCTGCAATTGCAGCATGGAGGAATGAAAAGACGTTCCATAATTGGGATGTCATTCCACAAACAGGATTTATAAGCATATAAACTCAGGCTTTAAAGAGTAAAAAGGCAGTTGCAGGTCCATTTAACATAGGTGCATTGTACTATTGCCAGAATATATTCTTGGAGTATAATGAAATTGGGATTCCCATAATATGTAAAGAAAATGACGCATTAACGCAATAAAAACAAACAGGTAAAAGTAAATACTGAAATGAAAACGTTTTTAAGGTTATATTGTTCCGGTCAGATAAGAAGAAATAAAAGTCATTAAAATAATATACGAGGGAGGTAAAAGTGAGACAGATCAATTATTATTCTGTAGTTGCAAGGTAGGAAAACATTATCACTTTGAAAGAACCTCACAATGAGTACAGCATTGCAGAAGCGCAGAAGTGCTCATTTCAAGCTTCTTTCAGATTTTGTGCCGCTGTAAGCGGCAGAATGAGAGGAAAATATGAATAAAAAAATAAGAGTGTTGATAGCAGCCTTTACGTTTATGATATTTTTTGGCCTGATGGCCGGCAGCAAGGTTCAGGCGGCTGATGTTCCGCCTTCTACCTGGCAGGAACACTGGTTTGAACACAATCAGCTGTTGAAGCTTGTATACTATAATGATGATGTAGCCGTATATTTTGATAATGATATCAATGCCGGAAATGCCAAGTGGATCTATCCCTTTGTAACCGATGTATGGAAATATACAAAGCAGACCTATGGAGATATGAACGGCGGAGGAAGGCTGTATGTAGTAATTCACAATAAATATCCCGGAGGGCATCCTGCCTACTATTATGATTCCAGTCATGATTACCGGAATGTGATTGATGTAGGAGGAAGTGATTTTAGCAGTAAATCCAACTGGAATATTGATGCCATCGTACATGAAATCGGCCATATAGTGGAAAGCACCACAAACGGGGCCAAGGGTTCTCCCACCTTTGATATCTGGAAAGACAGCAAATGGTGCGAAATATACCAGTATGATGTTTATAAAGCCCTGGGAATGACAAGCGATGCGGACAGACTTTATAACAGCTTTATAAGTAAGACCGACAGCTTTCCCCAAAGCGGAACCGCATGGTTCAAGAACTGGTATTACCCTATTTACAGCAGTTATGGAAACAGTAAGGTGCTGTCTGACTATTTCAAGCTCCTGTCACAGTATTACCCCAAGAATTCTTCCGGGTATTATACCAGAAGCCTGAACATGGGAGAATATGTCCATTTTATGAGTAAAGCGGCCGGTGCGGATTTAAAAAGCCTTGCTTCAAATGCTTTTGGATGGAACAGTACCTATGAAAGCCAGTATCAAGCAGCAAAAAATGAGTTTCCCTTTACCTATGACAATACCTATGGAGCAACCTTTTATGAGGACGCCAATTACGGCGGCTGGTCCGTCAGCTTAAGGCCGGGACGATATGATACCGAAGACTTAGCCAGCCTGGGTATACCAAATGATAAGATTTCATCAGTAAAGATAACCTCCGGATTAAAGGTTACTTTATATGAAAATATAGGCTTTGGCGGCCAGTCAAAGACCATAACGGAGGACACTTCGTCTCTTCCGGATTTTAATGACAAAACCTCATCCATCGTAATAGAGGCAGCCTCAACCCCGGTCTTTTACTCAGATGCCAATTTTGAAGGTAAATCGATTACTTTGTCAGAAGGCAGCTATAATATGAATGACCTGGAAAGCAGGGGACTTTCCAATGATACCCTTTCTTCTGTAAGAGTGCCTAATGGCTATAAGGTTACCCTGTACAGCGACATCGATTATGGCGGAAATGCCGTTGTTCTGCTGGGGGATTCTGCCAGCCTTGGTGACTTTAATGACGAAACGACCTCTATTAAAGTGGAAAAGTCTTACTGAAACTTTAAAGACATAACGAGTATGCAGTAAAAATGCAGGCGGACAAGCAGCTTCGCCGTACTTGAAATGCTCTATTAAATTTTATTTTTGGACAAAGCAGGCAGGAAAGCCTTAAAGTGGCTTCCCTGCCTGCTTTCTGTTTTCTGTTTTAATTTAGATAAGCAAGAAGGGATACAATCCGCAACCCTATGGATTTAATAGCAGTAAATGTATACTTGTTTCTGAATCAGTTGATTTTACTTATACACCGAAATCTTACGATGATTTGGAATTACGATATGATTGTGGGGTGATTTTGTATTGACGTTTAAAAGCATTTTGAAAGTGGCTCTGGTTAGAAAAACTTAATAAATTACTGATTTGGCTTATACTTTTATTGGTATATTCTAACAAATTTTTTCCTTCCTCAAGTTTACATAAAAGAATGTATTTTCCTAACTCCATACCGAATTCTGTCTTGAATTTATGGGAAAGGTAAGAACGGTTAAAATCCATGGAAGATGCTATATCTGATACAGTAAGGTTTTTATAAATATTTTCATTAATATATTTGATTATTTTATACAAAAACTTATTAATGTTAGACGGAATTTTAGAATTAGCAGTACGTCTTGTGAAATCATGAGTTGCATGTACTAAAAGCGAATCTATAGCAATAATCTCAGTGAGTTTTTCCATTTGCTTTATATAAAGTTCAGACAGTTGATAAGCAGTAATCGGAGGGAGTCCTCCTTTAATGGCAGAACGTGATGTCAAAGCGATACCAATAATAAAGCCGTTCTTTTTTTGCCGTAAATAATTATTTGTAGTAATACCTATTTCATAATTCCAATAAGCGGCACTTTCGTAAAATTCCTGCAGCTTATTTACATTTCCTGATTCAATGTAGTGAAATAATTCTTTTTCAATTTCATAGTTAAAGTTAAAGGTTTTTTCTTCAAAATACATCTCTGTATTCTTATAATAATTCTCGTTAATGTAACTATCAGAAACAGTGTTAGAACAGTGAGAAACATCTGATTTTGCTAATTTGGTATGATTTATTAAGAAATTAGTAAGTAACATTATAGAAATAAATGTATCTATATCCTGTTGTGGTACCATGTAAAAGAAAAGATTGAATATTTCTGCTTTAGAACTCTCAATCATATAATCTTTTTGCATACTTAATAAAGTTTGCTTTGTATAAGGCAAAGGATTGGCAGGACCCAGTACAATACAAAGTTCGCTATTTTTAACCTGTACACAGCCATAATATGTATAGTAATCAGTCTCTATATACGAAATCAATTCTGTAGAATGCCATAAATCACCCAGATATTTGTGTGTAGGATGTGTACACGTATCCTGCTCAGGGAAACTGGAAATTAATTTCATTGTATTGGAATAGATATAAATAGGTAAATGAACAGAATTATAGATATATTCACAAGATTTTTTGATATCTGTCATAGTCTCTCCTTTGTTAAATTTACGACGACTATAACGATTATACAATTAATATAACATATATACAATACAAACAAACAAAAATTTATTATTATTAAATTATATATTTGAACAATAACCAATGAAGGAGATACATTATGTCTAAGCATGTTTTAAGTCCTTACAAAATAGGGAAAATGGAAATTCAAAATCGCTTTGTTATGCCAGGTATGGGAGTGAACGAAAACGGAACTGTCGATGAGGTTTCTATTGCCTGGTATGAAGCCCGTGCTAAAGGAGGGTTCGGACTTATCATAACTGAGTTTTTTGCAGTTGATGCACTTGGAAAAGCAGTTCCTGGAGAAGTTATTTTAGATAACGATGAGATTATACCAATGTTAGCAAAGCTACCCGAACGTATTCATAATTACGGAACTAAAATATTCATGCAAATTCATCATGCTGGTCGTGAGACAAATAGTTATGTAATTGGTGCACAACCAGTTTCTGCATCAGCAATACCATGTCCTATAAATCGTGAACTTCCCCGAGAATTAGGTACAGAAGAAGTGTATGAGCTTATAGAAAAATTCGGAGATGCTGCTTTAAGGGCGAAAAAAGCAGGTTTTGACGGGATAGAAATACATGCAGGTCACGGATATCTAGTAACACAGTTTATGTCTGCTTATGTGAATAGACGTACGGATGAATTTGGTGGTGATATAACCGGACGTGCTAAGTTTGGAATTGAAATTGTAAAGAATATTAAACGAAAATGCGGAAGTGATTTTCCTGTCTGTATGAGATTAAGCGGCGACGAACTTGTAGAAAGTGGAAGAAAACTGAATGAAACTGCTATTTTAACAAAATTGTTAGAAGAAGCCGGAGTGGATGTATTCAATATTTCAATAGGTGTGTATGCAACTCCGCAATATATGGTAGCTCCCTATCCGGCTTCGATAGGATTTAATGTCAACGCTGCGGAAGCAATCAAGAAAGCAGTTCATATACCGGTTATTGCGGTGGGAAGAATTAATGATCCGGTCTTAATGGAATCTGTTATTGAAGACGGAGCTTGTGATTTCGTTGCTTTGGGAAGAACAAGTATTGCGGACGCAGAGTTCCCTAATAAGGTCAAAGAAGGCAGAATCGATGAGATTTCTCCGTGTGTGGGATGTAACACCCGCTGTCAGGGAAAACCGGGAAGTGACCCTAAGGATAGTGGGATATCCTGTGCATTTAATCCATTTTCCGGACATGAAACTACCTTGAAAATTCTAAAATCAGATTCACCGAAAAATGTTGTAGTAGTAGGCGGAGGTGTCGGAGGGCTAGAGACAGCCTGGGTCGCAGCAGCTCGTGGACATTCTGTAACTTTGCTGGAAAAAACAGATAAACTAGGAGGACAGATTGTTTACGGATGTGTTCCGCCAAATAAAGTAGAATTATCACGTGCTGTAAAATATTATAAAACTATGTGTAAAAAATATGGTGTTAAAATTAAGACGAACTTTGAAGCTACCAAAGAGAATGTTCTAGAACAAAATCCTGACACAGTTATATTAGCTACTGGAGCGATCCCCATTCAGCCGAATATCACAAATGAAGGCATTCCTGTTGTACAAGCATTAGATATTTTGGGTGGTAAAGTACAGGCAGGAAATCGTGTATTAGTAATCGGTGGTGGACTTGTAGGATTAGAAACAGCAGAATTTCTTACATCTCAGCTTAGAAGTGCAACCATTGTTGAAATGCTTGATGAAGTCGGAAATGGAATAGGAGATAGTACAAAATACTTTATTTTGAAGTCTCTAAAAGAAAATAATGTAGAAATAATTACTGGAGCAAAAGTAGAAAAATTTACTACAAATGGCGCTGTTTGTTCAACAAAAGAAGGGAAAATTACATTAAAAGACTATGATATGGTAGTACTTGCTATGGGAACAAAATCATTTAATCTTTTAGAAAGTGAATTTGAAGGACAGGTAAAAGAGTTATATGTGATTGGAGATGCATTGCCTGGAAAAGATAAGACGATTAGCGCAGCGGTAGATGCTGGAGCTAAAGTGGCTTTAAAATTATAATTAGATAAATATTCTATCCGACATATTAATTTCACCAACGATAATAATGGAGTTTATTTTGATATACAGATTTACTATTACATGATAAAAAAAATACGGTGAATATGTGATTAATATTCTGACAAAGGGCTTTGATACCGCTATTGTTTATTGTAATGAAGAAGCAGTAGGCAAGGCGGTCAGGTGCAGCGGTATCCCCATGAAGAATTGTTTATAACCACTAAAGTATGGCCAAATCACTTTGGGTTCGAAAAAACCAGAACCGCTGTTGAAACATCCCTTGAAAAACTTGGTCTCGGCTACATCGACCTATATTTGCTCCATGTAATGCTTGGTGTTATTCGTAGAAAAGAGCAGCTTGAGAAAGCCTCTGAAAGTCTTTATAAAGAACTGCTTTATGAGTTGAACCGCAGCATAGGATAATTCACATTAATGGGGAAAAAGTATCAGTAACACACAAAGGAGCGATTCGTTTATTGACAGAAAGGGAATGGAAGCATATTATTAAGGAAAGAATGAAATACAAATTCAGATTGCTGTAAATACTGTTACAAAGGCAGGGTTTACAGTGTTAGCCAGAGAATAAGATAAAATAAGATTTAAAACTACAGAGCAGCGAATTTCCATCAATATTTGGATATTCCGGAAAGAGGTCAATATGAAGCTTATAATTGTAAGACATGGTGAAAGTGAATGGAACAGACTTAATTTATTTACAGGCTGGACAGATGTTGATCTGTCTGACCAGGGAAAACAGGAAGCCCAAAGTGCAGGCCAGCTTTTGAAGAAAGAGGGCTATGATTTTGATGTATGCTATACCTCGTACCTGAAACGGGCTATACATACATTAAATCTTATATTAGGCGAGCTGGACAGGGAATGGCTGCCGGTCAAGAAATCCTGGCTGCTTAACGAACGCCACTACGGCGCACTGCAGGGATTGAATAAAACGGAAACTGCCGAAAAGTTTGGAGAAGAGCAGGTGAAAATCTGGAGGCGCTCATACGATATCACGCCGCCTGTATTGGAAGAAAAGGATGCCAGAAATCCAAGAAATCAGGAGCAGTACAGGGAGCTTGATAAGTCAGTAGTTCCCCTGACAGAAAGCTTAAAAGATACGGTGGCAAGAGTGATACCTTTTTTTGAGCAGACGATTAAGGAGGACATGAAGCAGGGCAAGAGAGTAATCATTGCGGCCCATGGAAATTCTATCAGAGCTTTGGTGAAGTATTTTGACGGATTAACGGAAGAGGAAATCATATCTGTCAATATTCCGACAGGTATTCCCCTGGTTTATGAATTTGACAATGACTTTCATGTAACCGGGAAGTATTATTTAGGGGACAAGGATGCGGTTGAAGCAAAGATAAAAAATGTTGCCAATCAGGCAAGTAAGGATAAAAAATAGAGTATTGCGTTATTTATAGAACGTGTGAAAAGCTGATTCACACGTTCTATTTTTTTCTAAGTCAATAGTGGGGCGATCAAGGTTCATTGATGCTTTGCCAGGGTTCTGTATTCACTGGGAGTCATTGCCTCCGTTTGCTTAAAAATACGTATAAAGGAATTACGGTTATTAAACCCTACGGACAAAGCAATATCATCAATTTTATAGTCCGATTCAGCAAGCAATGTTTTTGATTTGGTTATTCGCAAGGCTGTTATATATTGTTTAAAGGGAATGCCCAATGCCTGCTTCAGTAAACGGGACATATATTTGGGTGAGGTATGGAACATATTTGCCAGGGATTCCAGATAGATATCCTCACTGAAATGCTCATCAACATATTTTTTGATATCCTCCCTATCAAAGGAAGAGCCTTGGGCGCAGGCTTGGCCTTCACAAAGTTTCCCGTAAAACAGCTGTATGAAATCGGAACGTTCCAGGTTGGAATAGCCATGGATAAAGGTGGAGATATTTACGTATTTTTCACCTAGTAAATCCTGCCCGGTTTCATTCGTCCGCCTGAGTATGCTGTCACCTATTTCATACAGATGCACATAAAGGTCCTTTGTGGCTTCTTCCGTTAAATGCATCTGCTGATTCAACTGTACGATTTCTTTTGCAAGGGTAAGCACGGATTCTTTATTACCCTGAAGCAGCAGGGCGGTAAGATGGTTATCATCGGTTGGGTCCATTAAATAATTCTTCTTACGGATAGGAGCTTCCTCATAAAAGCTGATATTATCCTCTCTGAAAGCGGACAGCTGTGAGAAGGCAGCATTGGCCTGTTTCCAGGAAAGATGCAGGTTACGGAGGGATTCGCAGGTCTTTCCCATGGCAATATAGAGCCGGATATAGTCTTTGTCAAAGGAGAAAAGCTGCTGCAAGGACATAAAATCAGCATACAAAAGCTCTTTTTCATCCTCATAGGGCGAGTTGGAAATAATGCAGAAATTATCCTCCTCTAAGCGAAATACATACTTAACGCAGGAATTATCCTGTGTAAGGACCAGAACATCAGTCAGTTGCTGCTTAATCTGGGCCTGTTCTGCCTTTGTGAAATGCTCGTAAAATTCTGCTGAGAATTTCGGGTACAGAATGGAGCAGGTGAAATTATCGTATGGAAAGCTGAAGCTGTAATCCTTCAATATGGGTTCCAGGGCTTTGTTGTTATACTCCTCCTGGTAAAGGATGTTTAAGATATAGCGGGAATACAGGGCGGGCAGCGCATTTGTAATATTTGCCTTTAGGCTGCTGTTTGAATGGAGCAGCTCTTTGATATTCCTGTCAAGGTACAAAAGCTCATCATCCTTATAAATATCCTTTCTGGCAGTATCTTTTGGGGAAAAGGTATTTATGATATTCTGTATGGGAGTATACAGCTTAAAGGACAGCAGGTAGCTTAGCAAAGAGCTTAATACACTGCAAATGACCAGTATCAGGAGGGAAAGCAGCCAGGAGTTCATAGTCTGGGAGCGGATATCCTTGTAAGGAACCAGTGATACGAATAAAAGCGGGTCCGTGTAGTTGGATTTGGAAGCAGAGACGATGCAGTAGTATTTCTCTTTGTTTATAGTAATGGTCTTCATTCCAGTTTCGTGGGCAAAATCCTTCGATAGCTCCGTAAGGACGGCATCCTCCAGGGAGGTCTTGCTGGAGGCAATCACCTGATTGGTCCCTGAGCTGTAAATAAACAGATTGGAGCCTCCGGTGCTCTTATAATTGTTCAGCTTGGAAGAAAAATAAGGCTTGCTTACATAATAAATGAGGGGCGAGCTTAAGGTATACTGCCCTGCCTGGTATTGCAGCAGCGGAATTGTGGTCTGCCGGTATTTGGTATCGAGCTTTTGTATCTGAAAGATACTGCCTCTTTTTTCATAGGTTTTAAGATAGTCCTTCCGGTTCACAACGGTGCCGTAATAGCTGTTATCATAATAAGAACTTAGCTCTGCCGTACCGGCTGAGGATATGTAGCGCCCATTCACATTGTTGACATAACCTATCTGCAGAATATAAGGCTTTGTTGCCGCAAATGCAATTAAAGTTTCTATGGAATCCAGAAACAGATAATTGTGGGCGGGAGTGATTTCAGCCTGGCCATAATACATTTCCTTAAAAGCCCGGTCGTTAATTAAGAGAAGGCTGGTCTGACTGAGACTGTAAAATTCCTGCTCATAGTTATAGGCGAAATTGGAGTGGCCGAGCTTGCATTGGGCCAATAACTGGCTGCTGACTCTGTTCAACAGGTAGAAATTCAAAATAGAATAAAGAATAAGTGTGGCAAGTACCGGTACGAGAATGTAAACGGTAATTCTTCTTTTATAGCTTCTGATAAAAACCCTTCTTTTTTTTATAGTAAATTCCATAAGTATCGTATCCTCCTATAATAAACCCCTATCCATTCTACCTAAAGTAAACTTCATATGCAAGAGCACGCAAGGCGATTTCACCAACCAGGCGAATAACGATACCTGGTAGAATTTTATAACATGGCTATGGGTAGAGTTCTGTTGCATGGGTGTAATTATCAATCTTGAAATGGGTTTCAAAATTTGCTATAACACTTCCAGAAGTTAAAACCGTTTTCTTGACGGAAAGATAAAGGAGGAAGGATTTTGGCAGCAGAAACAAATAAAGCCTACAGAATCACAAAGGAAGAAAAAAGCAGACAAAGGATTGCCATGTGGAAAAGGGTGAAGCAGGATAGGGTATTATATCTGATACTTCTGGTTCCGATTATTTACCTGATTATTTTTAAATATGTTCCAATGGCCGGGAATGTACTGGCTTTTCGTAAATTTAAAATCGGCGGTTCCATGTTCGGTGTGGAATGGCAGGGATTAAAATATTTTAAGCTTTTTATAACGGATTCAACTTTTTGGGATGTATTTAGCAATACCCTTCTATTAAGTGTGTTGAATCTGGTGTTCGGATTTCCCATACCAATCATTCTTGCTCTGCTTTTGAATGAGCTGAAAAATAAGACAGGAAAACGTGTTGTTCAGACCATTACATATCTTCCCAAGTTCCTGTCCACGGTAGTTGTGGTAAGTATGCTTCAGACATTGCTTTCACCTTCTACCGGTGCGATCAATGTATTCTTAAATAAACTTGGATTAGAGAGCATTTATTTCCTTAACATATCCGCCTGGTTCAGGCCTGTGTACATAATATCGGATATCTGGCAGTTCATGGGATGGAATTCCATTCTTTATCTGACGGCATTGACCAATGTGGACCCCCAGCTCTATGAGGCTGCGGCCATTGATGGTGCAGGCAGATGGAAACAAACCCTTCATGTAACAATACCAGGTATACTTCCTACTATTGTAATTACACTTATTCTGTCAACGGGCAGCGTATTAAGTGTAGGCTTTGAAAAAGTATTGCTCTTATATACCTCCAATACAATGGATGTGGCAGATGTCATATCTACCTATACTTACCGTATGGGTATTGTTAACAGCCAGTACAGCTATACAACCGCAGTGGGACTGTTTCAGGGAGTTATTAACCTGATTATAATATCCTTTGTTAACCATATCTCAAGAAAAACCACTGAAACCAGCTTGTGGTAGAAAAGGACAGAAAGTTTGTACAGCTGGAAATAGCAGTGGAATTTTCAAACTCCTATTTGAGAGGTATTGCAGGCAGAAGTACGGTAAACATAGGGATTAGAGGGGAATTCAGAAAGTAAATGCATGGGCAATAGAAGATGAAAAGGATGGTATGAAGTATGAAGAAAAATAAAGTGAAACAGAGCAGGGGATACTGTGTATTCCAGGTATTTAATGTGATTATCCTGGTATTGATTTGCTGGGCCTGTCTCTATCCCTTCCTCAATACATTTGCTACTTCCTTAAGCAGCAATTCGGCGGTGCTTAGAGGGGAAGTGGGAATCCTGCCGAAGGGCTGGGATATGGAAGCCTATAAACGAATTGTGAAAGACATGGATTTTTATATTGGCTATAAGAACACTATTATTTATACGCTGGTCGGGACACTTCTTTCTTTAATAATGACGGTTGCAGCGGCCTATCCCCTTGCCAGAAGAGGACTGGTAGGAAAGAAATATATCATGTTTCTGTTTGTCTTTACTATGTATTTTGGCGGTGGTATGATACCTTCTTTCTTATTAATTAAGAACCTGCACCTGATGAATACGATATGGGCGATAGTTTTGCCGGGAAGCTTAAGTGTATATAATATGCTGATTATGAGAACATTTTTTTACGGGATACCGGAAAGTCTTACGGAAGCTGCTAAGATTGACGGGATAGGGGATTTTGGCCTGCTGATGAAAATAATTATGCCTTTATCCAAGCCCATTTTAGCGACAATGACACTATTCTACGCGGTAGGATACTGGAATGACTGGTTCAGTGCTTTGATTTACATGAGTGACAGTACAAAGCATCCTGTGACACTCTATTTAAGAAGCATAGTCATGGGGCTGACCAAACAGGCCATGTCCGGTAACATAAGCGGTACCGATGCGGCGGACGTAGCCGGTAAAACAGTTCAGGGAGCAACGGTTATGCTGGTGACGATTCCTATACTCTGTATTTATCCCTTCGTACAGAAATATTTTGTAACCGGAGTTATGCTTGGCTCCGTTAAGGAATAAGTACTGTGAAATTTTGATAGTTAATAGGCTTTTTAGTAAGCCATTGATTATAAATGATTATTTTAAAGGAGAGAAAGGTATGAAAAAAAGAATTTTTGCAAAGTCCATGGCACTCATTATGGCAGTTACCATGGTATTTACAGCCTGCGGAAGCAAAAGCAGCAACAGCAACCCAGCTTCCGGTGATGGAGCCTCCGCAACAGAGACACCTGCCGGGACGGCTGATGCTTCTAAAGGAAGCAATCCGGTATCGGATAAACCGGTAACCTTTACTATGATGTATTCCGGTGAATATGATGCAAATTATAAAGCTCTTACCAAAATGAAGGAGCTTACCAATGTGTCACTTGATGTAACCGCCATACCCGACAGTGATTATGATACAAGGAATCAGCTTGTTATCAATACGGGGGAGGATATGCCGGATATCATATCAAAGACGAACCCCACGGCTGCACAGGCTTTAAGCGGTGTTCTTCTTCCTGTCAGTGATTACTATGATCAGATGCCCAATTTTATGGCATTTATTAAAAAGAACAATTTGCAGTATATAATTGATGATGCCACCCAGTCGGACGGCAAGGTCTATGAGCTTCCGGTTAACACGAAGGAAGTAAAGACTGCTTCCAAGCAGATTATGGTTCGTATGGATGTATTCAAGAAGAACAATATTCCGGTACCGACCACCTATGATGAGCTTTATACCGCTGCCAAGAAGCTGAAGGAAATTTATCCGGATTCCCAGCCGATTCAGGTTATTTATGGAAACGGTAATCTTCTTGATATGATAGCTCCTTCCTTCGGTACATCTGCAGGCTGGGGTAAAGGAATTGATAATTTCCATTATGCAGCTGACTCCGATAACTGGATTTTTGCACCTGCCAGCAACGAATATAAGGTAATGCTGCAGTATCTGAACAAGCTGTACTCAGAAGGGTTATTTAATCAGGAGTATACGACCTTCAGCGGTGATATGTATAAACAGAATGCAACTACGGATAAAGCATTTATCTTAATGGCTGATTGGCTTGGTTGTGAAGTTCCCTTTAATGATGCATTAAAAGAAGCAGGAGAAGCAGATGCAGACTGGGAACCCATCTATCCCCTGACCGGACCTGCGGGAACTTTTGTAAGCCGTGTAAGCAACTCAACCCAGACCATGGTAATATCCGCATCGGCTGCCAAGAAGGACTATTTCCCTCAGTTAATTAAATGGCTTGACTGGATGTACTCAGATGCAGGTGCTGCTTTATTTTCCTGGGGTGTTGAAGGTGAGACCTATACGGTGGATGCAGAGGGTAAGAAGGTAATTAACCCTGATCTTAAATGCCCGGCAAATCCCAGCGGAACTCTGGATGCCCAGAAAGAATACGGAACCAGCAATAACTGCTTTACTTTTGTATATCCTTATGACCAGGAGCTTGCCACTATGGCTGACAGTTATAAAGAATTGATTCAAAAGGAAACGGAAGGTAATGCAATTCCCAATATCGAGCCTGCTATTGCATTGACGGAAGATGATATTGAAATACAGTCACTGTATTCAACTAACTTGAATGATTATGTGGACCAAATGATATCCAAGTTCATTATGGGCGGAGAGTCTTTTGATAACTGGGATAAATTCGTAGCTGAATGCAATAGTAAAGGGGCGGATAAATTGCTGGACCTTTACAATAAGGCATGGGATAAGAAGCAAAGTAAGTAAATGTATAGCATGGCAAAAGGCCGGATTTTCACAAGGGGACGGCAGTTTGTACAAAATAGAAAGCTTGAATGCTTCGATTCCAATGTATAAGAAGTCCTAATTCTCTGAAGCTTTTGTGCTGGATATATCATCAAACAGATAACTCGTGGGCTCAGACAACCTGTTTGATGATATAGCACAAAAGCTTCAGAGAAAAGGACTTCTAATACATTTCCATAGGCGCATTCAAGCTTTCTATTTTGTGCAAACTGCCTGTACTATGTTGAAACGGAGCATTTGTTGGGTGAATAATAATGAATTGTGTATTTATTTCTTTTATGATGGTTCTTTGATGCTTGCAATTTGAACCTTTCAATATTTAGTTGTAGGTGAATTAGCTTTGTTAAGTCTTGAGCGGTATCTTTTTATTTCCAAAGGAAATATGGAAGGTTATCATTTAAGGGAAAGGGTTTAAAGAAGAGAGCTTTCACACTGCGTTTTTATAGCAGTACGAAGACAGGTCTGCGGTTTGACCTGGTAACCATAGATATGCTGGGAACAGAGTCGCATATAGGAAGTGGATATTTGCAACGGGAGTGTAAGTAAAAAATAGTGAGAAAGGGAACAATTTTTGAAATCTTCATTTAATCTTCATATTGATACTTTATGATACAGATATATTCAAATCACAGGAGGTTATTAAATGAATATTTTTAAAGATAGAAAAGAACACAGCAGTGAAGAACACAGCCCAATGAAGCATATGCTTCATATGATACTATGCTGTGGTTTGCCGGTCATTATTATATTATCCTTACCTTTTATTGCAAGGATCAGTCCGCCTGTTGCGGGTATTCTGGGAGTTATTGCTCCTTTTATTTGCCCGGTAATGATGGGAACTATGATATTTATGATGTTCCGAAGGGGGAAGCACAGCTGCTGTGAAGAGACAGATACAGATTCAAGCCGGACATTACCGCAAAATGATAAGCCTGTTAACTGACAGAAAAACTTCCGCCTTCTTTTGAGGCGGAAGTTTTAGACTATTGACAAAGTGACTTTGTGATTTTCTATAACAATCCAAAATGCTCACTCTCGATAATTGATTTCATTTGACATAAGCAAAAAGGGTGTCCGGCGGGGTCAATCATAACCCTCCAATCATTAGAAAATTGCTCAGCTGCGATTGTTGCTCCGCAATGGATTGCATGTTGAACTGCTTTTTCTAAATCATTAACGGCGAAGTCTAGATGTGCCATTTGCTGTTGAGCTTCAGGCTTTTCGGGCCATACGGGTGGTTTATACTCAGGATTTTGTTGAAACATTACACCAGGATATGTTCCCTGATTGGTTCCCGGAGCGTATACACATGCCCATTCTTCATCGATAGACATTATTTCCCACTTGAGCAGCGCCGCATAAAATTTTGCTAATTCATGCGGGTCTTTGCAATCCACTGTAAATGAGTACATTTTGATTTTTAATTCATCGTCCATAACGCTAATACCTCCTAATATAAATAATCTATATTACAACTTCAAATATGCCTATGTGGTAAGCTTTTCTTCATAAACATAATGGGAAGTTATATTCTCTTACAAATTGGAATTGTTTCTCTTCGCTTTAGGCTCATTTTACGCATATTTACCACCGAAAATTGTTCCGTCAGGAGCGTTTTCATATGCCGTGATATTTAATTCGGCGTTTGTCACATAAGCTTGGTTACGATAATTATTATAGCAATGTCCAAGTGCTAGTCCGAAATCATCAACACGTTTCTGAACATCCGGTTCACTCCGTACAGCAGCAGCTGTCATAAAAAATAATCTATCAAAAGATAACACCTTATATTTTTCATATTCAACCGCTCCTTTGGAATAAAAATCATAATCCAAACGGGATATACTTCGAAGCAGCTCAAATTGATTAAATTTAATACCCAAATCCCCCCAGATATCTATTTTATAATCAGAATATTGACTTGCTAGAATCTGATAATCTTCATTTGATATTATAAGGTCAATATCATCACCGCACTTTCTCAATCCATAATATTCCATCGCAAGGCCGCCCACGATGATGGGTTTTGATGAAAAGGTTATGCCTATGGATGAGATATCAAGGGCATTATCAATAACGGATTTATTTCCAAGTATCATAAAAATTCCTTTCTGTATATTGCATAAATAATCTGTACTGCTAATTCTGATTTATTAAATAATACCATAAAAAAGTGTAAAAATATAGCAGTGATTATTTAGGCACATGTTTATCTGCTGCTCTAAAATAATCAACTTTGTCTTCCGTCTGAAACTTCTGACTTCTTTTGAGACGCAAATTTTTTATGTATAATCCATCCATCTCCATACAATCTACATATCCGGTTGTTATGATAAGCAGGAATTAAGAAAAGGAGGGTATGAGGTTATCAGTAATGTAAAAGCGGGGTATAAAAAGAACAATATTATTGAAAAAATATGAAAAAGATGTCTCTGAAAGGAAAATCATTGATGACTAATAAATCAGGTAAAAAAACAAATCTTTCAAAATCAGTAATAATAGCAGTTGCTGCAGTTGTTATTATAGTGGTTGCAGTTGGCGCCAAAATAATCGGTAAAACCAATGATAGCGGCTCGGATAAGGACCAACTGCGTGCTGAAAAAGTGATAGACGGGGATATTCATATTCCTGTCGGAGATATTACGGAAACTGCAAAATTTTTTCCGGCTGAGATTAACGGTACTAAGCTTGAGGTATTGGCAGTTAAAGCTCCGGACGGCTCTATAAGGACAGCATTTAATACCTGCCAGGTCTGCTATTCATCGGGAAAGGGATATTATGTACAGGAGGGTGATGTGTTAGTATGCCAGAACTGTGGAAACCGATTCTCAATGGACCAGGTTGAAATCGTCAAAGGCGGCTGTAATCCCGTTCCTATTACAGACGAGTATAAAACTGTAAATGATAATGATAAATCCATCACCATAAAGAAGGATTATTTGTCGGAAGCAACTGTAATTTTTCAAAACTGGAAGTAAATAAGACAGGTATCCTATAAAAAGCAGCTGTATTCTTTATAACGGAAGAATACGGCTGTTTTTTTGCTGCATTTTTGCTTTCTGCATAAAATGAAACGGGTCATGACCCTAAAATTTCCAAACATTGGAGGCGACTCTACGGAGCGTTTATTGAACTGTAACTAGAACTTTGCTAGAATCATTTTTGGAGGGTAACCAATGAAAACGAATAAAGTAGGCAGTCTTATCCGTGAAAAACGTCTGGCTAAAGGTATGACACAAAAAGAGCTTGCAGATAAAATGAACCTTAGTGACAAAGCAATATCGAAATGGGAATGCGGGCTGGGAAATCCGGATGTATCGTTACTTTTAGAACTTTCAAGTATACTGGAGATAGATTCCAAAGACCTGCTGGCCGGATATGAAAAACGGCAGGCAAAAAATGAAAAGGATGGTGAGATAATGCAAAAAGAATCACAGAAAGAATTGAAGGAGAAATATAAAAACAGAGTGCGTATCGGAGGTGTTTATTGTATAAAATGCAAGGATACAAATGATTTATGGATTAGAGGTACGAAGGATATTCATAGTTCTAAGAACCGATTCGCTTTTTCCGTCTCCATGAATTCCTGTCCCGAATTGTGTATGGCTGACCAATGGAAGCTGTCAGGACCAGGTGCTTTTACGTTTGAAATATTGGAGGAAATTGAAAAAGAGGACACTCAGACAGAGGGTGAATTTGAGGAGGATATTAACAGCCTGGTAGAATATTGGAATGAAAAGATTAAAATTCCTGAAAAGCAGGAAGACTTAGAGCAAAAGCCTGATATTAAAAGATTTCTTGATAGCTCCGGAAAAATCACACAGTTACCCCAAAAGCAAAGCTACAGAGTGGCAGCACTTCTATATTTATCTGAGAAATTTGAGAATAACAGAGACTATACCGAAAAAGAAGTTAATGAAATCTGTGAGGAATGGCATACCTTTGGAGATTATTTTTTACTCAGGCGGGAACTTGTAGACAATGGATTGCTGTTCCGTGAGTCCAATGGCTCACGCTATTGGAGGCCAGCTAAAGAATAGGGCAGGGAATACTCCATGGTATTTTAGCGGCGTTCATTTATTTCATGGAATTGACTCTGCGGAGCGTATTTTGTTACAATAAAAACATGGAGGTAGAAAGAATGCAAAATATGAAAGTTGGAAATATTATTCGAACCTTACGCATAGAACGTAATATGACACAAAAAGAGCTTGCTGACAAAATGAATATTAGTGATAAGACTGTTTCCAAATGGGAACGGGGGTTAGGCTGCCCTGATATTTCTTTGATATCCGAGCTTTCAGACCTCCTGGGAGTAGATACGCAAAGCCTGCTGGTCGGTGATATAACTCCCAATGATTTTGTTGGTGGCAATATGAAAAATACAAAATATTACGTCTGCCCCACATGCCATAACATTTCCCTATGCACAGGTGAAGCAGAGGTTTCCTGCTGCGGGAAGAAATTGACTGTACAGCAAATGAAAAAAGCCGGTGATACCGAAAAGCTGTCGGTGGAAGTACTTGAAGATGAATGGTTTATTACAAGCGAACACCCCATGACGAAGGAGCACTATATTTCTTTTGTGGCAATTGCATCAGGTGAAAGCATTCAGATAATAAAACAATATCCTGAGTGGAATTTGGAATTACGAATACCCAAAAGAGGATACGGAATGTTAATTTGGTACTGTATAAAGCATGGTCTGTTCTATCAGCTGTTATAAAGAGCTGCTCCAAAGGCAGCAGCCATTAGATTTTGAAAAGCCTTAATTCCACTCATTAATTGATTTTATTCATTTCCAGGTATATACTGGTATTTGGAATATGATAATCCGGTGAGGTGCATAATAGCATATATGGATGAGCTTATATTGATTAAACCCAATAAAGAATGGGAAGCCCTAATAGAAGAATATAAAAGAGAGCATTTCGAAAATAGTCCAAACAAAAAACTGATAATAACTAATGGGGCGGAGGGATAACATGGAAATTAAAACAATTAAAGAGAATAAAAAAAGATTCCTGGATTTACTGCTTTTGGCGGATGAACAGGAAAGCATGATTGATAAATATTTAGACAGAGGAGAAATGTTTGCTCTTTATGATAGTGATTTAAAAAGTATTTGCGTTGTCACTCAGGAAAGGGAGGATATTTTTGAGCTAAAAAATCTGGCAACCGATGAAAAATATCAGGGGCAGGGTTATGGAAGCAGACTGGTGAAATACCTGTTTGAGTATTATAAGGACAAAGGTAAAACAATGCTTGTAGGCACTGGAGAAAGCCCATTAACACTACCTTTTTATGAGCATTGCGGCTTTAAGCAATCTCACAGGGTTAAAAATTTCTTTGTTGACAACTATGACCACCCAATTTATGAAAATGGGATTCAACTGATTGATATGATCTACTTAAAAAAGGATTTATAAAGATTTATCATGATTAATTTTACGGTGTGACAAGATACCTTTTACTGTCTAAATCATAGTATATATTAATTAGTGAAATTTATAAGGCAGAGCTATGTATTCAAGTCAGGAAGGAACACAACCATATATCATTCAGGACGGAGATTCATTATGGAGGATTGCGCACCGCAATCATACGACCATACAGTCAATTATGGCAGTAAATTCAGGTATCGACGTGAACAACATGTATATCGGGCAAAGCATCAGTATTCCCTTAGGTGATTGCTCTTACCGGGCACCTGCACAGGAAATGTGCATCAGCCTGACAGAACAGGCATTAAGCAATCATATACGTATGCTGTGGGAGCAGCACGTTTACTGGACGAGAATGGTCATTCTGGGCATAGCCTTCGATTTACCGGATTTGGATCTTGTGACGGACCGCCTCCTTCGTAATCCCAAGGACTTTGAGGAGGCATTGAGGCCTTTTTATGGAGATGTTATTGCCGGGAGATTTGCAGATTTGTTCACAAGTCATCTTACAATTGCCTCAGAGCTTGTAAAAGCGGCTAAGGCCGGCGACAGTGGAGCTGCTGATGATGCCGAAAAGCGCTGGTATGACAATGCGGATCAGATTGCGAATTTTCTTGGCAGCATCAATCCATACTGGTCGGAGCAGGAATGGCAGAAAATGCTGTATGACCACCTGGCAATGACGAAAACGGAGGCTGTTGATATTCTGACTGGTAATTACGCTGACAGCATTGATATTTTTGATAATATAGAGCAGCAGGCATTGGAAATGGCGGATTTGATGACACAGGGAATTGTGAGGCAGTTTTCTCAATATTTTTAGCAGAGGGCATAAGTAAATAGCCGGCAAGGTATCTTTATAACAGATGTCTTGCCTTTTTCCTGTATCCGGTTTTATTTTTGTCATGCCAGACTTTATCAGTCATTCCAGTTTTGTTTTTACCATGCCAGACCTTATCAGTCATTTAGGAAGAAGGGCAGATAAGCGGATATGTTCTCTTTTTTCATTGCGACGGATATTTCCCTGTATATTGGGGTGTGGCTTATTTCCTTTATGGCAATCGAAGGGGATTGTATGCTGGCTGCAACAATGGAGGGTAAAATTGTAACCCCATCACCACGGCTGACATAGCTGACAAGGGATTCGGTTAAATCAAGCTCCAGAACGATATTTGGAACGATTTTCATGCGGTTGCACAGCTTGCGTATAGAAGCTCTTATGGTACAGGGATCCTTATAAAGTATCAGCTTTTCATTCATTACGATTTCCAGAAAGCTGATTTCCTTCTGATTTTGTAAAGGATGTTCCACCGGGTAAACAACAAAGAGGGGTTCCGTTTTTAACGGAATAACGGCAATGTTTTTCTGCTGTTCCGCATTGGAAAGCAGAGCCAGGTCAAATACATCCTTTTCGATACCTTCCACGAGTTCTTCATTGGATAGGCGTGTATCAATTGTCACCTGATATTTGCCGGCTGCATTCAGCTTATCCAGATAGGGGGGAAGAAAATAGGAGACAAGGTTGGCAAGTCCTCCTATACGTAACTGGCTTACCTTATCAAAGTTGGACACAGTATCAACAACGGTATTAAAATTATCCATAACACCGCTTATATGTTCAAAAAAATACTTTCCCTGAGGAGTAAGGGCCACACCACTGTGAGTCCGTTTAAGCAGTTCACATCCCAGGTTTTCCTCCAGCTTTCGAAGCTGCTTTGTCAGAGAGGGCTGTGATACATATAGCTGCTCGGCTGCTTTGTTCAGGCTGCCGCAGCGGACGATTTCTAAAAAATAATGAATTTGTTCAAAGCTGATCATATTACCCCCCCTTTGTAAAACGGATATTATTTAACTCTCATTATAGCGTGTAGACTTTTATTGCGCAAGGATTTGATTATCAAATGAATTATAGAAAACGGTATGTTCAATGGGAAATTTTTCGCCATGCATTTTACCGGGTGCTGCGTCCTGAGCCGGGTAGCCCATTGGCATTAAACCAAGGATTTCGTAAGAAGCGGGAATGTGGAAATACTCCCGCAGTAATTCCGGATTAAACAGGCCTACCCAGACAGTTCCAAGCCCCAAATTATGTGCCTCCAGCATTATGTGTGTCAGCACGATACTGGCATCCACCTGGCCGTAAGGGCGTTTATCTCCGTAATGATTGTTGTTCTCCACGGCCTTGTCATAGCATAGCAAAAGCAGCAAAGGCGCATTGAAATGGCAGGGGGTGCATCGTTTCATTTTTTCGAAAGCTTCCTTACTTTGAATCACTACAATCCGCTGGGGCTGCCGGTTACCCGCTGTAGGGGCGATTCTTCCGGCTTCCAGTATTTTGTCCAATTTGTCTTTCTCTACCGGTTTGTCACTGAATTTTCGAACAGAATACCTTGTATTAATTAATTCCTCATAATCCATATTTCTTTCTCCAATCTGGGTGTTGACTTTTTTACTCTCTTTTATAATAATTATTATAAGCAATTGGAAAGAAAGAGAACAGTACGCACATTTTTGTTCCTTAAAGGAAAGGGTAAGCGCATATGAAAAAGAAAGCAGAGGATGAAAAGCCATATTACATCGAAAAATGCCCGGTAATCCGGGCACTGGATATCTTAGGAGGAAAATGGCGGCTGGCGATTATATGGGAACTATCCCATTACGAGAGCATACGCTACAATGAACTAAAGCGCCATCTGTGCGGAATTACAAATATTATGCTGACACGGTCACTTCAGGCTTTGGAGCAGCATGGTCTGGTGGAAAGAAAAGAATTCTGCCAAATACCTCCCCATGTGGAATATTCCATTACGGAAAGCTGTAAGGCTCTTCTTCCGGCCCTTGAAATAATCAACGAATGGGGAAAAACCAGAGCTGAGTTAATTAAAAATCAACTGTAAGAGCAGCAGATACACTTAGTCTGTTTACAGAATTCCATCGACAATTCTGCTGCTTAAAATTTGGATGTTGCTGTGAATTGTTTTGATTACTTTTATAAATTCCTCATCAGGTTTTCCGGTGGGATCCTCCAGCCCCCAATCCTCCCGATACCGGCATGGAAGAAATGGGCATTGTACGTTACAGCCCATTGTTATAACAATATCCACAGGAGGTATATCCTCTAACAGCTTGGAGGATTGTGTCTGCTCCATGTCAATACCGTAGAGCTGCTTCATAATACGGACAGCATCCTGATTTATTTGGGGTTTGGTTTCCGTTCCCGCGGAGTAGCTTTCAAAGACACCGGCTGCAAAGTGCCTGCCTAATGCTTCCGCAATCTGGCTGCGGCAGGAATTATGGACACAGATAAAGGCAACCTTCGGCTTAGTGCTCATTTTTAAACCCCTCCTTTTTCAGCGGTGTGCCATCCACATCGAAGTACTTGTTTTTCAAATACAGGGACAGCCGGACCAGCAGAATCATTACCGGAACCTCAATCAGAGGGCCGATGACGGCTGCAAATGCCTGACCGGAGCCGATACCAAAAACAGCCACGGATACTGCGATAGCAAGCTCGAAGTTATTACTGGCTGCCGTAAAGGAAAGTGTTGCAGTCTGCTCGTAATGGAATCCACTTTTACAGGATATAAAGAAGCTGATGGTAAACATCAGTAAAAAATAGATCAGCAGCGGAACTGCAATCCGTATAACATCCAGCGGTAATTGTACAATCAGATGCCCCTTTATTATAAACATGATGATTATTGTATAGAGCAGGGCAATCAGGGCAAGGGGCGAAATCTTCGGAAGAAAGGATTGGTTAAGCCAATCTTTGCCCTTAAGGCGGATAACTGAAAAACGTGTGACAATTCCGGCTGCAAAAGGAATTCCCAGGTAAATTAATACACTTTGGGCAATTTCCAGGATAGAGACATGAACTGTTCCGCCGCCCAGGGACAGGTGCAGGGCCTTCGGAATTACCGTAAGAAACAGCCAGATGTAAACAGAATAGAGCAATATCTGGAAGAATGCATTGAGAGCGACCAATGCTGCGCAATACTCATTGTCTCCCCTGGCAAGTGTATTCCAGATAATTACCATGGCGATGCACCGGGCTAAGCCGATAACGATAATCCCTGCTGCATATTCCGGCTTATCCGGCAGGAATATGACGGCAAGCAGAAACATTAGAACAGGTCCGATGATCCAGTTTTGGAAGAGTGAAAACCCGAAAACCCGAAAACCCGCTTGTTTTCAGTTACCTTTCCGATTTCCTCATATTTTACCTTGATAAGAGGCGGGTACATCATCAGAATCAACCCCACTGCAATGGGCCATGAGATGGTACCTGTACTAAGATTATTTATTGCATTTGCGGCAGAGGGAAAAAAGTTGCCAATTGCAACGCCAGCTGCCATAGCGAGAAAAATCCATAGAGTCAGAAAACGGTCTAAAAAAGATAATTTGCCTCCTGCTTTTTCCAATGCGTCAACCTCCTGTTATATTTTTTATTGTTTTTATTTTTCTTTCTTTTAACAGCTTTCACCGCCGGAACAGTCACAGGACGGTTCGGAGCCGGTTAGAAATCCTTTTATGATAGCTGAAGCACATCCGACTCCCGGAGAGACCGTTATTGCTGAAAATGCACAGTTTTTCAGACAAGCGCCGCATTCCATACAATTATCCAAATTAACAACCTGTGCTTTTCCTTTGGTCAGTTCGAATACGCCGTGGGGACAGACATTCAGACACATTCCACAGCCCACACACTTTTCCCGATTGAGTTTCAGAGTTGCTACATTTTGTAAATATTTAAGTTTCACCATACATCACCTCATAGGATAGTTTTTAAAACATTACTAAGGATAAACAGTATCATACCGCAAATAAAAGTAAGAAACATAATCGGTATGGCAATACGCATTTCTTTATTGACCCCCGAAGGAGAGGTATATGTGGAACTGCCCGTAAAATTCATGGCCGTATAAGCCGATACAGATGGTAACACCAGCAGATAAGACAGAGTTTTGAGAATCCCTGTCTGTGAAGCTCCGCCTGTAAGGAGTATAAGTACTACAGTCCAAATAAGTCCCATGAGAGCACCTTTGAAAGCAAAAGCGCGCCCCGGTATCCATGGGAGAAAAGCCGGAGTCAGAATGCAGCCTGCAATGACAGAACCAAGAACAGCGAAAAGCTCGGTTATTCCAAAATGACCCAGACCGGATATGTTCAGGATAAAGAATATTCCGTAAAAAACCAGTAATGGCTTCATCCATTGAATAAAATCAACAGGGGTAAGGACAATTCTGTCTGTAAATGTAAATTGCACTTCCCGCATTTCCTGTGTTGCTTTCATTCCGGCATTGAGAAATTCTTTGATATCTTCAGCCCTTACCGGACCGTAGATAACCTGAAATCCGCTTTTTTTCGCAACCTCATGTGCGGCAATGCCTGTTGCTCCCAGTTGTGGAAGTATTAGTGTTCTGTGTCTGACAATCTCGGACAGCCGTACCGCACTGATACGCCGTACAAGCTCGTCGGTACCAAAGGTACCTTTACCGGCTGCACACCAGACATTCACACCCTTAGTATCGAGAACCAGAATCCAAAGATGCAGGCTGGTAAGTTCCTTCCGCAGACAATCAAAGGTAAGCTTATAATTTGCGGTAACAAGTACAGGTGAATTATCATCAGGCTTACCAACGCTGTATAGACCGGGGGATATCTTATAATTCATGCGTCCGATTCCCCAGCGCACCTTCCATGTACCTATAATATCCCTTGCAGAAAGTTTTGTTGCGACTTGAGGTATTGCCCCGGCTGTTGTTGTATGAAGCCCTGTTATATAAGGGGCCTTGGGAACAGGCGGACTCTGGGTATTACCGCAGCAGCCGGAGGAACAGGCACATCGGCTGTTTGTCTGATATTCATTTTGCTCCATAGTATTGCCTCCTGGTAATTTAGTTTAAACATATCAAAAAAAATTGATATGTTGTGGAGAAGAAAAGCCATCTAACGGATGGCCATCTTAAATACAGCATTGGTCTGGCTGCTGTTCTACAGAGGGAGTGGTGATTTTCACTAAAAGTTCTTCAGCGTGTCTGCTGCCGGATTCACTCAAACGATAGTAGGTCCATTTGCCTTCCTGCCTGCTTTCCACAATGCCGGATTCACATAAAATCTTCATGTGATAAGACAGAGAAGATTGGCCTATGTCCATCTGCTCTATCAGGACGCAGGCGCATTTTTCACCGCTGCGTAACAGCTCCAGAATTGCAAGACGCTTTTCATCACAAAATGCCTTAAATACCCGGGCATTTTTTGTATTCTCAGTTTCTATGTCCTTCACCTCACATCAAAAAAATTCGATATGATCAGTATATATGAAAAATCTGATTATGTCAATCTGAAATTGGAGGATACTTGGAAGATTAAAAGAAATAGAGAGGGTAAAAAAAGACATCGAAGGTCAGAAATCATTTACCTCCAATGTCCTTTGGTATAATTGTATATAGAAGGTGCTATTCCAGCACCGGATTGCTAATCGGAGATATTCACCAGCTTCAGGTCCTTTGCAATTTGCAGGTTCACTTTCAACACATTGACGGTTTTATCACCGAAGATTCCAAGAAGCTTTCCCTGTGTGTTCTCCTTCACAATTTCCTTTAGCCTATCCTCCGGCAGGCCGGTGGCTTTGGCCAGCTCAGGAAGCTGGATGGCAGCAGATTTGGGGCTGATATGGGGGTCAAGACCGGAGCCGGAGGCTGTTAATAAATCCGTGGGAATATCCGCCTTCTTCACGGAAGGATTTGCCGTCAGGAATTCCGTGATATCTGCCTCAACACGTTTTACAAGCTCCGGATTGGTGGGAGCGTAGTTTTTTGAACCGGAGCTGACGCCGGTGTAATCACCCTTTTCTTTTTCTTCTTCGGTATAGGTATTGTAGTTTACTGCGGATGGACGGCATTTCATAAAGAGTGCATCCGTAAAATCCTGTCCTACCAGTGCAGAACCGACCGTCTTACCGTCATAAGTGACCATACTGCCATTGGCCTGTTTTGGGAAAATAACCTGGCTGATACCTGTAAGCAGCAAAGGATAAGCCAGGCCGCATAGCAGGAGCAAAGCCAAGGTTACCAGCAAAGGCTTTTTCATTCCCTTTAAAATTTTACTCATTATAATCTCCATTCCGCGCGCCTTCAGGCGCGGCACAAATAGTAATGAAAGATTTTCAAAACCTCCACACCATGAGATAATAGCTTCAAGAAGCTACACTACAAAGCACGGGAGGAGGAGTTGTAAATTCTTTCTCGTTTTAGACAGCATTATAATCAGTGTAAGTCCTGCCTTTTCAAGCACAAATAAGTGGTACTACGAGTCCGTACACTAAGAATTGTTTTAACGCCTTGGTTAAATTGTGTGGCAGTTCAGTCAATGGCTTCTTATCTTACTCAAGAAAGGAGT
>NZ_FRAC01000022.1 GCF_900142215.1 Anaerocolumna jejuensis DSM 15929 | reverse complement strand
AAAGAAATATGAATCTCTTACAAAACGCCGTGGCAAGAAAAGAGCCATTGTTGCTATCGCTCGAATGATTCTTACTGCAATCTACCAAATGTTATCTACTGGCGAAGAGTGGAATCCTAGCGATTTATACAAAATCGATATGCCTGAAGCTTTAATTGAAAAGCAGAAAGCAAAGGCTATCAAACAAGCACTGAAGTTATTAGAACGGGAAGGATTATATCCTCCGCCAAAAGAACCTCTGGCTTCCTAATCATCATTAATCATCTACTTTCTCAAAAGTAGCCATTTTCGACAGCTTGTTCAAGTGCGCCACTTTTTGGCTGACCTCTACTTTCTTTCACACTATTCCTCCGATGTAAATAATACAAATCTTACACCATTTTCTACCAACTATCAATACTCGGTTGTCAATGTTCGTCAATTTACTTTTGTTTCACTGGCAAAACTGCACCAAATATACACAAAAAGCCTATTTTCAAGCATCAAAAAAGCCTTGAAACACTGTGATTTCAAGGCTTTCATTATTATTCTTATTATCTCTTGGAGAACTGAGGAGCACGACGAGCTGCCTTTAAGCCGTACTTCTTTCTTTCCTTCATTCTAGGATCTCTTGTTAAGAAACCTGCCTTCTTTAATACAGGACGGTAATCCTGATCAGCCTGTAACAGGGCTCTGGAGATTCCGTGACGGATAGCACCAGCCTGGCCGGTGAAACCACCTCCGTGAACGTTTACAAGGACATCAAATTTATCTACTGTATCTGTTATAGTAAGAGGCTGACGAACGATTAACTTTAAAGTTTCAAGTCCGAAATACTCATCCATATCTCTTTTATTAATTGTCACTTTACCAGTTCCGGGTACTAAATATACTCTGGCAATACTGCTTTTTCTTCTTCCGGTTCCGTAGTATTTTGCTTTAGCCAATGTTTTTTCCTCCTTTCAGTCTGGATTAATATTTAATTTCTAATACTTCCGGCTTCTGAGCTGCGTTATCATGCTCAGGACCAGCGTATATGTGTAATTTTGTAATCATCTGTCTTCCTAAAGGTCCCTTAGGTAACATACCCTTTACTGCAAGGTTGATAGCTTCAGTGGGTTTCTTAGCCATTAATTCCCTTAAGGTTGTTTCTCTCATACCACCAACATAATCGGAGTGGTTGTAGTATATTTTCTGATCCAGCTTCTTACCGGTTACTTTAATCTTGTCTGCATTTACAACGATAACATAGTCACCGGTGTCAATGAAAGGTGTATAAGTAGGCTTGTTCTTGCCTCTTAATATTTTAGCAATTTCGGATGAAAGACGTCCTAAAGTATGTCCTGATGCATCTATCACATACCATTTTCTATCAATGGTCGATGCGCTTGCCATATAGCTTTTCATTGGAGAACCTCCTATTTCATTCAATCTATTTATCATTTTCATTGTTATATATGTTAAAATACCTTACCGGGGCTTGGCTCGAGTATTCTCACGTCACATCTCCATATTATACAACATGGTGCCTGGAGTGTCAATAGATTTTATTGCAGTATTCAATTTTTTCCAGGGTTAATCCCTCTGCCGGGGCTTTTGGTCCTGCATGGGAACGGTCCTTCTTTTCTAATATTTCTTTTACCTTTACAGGCGGTATAGCTCCCAGTCCTGTCTTTATTAATGTACCTGCAATAATCCGCACCATATTGTACAGGAATCCATTTCCTGTAAGCCTGATTGTAATTACTTCGCCGGTCCGTTCCACACTAATGTCATAAATGGTGCGGGTCGTATCAATAACCTGTGACCCTGCCGAGCAAAAGCTCTTAAAATCATGCTCCCCAATTAAATAGGCGGCAGCTTCTTCCATTCGTTTTTCATCCAAAGGATAATATATAAAACTGGAATAAAGTCTTTCCGTAGGGATGGGAAATTTAGAATTTAATATCCGGTAGCAATAGGTTTTTTGGCTGACACAGCGCCTGGGGTGAAAATCTGCTTCCACCTCTTTTGATTCTCTTATGACAATGTCCTTCGGAAGCCTTTGATTCAGCGCATAGGATAACTTCTCGCCCGGTATTCTGGTCTCGCTGTCAAAGACAGCCACATTTCCCAGTGCATGAACTCCCGAATCCGTTCTGCTTGCTCCCGTAACCATGATCTGTTCCTGTAAAAGCTCCGTAAGTGTCCGGTTTAAGACTTCTTCAATTGTAATTCCGTTGGGTTGCATCTGCCAGCCGCAGTATTTCGTGCCGTCATAAGCAACCACAAGCATTATTCTCTTCATTCTCCTGACCTTTTCTCCCGCAGCTTATTCTAAAACAACATCAGATTTACATGATTCAATACAATTATTGCCGCAAAAAATACGATTAAAACCAGATAGGACGCAATATCCATCCCCTTATATTTTAATGGCTTCATTTTAGTTCTGCCTTCACCGCCCCGGTAGCACCTGGCTTCCATGGCCATAGCAAGGTCATTTGCCCTGCGAAAGGCTGATACGAATAAAGGCACCAGCAAGGGAATAAGCCCCTTTGCCTTTTTTACCAGGCCACCGCTTTCAAAGTCCGCCCCTCTGGCAGTCTGGGCTTTCATGATTTTATCCGTTTCTTCCATTAGAATGGGAATAAACCTTAATGCAATGGACATCATCATGGATATTTCATGAACAGGGACTTTTATCTTTTTTAAAGGCCCCAGAAGGCTCTCTAAGCCGTCTGTAAGATGGTTAGGAGTTGTTGTAAAGGTCATTAGGGATGAGCCGACTATAAGCAGTACAAGGCGGATTGCCATGGTAATGCACAGCTTTATTCCCTGCTTTGTTATCGTAATAATTCCAAGCTTAAATACCGGATCACCCTGGGTAAAAAACAGGTTAAATACCAAAGTAAACAGTAATATTGCAATAATTGGCTTTAATCCTCTTACTATGAACTTCATCGGCACCCTGGACAGCTTTATTACAGCGAAAAGGGCTGCTGCTGCCAGCAGATAGCCTATATAGGAATCTATTACAAACAGTGCGATGATATAAACAATAGTTCCCACTAACTTCACTCTTGGGTCCAGCTTATGGATCAGTGATTCTGCCGGGTAATATTGTCCGATTGTTATGTCACGAATCATTTTAACCTCCATGCATTTCGCAAGTATACTTGAGAAAATGCCAAAATATTAGCTTTTTAAACCCTTCAGGATTTCTTCTTTTGCCTCTTCCACTGTAGTTGCATCTGTTCTAACGGGTATTCCTCTTGATTTTAATTCATGCATTACGTAGGTTACCTGAGGTGCTGCAAGTCCCATTTCCTCAAGCTCCTTATAATGCTCAAATACCTTATGGGGTGTGTCATGGAAAACAACGCTTCCCTTATTCATAACCACCAGCTTGTCAGCATATTTCGCCACATCTTCCATACTGTGGGATACCAGTATAATCGTTATTCCGCTTTCTTTGTGGAGCTTATTTATCTGCTCCAATATCTCATCCCTGCCTTTTGGGTCAAGGCCGGCAGTGGGCTCGTCCAGAATCAGAAACTCCGGCTTCATAGCCAGGACACCTGCTATGGCAACTCTTCTTTTTTGGCCGCCGGAAAGCTCAAAGGGTGAGGCATCAATCATATCCTCCCCAAGTCCTACCATCTTAATGGCTTCATAGGTTCTTACAGCTATCTCCAGCTGATCCAGACCAAGGTTTTTGGGTCCAAAACTCACATCCTTGTACACAGTTGTTTCAAAAAGCTGATGTTCCGGGTACTGAAAAACAAGACCTACTTTGCTTCTTAAAGATTTCATGCTGAAATTTTTCTCATAGATATCCTGTCCATTAAAATATATTGTGCCGCCGGTTGCACGGAGCAACCCGTTTAAGTGCTGTATCAGCGTAGATTTACCGGACCCTGTATGCCCAATTAATCCTATAAATTCACCGTCATTAATAACCAGATTGATATCCCTTAGTGCATGCTTCTCATAAGCTGTCTGAGGGCTGTATACATATTGTAACTTATCTATTATAATTGGCATAACTACCTCTTTTCTATACTCCTAAGATACCCTTAATACAACGAATGGATACTGTCTCTTCTTTACCTTTCGTTCATTCGATATAAATAGCCTGAACAAGGATATCATCCTATCGGAAATTCTGATCCGAAAGCTTTTGATCATTCTACTATAAAGCCGGACTGCCTTCCTTCAGTGCGCATATGGCCTTAACAAGCTCATCCACTGTCAATATCCCTTCTGGTATCATCAGGCCGCTCTGCCTTAATTCATAGCTTAATTCAGTTACCTGGGGTACATCCAAACGGTATTTTTTGAGTTCTTCCACTTCCTTAAAAATTTCCCTTGGTGTTCCTTCCATTACTACTTTGCCACTATCCATTACAATGACTTTATCGGCATTAATAACCTCTTCCATGTAATGTGTTATCAGGATGACCGTTACCTTTTCCTTCTTATTTAATTCCCGTACAGTTTCAATGACTTCTTTACGTCCCATGGGATCAAGCATGGCAGTTGGTTCATCCAGAACAATGCATTGAGGCTTCATGGCCATAATTCCTGCTATAGCAACTCTCTGCTTCTGTCCGCCGGAAAGCTTATTGGGAGAATGCTTCCGGTATTCTAACATTCCGACTGCCTTTAAGCTCTTCTCCACCCTTTCCCAGATTTCTTCCGTGGGTACGCCAAGGTTTTCCGCACCAAAGCCCACATCTTCTTCCACTACAGTCCCAATTATCTGGTTGTCCGGATTTTGAAATACCATTCCGGCATTCTGCCTGATGTCCCATATATGCTCTTCTTCTCTGGTATTAATACCCCCTACCCAAATAGTTCCTTCCGTAGGAGTTAATATTGCATTGATATGCTTGGCAAGTGTTGACTTACCGGAACCATTATGCCCCAATATCGCAACAAAATCACCCTTTTTTATCCCTAAATCCACATTATCTACTGCACGATTGATGGATTCTATTTCACCTTCATCATTCCGCCTGATATATTCAAATACCAAACCTTCTGCTTTTACCATTTCCATATTAACCTCCATGCATTTCGCAAGTTTACTTGCGAAACTGCTTAAATAGAAAGTGAAGATTGCTTTATAATTTTCACTTTAGCTGCCATGCCTTCCCAACGTGCCGCAAGCTTGGGCTGAGGATTTCGCAGGCTTCTCAATAATTCATATAAGCCGCCATTACATGCCACAAGTCTGCTTGTAGTTCTTCCTATTATAAAAAGTGATAATTGCCTTTTCTTTCACAGCTATCTCTTTCCGGGACAGCATAATTAACTGACATTACTATTGTCAATACTTTTTACATTTTAAAATATTATCTCCATAAATGCAACGTATTTTTCACTAGTGCTTCTATAATCAGATTTTTGTTAAATTTCTCCTATTCATATGATTATTTACCTTTATTTCTTGTTACCTGCTTCTTTCTATGGTAAAATAGCTTTAATAAGCTATAGATTTCGTATACATAAAATCGAAAAAGGGGATTAATCATGGCAGAAAATAGGATGAATGAACCTAATGAACCAATTGCAGAATCTCAGGAATCAGGTTCCTCCAAAGAAAAGCAGGAAACTTTCTCGGCTAAGAAAGAGATATTCAGTTGGATAAAGATCATACTGCTGGCTTTAGTGATTTCTTTTGTTTTAAATCACTATATTATAGTAAGTGCAGAAGTACCCACCGGTTCCATGGAGAATACCATTATGATCGGCGACCGAATTATTGCCTCAAGACTCAGCTATCATTTTCACGAACCGCAGCGCGGCGATATTATCGTATTTAATTTCCCCGATGATGAAAGCCAGAAATACCTGAAGCGCATTATCGGACTTCCAGGAGAAACCGTTAAAATAAAAGACGGTAAGGTTTATATTAACGACAGTAAGACTCCTTTAAAAGAGGATTATCTAAGAGAAACTCCTGTAGGAGATTACGGTCCCTATACCGTTCCCAAGGATTCTTACTTCTTAATGGGTGATAATAGAAATGATTCCTTTGATTCAAGATTCTGGGAGCATACCTTTGCCACCAGGGACGAAATTATAGGTAAAGCAGAATTTCGCTACTATCCTATGCCCAAGCTTTTAAAGTAACATACTTTCATAGATTTCTCAATACGCCTTATAGGGGCTGTTACAAAAAGAAGCTTTGCGGAGTATAACTTGCCATAATGCACTATTGACCGACAGATGATATGATTTTTATGCTATACGCGAACATATTATGTACGATTTTAGCATACAAATCATTCCAGATGTCGGTCAACCGGTATGTGAGGCAAGTTATTCTCTACAGAGCTTCATTTTGCAACAGCCCCCAGATAAAGCTATACAATGCAGAACACAATAAAAAGGCAGAAGCAACTTTACAATATAAGTTCTTCTGCCAAATTTATTATAATCTTTAATTAAACTAATTCAATGAGTACTTCCATTGCAGCATCACCTTTACGCTGGCCAATCTTTACGATTCTTGTATAGCCACCATTACGGCTTACATACTTCGGAGCAATTTCTTCGAAAAGTTTATCTGTTACATCAACAGTCTTTGTGTTTCTCTTTCTTCCGGCTGCTTCTGTAGGAACTTCCTTTACAGTATAAAGCTGCTTTAACATCTGTCTTCTTGCATGAAGACGGGATGCACTGTCCTTTGTGACAGTTTTTTCAACTTCATCGTAAACAGTAACTTTCTTTCCGTTTACAACTTCTTTAACGGTCTTGCCTTCTTTATCTTTACGAGCAACTTTTGCCTTTACTGTAACTGTTTCGAAATTATCTTTTTCCTTCACAGCTAAAGCAATCATGCTTTCAGCTATTTTACGGATTTCTTTTGCTTTGGCTTCAGTTGTCCTGATCTTGCCATGATATAACAAGCTGGTTACCTGATTTCTCAGTAACGCTTTTCTCTGACTGGATGTTCTTCCAAGTTTTCTATAGGCTGCCATTTCTTTCCCTCCTTTAACTTCTGAATTTAGTCATCGCTTACATTAAGTGATAAGCCAAGCTCTTTCAGTTTTGCAAGTACTTCCTCTAATGACTTACGGCCAAGATTTCTTACCTTCATCATATCTTCAGAAGTTTTGTTCGTTAATTCTTCTACCGTATTAATTCCGGCTCTCTTAAGACAATTATAAGAGCGAACGGATAACTCCAGTTCGTCGATATTCATTTCCAGAACTTTTTCCTTCTCATTATCTTCTTTTTCCACCATGATTTCTGCTGTCTTGGCATTTTCAGATAAATCGATAAAGGAATTCAAGTGCTCGCTCAGAACCTTTGCAGCAAGGCTGACAGCTTCATCGGGAGCTAAAGTTCCATTGGTAAATACATCAAGTGTAAGTTTATCAAAGTCAGTAATCTGCCCAACACGAGTATTCTCAACGCTTAGGTTAACACGCTCAACAGGAGTGTAAATGGAGTCAATAGGTATTACACCAATGGGCAGATCATCATTCTTGTTCTTATCTGCACTGATATAACCTCTGCCTTTTGTTATGGTGATTTCCATATACAGTTTGCTGTCACTTCCACCATTCAGAGTTGCAAGCACCAGTTCAGGATTTAATACTTCAATGTCGGGATCAGCCTGAATATCTCCTGCTGTTACCACACCTTCTCCTTCGAATTCAATGTAAGCCGTTTTCGGCTCATTTGTCTCACTGGTATTTTTGATTGCAAGGCTCTTTAAGTTCATTATAATTTCAGTTACGTCTTCCTTTACTCCGGGAATTGCGCTGAATTCATGAACCACACCCTCAATCTTAACTTGGCTGACTGCAGCTCCGGGTAAGGATGAAAGCATAATTCTGCGTAAAGAATTGCCCAAGGTTGTACCGTATCCTCGTTCCAAAGGTTCTACTACAAAACGTCCAAATTTTTTATCTTCAGAGATTTCTGCAATTTCAATTTTTGGTTTCTCAAAATCAAACACAATAGGACCCTCCTTATGGGTTATTATGATACGATTAATGATTACTTAGAATACAACTCGACGATAAGCACTTCATTTACCGGAACATCAATTTGATCTCTTGAAGGAAGCTCTTTCACTGTACCTTTTAAAGCTTCATGATCAACTTCAAGCCAAGCCGGAACAGTTCTTCCAGCTGTTACTTCTAATACATCTTTATATCTCTGTGCGCTCTTGAATTTTTCTTTGATTTCAATAACGTCTCCAGCTTTTACTGTGTAGGAAGGAATGTTGATGCTCTTGCCATTTACTAAAATATGCTTGTGATCAACAATCTGTCTTGCTTCACTTCTGGTTCTGCCGAAGCCTAAACGGAAAACTACGTTATCCAGTCTGAGTTCCAGAAGAATCATAAGATTTTCACCGGTTGTACCGATTTTCATTTTCTTTGCTTTATCAAAATTATTTCTGAAAGGTTTCTCCAGAACGCCATAGATAAACTTAGCCTTCTGTTTTTCTCTTAATTGTGTGCCATATTCACTTACTTTTTTACCAGCTCTGGAAGAAGTTCTGTTGGACTTCTTATCAATTCCTAAATAAGCCGGTTCCAGTCCAAGTGTTCTACATTTCTTTAATACAGGACCCATGTCTCTTGCCATTGTTACTTACCTCCTATTAGACTCTTCTGCGTTTAGGTGGTCTACATCCGTTATGAGGAACCGGTGTGACATCCTTGATACTTGTTACTTCAATGCCGCAAGCCTGAAGTGCGCGGATTGCTGCTTCTCTTCCTGATCCGGGACCCTTAACCATAACATCAACAGATTTTAAACCATGAACTAAAGCTGCTTTCGCTGCTGTTTCTGCTGCCATCTGTGCCGCATAAGGAGTTGACTTTCTGGAACCTCTAAAGCCTAAGCCGCCGGCGCTGGCCCATGAAAGAGCGTTGCCTTCTGCATCTGTCAGAGTAACAATTGTATTGTTAAAAGATGACTGGATATGTGCCTGTCCACGATCAACGTTTTTCTTAACACGTTTCTTAGTCACTTTTTTTGCTATTTTCTTAGCCATTTAACAAACCCTCCTATTGGATTTTAATTACCTTATTTCGTGACCGTTCAGTCACGGCGTTATAAGCCGTTATACACAGACAATGCCTGATACTGCATTGCCCGGCACCGGTTAACTCAAAATTCTACGAATTTCCCGGAATAACCGTAACTTAATTATTTCTTCTTATTAGCAACTGTACGCTTAGGACCTTTTCTGGTTCTTGCGTTGGTCTTAGTTTTCTGTCCACGAACGGGAAGGCCTTTTCTATGACGGATTCCTCTGTAGCAGCCAATTTCCTGAAGTCTCTTGATGTTAAGAGCTACTTCTCTACGTAAGTCACCTTCAACCATCTGAGTTGCATCAATAATATCACGAATTCTGGCAACTTCTTCGTCTGTTAAATCTCTAACGCGTGTGTCAGGATTAACATTTGCTTCTTTTAAAATACGGTTAGAACTTACTCTGCCGATACCATATACATAAGTAAGACCGATTTCAACACGTTTCTCTCTTGGTAAATCTACACCATTGATACGAGCCATGTGCGTATTACACCTCCGTTAATTTTTAAGGTTTTTCTGGGAGAAAAAAGAAAGTATCATATAACAGCTGACGGTACCACAGGTACTGGCTTTGTTATATGGTGAAATGCATACCTCTTCCTGCTGCCACGGATAGTACCGGAAATGGTTCTTCCTGCTGGTAATACCCTTAAGATACTTGTTTTAAAACATTTTAATATGAAATAATGATTCCCCGCAATGAACAACTCTTCCAGGTGTTTCATTGCGCAGCCGCTTTAAATTGTGGCAGATTAACCCCTGGGGTTAATCCGCTGAAACCCCATAGATTTCAAAATAAACCAATTGATTTACCCACAATATCACAATTGCAAAAATGCAGATTGTAACACAGAAAGCAAGAACTATTTATACCGTTTAAAGATCAAACGTACTATATTAAACAGTTAAGCTTCCGACAGGATAGCCTTAACTGACTATTAGCCTTGTCTTTGTTTGTGTCTGGGATTTTCGCAGATTACTCTGACACTTCCCTTTCTTTTAATAATCTTACACTTTTCGCAGATGGGTTTTACTGATGACCTTACTTTCACAGTAATTCACTCCTTTCAAAAAAAGTCCGTCTATCATTATAACATCTGATAGATAGAAAATCAAGTAAAAATTAGCATTTTTATTTATCTCTCCAAATAATTCTTCCCTTGGTCAAATCATAAGGGGATAGTTCTAATGTTACTTTATCACCAGGTACGATTTTAATAAAATTCATGCGTAGTTTTCCGCTGATATGTGCTAAAACTTTGTGTCCATTTTCCAGTTCAACCTGAAACATGGCATTTGGCAGTTTTTCAACAACGGTTCCTTCGATTTCAACTACATCAGATTTTGACATTAAGTCACCTCCATAATTTGAAGAAATACAACAGACTATAGGGGAAGTTCCCCTTTCATTATCCTACTGTAAGTTTTTATTGCTCGCTTGATATCTTCATTTCGTGTTAATATGTTATTATCATTCATCCAGGGAAGGAGATTTTCCGCCCCTTCTATTGGTTTAATATGCTTTTTGTTTTTTTTCTTAGGGTTGTTTCGTGTTCGTGCAGAGCCATCCACTAAATATACATATTCAGGTTCTACTCTGTATATGACATAGCATTTTAGCAGCTGCTACTATGCCCTGGCCTATCAAATACTCCACGTTCGACTGTTCCGCCTTTAACTGTATTTTATAAGGATAAGATTTCCGGCTCACCATCTGTAATCAAGATGGTGTTCTCATAGTGGGCAGACAGGGTTCTGTCCTCCGTTACAACTGTCCAGTCATCATCTTCCCAATAAACTTCAGGACGTCCGGCATTTACCATAGGTTCAATCGCTAAAGTCATGCCCGCCTCTAATCTTATTCCTCTTCTTTTTTGTGCGAAGTTTGGAATCTGAGGGTCTTCATGTAGCTTTGTTCCGATACCATGGCCTACCAAATCCCTTACAATGGAGAATCCGAAGGATTCCACATAGTTTTGGATAGCAGAGGATATATCATTTAGATGATTGCCAGTTTTTGCATATTTAATACCCTCAAAAAAACTTTGCTTTGTAACCTGTATAAGTTTATCTGCCTCTTCCGTAATTTCCCCCACTGCCCAGGTTCTTGCCGCATCTGAATGATATCCTTTATATATCACACCTGCATCCAAGCTTACAATATCTCCATCTCGTAATATTCTTCCCTTGGAGGGGATTCCATGAACCACCTGATCATTTACGGAAACACAGACAGATGCAGGATAGCCGTTATAATTAAGAAAGGATGGAATACAATCATAGCCTTTGATTAATTCACGTGCCTTTTTGTCAATATCCAGGGTAGTTATCCCCGGCATTATAATCCTTTTTAATTCCTCGTGTACGGCAGATAATATCTTACCGGCTTCACGCATGAATTCTATTTCTCTCTCTGATTTAATTGTTACTGACATAAATTCTCCCTGCATCTGCGCTCTTAATTAGTTTAATATTTTAAGGATATCTTCAAAAGTATCGGACATGGTCTTTCTTCCGTCCACTTCTTTTAAGATTCCCTGTTTGCTGTAATAGTCAATTAAAGGCTGAGTCTGGTTATGGTATACTTCAAGGCGCTTTAACACTGTTTCAGGCTTATCGTCTTCTCTCAATACGATTTCACTGCCGCATACATCACAGATTCCTTCTACCTTGGTAGGGATATTTACAATATGATAAGTAGCGCCGCAGTTCAGGCAGGCTCTTCTTCCTGACATTCTATCTACGATATCACTGTCGGGTACCTCTACATTAACAGCATAATCAACCTTCTCACTAATTGCTGAAAGAGCGGCATCCAATGCTTCTGCCTGAGGTATTGTTCTGGGGAAACCATCCAGTATATAGCCTTTTTCACAGTCATCCTGCTTTATTCTGTCAACTACAAGGTCAACTACAAGCTCATCCGGAACTAAAAGGCCCTGATCCATATAGCCCTTTGCTTTTTTACCTAACTCGGTACCATTCTTGATATTAGCTCTAAAAATATCACCTGTTGAAATGTGGGGGATTGCGAACTTTTCTGCTATTCTTTTAGCCTGTGTCCCTTTGCCTGCGCCTGGTGCGCCTAACATAATGATTTTCATTGTGTTACTCCCTTCTTTGAGAAATCCGCAAATGGCGGGGCTGTGCCCCGCCTGCAGTTTTTCTATATTTTATTAATCATTTAAGAATCCTTTGTAATGACGTACTAACATCTGGGACTCAATCTGCTTCATAGTCTCCAGAACTACACCAACGATAATGATAATGGATGTACCGCCAAAAGATACCTGTGCATTAAATGCTCCTGCAAAGAAAACAGGAACAACAGATACTAAGGTCAAGCCGATAGCACCGATTAAAATAACGTTATTCACTACTTTTGTGAGGTATTCTGTTGTAGGCTTTCCGGGACGAATACCGGGTACAAAGCCTCCCTGTTTCTTCATGTTATTGGATACTTCAAGAGGATTGAATGTAATTGAAGTATAAAAATAAGCAAAGAAGATGATTAAAACAATATAAATGAGTAAGCCAAGGGTATACTTAAACTCACCCCAGCTTGTAAAATCGCACCAGTTATTCTGATTTAATAAGTATAATATCTTAGGCCATAAATGAGTTCTTGCCGGCTGTACACCAAAGAAGGAAGATACAACAATAGGGAACTGCATGATAGAACCGGCGAAAATTACCGGAATAACACCTGCGGTATTTACTTTTAAAGGAATATGGGAGGATTGTCCACCCACCATTTTTCTGCCTTGTACCTTTTTTGCATACTGAACGGGAATTTTTCTCTGAGCGCTCTGCAATAAAACTACAAATGCAATTACGAATATTGTTACTAACAGGATTACTATAGCACCAAGAATACCATTGATAACACTGGCAGCGCCAGTTACGAATGTTCTGAAAAGATTTGTAAAGTCGCTTGGCAGCTTTGCAACGATATTAACTAAAAGGATTATTGAGATACCATTTCCAACGCCTTTTTCTGTAATTCTTTCACCTAACCACATTAAGAAAGTGGAACCTGCAGTTAAGGTAGCAACTACGATCACTACATTTGTGAAAGTGATACCGCCGATGAGTAAGCCTGACCTGCCAAATCCGATTGCCATAGCGGTAGACTCAACCAGGGATAAAGCAACATTCAGGTAACGTGTAAATTCAGCAATTTTCTTTCTTCCGTCTTCACCGTCTTTTTGCAGCTCTTCCAGCTTGGGAATCGCTATGGTAAGGAGCTGCATTATGATGGATGCGGTAATGTAAGGTGTAATATTAAGTGCAAGTATTGACATCCGAGTAAAAGAACCACCAGTTAAAGTATCAAAGAAACCTAAAGAAGTCTGGCTTGTCACCCATTGGGAGAAATACTCCCTGTTTATTTCAGGCACAGGGAGCTGACAGCCAAGTCTTACGATTATTAATGCGATAAAAGTAAACACTAACTTATTTCTTATATCTTTAATCTTAAAAGCATTTCGGATTGTTTTAAACATCTCCTAAATCACCTCAGCATTTCCACCAAGAGCTTTTATTTTCTCTGCAGCGGATTCGCTGAATGCAGATACTTTAACGTCAAGCTTCTTAGTAAGTTCTCCATTTCCTAGGATCTTAACACCATCTCTTGGGTTCCTTACAATACCGTATTCCATTAAAGATTCGATTGTAACTACAGAACCGTCTTCAAAAACATTCAGTCTGTCAACATTGATTGCCACGATTTCTTTTGTATTTCTGTTTGTAAAACCTCTCTTAGGTAAGGTTCTGATAAAAGGTGTCTGACCACCTTCGAAGCCTACTCTGGGTGCGCCGGAACGTGCCTTCTGGCCTTTATGTCCTTTACCTGCAGTCTTACCATTACCTGAACCATGTCCACGGCCTCTTCTGAAATTTCCACTTTGCTTGGAGCCTTCAGCCGGTCTCAATTCTGATAAATTCATCTAGTACACCTCCTTACTTTTCTCGGAATTATATCTCTTCAACCTTTACTAAATGTCTAACGTGATTAACCATTCCTCTAACACATTCATTATCGGGTAATTCTACCGTTTTGTGGAGCTTCTTAAGTCCTAATGCTTCCACTGTTTTCTTATGCTTCGGAATAGAACCGATTGTAGACTTTACTAAAGTTACTTTTAATTTCTCTGCCATCCTGGGCACCTCCTAGCCTAACAACTCTTCTACAGTGATTCCGCGAAGTTTTGCCACTTCCTCAGGAGTTCTTAAGTGACTTAATCCTTCGATTGTTGCCAAAACCACGTTCTGCTTGTTATTGGAACCAAGTGATTTTGTACGAATGTTCTTAAATCCGGCAAGCTCAAGAACGTTACGTGCAGGACCACCGGCAATAATTCCGGTACCTTCTGGTGAACGCTTTAAGAGTACTGTTGCACCCCCAAATTTTCCTGTATAATCATGAGGAACACTTCCGTTTTCATCAATAGGAAATGATATTAACTTCTTCTTGGCATCTTCGATTCCCTTGCGGATAGCTTCCGGAATTTCTGTTGCTTTTCCAAGACCTGCTCCCACATGGCCGTTCTTGTCACCAACTACTACTAAAGCTGTAAAGCGGAAGTTACGTCCACCTTTTACTACTTTCGTAACACGTTTAATGGATACTACTTTTTCTTCTAACTCCAGTTGATCAGTATCAACGATTATACGTTTCATGTGTTTCCCTCCTCGCTTAGAATTCCAGACCAGCTTCTCTAGCTGCTTCTGCTAATGCTTTAACTTTACCCTGATATATGAAACCGCCTCTGTCAAAGACAACAGTATTAATACCTTTTTCAATTGCCTTCTTTGCAATAACAGTTCCTAAATATGCTGCTGCAGCTACGTCATTTGTCTTTTCAAGCTCAGCTTTTACGTCCTTTTGCAGGGTGGAAGCTGATACTAAAGTATTACCTACAGTATCGTCAATAATCTGAGCATACATATGGGTATTACTTCTAAACACAGCAAGACGCGGTCTTTCAGGAGTTCCGGAAAAACGATTACGTAATTTTCTATGTTTATTTACACGAACTTTGGATCTTGCTTCTTTACTAACCATTTTTATTTCACCTCCAATTATTTCTTACCAGTCTTACCAACTTTACGTCTGATAACTTCATCAGCATATTTAATACCTTTGCCCTTGTAAGGTTCAGGTCTTCTCTTATCTCTGATTTCAGCAGCGTATTGTCCGACTTTTTCTTTATCGATACCTTTAACTGTAATTTTGTTCTGTCCTTCTAATACAGCCTCAAGGCCTTCCGGATCCACCATAACTACAGGATGTGAATATCCTAAGGTTAAGGTTAATTCCTTTCCGGATTTTGCAGCCCTGTAACCAACACCGTTGATTTCAAGTACTTTCTCGTATCCGGCAGTTACACCAGTTACCATGTTGGCAACTAACGTTCTTGTAAGACCGTGTAAAGACTTCATTTTCTTTAAGTCATTGGGTCTTGTAACAACGATTTCTGTGCCTTCAATCTTTATATCTATTTCGGAAGGTAACACTCTTTCCAATGTTCCCTTAGGACCTTTTACAGTCACTTTATTATTTTCTGCTATATCAACAGTTACACCAGCCGGTATAGCGATAGGCATTCTTCCTATACGTGACATGCCCGCACCTCCTATGATTTTATATACTTTTTCCGCCGAATTCTATTACAGGATAACAGCGGTATAAAGTACGTGTTATATTAGTTTTTGCAGCTTTCCGCCTTGTTTCCAAAACGGTTAAAGGGGGTAGTTTTTATCTGATTACCAGATTACTTCATCTTATAAGATGGCTTCATCCTACCAAATGAAGGCAAGAACTTCTCCGCCTACATTTAACTTTCTTGCTTCCTTGTCTGTTACAACACCCTTGTTTGTGGAAATGATGGCTACACCAAGTCCTCCAAGAACCTTAGGAAGCTCTTCCTGGTTGGCATAAACGCGGAGTCCGGGTTTGGAAATTCTCTTAAGACCGGTAATGATCTTAACATTTTTATCTTTACCATATTTTAATGTAATATGGATATTCTTAAAACCGTCTACTTCTTCAATGTCATACTTTCTGATGTAACCTTCTTTTAAAAGGATATCAGCAATAGCTATTTTCATTTTTGAAGCCGGTATATCTACTGTATCATGTTTTGCAGTGTTGGCATTGCGGATTCTAGTAAGCATATCTGCAATAGGATCGCTCATTGTCATGTCGTTTGCCTCCTTCCTTTTAATTACCAGCTAGCTTTCTTAACGCCTGGTATTTGTCCTTTATATGCTAATTCACGGAAGCAGATTCTGCAAATTCCGTATTTTCTTAAATAACCATGTGGACGGCCACAGATTCTGCAGCGGTTATACTCCCTGGTGGAAAACTTCTGGGGACGTTGCTGCTTTATTTTCATAGACGTTTTAGCCATGAAATTCCCTCCTAACTATTTTTTGAATGGCATACCGAATAATGTCAATAATTCACGAGCTTCTTCATCAGTCTTGGCAGTTGTAACGAAAATTACGTCCATACCTCTGACTTTGTCAATTTTATCATATTCGATTTCGGGGAAAATAACCTGTTCCTTAATTCCAAGAGCATAGTTTCCTCTTCCGTCAAATGCATTTGTGCTTACGCCTCTAAAGTCACGTACTCGAGGGAGTGCAAGGTTAATCAGACGGTCAGCGAACTCATACATCTTCTCTCCTCTTAAGGTAACTTTGCATCCGATGGGCATGCCTTCCCTGATTTTAAAGTTAGCTACGGATTTCTTAGCTTTGGTAACAACAGCTTTCTGTCCAGCTATGGTTTCCATATCTTTAATGGCTGCATCTAAAAGCTTGGAGTTTTCCTTTGCTTCACCAACACCCATATTAATAACGATCTTATTCAATTTGGGTACTTCCAATGTGTTCTTGTAACCAAATTTCTTTTCCATACCGGCTACAATTTCATTCAAATAAAGTTCTTTTAATCTAGTCAACTTATGGGACCTCCTCTCTTAGAATTAGTCAATTACGTCGCCGGTTGATTTAGCGATACGTACTTTTTTGGAACCTTTTTTACCTTCTACGTTAGTGAAACCGATTCTTGTAGTCTTTCCCTTGTAAACATACATAACATTGGATGCATCGATAGGTGCTTCCTGATGCATGATGCCGCCCTTAGGATTGGACTGGCTGGCCTTTGCATGTTTTGTAACCAGGTTAACGCCTTCAACCAATACTTTACCGTCTACAGCAGCGATTACTTTGCCTTCTTTGCCTTTATCTTTACCAGCGATAACTTTCACGTTATCACCCTTTTTAATTTTTAACATTGACACAGGTTTCCACCTCCTTATAGTACTTCTGGTGCTAAAGAAACAATCTTCATGAACTGTTTCTCTCTTAATTCCCTGGCAACAGGTCCGAAGATACGTGTTCCTTTGGGATTTTTGTCTTCTTTTATAATAACAGCTGCATTCTCATCGAATTTGATATAGGAGCCGTCCTTACGACGTGCGCCTTTTACCGTACGAACAACAACAGCTTTTACAACGTCACCTTTTTTTACAACACCGCCTGGTGTTGCATCTTTAACGCTGGCAACAATAACATCGCCGATATTAGCGTATCTTCTCGTTGATCCGCCAAGTACCCTGATGCAGAGTAATTCTTTTGCACCGGTATTATCAGCAACTCTAAGTCTTGATTCCTGTTGTATCATGACCTTACTCCTTTCAGAATCTCATTATTTCGCTTTCTCGATAATCTCAACAAGTCTCCATCTCTTATCCTTGGATAAAGGCCTTGTTTCCATAACTTTTACTCTATCACCGATACCGCATTCATTGTTTTCATCGTGAGCCTTCAATTTATAAGTTCTCTTTACGATTTTATTATATAAAGGATGCTTTACATGGTCAATAACTGCTACAGTAATTGTTTTTTCCATTTTATCGCTTACTACCTTACCGGTACGAACTTTTCTCAGATTTCTATCCACAACGATTCTCCTTTCCCAATACCTCTGGGAGCATTGATATATATTATTTTCAATTAGTTAGAAGCCTTTGCTTTTTCAGAAATAACTGTCTGGATTCTGGCAATGTTCTTTCTGACATCTTTGATACGGCTTGTGTTATCCAGCTGATTTGTTGCGTTCTGGAACCTCAAATTGAAAAGTTCCTTTTTAGCAGCTACTAATTCATCGTTCAGTTCACTAAGTGTTTTTATATTTAAATCTTCTAAATATTTACTAGTTTTCACTGCCCGCACCTCCTTCTAAATCTGCGCGAGAAACAATTTTGCACTTAACAGGAAGCTTATGCATAGCAAGTCTTAAGGCTTCTCTTGCAGTTTCTTCCGGAACACCAGCAATTTCAAACATAACGCGTCCCGGTTTTACAACAGCTACCCAGTACTCTAAGGAACCTTTACCGGAACCCATTCGAGTTTCAGCCGGTTTGGTTGTTACTGGCTTATCGGGGAATATTTTAATCCAAACTTTACCGCCACGCTTCATGTAACGAGTCATCGCAACACGGGCTGCTTCGATTTGGTTTGATTTAATCCAAGCTGGTTCTAATGATACCAGACCAAATTCGCCGTTAGAGATAGTATTACCTCTGGTTGCCTTTCCTGCCATGGAGCCACGGAACTGTTTACGGCGCTTTACTCTTTTTGGCATTAACATTATTTATCGCTCCCTTCCTTTTTTGCCTTTGTGGGAAGTACTTCACCTTGATAAATCCAAACTTTAACGCCTAATTTACCAAAGGTGGTGTCTGCTTCTGCAAATCCATAGTCAATATCCGCACGTAATGTCTGTAACGGAATAGTTCCTTCATTGTAGAATTCTGTACGGGCCATATCAGCACCGCCAAGACGTCCTGCAACAGCAGCTTTGATACCCTTTGCTCCTGATTTCATGGTTCTTGACATAGTGGATTTCATAGCTCTTCTGAAAGATATACGGTTCTCAAGCTGAGCGGCAATATTTTCTGCTACTAACTGGGCATTTAAGTCCGGTCTCTTGATTTCCTTGATGTCTACCATTAATTTCTTTGTAGTAAACTTCTGGATTTCAATCTTTAATTTCTCAATTTCCTGTCCGCCCTTACCGATAACCACACCGGGTTTTGCAGTAAAGATGATAACCTTTAAGCGGTCAGAAGCACGTTCAATTTCGATTTTTGCAATACCTGCACTATATAATTTCTTTTTCAGGTATGTTCTGATATTGTAGTCTTCTACTAAGTTGTCTGCAAAATCAGCTTCTGCATACCATCTTGAATCCCAGTCTTTGATAACTCCGACTCTTAAACCATGAGGATTAACTTTCTGTCCCATTATTGACCTCCTTATCTTTCATTTAGTACAACAGTGACATGACTTGTTCTCTTAAAGATGTGATAAGCCCTTCCCTGTGCCCTAGGTCTGATTCTTTTCATTGTAGGAGCCTGGTTTGCGTAGCACTCCTGAATATATAACTTGCTCACGTCCATGTGGTTGTTGTTATCAGCATTTGCAATTGCTGACTTTAACACTTTCTCTATTACAGTTGAAGCATATCTGGGATTATAAGCCAAAATACCAAGAGCTGTTTCAACATCTTTACCTCGAATGGCGTCTAAAACGAAACAAGCTTTCTGTACGGATACTCTAGCATAGGAAACCTTTGCGCTGGGTCTTGTATCCTTATTCTCATTTCTTTCTCTCTTTATCTGGGATCTATGTCCTTTCGCCATGGATGAAACCTCCTTTCAATTCCAAGTTACTTTATCTCTTTGTCTTCTTTTCGTCTTTTCCGTGTCCTCTGTAGGTTCTGGTTGCAACAAATTCACCTAACTTGTGGCCAACCATGTCTTCTGTAACATATACAGGCACATGTCTTCTGCCGTCATGTACAGCAATGGTGTGTCCAACCATCTGGGGGAAAATCGTAGAACGACGTGACCATGTCTTAATTACAGACTTATCACCTGCTTTATTCATAGTATCAATTTTTCTAAGCAGATGCTCATCCGCGAACGGTCCTTTTTTTAATGAACGAGCCATAGGTTTAACCTCCTTAATTATTTAACAGTTTTACCGTCTCTTCTTCTTACAATCATCTTGTTAGACGCTTTGTTGGTTTTTCTGGTCTTTAAGCCAAGAGCAGGTTTACCCCAAGGCGTTACAGGACCCGGACGACCAATACCGGCCTTACCTTCACCACCACCGTGAGGATGGTCGTTAGGGTTCATAACGGAACCGCGGACTGTAGGTCTGATACCCATATGACGTTTACGGCCAGCTTTACCAAGGTTTATTAATTCGTGGTCAATGTTGCCCACCTGTCCAATGGTAGCACGGCAGATGATAGGAACTAATCTCATTTCACCGGAGGGAAGACGAAGTGTTGCATACTTTCCTTCCTTAGCCATTAACTGTGCTGAGTTACCAGCGGAACGTACTAACTGGCCGCCTTTTCCGGGATATAATTCGATGTTGTGGATCTGTGTACCAACAGGGATATTCTGAAGAGGTAAGCAGTTACCTACTCTAACTTCTGCAGTTTCACCGTTCATCAGTGTAGCACCTACCTGTAATCCGTTAGGAGCAAGGATATATGCCTTCTCGCCGTCTGCATAGCAGATTAATGCGATGTTTGCTGTTCTGTTGGGATCATATTCGATTGTCAGGACCTTTGCAGGTACTCCATCTTTTCTTCTCTTGAAATCTATTAATCTATATTTTTTTCTAGAGCCGCCGCCCTGGTGTCTTACTGTAATCTTTCCCTGATTGTTACGGCCTGCATTCTTGTTTAAGGAAACAACTAAGGATTTTTCAGGTTTGGTTGCTGTAATCTCTGAAAAATCGGATGAGGTCATATTTCTTCTGGAAGGTGTATATGGGTTAAACTTTTTGATTCCCATCTTTTGCACTCCTTTCGAGCAATTATTTTATTCTGTTATCGGCGAATAAACACCATAATTTATTATCCGTCCTGCCGCTGGCTTTACAGCCCGCTAACATATCAGCAGCCCGGATTTCTTGTTTTTCTCTTATAATCCGGAGAAAATCTCAATTTCAGGACTTTCAGCAGTCAACTGAACAATTGCTTTCTTTACTTTAGAAGTCTTACCTGCTGTATTTCCACGTCTGCGGTTCTTTCCGTCAAGGTTCATGGTGTTAACACTTACAACCTTAGTTCCTGCAAACATCTTTTCAACAGCTTCTTTTATCTGATTCTTTGTAGCATTGGGATGAACAGAGAATGTGTACTTCTTATCAGCCATAGAATTCATGCTTTTTTCTGTTACGATTGGTTTTAAAATTACATCATAATATTTTAAATCAGCCATTATGCGTACACCTCCTCGATTTTTGCCACCGCATCCTTGGTAAGCACCAGTGTATCGTATTTCAAGATATCGAATACATTGATAGTTCCAGGAATTGCTGTAAGCACAGTGGGGATATTTCTTGCGGAAAGAACTACATTCTCATCCTTTTCTCCAGTAACCACAAGTGCCTTGCTCAGCTTTAAATTATCAAGAATCTTTACAAAATTCTTTGTTTTCACATCGCTTAACTTTAATTCATCTAATACGAAAATCTTCTTCTCTTCCACTCTGGAAGTCAAGGCAGACTTAAGAGCAAGCTGCTTTTCTTTCTTGTTCATCTTAAATGAATAATCTCTGGGCTTGGGAGCAAATACAACTCCGCCGCCTTTCCACTGAGGAGATCTTGTTGAACCCTGTCTTGCATGACCGGTTCCCTTCTGTCTCCAGGGTTTTCTTCCGCCGCCGCTTACTTCTGCACGGGTCTTGGCGCTCTGTGTACCCTGACGTTTATTTGCCAGCTGCTGAACAACTGCCATATGAACCAAATGATCGTTAACTTCTACTCCGAAGACAGAATCGTTAAGTTCGATAGAACCAACTTCTTTGCCTTCCATATTATAAACAGATACGTTTGCCATCTGTGTCGTCCTCCTTTCTCAAAGCTTCTAGTTTGCCTTTACGGTATTCTTTAACATTACTAAAGATTTCTTAGGTCCGGGAACGGCACCCTTAACTAAAATAATGTTCTTTTCTGCATCAACTCTTACAACTTCCAGATTCTGAACTGTTACCTTTACATGACCCATGTGACCAGGCATGTGTTTTCCCTTGAATACACGTCCGGGTGTTGTAGCAGCACCGTTGGAACCTGCATGTCTGTGGAATTTGGAACCGTGAGCCATAGGTCCTCTGGACTGTCCGTATCTCTTGATTGCACCCTGGAATCCCTTACCTTTTGATTTGGCAGTAGCATCAACTTTGTCACCTTCTGCAAAGATGTCAGCTTTGATTTCTTGTCCTACTGCGTAATCAGCAGCATTCTCAAACTTGAACTCTTTAAGATGTTTTTTGTTTGCAACACCTGCTTTTGCAAAGTGTCCTTTTCTCGGTTTATTAACCAATACTTCGCGGATATCTCCGTAACCTACCTGAACGGCGGTATATCCGTCATTTTCAACAGTCTTAATCTGTGTTACAACGCAAGGTCCTGCCTGTAATACAGTTACCGGAATCAAGCTTCCGTTTTCATTGAAAATCTGAGTCATTCCGACTTTTGTCGTTAAAATCGCTTTCTTCATTACTTGCACCTCCTGTTTAATCTACAGCGGATTACACCATGTGCTCAGCAGCACTTCGTACCATGGTACTTTCAGTACTGCACACTACGTGCAATCATCCTAGATGGTCTACCTTGGTGCGGGTTCTCTAATGAACCTTACCCTATATATAAACCCTAAAGGATTTTGTCTTCACTTGCTTTTGATGATTATTTTGCCTTCATCTTGATGTCGATGTATACACCGGCAGGCATTTCTAATCTGGATAATGAATCCACAGTTTTTTGAGTAGGTGTGATGATATCGATTAATCTCTTGTGGGTTCTCTGCTCAAACTGCTCTCTGGAATCCTTATATTTGTGTACCGCTCTAAGAATCGTAACTACTTCCTTCTTAGTAGGTAGGGGTACAGGTCCGCTCACCTTTGATCCTGTCTTTTTTACAGTCTCGATGATTTTCGCAGCTGACTGATCGATTAACTGATGATCATACGCCTTCAATGTAATCCTCATTACTTGACTTGCCATAAAAAAAGTCGCCTCCTTTTCGCACTTAATAGCAGTACGACAAGCGGTGACTGTACACTGGGCCGTGTGTGTCCCGTTCATAAGATTCTTCTAAAGCTTGCCATAGCTGGAAAGCCCAAAGACCTTGGGTACTCACACTCATCTGCTTGATACTCTTTTGCAGAATTTTAATTTGTACAGTGACTTGTCGCCAGTTTCATAACTTGACATTCGCTCCACGGAAAACCTACATTATATGTAGCAACCTCACGCTTCTACGCTATCAATGTCACAACAGCACTATTATACTATAGGAAAATCAATAATGCAAGAAATATTTTATATTTTTTACATTTTAGTTTATGCTTAACCTTACTTGCATTTAAGTCTTTGGTAACGGACGATGGTTTCTGGTTCCATTCATTCCTTTTCTCGTTCGGAGCTGATAGCTCCTGTTCCAATTCCACTAAAATGCCAGCCGTTATTCCTGGAAGGTTAAATTGCACCAAACTCGCTTCACATTTACTGGGTATATTAACACTGTGAGCTCAGACAGTGGTGTAATTTAACCTAGTCATAACGGCTGCCATTTAAGTGTCATAAGGAACCCCTCAATAGAAAATGAACGAACGGAACCGGAAACCATCTGTGCTTTATCTTTAAATTTCATGAATAGATGCGCAAGGCTGAACCAATGTTATTTAGTTAAATTCAATGGTTAGATTTCTAAATGGGGTCTGACCATTGAATTTAACTAAATGACATTGAGGCTGAACTGTAACTCATATTATTTTTACAAGTTTTCAGTTATCATATAATAAAATTTTTCGATACTAATTTTTGAGTTTTTTTGATTTTATAGTTTGGAAGATGCAAGGAATTTTTAAACTAATCTTAGCAGTATAGCAGGCAAACCTATTATAACCAAATCTTTAGCAATATGCATTTATTAAAATCACCCTATGCCTCACATAAAATTCCATATAAAAAAGTATTAGCGTTAAGTGGGAACCTTATCCGCTAATACTTTTACTTTCTTTAATAAATTTAATTGAATTACTGCTTAGTATAATTTTTCAGTTGAATACCGGTTGACTTTCTTTGATATAGCGCTCATGGAACTTGAGCTTTTGCTTTGTGCTGCATCAATGGTGGTATCAACCGTTATCCACTTATCCGTTTCTTTGATGTATACCTGATTCCAGGCATGGTATCCCACGATGTCCTTGGAGGTTCCCATCAGAACCTTTGTTGGTATTCCAACACTTCTTAGCATGGATGCAAACAGTATTGAATAGTCATAGCAAATTCCTGTTTTCTGCTTTAAGGTGTCATCCGGATCGGATAAATAGAAGCTTTGTATTTTAGCTGCCTTTTTAAAGTCATATTTAATATTTTTTACTATGTAGTTGTAAATCGCAAGGACTTTCTCACTATCCGTGGTACTGTCTGCCGTCAACTCTGCTGCTTTCTTAACAGCCTTACTGGCAGAATCGAAATTTACGATTACGCTGCTCTGCAAATATAAATTTTTAACGTCTTTGGTTTTATACTCAATGGTTTGTTCTGCGACCGGCGTATAGTTCTGACCGCCAAGAGGTGCAAGTACCTGAATGGTATAGGTTCCTTCTCCTCCCTGCAGTGGAACTCTGATTCCGTAGGTGTAATCATATGTATAGACGGAGTTCCCTTTTTCAGTCCTTACTACATAGGAATCCGATTCCTTTGCAGGATATTTAACTGTTATAATTCCATTGGCTAAGTCACTTTCATCCAGATAATTATCCGTTCCCGATCCCTCTGCTAATACGGAGATTCCAGGGACACTTATGAGCAGCACGGCTGCTAAGGCTATGATTATAGTTCTTTTTATAAAATTGTACATAAAAATACCCTCCTTTCGGTAGCTGGCTGTCAACCCATTTATTACATGGGGAAGACCCTATAGCTTTGCGTCACCAGTTTTCACTGGTTTTGCCTTTATCGGTGGAAAGCACCGAAATTAACATACTTTAGAAAGCTATTTATTATATTCGTTAAGCACTAAATGAATATAATTTCAAATCCGATAGAATGTGATATTGATTACCATTATCGATGTGATATACTAACTTCCTTTAATACATATAACATACCATATCTTTTAAATTTTGTGAATAGTATATTTAAACAAATATTTATAATGCCATCCTTATTTAATATATATTACGCCCTGTTATTTATCCTATTTCTCTTTCTTTCTGAAAAAAGCTGCGGAACCGTCTGCTTTCATGCCAGAGAACTTTCTCTTGCAAGAAAGCAGATGTTCTGCAGCTTTCCAGTTATATCTTGATTATATAATTTCTAGTCCTTATATCTAACTATTTGCTGTTTCTCAGCTTTTTCTTTCTTCCGGCAAATGCAATTATTCCTGCAACTATACCGGTTACCGCTACCGGAAGAACGGCCATCGGAATTTTCTCTCCTGTCTTAGGTATGTGGACTCCCTTTCCGTTATCGTCAGAGCCCTTCTTACCATTATCCGGATTACCAAAGGGAACCTTATTCACATCAATGTGAACAACTACTTCTTCCTTTTTACCATCAGGGTGAGTTACCGTTATGGTAAATTCATCTTTACCTGTGAATCCAGGCTCTGGCGCGTAGGTCCATTTTCCATCCTTATCCACTGTTATTTTACCGTTATCAGGCTTCTGTCCGGGTGATGCCGTCGAGCCTTCCGGAACAGGCACCTTTCCGCCCTTCGGTGTATTTTCCGGAGTGATTTCAATAATCGGCTTCGGGGTAGGGGTGGGCGTCAGCGTCGGCTTACTGCTGGGAGCCGGAGTAGGTGTACTGCTGGGCATCTTTGTCGGAGCTGGTGTAGTACTTACAGTTGCTGTCGGTGTAGGCGTAGCACTAGGTGTCTTTGTTGGAGCCGGTGTAGTACTGACAGCTGCCGTCGGTGTAGGTGTAGGAGTAGAGGTTGTATTGGTAGAACCCGTTGGTGTGGGACCGGTTGGTGTATTGGTAGGCACTGTTGGTGTGGGGCTGACCGGTGTACCAGTGGGTTCTGTTGGTGTAGGGCTGGTTGGTGTACCAGTGGGCACTGTTGGTGTGGGGCTGACCGGTGTACCAGTAGGCTGCTTACTTGGCTCTGCAGTTGGAGTTACAGTTACCTTTTGATTCTTTACTGTTACTTCAAATTCCATTTTCGTATTATCAATTTGAACCTGAATCGGTGTGCCTGCCACATATCCATTAGGAGCTTTCACTTCAGTCACTGTGTAAGTATCAAACTTTAAATTGTCAACCGAAGCCGTTCCGTTACTATTAGTTGTAATATTGGCAACCACATTTCCTGCTGAATTTTTGATTTCGAATTCTGCTCCTTGAAGCTTCTCAGTAGAAGTTGCCTGATCTGTCTTTTTAATAATAAGCTTACGATATTTCTGGTTTGTAACTGTAATAGCATTAAATTTTGATGTATCTAATGTAACCGGTAACCAGTTCACGGAATTATTGAAATCAGGCAATTGATAACCATCCGGAGCTACTATTTCTTTTAAATAATATTCTCCATTAGTTATTCCCCCTCTGTTGATTAGAACTGTAACAGTTCCATCGTCTCCAGTTAACAAAGAATCATACACAATTTCATTAGTTCCTTTTTTTAACAGTTGGAATTTTGCTCCTTGAAGCTTTTTATTAATGTCCGCTGTGTCGACTTTTGTAATGGTAAACTCGCCTTTTTCTCCGCTGGCAGATCCGCTGGAAGATATTTTCTGAACAGGTATGGATTTTTCCTCATTATCATTGGTGGTAGTAATTCCATTTCCTGAAAACTCCACTTTATTGCCTAAGGATGCACCATTGGCAACGCTATCCAATATTTTTGTGGCATAGGTTATCCTATATTCATTCTTAATTTCTCCCATGAACTCCAGATGGAAAGACTGAACCCTTGTAACCGGATCCTCAGTTATATTAAGTTTGTAGGTGGTATCCCCTGGAAATACTTCTGTATATCCCCCGCCAGTACCAAGTTTTTCTACCCTAATACTGCCATAAACATAATTATGTCCTGCTGACAGGGTATCCGTAAGAACCGCATCCTTTATCAAGGATAAGCTTGTGTTGAACTGTATTGTCCAATCAATATAAGGTTTAGTGTCCCTTTGTTTACCCGTTTTTTTCAGGAAAGTATTCTGCTGATTATTCGGAAAAGTAACCTTTTTCGTCATTGTGTCTGATACAGGCGTTTCACTGCTATCTCTGGTACCTGTAACCGTTGCTGTGTTCATATACTCCGCTTGTGACTGGTTGAGTAGCTCTGTGGTATAAGTGATACGGTAAGGAGAGGTTACACTTCCAAATTTGATAACAAAACCGTCGTCATCTTTGGTAATTTTGATTCCAGCAGATGAGAGATCAATCACTTCAGAACCAGGTGTAGCTTTTCCGTTACCACTTATGGTCAAATTATATATTTTTATGGAGTCAGCCTTTAATTTCAATTGACCGTTATCCCATCCGTTATCAGTAACTGTAAAATTATTCAATTTTTCAGACAAATAATTCACATCAATATTCCAGTCAATTTCTCTTTCCGCCCTGCCAGCACCATTTAAAACTGCAGTACCATCCTTAGCTCCATTATGAGAGGCCGCATCAATTATTCCTTGAAATTTAACATTGTCATCATCTGTTTTATGGCCTGTTTTTTCATCCCATTGTCCAACAGCAGTATTTTGATATCCTTTTAATACATAATTTTCCTTCTCAGACCATTCCCTGTCAAAACTGGTTTTATATTGTATTGTATATACCCCATTTTCTACATCATGAAGAAAACTAATTACAAACCCACTCTTCCAATCTGGATTAGGTGAAAGAGTATAGTCTATACCCTTTCTCAATGGTTCACTGTCCCCAACCTTAAGTACGATAGCAGAACCAGATACCAATTCCAACCCACCGTTCACTTTCTTGTCAGTAGGTGATTGAGAAAAAACTGTTTGAAAAGTATCTATTATTTTTAAGTTCTCCATAGGTTCTTTCTTTGGATCAATTGTTATTTCCCATGAAATGGTTTTATTTGCATAATCAACACCTTTAATAGCCTTATCTACGGTATTTTTTATTAAAGGTTTTTTGGTAACATCCCATCCATTTAAATCTTTTTTACCATCTCCTATACCAATACCTTTGCCGTCAACGGTTCCTTCCAAGGTTGCCTTATTGCTATAAGAAGTCAGATTGACATCGTTTATATCTGTTCTGTAAGTTATGCGGTAAGCACCGGTTATTTGAGATCCAAAATTTATTTGATACCCATCCGTAGTGTCAGTAATGGTATAATTTCCGGAAATGTCTCCTCCAACCTCCGTTGCAGTACCCGTAGATCCTATATTTAATTTAACTATCTTTAAATTAGTAACCGGTTTTTTTAATCCTGATCCGATTACATCCTTTAATACAGGATTATTTATTAATTCTTCTTTTGTATTAATATCAATTGTCCAATCAATGAATTTTGAATTGTAATCAATATAATCTGCTCCAGATTTAAATAAATAAACTCCCCGCTGTATATCCACTGATGCCTTGGCCGGACTCTGATTCAGAGGACTTGATTCATCAGTATCATAAATGTTGGCGGAATTTATGAATTTCTCTTGGGTTCGATCCGTAATATTGGTGGTATACTCCAGCTTATATGCTTTGGTTATCGAATCATCAAATGTTACTTTCAGCGGATTTTTAGTAACATCCACCGTATAACCTGTAGTAAGAGCCGGACCATCATTTATCCATTCACTTCCATTGTATTTAATCGGTATAACCTTCACAGGCTCCTGCAGTGCAAGTCCCTCTGGGAGATCATCCTCTATGATTGCCTTGTTTATTTTTGTTTCCCCCAAGTTTACATAAACCGTCCAGTCTACACTTTTGGGATTGTATGCCTGACCAAGTTTTGCACCTTTTTTAAGTACAGCCCCTCTTGGCGTCTCTACAGTCCAGGGTACTTTCTCAATAAGCCCCTCGGGGGTATTTGGTCTCCCTCCGCTTAATTTCACTTCATTCGTAAAGGAAGTTTTCCCTACACCCTCCGGAGCAATAGTTGTTCTATATTTAATACGGTATGCACCATCAATCTCGCCAAGCGCTATCTTCAATTCACCTGCTGTACCGCTGTTTACAATGCCAGTTATGGCAGAACCTGTTACTGCCGCGTTTCCATCCAAGCCCACAGCCAGTTTCTGAATTTCAATGGAATTTTCATCCAGTATAAGATTTTCCGGTATGCTATCTTCTATCACAGCATTTGTAATATGTTCCAGTTTCTTATTCAGGTCCACTTCCCAATCTATGTAAGATGCATTTAAATTTGAGTTCGCATTACCTTTTTTGGTCAGTGTTTTATCTACATTCTTTGGTTGAAACTTTACATATGTTATAGCACTTCCCGAAACAGGGAAGACAATCTGTACAGGGTTGCTTTCTCCTGAGGGAATTGTAAAATTCAGTCCTGAGATTGTTACTGTACCTTTAACATTCAGTTGAGTTGTTGCATTAAACGTCAACTTTAGATTTCCATTATTTGAAAAACTGTAATTACCTATCGTTTCTCCATTTGATACCAGCGGCCCACCTTCATATCCAGAAAGCCCCTGAAAATACTGTACTGGAAAGGGTACTTCTATATAACCCCCTGTATTAATATTCGTAGAATCCGCTAGTTCCCAATTAATAGATAGTTCTACCTGGGAATTCTGCCCTATAGGATCCTGATTTACGTTATCTGCGGTTATTTCCACCCCGTCAACCTTTAGCACCACCGAGGTAATATATGCTTCTTCCGGTGAAAGCTGCCTTGATTCCTCCTCGGCATATGCCATACCAGGTAATGCACCAACGCAGAGTGATAAAAGTAAGGTAATAACCAACAATTTGCTTATACTGATTTTTATCTTTTTACTAATGTTCATCTAATCCTCCTTCTTATATATTAAATATTTCTGGGTGTTGCATAACACCACATCCCGCATAATTACAAGATATTTTCTGCTATAAACCAAACAATTTCCCACTGATTTATGTAAAACATAAGGCCAGTGTAAACAATATCCACAACCTCAGAATAGTTGTACTGATACTGTTTCTTTAAAAAATATAAACCTTGATAAATTGTTCCCCAATCCTTCCGGCATCATCTAAAGGTCTCTACGAAGGTGTCAAAAATTATCTTAGGCCGACAACCTCAAAAAGCGGAAGGATATCTTGCATCTATTATGAAAAGGCTCTGCTGACAAATAAATGCATAATTACAAATTTATCCGATGTTTAAAAACATTAACAATACTATATTCAGCATACCTTTAACATTGTAGTATATTATACCTATAGGCACTGAACAAATTCTAAACAATAAGCATTCCTATTTTGTATTATAGGAAAAAATAAAAAATACCTCCACACAAAAACAGCATAGTTAACCTTTCAGTTAATAAACTATTTTTACTGAGGTATTCTTCGATGAATACAATCCAAATATTTTGACTGCAGAAGCAATAAAATTATGGCTTGAACTTAGAAAAAGATAGAGAAAATGGAACAATGAAAGTACATTACAGCATAATTTATTCATTTTTAATATGTTTCCGATATAATTCAATTACTTTTCTTGATGGTGCTATCCCTAAGTCTTCCCATAAAATCTTACTATAATATTTATATACTTCAACCATTTCCTTTGTATTTCCTGTCTCCGCATAATAGTTTATCAGCATAATAGTATAAATTTCGTTATAGGTATCCATTTTGAACATTTTCTGCAGACAGTTTTCAACTACTTCATTTTGGGTTTTACCCCCATTCTTTTCAGCATATCTTTGCAGACATTTTAAATAGGTATTTTTTAAGCTCTGCCTCTCATAAATACACCAGTTATACTCATCCAGCTCCAATAAATCTCCCTCATAAAGCAGCAGTATTCTTTTCATCTGATCAGGACTGGGTGCGGGCTCCTTTAATAAGCCTTCCAATTCTTCCAGATCACTCTTGATTGGCAGGGCTAAGACATATTGGTCATTGAGATACTGCAATCCATCCTCAAAATGCAATTCCTTAATAACCTTTCTCAGCTGATAGACCGTCGTATGCAGCAGAGCTGTACCCTTATCCAGAGCCGCCTCCGGCCACAGCTCTTCCAGGATGCGGTACTTATTTACAGGCTGTTCCCTGTTCATCCAAAGGTAGCAGAACATTTCCTTCACTTTTTTTGTGCGCCACCGCACAGGCATTGCTTCCTCTTCTCCTGCAAACACCTGAAATGCTCCCAGAGAATGAACACGGATATTGACCTCATTTACAGTTAAATGGGATTTTCGAATTCTTTTCAGGCTTTGTCTTTCCTCTATTTTTTGAACCGCTTTCATAAGCCTGGTCAGTGTTACCGGCTTAACCAGGTAATCCAGGGCATCCACCTCAAAGGCATCTACCGCATACTGGGAATAGGCCGTAACAAATATAACCTCCGGAGAGGCATCCATATTCAGCAATTCCTGGGCAAATTGTAAGCCATGCCGGCCTCCCATCTCAAAATCTAAAAAGACGGCATCTGCTCCTTCTGTCTTAAGCCTGACCAAAGCCTTCTCCGGATCCGTATATTTGCCCAGAATCTCAACATTATCTATTTGGCACAGCATTCTTTCAAGAACTTCCAATGCTATTTCTTCATCATCCACCAACAGTACCTTCATAGTTTCACCTTAGCCGTTTCCTGCTCAATATTCTTTGCCCGATTCTGCTTTCTTTGAAATGGCATATTCCTTAAATTGATTGTGATACAGGTTCCCTTACCCTCTTCACTTTCCAGGGTCAGGTTCGAGTTCTTCATCAGCCTTATCTTTCTTAAAACATTCGAAAACCCGATCCGGTTATTTTTCTCCGCTAGAAGTTCTTCCTGCTTCACTTTTGGAATTCCCATTCCATTATCTTTTATCTGTATTATGATTTCGTTTTCTGCTGTCTCTTTAATGGTTATTTCTACCGTAATCCTTCTGTTATTGTCCAGGACACCATGCTGTACGGAATTCTCTACCAGAGGCTGCAGGGTCAGTGCCGGTAATTCAAAATCAAGACTTTCATCCAGGTCATAAATAATTTCCAGGCGTTCCTTAAAGCGCATCTTTTCAATGGCCAGGTACGCCTTCATCAGCTCCACTTCCCTCTCTACGGAAACAAATGAATTATAGCTGTCAAAATCCAGCTTGGCCCGGAAATAGGTAGACAGATATTGCAATGCCTCACAGGCCTGCTCTGCATCCTTATAGCTTAATCCAATAATCGTATTTAAGGTATTATACAAAAAATGCGGCATGATCTGCGCATGAAGCATTTTGTATTCCTGGTTTATGGCTTCTCTGGCAGATTTCCTGACCAATAGCAGGGTTTCCACACGAATCCTTAATTCCTCCCAGGAAAATGGCTTTTGCATAAAATCATTTACTCCTGAACGGACTGATTTTTGCAATTCCTTGGCCTGCCCGGTTTCCGTCAGGATAATGACAGGAAGCTCCGTCATGGAATAACGCTCCCTTATTTTCAGGCAGGTTTCATAGCCTGCTGCATAATCCATGCCAAAATCCAGGATAATCAAATCGCACTCTTCCTTTGCTGCCAGGTCCAGTGCCTTATCATAAATGCCGCAAAGGATGAGGTTGTACTTTTCTTCACTGTTTAAATGCCTGACTTCCCTTATCAGCTGGTCATCCTTCATTACTATCAGCAGTGTTTCTTCTCTGGTACCTTCAAGTTTTGTATATCCCTCCTGATTGTCCTGACAGAGGTTTTTCTCTGCCGAAGCTTCTGACACTTCACTGCCAGCTTTCCTTTCATAAAGCGGCTTTTCCGTATGTCTGATTTCTGTCTTTTTCTCACCCAAGGGCATACTAAAGGTAAACCTGGAACCCTTCCCGGCTTCCGAAACCACCCATATCTTTCCCCCGAGGATTTCTATTAGATTTTTTGTAATCCCAAGGCCCAGTCCAAGGCCTTCCTCTTCGCCCTGCTTTTTTCCCTGATAAAAGGGGATAAAGATAATCTCTTTTTGCGCATAGGGAATCCCTATTCCTGTATCCTTTACCGACAGAAATGCTTCATTGCCGTATATAGCAGCCGATATCTCTATCTCCCCTGTTTCCGTAAACTTAACCGCATTATGAATCAAATGATAAAAAATCTGTCTCAGCTTTACCTTGTCACTCCTGATTCCCGGAAAATCTATCGGAATTTTTCTGACAACCTTTAAATCTTTTCTTTCATAAGCCAGATATTCAAGCTCCGCTATCATAGCCTCAAGGCTGTCCCTGTCTATATTCTCCTGAACAATTTTTATATTCTGATTATCTCCAGAGGCTTCCAGCATTTCATCCAGTATACTGTAAATATGCTTACCTTCCCTGTTAATCTGCATAATATTCTGCTGCTGATAGATGCTTATAGAACCTTTTTCTCCTTTTAACAGCTCTTCTGATAAACTGATAATGCCATTTGCAGGCTTTTGCAGCTCCAGGGAGGTCTTTGCCAGGAACCGGTCCTTTAACTGGTCATACACCAGTAATTGGGAGGATAGCTGGTCAACCTTCTGAAATGCGGTCTTACTGCGGTAATACATAAGCACAATTTGTGTCAGAATCAAAGCCAGCATCATAACTGTCGGCATTTTTCCCACATTTATATCCGTTAAGAAGTCAAGCAGTAAGGAAATAAGATAACATCCAAAGGCTGTGATAAATATTATGACATATTCGGCATACTCCATTTTCTTCCGGGATGCCCTGTATATAACAAGCAGGATATAGGCCAGAGTTACGGCAATTACCGCGGCAAGGGTAAGCTTATAAAGATAGAAGGAAATTCCCATGACCGAAACGGATGTGAATGGCACCCAAATCAGAACCGGTCCAACAATATTCAGGAGAATCCCTAAAATAACAACAATTTTTCTTTCCGAGTACTTTTTAAAATAAGAGTTTATTAAAAGCAGAAGGCAGAAAAATGAAATAAAGGTAATCTGAATCTGGAATCCGTAAAACGTTGCCGTATTTCCAGGCATGGGGAGCAGGTCACTGATCAGCCTGTCACCGATGGTTGAAATATAGATACCCTGCAGAATGAGAAATACTCCAAAGTAAAAGGAATGCTTTGAGCCCTTTTTTATTAAAAAGGAACCTGCCAGGCAAATACCCGCGACCATACAGCAGGATATCACAAAGAAATCCACGCTCCTGTCCAAGTCTCTGCTTTTCAGTATCTCTTCAGACCTTCCAAAATCAAAGCCCTGTAATATTCCTCCCTTGTAAGAGTCATATGTACTTACCTTGACTACCAGCTCCATCCTTTTTGCAGATGAGCCGGCAAATCCGGCAAGTCTCCTTATATCCGGCATAAAGCCTTCGGCCTCGTCCGAAACCCGGCCGCTTTCGCACACTTTTGTGCCGTTCATATAGATGTCCGCTGCAGACTGTATCCCATCGGTTTTAATTCCGTAGCTCCCATCCTCCGGCAGATTCAATAGCAGCCGAAAGGTACCGGAATTAAAGGGCTTTGACTTATAAGCCCCATAGTTTCTCCAATCGTCCGGCACCTTTACATACCTTCGGTATTGCTCGTATTCCTGAAAGACATCTTCGCCCTGCTTTGGGGTAATCAGTTTTCCGGGGTAGAATTCCCAGGTACCTCCGATTTTGGCCAGCCCTTTCCTGGCAAAATCCCAGTCTGCCAGGGAGAGCACACCATTACTGGCGGCTGCAAGATTTTTATAATGTGGATTATTCAAGAGAACCAGGCCCAGTATATTAGCTGCCAGAATTACAATACAGATAATAATTGAAGATTTTTTTTTAATTTCCATCCTGTCCTCCCACTCCATTTTTTATTACCGTCCTTCAACTCTTGGCATTATCCTTACAGCTGAGAAGACCAGCGCCCCGATGCTCCGCAGGGAAGAATCAGCTTATTTGATGTTACAGGAATCCCTATCTCCTCCGCCCTGACAATCCCTCCATGCTTACTCTGTACTTCAAGCCCCAGCATGTAGGAGAGCACTGCCGGCTGCAATCCGGTGGTATAGGAATTTATCAGGAAAAACAAGGGGTTCTCTTTTAATACTCCCGTACTTAATTTTACAAAGGGATGGATGTTTTCTTCAATTTTCCAGGTCTCGCCTTTGGGTCCTCTTCCATAGGAAGGCGGGTCCATTATGACCGCATCATAAAGATTTCCCCTGCGTATCTCTCTTTCTACAAATTTCACACAGTCATCCACGATATAGCGTATCGGTGCTTCCGATAAACCTGATAGGACAGCATTTTCCTTCGCCCAGGTCACCATTCCCTTGGAGGCATCCACATGGGTCACATTTGCGCCTGCTTTTGCGGCAGCAATAGTGGCTCCGCCCGTGTAGGCAAAGAGGTTCAAAACCTTAATTTCTTTCTCCGGATTTTTCTCCTTCTCTCTTCTGATAATATCTCCAAACCAGTCCCAGTTAGCCGCCTGTTCCGGAAACAGTCCCGTATGCTTAAAATTAAAGGGCTGCAAATGAAATACCATATCCTTATAGGTAATATTCCATTCCTTGGGCAGATCAAAGAACTCCCATTCCCCTCCGCCTTTATTGCTGCGGTGATAATGTCCGTTTGGCTTCTTCCATCTTTTATCCGCTTTCTCTGTATCCCAAAGCACCTGAGGGTCTGGCCTGACCAGAATATAGTCTCCCCACCGCTCTAATTTTTCTCCATTCGAAGTATCTATTACCTCATAATCCTTCCAACTATCCGCAAGCCACATATCTTTCTCTCTTTCTTTTTCCAGTGCAATACTGCATCCACTTTTTCTTTATATTCAGAATGATAACTATTCTTTTATTCTGCAATACTACAAATCTACTATAATTCCAGTCTTTTATCAAGTAATTTACATCTGAATATTGCTAAAATGCTAAAAACTTTACATTTCAATACGATGCCGACTGGCTGGCTGCCTGTAGTACTGTCGGAATAAATCGAAATAGCACTTATTTTCATGCTGGCATTTATTTTCATGCCTGCACTTATTTTCTTGCCTGCACTTATCTTTCCCCATAACAAAAATTCCAGGATAGTTCACTGCGGCGGCTTTTCTGTCACAGCTAACTATCCTGGAATTTCTCAATCTGGTTCAATCAGTACACTCTAAAATACAATTTACTTATTTCTTATTAAAATAAGTTTCAAGACTTACCCTGGCGTACGGAGGACTCCCTGATTATGGTCTCTGTATTTATGGTTATTATTTCTTTGGGAAGGTCCATATTTTCAATTCTCCAGATAAGCTGCTGAACAAGTCTGCGGCCCATTCTCTGATTACCGATGTGTACCGTTGTCAGGGCTGGAGACAGGAGCTCTACCTCTTCCTTATCATCAAAGCCGGTTATGGCAACCTCCTCGGGAACCTTTACACCCCTTCTCTTAAGCCAAAGCATAGCATCCTTGGCAATATCATCATTGGCGCATACAATTGCTTCCGGCAGTTCCTTCAGCTTTTCAAGTTCCGCATTTACTTCTTCCTGCTTGTAGTATTTATGCTCTACATGACGGGTAATAAGATATTGTTCCTCCGGCTCAATTCCATAACTGGAAAGCGCCGCCTTGTAACCCTCATAACGGTCTCTTATGGTCCTGCAATAGCTGATATCTCCGATAAAGGCAATTTTTTTATTTCCCTGGCTTAACAGGTGTTCGGTTATCATTCTTGTGGAATGGTAGCCTTCAAATACAACAATGTCTCCCATGGAAGAGATTTCATAAACATCACTTGGTCCATCCAGAAATACCACCGGCACATCCTTTTTTAATATCAGTTCCAGAAATTCCTTGTGAAATACATTTAGGATAATAATGCCGCTCATATCCGAATCCACATCAAGGGGTGCAATATGCTTGGCTTCATCCTCTTCACTGATAAAATTAAGCTGCAGTTTGCAGTTATTTTTATTCAGCTCATCGGATATTCCCATAATAATGCGGTTCCAAAAGGTGGACAGCTCTCTTCTTGCAAATACCACCACCGTTCTTGCCTTTTCCAGCTTATCCTTTATTTTGTATTCATTCAGTACAAGGGGGGACAGCTTGGAATAACCCATTTCATATGCTTTTTTTATTACCACATACCTTGTTTCATATGCTACCGTATCGCTGTTATTTAATGCCTTTGCCACAGTATTGCGGGACAGGTTCAGTTCCTTCGCCACATCCTGTATTGTTATCTTTTTCAACTTGTTACCTCCCTGTTAACAAAAATTCCGTTTCTCCTAAACTATCTATCTGAAATAATAATGGATACAAGATAGAAATCCAGATTGCTCTTCTCATCCGCCTGGGTAATTGTAATGTCCAGAGTATGCTTTTTCTTCTCCCCGCCGGTTAAAAGATTTTGAAGATATAGGCAGTCTCCCCAGTCTTCCTCAAAGTTAGCATCCAGAACAATCTGATTATCCATATCCTTATCCACTATTACCGTTGCCACAGGTGCCTGCCTTTTGACAGTCTTCTTATATTGCACCGCTATATTTCCCGCCTCGACCTCAAAGGAAATAGTATCCCCAATCCTTCCTGCACTCCATCCGTTACGGAAAATATCCGTTATCTTTTCTTGTGCAGCGTTATCTATTTCAAAGCCTTTTGCAGCCGGCTGTGAATTTCTGTTATTCAAGCGAAGGGAATCCTCAAATCGGTTAGCTGTTAAGGTTTCCTTCGGAAGAATATAATCCTTATCTGCTTCTTCTTTTATGACCTTCTTATAAATCCAGTCAAGCATATGGGTTACTATATCGGCTACCAGCTTATGTCCTGCATCATTTGGATGAAGGTCGTCGGGAGTAATATCCTCTTTTAAGATTTCCCCTGCTTCTACCAGCCTGTACAGGCTGTCCTTTATGCTTACCATCGGAAGTCCGTAGAAAGCCCCGACTTCATTGTGCATCTCCTGGGCATTGGTGCCATCCTTGTAAAATACATTATTTAAAATAAGTACCCCTGGCTCTGCTTCGTGGGTAAGAATTCTCCTGATAAGTCCTTCATATGTTTCCTTAAAAAATGGTGTATTGCTGTCATTTACACTAAATTCCGTAATAACAAAATCCGGTTGATGGACAAGTAAGTCCTCGACCACCCTGGCAGCACCAAAATGGGAGGAGGTTCCCCCTATACCGGCATTTATATAGTGCACCTTACTGCCGGGAAAGCGTCTGACCCACCACTCATATACAAGATAGGCATAGCAAGTCTTAGGCGTACTGGAAAGAGAGCCTTGCGTAATAGAGCCTCCTATCATACCAACTGTAATTTCTTCACCTGACATGGCTTTTTTCATCGTTTTGCCAATACGGTGCAGATTGCCGAAATCTACTATCCCGCTGTCTGCCATATGTTCAAATTCCACAATAACCTCTTTCCTGAATATCCGGTCTGTTATTGGATATTCCATAACTATATTTAAAAATGCACAATTAGTTTGTAAAATGCTTGCCATCCAATTTGCATCTATCTTACATAAATAATTTACAACAGTGCAAGGGACCTGTCAATCTGAATTTAATCTTTCTAATTTCTCCATTAGGATTTTAACCGTATTTTAACTTGACTATAAGGCGGTAAGAAGATAAACTGATGATGAAAACAATAAATGTAAATCAAGTGAACGGAGGTTTTTTCATGGGTATTTTAACAAGATTTAAAGATATTATGTCCAGCAACATTAATGCTCTTTTGGATAAAGCAGAGGATCCCGAGAAAATGATTGACCAGTGTTTAAGAAACCTGACCAGCGATTTAGGCAAGGTAAAGGCTGAAACAGCTGCTATTATGGCGGAGGAACAAAGGGCAAAGCGTGTACTGGATGACTGCAAGGAAGAAATCACAAAAATGCAGGCTTATGCTGTAAAAGCCTTAGAAGCCGGCAGCGAGGATGATGCAAGAAAATTCCTGGAACAGAAAGCTTCTTTAACTTCAAAGTTAAATGGTTTGCAGGAGGCTTATGACCTTTCCCATACAAATGCTGTCCACATGAGAGAAATGCATGATAAGCTGGTCTCCGACATTAACGAGCTGGAATCCAGAAAGGATATGATCAAGGGCAAGCTTGCAGTTGCAAAGACCCAGGAACGCATGAATAAAATGACTTCCTCCTTCGCCAGTGCAAACGACTCTATCGCAAGCTTTGCAAAATATGAAGAAATGGCTGATAAGGCTCTTGATAAAGCCAATGCCATGGCTGAGCTTAACTCATCGGGACCGGACCGGACAATAAAGGACCTTACTCAGAAGTACAGCCAGGATGCCGGTGTAGAGGATGAACTGGCAGCCTTGAAAGCCAGTCTGAACAAATAAGACTAAACCGGGATAAAGTGATAAACTATCCGTCGAAATAGCGGCTTTATGCCGCTGTTTTCGTATGCATATCTTTATTGGCACCAGAAGGTATTTGTATTATAATAATAGAAACAATAAAGCCAGGAGGTAACATATGGTAGTGCAATACAAGTGCCCGGACTGCGGCGCCGATATGGCGTTCGACAGTACGACGGGAATGCTGCATTGTGACAGCTGCGGCAAGAATATGAACATAGAAGAAATGTCCGGCAGCAGGACAGAAAAAGAAGAAAGCAATGCCTATCATAACAATTATAAAGAGGAAGAAGAACCGCACCACCACCAGGAAGAGGTAAACGAGTACCATTGCAACAACTGCGGTGCCGTACTGATTACCGATAAGGATACCGCCGCTACTACCTGCAGCTTCTGCGGTGCTGCCGTCGTACTTTCCGACCGGCTTTCCGGAAGCTTTGCCCCCTCCCTTGTAATTCCCTTTACAATCAATAAAGAGCAGGCACAGGCTTCTTTCAGGAAATGGTGCAAAAAAGGCCTTCTGACTCCAAGGGGCTTCATGACTGCTGACAGGATAAAGAGCATTACCGGCATTTATGTTCCCTTTTGGCTGTATGATTTAAACGGCCTGGGCAGTGCCGATGCGACCTGCACCAAGGTCAGGACCTATACCAAAGGAGATTATATCTATACGGAGACCGATTATTTCAACGTATACCGTAAGGTCAATCTGAATTACCTAAAGGTTCCTACCGATGCTTCCGAGAAAATGAATGACGGAATGATGGATAAACTGGAACCGTACCACTATCAGGATTTGAAGGAATTTCAGATGCCATATCTGGCAGGCTACCTGGCGGAAAAGTACAATTATGACGATAATGACCTGTTTCACCGCGTAGAATCCAGAGTACAGCAATATGTCGACAGCTACATTGACGGAACTATCAATGGCTATGCCACCACTTCCTATAATTCCAAGGACATCCAAATCCGGAAGCGGAAGGCTGAGTATGCCCTGTTCCCCGTCTGGATGGTTTGTTATGATTATAAGCAGTCGGAGCATACCTTTGCCATGAATGGCCAGACCGGAAAAATTGTCGGAAAGCCTCCTTTAAGTGCGGGTAGGATTGCCGCCTGGTTTACCGGCATCAGTGCCGCGGCCTTCCTTCTTATAAAAATCATCGCTGTTTTATCGGGAGGGCCAATACTATGAAATTAGCTTGTAAAAAATCCGCATTGTTAGCCTTAAGCCTTATCTTCACTGTTATCGCAGGCCTTTTTCTCTATGGAAGGACCCCTCTTCCGGTAAACGCCTCCGAGGAAGACAGTAAGCAATATGTATATGATAATTACGGTCTTTTTTCCGAGGAAGAAGTAAATGAGCTGACGGATACCTGCAAGAAATACAGCGAGAAAGCAAAGGCCGATATTATCATGATTACCTCCGGTGACCTGGGTGGTAAAGCTCCCATTGACTATATGGAAGATTTCTATGACGAAAAGGGCTTTGGTTATGAGGAGCAATTCGGCAGTACCGTAATGATGCTTATTAATATGGAAGAGGGAAACCGCAGCGTTACCATTCACGGTTATGGGAAATCCGAATATTACGTAAACAATGACCGCATTGAATATATCTTAGATGATATTGATAGCTCCCTGAAGGCTGCTGAATATAAAAAGGCTTTTATAGAATTTGCCAAGGAATCCGCCTACTATATGAATGAGGAAAAAGGAGTCAAGGAAACCCCTGCCTCGGGAGAGCCCGGTTCCGGAAATTACTACGGTGAATCCTCTTATGACGGCCCCAGTAACTACTATGGGCAGAAAGAAAAGAATCCCTTCTACAATACCTTTCTTCAACTGGGTATTGCCCTTGCCATAGGTGCTGTTACCGTAGGAATAATGGCTGCAAATTCCGGCGGCAGAATGACCGCCCAGGGCAGGGATTATATGGATGGCAGCAATTCCGGCATTACAGACAGCAGGGATGATTATCTTCGCACCACTACAACCAGGGTGAAAAAGCCCACACCCCAGTCAAATGGCGGCAGCGGCCCAAGAAGCAGCGGAGGTGGCGGTATTTCAAGCGGAGGACACTCCCACAGCGGAGGCAGCAGAAGCTTTTAAGGCAGATAGAATTATTTTGGCATTGCAGTTATTGCTGTATTGTAGTTTAATAGATTTATAACAGCTATATCAGGAGAAGCAGCAGACTGACAACACTATATAAGCTAAATGAAATTTTAGACTATGATTTATCTTATATGACCATAAAAGATTTCAGCAAGGAAAGGAAAAAATAACGATGGGTTTCTTTAAAGACCAGTTTTCCAATGTAGTGGAATGGGAAGAATTCAGAGAAGACATGATATTTTGGAAATGGAGCAACAGGGAAATAAAAAAGGGCAGCAGGCTCATCATCCGTCCCGGGCAGGATGCCATATTCCTGTATAACGGAAAAGTGGAGGGAATTTTTCAGGATGATGGTGATTACGACATCGAATCCCAGATCATCCCCTTTCTTTCTACTTTAGGCGGTTTTAAATTCGGCTTTAACAGTGGCATGCGTGCAGAGGTTCTATTCGTCAATACCAAGGAATTTACTGTAAAATGGGGTACCAAAAATGCCATTAATATTCCGGCTCCCACTCTTCCCGGCGGCCTTCCGATCCGCTCCAACGGTACCTTTCAGTTTAAAGTAAAAGATTATATTAAGCTGATTGATAAGATTGCCGGTGTCAAGGAAAGCTACCTTGTGGAGGATGTAAAGCTTCGTATCACAGCACTGTTAGACCAGCTTCTTATGAAATGGATTGCAAAGGAAGGCAAGGATATGTTCAACCTCCAGGCTAATTCCTATGACATTAGTGCTGGAATCAAGACTGACCTGGATATGCAGCTCTTCGATACGGGACTCAGCGTGACCGGCTTTCAGATTATGAGCTTTACCTATCCGGAAGAGGTTCAGTCGATGATCACTAAAAATGCTTCCTACGGAATGGTAGGTGACCTTAACCGTTATCAGCAGGTAGCCATGACAGACGGGCTTTTATCCGGAAAGCAGGGCGGCTCTAACAGCATGGCTTCCGATATGGCAGGTATGATGATGGGAGCCAATATGGCAAATCAGATGCTTAATCATATGAATAACGCCGGAACGAACCAGGCGGCCAATTCCAATACCGGCTCAAAGCCTAATTTCTGCCCTAACTGCGGACAGAAATCTACTGGTGCAAACTTCTGCCCCAACTGCGGACAAAAGCTGTAATCCTGCGGTAGACCATAGCCTTATCCCGTAAAATAAAAGGGCGAAAGTACTTTCCTTTCCTTGAAAGGAATATACTTTCGCCCTTTATTCATTTAATCCACTTTAAATACAGGGTCATGAACAAGCTTCTCTAATTTCTCGGCAGAATCTGCCAGGCTCGTTCCCTTTACTCCAAAATAGAACTTGATTTTCGGTTCTGTTCCGGAAGGCCTTACGGCACACCATGCATCCTCTTCCAGCTCAAAGTAAAGCACATCTGATTTCGGAAGACCTGTAGGGGTTACTTCTTTTGTCACCAGGTCCGTAATCTTATCCTCTTTGTAATCTCTGAACTTCAATACCTTCAGTCCGCCTGCTGCCAAAGGAGGATTTTTGCGGTAGCCTTCCATGATTTCCTTGATTTTCTCCATGCCCTCAATGCCTTTTAAAGTAACGGAGACCAAATCCTCTTTAAAATATCCGTACTTTTCAAATACTTTGTTCATCTGCTGGTAAAGAGAGATGCCCTGGGTTTTATAATAAGCTGCTGCCTCACACAGTGCCATGACCGCAACAACTGCATCCTTATCCCTGGAATGGGTTCCTACCAGGCAGCCATAGCTTTCCTCAAAACCGAATACATACTCATGAGAGCCGGTTTCCTCAAAGAATTTAATCTGCTCGCCGATGTATTTAAAACCAGTTAATACTTCAATTAATGCGGCACCGTAATAGGCTGCAATTCTATCGGAGATATTGCCCGTTACAATAGTCTTAATCAAGGCAGCATTCTTCGGAAGCGTATTATGGGCTGCTTTCTGGGAGAATACATACTCTGCGATCAGGGCGCCCGACATATTCCCTGTAAGCAGAATGAACTCTCCATCCTCTCCTCTTACCTGTACCCCAAGCCTGTCTGCATCCGGGTCCGTTGCAAGAATTAAGTCTGCGCCTATTTCATCTGCCAGCTTCTTGGCAAGGGTAAATACCTTCGGGTCCTCCGGGTTGGGATATCCTACGGTAGGGAAATTCCCGTCGGGAAGCTCCTGTTCTTTCACTACATAGACATTGGTAAAGCCTAATTCCTTTAAGATTCTTCTAACAGGAAGGTTACCGGTTCCATGAAGGGGAGTGTACACAATCTTCATATCCCTGCATTCATCTGCAATAGGATTCACTACGAGCTTTTTAAGCTCTTCCATGTACCTGTCATCAATTTCTTTGCCGATAATATGAAACAGTCCCTTTTCCTCTGCTGCCTTCTTATCCATTGTCTTAACGGCAGAATATTCGGTAATGGCATTCACCTCACCGATAATCTCCACATCCTTGGGATATGTTATCTGTGCGCCATCTTCCCAGTATACCTTGTATCCGTTATATTCCGGAGGGTTATGGCTTGCTGTGATTACAATACCGGCGATACAGTGAAGCTCTCTTACCGCAAAGGACAGCTCCGGTGTCGGTCGTAAGGATTCGAATACATAGGCCTTTATTCCGTTGGAATTAAGGCAAAGTGCGGCATCTTCCGCAAATTCCGGAGACATTCTTCTGGAATCATAGGCTATGGCTACCCCTTTATCTTCTCCGCCCTGTTTTATGATATAATTAGCCAGGCCCTGGGTTGCCTTTCTTACCGTATACAGGTTCATGCGGTTGCTTCCCGCACCCAGTACACCACGGAGTCCGCCTGTACCAAATTCCAGATCTTTATAAAAGCGATCCTTGATCTCAGCGTCATTGCCTTTTAATCCTAACAATTCTTTTCTGGTTTCATCATCAAAATAATCGCTGGTCGTCCACTTATTGTATTTCTCTAAATATTCCACTATCTTGTGTCTCCTTTCAGATTTACTTTTTACTTCTACCTATTGTACTGAATTCTGTAATAATTTGCAATGAAATTTTCATATATCATTGTTTTGCTGTAAGTAAATCCATAGGTATTCTTACCTCTGCAACGGCGCCATAACCCCTGGAATAAATTTTTACCACTCTTAGCTGCAAAGGTCACTTCCATTTTAGATGAGCCGACCAGGCCGGAACGTGTTAAAGCCGTCGTTCTGGATGACTCCGTTATTCAGCGCAATCGTAGAAAAAATGCTGGGATATATGGAGATGAAGCCGGTTATATAAGTATAAAACAAGAAAAAGCATAGTGGAATAAATAATTAAAACAATTGTTTATTCAATACTATATAAAATTTACTATTGACATACAACTTGAAATTTCTTATAATAGTTCACAAGTAAACAGTTCCATAAAAAACAGTTCACTGGAAAACAGTTATTTTCATTATGAGGTTACAATAGACAAGAGTTATACAAAAAACTTTATGAGGTTATATTATGCTGAATTCTTTTGATATTTTGATAAACGGCCATCAATTCAAAAAGCTATATGAAAGAGAATATGATTGGGTGATGAAGAAATACAATCTAAAAAAGATAGAAATAGAGATTCTATATTTTATATCTCAATGTGGTGAACATAATACCGCTAAAGATATAGCCCAAATTCAGTATATATCCAAAGCACATATTTCTAATTCCATTGAAGATTTGTCTCATAAAAAATATATTTCAGTAATAGGGGACAGTACAGACCGCAGGTATATGCATCTTAATGTAACAGAGTCTGCAAGTCCTGTAATTGAAGATATTGAGAAAGTGAGAGAACATCTTCTTGACATTCTATTTCACAATATTACGGAAGAAGAAAGCGAGTTAATGATTAGAATATCAAAGAAAATAGTAGATAATATTAGTGAAGAATTAAAATAAATATTCTTAACTAAAATATAATTTAATAAGACCTAATTAATTATACTTTAGTTTGCTTCCTGGTATTTTTTATAACAAATTAGTTCATTAATGAACTATCAGAAAGGAGGTATCTTTGAAAAATCAAAATCAATTTACACATTACGATATACAGGTTAATAACAAGTATGATAAGAACTCTGTAAAAAGATCCGGAGTCCCTTTTCTCAAGAGCACTTTGTATGAAGAACAGAAGGTTTGTATAAGAGACGGTCACTATTAATTAGAGTGAAAGAATCTAATAGCAACAAATTTTCTATTCTAATTTTTTCTCTCTACACCAGGGCATATCGCGTTTTCCAGCGATATGGCTTAAAAGATATGTGAAAGGTTATTTGTTTTACATTATCTATGAAAGGTGGAAAAGTATGAAAAACTGGTATAACTTAGAGCCTCAGGAAGTATTAAAAGAACTTTCATCGGATGCAGCTAACGGGCTGGCAACAGAAGAAGTAGCTAAAAAAGTACAGACTTATGGCAGAAACGAATTTGAGAAACAAAAGAAAGAGTCCATTCTAAATAAAATTCTGCATCAATTTAAAGACATCTCAACCATAATTTTACTGGTTGCAATCGGACTGTCATTTCTGCTGGCAGTAAAAGAAGGAAATGGATTCTTAGAGCCAATCGTAATCTTAAGTATTGTTATAATAAATATTATCCTTGCTATCACTCAGGAGAATAGTGCGGAAAAATCTTTGGATGCATTGATTAATATGAATTCTCCCACCTGTTTGGTGATTCGTGATGGTATTCAAAAAATAATAGACAGTGCGGAATTGGTACCGGGAGATATTGTAATGCTTCGTTCCGGCGATTTAGTACCTGCTGATGGCAGGTTGATAGAAACTGTGGATTTACAAGTGGAAGAGGCTTCTTTAACAGGAGAAAGTGAAGCTTCTGAAAAAAATATTGAAGTAATAGAGAATAGTAAAGTGCCTCTGGGAGACCAAAACAATATGGTATTCTCCGGCTGCCATGTTACAGCAGGTAATGGAATTTTTGTTGTAACAGAAACTGGTATGAAAACGCAAATGGGTAAAATAGCAGGGTATTTGAATAATACCCTAAAGATGATGACTCCTTTGCAGGCCCGTCTGAATAAGTTAGGTAAAATGATAAGCTTTACAGCAATTCTTTCAGCAGTCATATTAGTGATTGTTGGTATCTTAAGAGGTGAAAGTATCTGGCACCTTGTTTTAATGGCAGTCTCACTGGCAGTGGCAGCTGTACCTGAAACCCTGTCTTTAATCATAACCCTGTCTTTAACCAATGGTGTTAAAAATATGGTTAATAAAAATGCTATTATCAGAAAGCTATCTGCAGTTGAAACCCTTGGAAGTACCTCTGTTATCTGTTCTGACAAAACAGGAACACTAACACAAAATAAAATGACCATAAAAAAATTGTGGGCTAAATCGGAAGCTGCAATCTCAGATTCAGAAGAATTTACAGAAAACCAGTTAAGACTGTTAGAGCAGTTTGCACTGGCAAGCAACGCGGTTATTGAAACCGATGAAAACGGAAATAGACAGATCATGGGAGATGCAACGGAATCTGCCATCATGAAACTGTTTGATGATAAAGGAAGAAATAAAGAAGAGCTTTTATCCATATGGCCAAAGGTGAAGGAAATTCCTTTTTCCTCCTCTCGCAAAAGAATGACATCCATTCACGAAGACCCAAATGGTGGTTATTTGGTACTGACTAAAGGTGCTTTTGACTGGATGCCCGTTGGTAAAAATTCAAAGGAGAAAGAGGAGGCCAAACACATACATGATACCTTTGCCAAGGAGGCACTTCGTGTTATTGCATTAGCTGGTAAGCATATAAATAAATTACCGGAAGAGGAAGAACTGGAAGTGGTCGAAACTGACCTTGACATAATTGGTCTTATCGGTATTATCGATCCTCCAAGACCTGAGAGTAAAGCCGCCATCGCTTCTGCGAAAAAGGCGGGTATTCGCACCATTATGATTACAGGAGATCATGTGGCTACCGCCAGTGCAATCGCAAAAGAAATCGGTATTTTAAGTGAGGGTGAAAAGGTATTGACCGGACAGGAATTGTCCGAAATGAGCGACGAAGAATTATGCAGCTCCATCCGTGAGTATTCTGTATATGCAAGAGTTACACCGGAAGATAAAATACGTATCGTAGAGGCATGGCAGGAAAATGACGAAGTAGTAGTAATGACCGGTGACGGTGTAAATGATGCGCCCGCCTTAAAAGCTGCTGACGTTGGTGTGGCAATGGGTAAGAATGGTACCGAAGTAGCAAAAAATGCTGCTGATATGGTATTGGCAGATGATAATTTTTCATCGATTGTGGATGCGGTGCATGAAGGCCGTAATGTATTTTCAAATATTAGAAAAACCATTTACTTTTTAATTGTTTGTAATATCTCTGAAATCATCATTATGCTGGGTGCTCAGTTAATCGGATGGCAATTCCCTGTAACGGCAGTTATGCTTTTACTGATTAATGTATTAGGAGATGGAATTCCTGGTATTTGCTTAGCAAAAGAAGTATCTGATTCTCGTATTATGCAGCGTAAACCAATTGGGCGTGATGAAAGCTTTTTCAATAGCAATTTAATTCATGTTATAATAAGACAAACCATAATCTGCTCGTTAATTGTATGGTGCGGATATTACCTTGGAACGAATGTAGTGGTTTCACTTGGGGTTGCACCGTCACATGAAATAGGTCAGAGCATGTCCTTCTTAATCCTTGGGTGGTCCTCTATTTTACATGTATTTACCGTAAGAAGCCGTAAGTCAATATTTAAAGTTTCCCTAAAGACCAATATGCCTATGGTTTATAGTGCGGCAGCCATGATTCTGGTATTTGCTCTCATTGTTTTAATACCTGGAGTTGGTAATATATTTGGCATAGCTTCTATCGGAGCAAACCATTGGCTGATTGCCATACTGTTATCAGTACTTCCTCTAATTGTAGCTGAGTGTGGTAAATATATTGATAACATGGAAATTAGGCAAAAATATAGAAATAGGATAATACGTCATAGAGAACTTGATATATAGCAGCGGATAAAATAAACCTTTTCTATGAGCCGGCAGCAATGAAAACAAGGATGCCACAATCCCATATAGAGATGATAAGCAGCCTTCTTAAATATTTTCATTCTGTACCACCGGAGTCTCTAAAAAAGTGTACTGACAGTGGTATATGAGAACCGGTATCTTCAAAGAATCTAATCATTATTTTGACAGTCTCCCAGGAATGCAGCACCCTGCAAATACAATAAATTAAAAACGTTTACTGTCAGCATGTTAATATGCGCCTGCTTCAGCAGGCGCATATCTTCCTTCCAGGCCTATTCTATCCAGACCTATTCCATCCAGACCTATTCCATCCAGACCTATTCCTTCCAGACCTATTCCGGCCATTGCTCAGGATTATAATCACTCCATACAATATTTATTTTGGTTTTTCTAATTATTTATCAAATAGTTCCTTTATGATAAGATTGGAAACCGTCTCATTCTCCATATTGACAAAGCCAAAATCCAGCTCCTTATAATTCCAGATGGCATGCCCTATCCTTTGTTCATCCAGCAATTCCATAACATCCTTCAGCCATGCCGCCGCATCCTGGGGTCTTGCCGCGGTGATAACGCCAAATTCGCCGCAGTACAGTTCTCTGTCCGTATATTTTACAAAATCAAAGGCATCCTTTAACAGCCGCCTCATGGACTCTTTGTCCACCCGGTCTTCCATACATACCCTTGCATATTTGGGTATATATTTTCTGTTGCTTAAAAGGAAATCTGTAAACCCGGTAATTTCCCCGGGATAGTGAATCTCTTTGTTATACAAAAGCATTTCTTCCGAAAAATGGGCTCTTTGATGTGTAAAGGCCTGAGGGTCATAAAAATGGAAATTATAGAAAACCTTATCATCCTCCCATAATTGCAGCTCCTTTAATCGGAAAGCGCTGTTCTGCTCGTTGCTTCCTATCAGAATATACCTGTCCTTATCGATATTCCGTATTACCTTGACCGCCTGCCTGCATAGCTCGTTCCACAGGTATCCGGAGCCATCCGAGACTTCGTTCAACAGCTCAAACATGATAACCGGTGCTTTTCTACCCAGGAAATGCAATGTGATTTCTTCCCAGATACGGCAGAACTTTTTCTTAAGCCCCTCCTCTGTTAATAAGGGCATTGGCGACTCCATTGCACCATAAACATTTCCTTCCATATCATGAAGGTCCAAAATAAGATTCAAGCCGTACTTTTGGCACCAATCGGCACATAAATCAATAAAGTAGAAGCCCTCCCTGTTAAATTCCAAGGAAGAAGGACTCTTTTCAAAAACACGGTAATCAACCGGAAGTCTCACATGGTCCATTCCCCATCCTGCAATTTGTTTAATATTTTCCTCGGTGATAAATTCCTGAAAATGCTTTTTCATTTCCTCTTCCTCTACCGGCGGAACGGGTACGCAATTCCACTGGGAAAGCCAGCCTCCGATATTGATGCCCTTTCCAAATAATTCATATAACATAATTAGCTCCTCCTATCCTTTGACAGCACTGTCGATTTGTCCGGCTACAAAATACTTTTGTAAAAACAGGTAGATTATGACGATGGGCGCTATTGCAATACAGGCTGCTGCCGCCGCACCATTTAAATCACTGACAGAGCTTGATGAAAAGTATTGGGATATCATCAAGGTCAGTGTGTACTTAGCCGGTTTTTGTAAAATATACAGAGAATAACCATATTCATTCCACATACCAACACCGTTCAATATAATAACGGAAACTGTAACCGGCTTTAGCTGGGGAAAAATAATCCGAAAAAAGGTCTGCAATGCATTGCAGCCATCGATTGCACTTGCTTCATCCAGTGAAACCGGAATAGTTGATATGAAATTTGTGTACAGATAGATGGGCATGGGCAGTCCGAATGCCACCGATACAATGATAATTCCCCAATAGGTTGATATGGCGTGCATGGATACCAGCATGGAATACACACCAACCAGAATACTCAGGGATGGAATCATCATAACCCCCATAAAGACCGTACGGATAAATTTATTCCATTTGGAGCGGTTTCTGGAAAGGGGATAGGCCGCTATACATGCCACAACTACCTCCAGTGCCACCGTAACAAAGGTAATGACAACAGTGTTCTTTAAGGCTCTGAGTAAATCCGATTCCAGAAAAACCTTGCTGTAGTTCTTAAAATTCCAGATATCCGGCAGCATTAACCTGCCTGATTGATCCGTAACGTCCTTAAAGGACATGACTGCCAGTACATATATGGGCAAAAGGTAAATAATGATTATAATGGCTGATACAAGGTATTTCCACCAGGATGACTGATTTTTCATTCTCATAATTCCACCTCTTTTTGGGTAAAATATCTGGAAAAGGCAGTGGCTACAATCATGATGAACAGGAATGTAAATATTCCGACTGCCGCAGAATACCCTGCATTCTGTGCCTTAAAGTACTGGTTGCTGATGTAGGTCGACAGGGAATGGGTCGAAAATCCCGGTCCGCCCCCTGATAAAGAAATTATCACATCATACAATTTTAAGCTTCCTATTATATTTTGAACAACAGCAGTTGACATAGCCGGAATTATTAGCGGTACTGTTATATTTTTAAATTGCTGCCATTTTGAAGCACCGTCAATTCCTGCGGCTTCATAATATACATTTGAAATATTCTGCAGGCCGGCAATGTAAATAATCATACTGATTCCAATATACTGCCAGCTGTTAATCAAAGTAATGATAATTACCCCACGGGCACCACTTGCCATATAATCAATGGGGGCCATTCCAAACCATCCTATTATTTCATTGATAACGCCTCCCCTGTATTGCACAAAGAAGGAGATAATATATCCCATAATCAGTCCGGATATCATAACCGGAAGATAAATAATTGTCCTTACAATCGAATTCCCCTTAAATTTACTATTCAGGAATATGGCAAAGGCCAGTCCGAAGGCATTCTGCAAAAAAGCGCTCCCGAATCCATAGATCAAGGTATTTTTCAAGGCCAGATGAAAATTGGAATCCGTGAACAGCTTCTTATAATTATCCAGCCCTATAAAAATTTGGTTCTGGGAATATCCGTTCCATTTTGTAAAGGATATTCTCACTGCTTCTGAAAAAGGATATGCAACAAAAAGCAGCATAAAAACCAGGGCAGGAATATAAAATAAATTCATAGCTCTATTTCTTTTACTCATAAATGTCACTCCTAAAAGAAAAGGCTGTTGAAAACAATATCTGCATTTTGCAACAGCCTGATCCTTCCTTCCCTCGTATTGGAAAGCCGCTAAGTTATTTTAGTTATTTTATCATCTTGTTGTTATAAGCGTCCTGTAAATAATCCACACTGTCTTTCACTGCTTTGCCCGGTTCCATGATCAGCTTCGTCATGCCGACTCCCAGGTCATCCCACATTCCGCTTGGTAAATACTCTCTGTCAAATAACGGAACGTATTCTATATCACCTTTATACATAGTCTGTGCTTCGCGGAAAGCCTGTGTAATATAAGCATCTTCATTTTTTACATCTTTTAAGCCGGGGATATCTCCGCTGCTCGTTGCGACTTTTTCACAATTTTCAACCTGAGACAGATACTCCAGGAACTTTTTGCTCTCTTCCGGATAGGTGGTATCTTTCCACATACCTACACAGGTTCCTTCACCCATACTGATAAAGGAAACATCGTCCTCATTTACTCCCGGGCAGGCAAGGTATCCCAGGTTTGCATCCGGATTATAGGTACGTGCGAACAGAATATTATTTCCGCCTCCAAATATCATACCGCATTCTCCTTTCGCAAGAGCCTGGCAGCCTGCATCGTTATCGGAGGTCAAAACATCCTTGTTGAAATATCCCTTTTGCATCCAGCTGTCCACCATTTCGGAGATTGGTGTCCAATACTTGGCAAAGTCAAATTTTCCATTCTTTAAAGCTTCTTTTTGATTATCTTCAACGGACTGTGTTGTTAAAAAGGCCGGAGGAATATCCTCACAAAGCTGTGCTATGGTAGAGCTGTCTTTGTTTCCCAGGAAAATTGGGGTAACACCGGATGCCTTTATTTTAGCGCAGGCATCATCAAAATCCTTCCAGGTACGGATGGCGCTTGCATCCACCCCTGCAGCTTTAAATACATCTTTGTTATAGGAAATTGTATTAACTCCAATTGTAAGGGGCAGGCAGTAGATGTTATCCTCTTTATCCGAAATAACAGGCAATATGGATTCATCGATTCTGCTGAACCATTTCTGATCATTTAAAGGCATTAAGTATTCACTGTAACGTGCGACGCTCCAGCCATGGGTTTCCCAAATATCCGGTAAATCTCCGGAAGCCATACGTGTTTTCATAACGGTTTCATAATCATTTCCCGGTGTTACCAATTCGACTTTAATTCCAGTTTCCTTTGTGAATTTATCGATTAGCTCCTGATATACCGGTATTTTTTCAGATGTTGCGGTTGTCTCCCATTCCAGGGTTACCTTCTCTCCCTTTCCATTGCTGCCGTTATCTTTATTTCCCTCGGACCCGGGTGTGTTTGTATTGCCTGTTCCCTTGGAGCTGCAGCCCATCAGCAATGTCACTACAAAAATACAGCATAATAATAAACTCAATACTCTCTTTTTCATATGACCTCTTCCCTTCTTCGTTTTTTATATCACTCATGAGTAAATTTACTATAACATTCACCTGCTTCGATTCAAAGTATCCATTTTTGTGCTTTGTGTACCTTTTCTTGCTGTATCCTCCGAAAGACTGTACAAGCATTTTTATTTTGTATAATATGGTATTGTAAATATTCATGCCCACTGCAAGAAAGAAGCAGCCGTTATGTATTTATTAAGGGCATCTGGAAGATACTTTTTTCAGGAGACCAAAACCAGGAAGAATTAAGAAATTTATTAAAAATCAGTGAGAAATTTAAAAATGGGCAGGAAATATAAAAAATGGGCGGAAAATTTTTTAAAAATGAGCAGGAACTTCAAAGGCGGCTGTGAGTTCTCACTGCTTGCGGGTTTATAATATAGGGGAAAGGAGAATTTCACAATGCCTAAAAAATCAAGTTCCTTAAAAAGAGTTCAGCTTAAAGCTTTTATTATATCCTTTTTTATACCTTCCTTTATCCTCATCTGCCTTTTATTTATATCCTTTATCAACAAAACACAGTCCTTTCAAAAGCAGGAGCAAAAAAACACTCTGGAGCTTTTATCTGCCCACCTGGCAGGAAATATCAATTCTGATTTAGTAATGTCCCTATCCTATATCTTTGATAATGATATTTTATATTTTTACAATATGCTGGATCACACTCCCATTGAAGATAATCTGATATTGTATAACCAATACCTGCAGCCCTACAGTAAAACCCTGAACAGCTATATGACCTTACTGAATAAAAATATCGTGGGTATGGGTTTTATACCCTGCCACAATAATACGGATAAATATTTTTATATGCAAAAATATAATGCTCTTGAAATCAAGGAATATACGGATTATAAAAACAGCGGCTGGTATTTGAAACTGCAAAAAAACAGCAGCAGTGTCATATTCACTAAGAATAACGGGATAGACAGGCAAAATGTCATATCTCTTATTCGCGTTGCAAAAAATGTTGATAAAAAACAGAACCTCGGATATATTGTTATCGATATCTCCATGGATTTTATCTATTCCTTATTGGACCAGCTATCCATCGGTAAAAACTCAGGTATTCTGCTGCTTTCCCCGACGGGTGAATTTCTCTTTTCTACCAATGCGGACTTGTCAGAGCATTATAAACTCCTTACAAAGAAAACAACCGTCCTTCCCAGTAAAAAAGACACCTATGATATCTATTCCTATACGGACAAATCAAACAACTTCACCTTTTATTACCTGTCCTCCAGAAAGGATTTATATGGCTCCTATCTGGTCAGCCTGTGGCTTGTCCTTTTCTTTTATTTACTTATGATGGTTTCTGTTTATTATGTGTTCCATTTTACCTCAAGGAAGATATCCGGCTCCATTGACCCGATTCTGCAGGTTATGGCCAAATACAATGCCGGAGAGGCCGAAATACAATGCGATACGGATTTATGCTCCATTTCAGAAATAAAGACCATATCAGAGAATCTCAATATCATGATACAAAATATCAATGACCATATTCAAAATGAGTACAAATTGCAGATCAGTCAAAAAATTGCCGAATATCAGGCATTACAGGCAGAAATAGACCCTCATTTTTTATATAATATCTTAAATTTATTTATAACGCTCAACCGGATCAATGAAAGAAACCAGCTGGAAAATGCCATTATCAACCTGTCACACCTGTTCCGGTATACCTGTGAGCACACTACTGTTTCAACCATCAACAAAGAATTTTCCTTTATAAAGGACTATCTGTCCTTACAGCAAATCCGCTATGACGACAGATTATCCTTTCAGATTTTTGTGGAGCCTGGACTGGAGGATTTTGAAATTCCCAAGCTCTTAATCCAGCCCCTGATTGAAAATGCCATTGTTCATTCCCTGGAGCCTTCGGATAAAAAGATTATGATACAATTAACCGCCATAAAGGTTAAAAATAAGTTTGGCTATAACCTGACAGTAATTTCGGTAATCAATACCGGGCTGCCTTTCATTGCTTCCAATTCATCGCCCAAAAGAGTCGGCATTCAAAATGTAGAAGAACGCCTGAAGCTGTTTAATCCAAAAGCATTTTTTGTTATGGGAGGCGGAATTGAAAAGCCAACGAAATGTTATATTATTATTCCGATTGAATTAAAATAATAGCTAAAACAAAATATAGGGAATTCAGAACGTTTGAGAAATCATGAAAAGGAGATTTATTATGCTTATCTTACTGGCAGATGATGAGAAAATGGTCCGCTTAGGGCTGCAATCGATGTTAGAGGAGCTTTTCCCCCAGGAACACACCTATCTTCATGCCCGCAATGGGCAGGAGGTCATTTATATAACCCAGAAGCAGCACCCCGACATTGCTTTCCTGGATGTAAAAATGCCTTTGTTAAATGGCCTGGAAGCACTGTCCCAATGTAAGGCCCTGTCTCCTTTCACCATATGGATTATTTTATCGGGATATGCCGACTTTGAATACGCCCGCCAGGCATTATCCCTCTCTGCCTTTGAATATATCCTTAAGCCAATAGACATTCATACACTCCGGCAGCTTTTTAACCGTATCCTCCTAAGCCAGCAGGAAACTTTTCTTCAAAGCAACAAAAGCTTTGCCAACGATATTATCCGTTCCTTTAATATGTCGGACCAGTTCGGCGTGGATGATACCGACTTTCTTCCTGCCGCCAGGGGAAATTATATCCTGTATCAAATCTACATTAACAGAACAAAAAAGGAAACCCAGCATATCATGAAGCAGCAGCTCTGTGGTGCCATCAGCGGGTTTTGCAAACCCTCCAATACCATATTGAACCACTGTCTCTTTTTTAATACGGCAGGAAATTTATGCTTTATCTGTTCCGTGGAAAACAGCTCCCGAGTTACTCATTTTATGGCAAGTCTCTGCCATAATTTTGAAGAAGGAGCCATTTCCATTTTCTATGGCAATTCAGATACCATAAAAGGAATCTATTTACTCAGCCTCCGGATACAGGACATTGCCGGAATACGAGTCCTGTATTCCAATGGCAAGCCGCTCTTTTTATCCAATATTGAGACACTGCCGGACCTTCCGAAGATACTTAGCTTTTATGATGCCTTTGAAACCCTCCTGGATAGTTATCTGTCCTATGATATCGGAACCTATAAGCAATTGCTTACGGAATATTACCGGAATAAGGATATGGCAGAAATCTTCCCTGTCATTGACCAAAAGTTATTTTACCAATATTTAGCCGACATTTTAAACCATACTTTTACTACGAAAAGCTATACCAGCCTTATCCAGGAGCTTATATCCAGCTTAAATATAACCAGTACAAATACTGCTCTTAAGACCACCGGCGATATTATAAAGATCAAAGACTTTGTATACAAAAATTATGCAAAGGACGTGGGTATTTCCTATGTCAGCGAATGCTTCAATTTATCTCCCACCTATTTAAGCCGGCTATTCCATGAAAAGACCGGTGAGAAATATATTGATTTTGTTACAAAGGTCCGAATGGAGCATGCAAAGGAAATGTTTCAGAATAACCCTGAATTATCTGTTAAACAGGCCGCCGAGGCAGTGGGATATTCCAGTGTCCGCCATTTTTCAAAAACCTTTCAGAAATATACCGGAATGCTTCCTTCTTCTTTCAATAATAAATAGCACTTATCTGCTAAAGCAGTCCTAACTAATAAATTATGCGAAACCATTAAAACTAATGATTCGTATGTTTTAATATTGATTTTATATATCTTAATAATAATTATAGGTGAATTACCCTTGTAAAGCGAATCTACTGGCCTCTGTACAGAACAAAATAAAGGAGCTGCTATAAAATAGAATAATTAAACCGGATATCGTATACATAAAAGAATTTATGCAAGGTATCTGGAATAAATTTTCTATTTTGCAGCAGCCCCTTCAGGCTTCTTACATACAGGATTCTTACGAATGATTATTTAATGCTTACAGGATAATCAGATGATTCCGATTGAGTCATCGTCACCGATTTTTACGTTGTTTTCCTTTACAAAGGCAACAATTTCATCAAGGGTCGTGAAAGCAAGCCCTACATAGCTGTCAGCAGCTCCGTAATAAATAGCAATTTTTCCTGTCGCAGCATCCTGAAGAGTGGCACAGGGGAATACGACATTGCCTACAAAGCCTCTTTCTTCATACCATTCTTCCGGTGTAAGAATAAAATTACCGGCACGGTATTTTACAATAGAAGGATTCTCTCTGTCTAAAATAGCAGCACCCATGCTGTATACATAGCCATTACAGGTTCCGGTCACGCCATGGTAGAATAAAAGCCAGCCTTCCGTTGTTTCAATAGGAGCAGCACCGCCGCCAATCTTAAGTGTCTGCCACCACTGGTTATTTCCCTTGGTCATAACATGCTTATGCTTTCCCCAGTATACCAGGTCAGGGCTTTCACTTAAGAAGATATCACCAAAGGGTGTATGGCCGCTGTCGCTTGGACGGGATAACAGCATGAAATTTCCATTAATCTTTCTGGGGAAGAACACACCGTTCCTGTTAAAGGGAAGAAAGGGATTGTCAAGTCTTACAAAGGTCTTAAAATCGGTTGTCTTTGCAAGTCCCAAAGCCGCACCGTAAAAATCAGTGCACCAGATAATGTAATAAGTATCCTCGACCTTTATCAGTCTGGGGTCATAAGCATATCTTGGCATATATGGCTCACCCTTTTCATTGACAAAAGGAATTTTCTCCTCATCATAGGTCCAGTGAATAGCATCCTCACTGTGTCCCAAAAACAGGTGGGGCACACCATTGGTCTGTTCACCGCGGAATACACCGATAAACCTGCCCTGGTAAGGTACCACTGCACTGTTAAATATTCTGGCTACCCCTTTTAATGGATTTCTTCCGATAATCGGGTTCTCCGAGTATCTCCAGACAGGTCCTGCTGCATTCGCAGGCTTTTCCTGCCAGGGTATATTGGGCAGATTGTCTGCCAGCATCTTTATTTCTCCCATGTCAAATCTCCTTTTTCATTATGCTTATTATTGCACAATAATGTGCTGAATTTAACGCAATATATCTGCGAGTTAAATTTGCTCTTCTTGCTGAATTTATTATAGTTTATTCTCTTTCCTATGTCAATATTACGTGCATTTTTATTTTGTTTATAGTGCTTTTATCTTTCATTTATATTGCATATATCTTTGTATTTTTAACATTATTTTGCTATTAGAGGGTGTTTTTCATGATGCAGGGATTATATAGTTTTACTATTGCTCAATTATGCAATACAAAATACAAATTTCGTATGTAGTAATTCATTAATAAATATTACTGTTTTTTTATACATTTGCACTATCATGCACTTATAAATTTATGATGTGCTGTAAGAGAACAATGTAGAAATAAATTGTATTACATTCTGCGCCAAAAAGGTGATTCATCATCGTAGGATATTTAAAACATGGATATTTTTATTAAAGCACCTCTTTGTTAAAGTATTTCTTTGTTTAAGCAGCTCTTTGTTTAAGCAGTTCTCACAGTTCACTCATAGTTTCAAGCACTACCGCTTGTTTTCCTGCGGCCATGGACAGCCGCATACTTTGCAGCAATATGGTGGGAAGGTTTTATTATTATAACCAATGCATTCAATTCTATAACTCCGCTCCAGGAAAGAAAAAAAGCCTGTGAAAAAAGGTCAAGGACCATTTTTCACAGGCTTTCATAAGCTGTATCTTATTTATTAAATTTATTAAGCTTTTCCTACGGAACCAAAAAGCTCCATCTTCTCTTTTACAGTAGCCTTAATAGCTTCAAAGCCGGGAGCTAAGAGCTTACGGGGATCAAATCCCTTACCGGAAAGGTCCTTGCCCTCTTCGATATATTTACGTGTAGCTGCTGCAAAGGAAAGCTGGCACTCTGTGTTTACATTAATCTTAGCAACGCCAAGAGAAATTGCCTTCTTGATCATATCATCAGGAATTCCTGTACCGCCGTGAAGTACCAGAGGCATATCACCGGTCAAAGCCTGAATATCATCCAGGGTATCAAAGCGAAGACCTGTCCAATTAGCAGGGTATTTTCCATGGATATTTCCAATACCTGCAGCAAGCATTGTTACTCCAAGATCTGCAATTGCTTTGCACTCCTTGGGATCTGCCACTTCACCGGCACCGATAACGCCATCTTCTTCTCCGCCGATAGATCCTACTTCTGCTTCCAGAGAAAGTCCTTTATCTTTGCAGATTTTTACTAATTCTCTGGTCTTTTCAATATTTTCATCAATCGGATAATGGGAACCATCAAACATGATGGAAGAAAATCCGGCTTCGATGCATTTAAAAGAACCTTCATAACTGCCGTGATCCAAATGAAGTGCAACAGGAACAGTAATCTTTAATTCATCCATCATAGCTGTTACCATGCTTGCAACGGTTTTGTAACCGCACATATATTTACCGGCACCTTCTGATACTCCCAGGATAACCGGGGAATTCAATTCCTGAGCTGTTAAAAGAACTGCCTTTGTCCACTCAAGGTTATTAATATTGAACTGGCCTACTGCATAATGTCCGGCCTTTGCTTTATTAAGCATATCTTTTGCTGATACTAGCATATTCATACCTCCATTTTGTGTAAATATTGTTAGCTTAAATATAACCTTATGTTATTATACCTCATTTATGGTAAAAAGAAAATATAATTTTCCAGGTTCGTTATTTTCATTTATTTCTCACAGGTCCTTTTAAAGTTTTTCTTTATGCGAATGTACGTTTGTGTTATAATGGATTTAAAGGTCAAAATCACTATATAATCAGTATGTAAGCAGGCAAACTTTTGAAACACAGGGAGAATTCGATGGAGGAGCGATTAATATTTCATATTGATGTCAATTCCGCTTTTCTAAGCTGGGAAGCTGTCCACAGGCTTAGTCTTGATAAGGACGCCCTTGATTTAAGGACCATCCCTTCCGCTGTGGGCGGAGACTTAAAGACCCGTCATGGTGTCATTCTTGCTAAATCCCATCCGGCGAAGGCCTATGGTATCAGTACAGGGGAACCGGTAGTTAACGCATTAAAAAAATGTCCGTCCCTTCACCTGGTTCCGCCTCACCACAGCCTGTATGAGGAATACTCCAAGTCCCTGCAGGAGCTGCTGCATCAGTATACCCCTGACATTGAACCCTTTTCCATTGATGAAGCCTATTTGGATATGACCGGAGCCATTCCTTTTGGCTCAACTCCCCTTAAGACTGCTATGACAATTGCAGACCGTGTAAGAGAGGAGCTTCATTTCACAGTAAATATCGGTATTTCCTCCAATAAGCTCCTGGCGAAAATGGCATCGGATTTCGAAAAACCTGATAAAATACACACATTATTCCCCTCTGAAATCAAGAAAAAAATGTGGCCTCTTCCATTAAATGAACTTTTCTTTGTGGGCCGTTCCTCTGCCCGGATATTAAAGAGCCTGGGGCTTCGTACCATTGGGGATATTGCAAATACAGACCCCGCCTTTCTGAAAGCCCATTTAGGGAAAAAACACGGAGAACTCATTTATGCCTATTCCAACGGCATCGATACCAGTCCCGTGGGAATCTCCCCTGCTGCCGCGAAATGCATCAGTAACAGCCTCACTCTGTCTGAGGATATCACCGACTTTAGCAATGCCAGGCAGGTGCTGCTGCTCTTAAGTGAGACCGTCGGGGCAAAACTCCGGAAGGAGAATGTAAAGGCCTCCTGTATCACCGTGGAAATGCGGGATTGTGACTTTAACAACCAAAGCCACCAGGAAACTCTTCCCCTCCCTACCAATTCTACGGATACAATTTACCAGACTGCCTGCAAGCTCTTAAAGGAATCCTGGAAGGGTTCCCCTTTAAGGCTCCTGGGCGTCAGAGCCGGAAAGATTGAGGAAAAGAGCCAGTATACCCAGCTCTCCCTCTTCTCCTATCAGGAAAATGAAAAGAGAGAGAAGCTTGACAAAGCGCTTGACAGTATACGTGAAAAATATGGAACGGATGCCGTTAAACGGGCGGCCTTACTTGATAAGAAGCATTAATGGCAGTTGCAGCCGCCTTCCTCCTGTCCGTGGTTTTCTCCCTTGCAGGAACAGACTGCCTTACCGCTGTCCTCCAAGCTGCCGTCCAGATAAGCAGCTGCTGCCACGTCGGCATCTCCTGTGGCACCGGGAATAACAAGGATATTACCTCCCATAAGGCCTTCCATGGCTTCCATACCGATTCCTCCGCAGATTACCACATTGATTTTTTCTCTTTTCATCATTTCCACGGTTTTGGCGTGTCCTTCTCCTTCGGCTGAAAGAATTACTTTTCCTTCCAGTTCGTTATCCTTAATTTCATACAGGGTAAATTCCGAAGCTTTTCCAAAATGACCGAATACATTATTTTTACCGTCGGTAGGCACTGCAATTCGAAGAAAGCCCTTGCTGTCCTCTTCTTTCCCGCCTTCCTCCTTTTTCTCTCCTGACATAGCTGTTAAGACGCTTACTGCATCAGAAAGCCAGGGACCTTCCAGCTCTTCAATTCTTTCTTTATCAACAGCCTCGGCAATGGAAGGATTAATGGGAATCCTGCCCAGAACCGGCAGATGGAATCTCTCTGCGGTTTCATTTACATGGCTGGTGCCGAAAACACTTATTTTCTCTCCGCAGTTACCGCATTCCAGATAGCTGTAATTCTCCACGATACCAAGAATCGGTACATTCATAGCCTCTGCCATATTCACAGCCTTTGATACGATCATGGATACCAGCTCCTGGGGTGAGGTCACTATAATAACTCCATCAACCGGCAGGGACTGAAATACCGTAAGAGGTACATCTCCTGTTCCGGGAGGCATATCTACGAACATATAATCCACGTCATCCCAAAGAACATCCGTCCAGAATTGCTTTACTGTTCCTGCAATAACAGGTCCTCTCCAGATGACAGGAGTATCCTCTGTTTCAAGGAGCAGGTTCACAGACATGATTTTGATACCGTTTTTGCTGATGGCAGGAAAGATGCCAAGTTCATTGCCTTTTGCCTTCTCATGCACCCCAAAGGCTTTTGGGATGGAAGGACCGGTAATATCCGCATCCAAAATAGCCGTGTGGCAGCCTTTTCTGTTCATCAGCACACTCAGATAGGAAGTAACAAAGGACTTTCCAACCCCTCCTTTTCCGCTTACGATACCGATAACCTTCTTAACCTTACTGTAGGGATTCAGCGCTTCCTTCATATCGTCCTTTTCCTTATTTCTGGATGAACAGGTAGCCTGACAACTGGAACAGCTGTCTCCGCAGCTGCTTTGTGTTTCATATGTTTCACTCATTTTCCATAACCTCTTTTCTGCATTTTTTACATTTCATACTGCACCGGCACCCCGGCGAAACCTGGTAATTTCCCCCGGCTATTATGATGCCCCGGCCCTCCAGAAGGGCTTCCGCAACCTTATGTCTTGCCGCATACAAAATACGCTGGAGAGTTCCTCTGGAAATATTCATGCTATGGGCTGCCATTTCCTGATCCATTCCCTCAAAGTCACATAACCTTAAGGCTTCCAGCTCATCAATCTGTATGTCGGTATAAGCCTTTCCCTCTGTTTCCGGGTTTAAGGTTCTATGTTTATATTCTGCACAGATAAATCTGCATTTTTCATTTCCTGGCAAGAAAGCTCCTTTCCGCTGACAGGTGTACTTCTAACCATCTCAGGCCTTTTGCGTAAATGTGCATATGCACATATCACATTATACTCTTTACCTGTTTTCTGTCAAGGCTAAACACTGTGGCTTTTACAACAAATGCATGAGACCAAATAATGGATATGCACAGATGACCAGGGAGGTTGTTTTGGAGTTTTGTCTCAAGAGGTTCCTTATGACACTTAAGTGGCAGGAAACGTGACTAGATAAAGCAGTGCCACTGTTTGAGCTTGATAAATAACACAGCCATTAATCCTGTGATATTTTACGTGAATTTATTCCTTACTGCAGTAGCAAATAAAAAATAACTGAATATGATGTAATAATAGAATGAAAAGGAGTATTATCTTGCCTATAAAAATTTTTATAGATCAGGGACACAATCCCTCAGGAGTCAATGCAGGTGCGGAAGGTTTTGGTCTGAGAGAGCAGGATGTTACCTATCAGGTAGGAATCTACCTGGCAAATATCTTAAATGCAGATCCCCGCTTTGAGGCACGTACTTCCAGAACCAGCCCGGAACAATCTTTAGGCTATAGCAATACTTCCAGTCTTGCAGAACGTGTACGCCTTGCCAATACCTGGCCGGCAGACTATTTTCTCAGTATTCACTGCAACGCAAGCGACAACCCGGCATTAAACGGAACCGAATGCTATGTTTACGAGAATTATACCCAGTCCTATTATCTGGCAGAACGTATTCTCCTGGCCATTGTTGACAGGCTTGGAACCCTTAACAACGGAGTCCGCTTAAACCCTTCCCTCTATGTATTGAGACGGACAAATATGCCAGCTGTTCTTATTGAACTGGGTTACATCACCAATTATGAAGACAATCAAAAGCTTAGAAACAGACAATATGATTTTGCCTATGCTATCTATCAGGGACTGCTGAATTATTTTGGGCTGGCACCCAATCCATAAAGTACGGCGTATATTTAAGCCACGGAGGCTGTAAAAAATGCAGGGCAGTTGCAATTACTGCAACCGCCCCTCCTCTTAAAAATTACTTCCGTTATATCCCCAGTGGCTTACCTCTTCATACTTTACATATATTTGACCGGGGTCAATGGAAAGCTCTTCCTTCAGGATATTAGAAATCTCAGAAGTGAGCTTGTTATAGGCTTCGTTACCGGACTTTCCAAAAAGCTTAACCTCTACAAAAGCAATGGGCTTATCGGATTTTCCCTGAAAATAAAGACTTACGTCCCCCTCAAAGGACAGCATAAGCCAGCTTTCGCTTTTGCCTGGTAAGATAGCAATAGCCTTCCCTAACCTCTCTTTTATTATTAATTCTTTTTCTTTTGGGATTGTGATATTTGTTTTTGTACTGATATAGGGCATACTAAACCTCCTTTATTTATACTTGATATATCTCTTGGAATATTTTAAGAATAGAGGATTTTTCTGTGATTTGTCAAGACCATTGTTCTTTTTTAAATTCATGGATATTTTCACAGCTTGCCTCATACTTTATTCTAAAGAGAATAGGACAGATTGTGAACGTTAATACCATTCATCTTTCGCCATAATTTCAGACGGAACTACAAATGAAAAAATCCCCATGTACCTTTTTCGAGATATTTTGGTTTTCTTGATAAAATTTATCTTTTCTTATCGGACAGCCTGTGCTATAATGATATTTGGTGGTAATTTTGTCCCATGAAACTTATTTACTAAATATTTTGCATGAAATGTCCCATGATTAATCATACTATGACTTATGGGACACTTAATTTTGTAAAGGGTTTCTTTTTTTATCGTATTGTGCTAATTCAATGAGACCCATGGAGGAATATGATGAGCGAAGCAACACATAATTTTGAAGAAAGACTTAAAGAACTACTGTCCTATGCCAATGAAAACAAGGGTGTAGTGGATGTAGGGAAAGTTAACGATTTTTTTAAAGAGATGAACCTTGAAGTAAGGCAAATCGATAAAATATATGAGTATCTTGAGGCACATAATATCGTCATCTTAAATCCCGTTGAAGAAGATGAGCCTGATGATGAAATTATCTTGGAGCTGGAAGACAGCGATGAAGCTGCCCTCTTAGACTTTGACGATTTATCCATGATTGGTACTATGTCCGATGATCCTGTAAAACTCTATTTAAAGGAAATCGGAGGCTATCCCCTGCTTTCTGTAGCAGAAGAGATTGAGCTTGCCAAAAAGATTGAGGAAGGTGATGCACATGCCAAGCAGGTACTGGCAGAGTCCAACCTGAGACTGGTCGTAAGCATTGCTAAGCGTTACGTAGGCCGCGGCCTTTCTTTTCTGGATTTAATCCAGGAGGGTAATTTAGGCCTGATTAAAGCCGTTGATAAATTTGATTACAGTAAAGGTTACAAATTCAGTACCTATGCTACCTGGTGGATTCGTCAGGCTATTACCAGATCCATTGCCGACCAGTCCCGAACTATCCGTATTCCGGTACATATGTCTGAGGTCATTAACAAGACATATCGTGTATCCAGAAGCTTACTGCAAAGCTTGGGAAGGGAACCAACCGAGCAGGAAATTGCCGATGCCATGAAGCTCCCTGTTGAAAAGGTTAGAGAAATCCAAAAGGTTTCTGCTGACCCTATCTCCCTTGATACTCCAATCGGAGAAGAGGATGACAGCCACCTGGGAGATTTTATAAAGGATGACTCCATCATGGGACCGGAGGATGCCGCCTCCTATTCCGTACTGCAGGACCAGATATCCAAGCTTTTGGAAACTCTCACAGAGAGGGAGCAGAGAGTCCTGATTCTTCGTTTTGGATTAAAGGACGGAAGGACCAGAACCCTGGAGGAAGTCGGTAAAGAATTTAATGTTACCCGTGAGCGTATCCGTCAGATAGAGGCCAAGGCCTTAAGGAAATTAAGACATCCCAGCAGAGCCCGGATGTTAAAGGGTTACGACATCATGTAATTTTTTATCCTGCCTATTTCATTATGTTAACCTTTCTGCTATAATGACAGTAAAGTAACAAAAATTGGTTAAGCCTATGGATGACTGTCAAATCAACACAAGGCAGTCAGTCCTGGAATATGCGTAGGAGGTACAATGGAAAGAATCCTTCTGATGGTACTTAAGAGTATCTTTCAATTGCCATATTGGCTCATTTTGCTAAATAAATACAAGAAACATCCGGAAAAATTCAGTGACCAAAAAAAATATGCTTTTCTGCACAATGTAACAGTAAAAGCAAACAAGCGGGGAAGGGTGACCTTAACCTGTACAGGAACGGAAAACCTTCCGAAAGAAACTGGCTATGTGCTCTATGGGAATCATCAGGGACTGTTCGATGCACTTCTCCTGCTGGAGACCCATGATAAGCCCTTTGCCACCGTATCAAAGATAGAAATTCAGAATATTCCCTTCCTTCGTGACGTTTTTACCATTCTCGGCTCAAAATTCATTGTAAGGGAAGATGTACGCCAGTCCATAAAGATTTTGAACGAAGTGACCGAAGAAGTAAAGCAGGGAAAGAATTATCTGATTTTCCCCGAAGGCACCCGGTCTAAAAACGGGAATCAGATTCAGGAATTTAAAGGCGGCAGCTTTAAATGTGCCATGAATGCCAAATGCCCTATTGTTCCCCTGGCTATTCTTGATTCCTATAAGGTATTTGATACCCATTCTACCAAAAAGGTTGGTGTTCAGATACATTATTTAAAGCCTTTGGATTATGATGACTATAAGAATATGAAGTCCAACGATATCGCCCACTATGTGGAAGCGGCCATCAGGCAGAAAATATCGGAATCTGAATAAACAAAATAAAGAGCGTGCTGCATACTACTTTTTAAGTAGCTTTGCAACACGCTTTTTTAATGATGCATCTGACTGAATCAGGCTGAGCTGTCCACGGGTGGCATATGGCACAGGTCGAACCCTATGCCTTTTCTGTGCTAAAAAGGACACATGGTGCCTGTAGGGCTATAATAGCATTTTTGATATCTGTACAGCAGCAGATGTAAATCTAAAGCTCACAATTTTAAGTTATAGTATCATTTTTGGTATCTGTACAGCAGCAGATGTGATTCTAAAGGTCGCAATTTTACCTTATAATATCATTTTTAATGTCCGTTTCAAACTCATGGATTTTCAAGGGAAAGAAATTATTCCCGTAGGGAATCTTTTCTTTGAGAAAATCATGTTCCATATAAAGTCTCCCATTCATCGCAATACAGGAAATATTCAAATCGTGTTAATATCAGTCAATATAATTAAAGAATATGTATCCAAAAATCATTATACTGTTAGTATATAATATAATGAATTGAGGTGCAATTATGTTTTTTAACCAAAAAGACCGGGCATTGATCTGCAGGCAGCAAAACGAAACCCTTAAAATCGAGCCCTGGGGAAAGAATTCTTTGCGTGTACGCTCCACCTTATACCCCGATTTCAGCAGCAACAACTGGGCTTTATCCGATATTGCCGCAGCCGGTAATTCCGATATTTCCATCCGCGAAGAGGAAGCTGCCATACAGAACGGAAGCATCCGTGCCCGTGTAAATGCTGCCGGGGTCATTACCTTTTATAAAGATAATGAAATAATCCTCCGGGAATATTACCGTAATTACTCTGGAACAGAAAGCAGGGAAAGCAGCTGCCTAAAGGTAACTTCCCGGGAATTTGCGCCGATAATCGGCGGCGATTACAGTCTTAATCTACGGTTTGAAAGCAATGATAAAGAAAAAATTTATGGCATGGGGCAATACCAGCACGCTTATATGAATCAGAAAGGTTGTATTTTGGAATTGGCCCAGAGAAATTCCCAGATATCCATCCCCTTTGCTATTTCTAATTTGGGTTACGGTTTTCTCTGGAATAATCCGGCTGTTGGAAAGGTTACCTTTGGTAACAACTATACCGAATGGCATGCCGAAATGACCGATCAGATGGATTACTGGATTACGGCAGACGATTCCCCGGCTCAGATTGTTAAGAACTATACAGAGGTTACCGGACGAGCTCCCATGATTCCGGAAAATGTGCTTGGACTTTGGCAGTGCAAACTGCGTTACCGCACACAGGAGGAAGTCCTTGAGGTAGCCCGGAAATATAAAGAGCTTGGCATACCCCTGGATGTTATTGTAATTGATTTCTTCCATTGGACACGGCAGGGTGACTGGTGCTTTGATCCGGAATACTGGCCGGACCCTAAAGCCATGGTAGACGAGCTGCACTCCATGGGCACCCGGGTCATGGTTTCCGTTTGGCCATCCGTTGACCGTAAGAGCACGAACTTTGAGGAAATGTATGCAAAGGGCCTGTTGATCAGAACTGAAAGGGGCACAATACAAACCTATGACTTTAACGGCGACTGTGTCTCCTTTGATGCCATGAATCCGGAAGCCCGAAGCTTTGTGTGGGAAAAGTGCAGGGAGAATTATTACAAATTCGGAATCGATATGTTCTGGCTGGATAATGCGGAACCGGATTATGCCGTATATGACTTTGACAATTACCGCTATTATCTGGGACCTGCATTAAAAGTCAGCAATATCTACCCTCTGATGTACTCTAAAGCCTTTTATGACGGACTGAAAGCTGAAAAAGAACCCGGTATTGTTAATCTTGTACGCAGTGCCTGGGCCGGTAGCCAGAAATATGCCGCCCTTGTGTGGTCCGGGGACGTCCGCAGTACCTTTGAATCCTTCCGTGACCAGCTGATGGGAGGCCTGAATATCGGCTTGACCGGTATTCCCTGGTGGACCACCGACGTAGGTGGATTTATGGGAGGAGATGTCAACGACCCGGAATTTATTCAGCTTCTGATCAGATGGTTTCAGTTTGCAGTCTTCAGTCCGGTACTAAGGATGCATGGCGACAGGGAGCCTCATAATATAACCCCGTTGTCGGATAAGGACCACGGAGGTGGCTATTTATTTACAGGGCAGTCCAATGAAATGTGGAGCTATGGTGATGAAGCCTTTGAGATTATGAATGAAAATCTTAAAATTCGTCTGTCCCTGAAGCCTTATATTCTGGATTTGATGAAGGAAGCCAGTGAAACAGGGGCACCTCTGATGAGAACGATGTTCTATGAATTTCCACAGGATGAAAAGTGCTGGGAAATCAGTGATCAATACATGTTCGGCACCGAATACCTGGTGGCACCGGTGTTATATGCAAATCAGTATTCCAGAAATGTATATCTGCCGGATGGCCTATGGAAAAACCTTAACGACGGAAAAGAGTATAAGGGCGGCCAAACAATCACTTGTGATGCACCCATTGAATACATCCCTGTCTTTAAAAAGTGTTAACAGGTATGTAAAAATCAAGGCCTTTGAAGCGGCTTTGGATTTTTAATACCGCTTTCACGCAAATAAAAAAGGAACTGCTGCAAATAAGAATGCTCATACCAGGTACCGCGCATAGATTCACCTATGCCTACGATATCCGGTATTTGCTCTTCTTTTTGCAACAGCTCCTCCTTTTCTATTTCTTAAAGGTCTTCCTCTTCTACTCTGGTTCCGCAGCTTGAACAGTACACCGCATCCTTCGGAAGCTCAGCGCCGCAGTTTTCACAGCATTTGGTTCCCTTTAATTCCTGGATGCCTTTCTTCAGCTCTTCAATCTTATCCATGGAGGCTGTAATTTCACCGCAAAGCCCCTCATAATCATAATTTTCCTCATGCAGATGGGCATTGTAATAAGCACGGCCTATCTCTGCATAATTCTTATTTATCTTATCCTTTTCACTGCCTACCTGGTTGCTCAGCTTGGCTATATCCGTTACTTCCTTAGCCTTTTTAGCGATTTCCTTACTCTTCCCTGTTATGGTATCTCCAACCTTCTCAAAAAAATCCATTTTTTACCTCCTTCTATCTTTTATATTCTTTCTTGTTTTATGCTCTATACTCTATATTATCTGCACCATTAGTATATGTCATAATAGTATCATAATTTGCAATAAATGCAAGTATGTTAATTATTTTTTAAACAAACTGATATTAGTTTTGTAGAATGCTTTAATCAAAATCTAATATACAATCCTATACATACTGAAAGGGAACCTGCATTTGCAAATTCCCTTTCTTCTGCTTTTTCTTATCTACTGTTTATCAAAGGCAGGGTTGAACGCATAGAAATTCTTAGAATCCAGATTATCCTGAACTACTCTTAAAGATTCACCGAATCTCTGGAAATGAACGATTTCTCTTTCCCTTAAGAAACGTATGGGATCTATAACATCCGGGTCCTTAATCATACGAAGGATATTATCATAGGTAGTTCTTGCCTTCTGCTCTGCTGCCATATCCTCATGAAGATCTGTAATCGGGTCACCCTTTGACTGGAATACAGTGGCACTAAAAGGTGTGCCGCTGGCTGCCTGCGGCCAAAGTCCAACCGTATGGTCAACAAAATAGGTGTCAAAGCCTGAAGCCTTGATTTCTTCAATGGAAAGATTTCTCGTAAGCTGGTGTACAATGGCACAAATAATTTCCATGTGGGCCAGCTCTTCGGTTCCGATGTCTGTTAAAATTCCCTTTACTTCATTATAAGGCATAACATATCTCTGAGAGAGATAACGCTGGGATGCTGCCAGCTCGCCGTCAGGGCCTCCAAACTGTGTGATAATGAATCTTGCAGTTGAAGCATTTGGGTTCTTAATGTTTACAGGATATTGAAGTCTTTTTTCATAGTTCCACATAATCAGCACGCTCCTTCCCATGGCCAGGGGTCATTAATCCAAGTCCACATATTGGAGGGAGCCACATCATAGGCTGATAGAGGACCGTAACAGTCCCTGTATTCCTCCATGGCTTCATTTCTAATCTGTCTATACATTTGATAATACTCCAAAGCCTCTTTGTCATAGGGATGAGTATCCAGAAAGAGTTTTGCATCGTCAAGAGCAAAGCTGGCTTCTGTTATAATACACATTAACTGGTCTCTGCTTTTACTTGTCATATCTGCCTCCTCTTCCTCCGCACATATTGCCGGCTCCAAGAAAAGGTAAATCCAACTCCTCGAAAATAGTACCTACCTTTAATGCTGTTCCTGTATCATAGATATTTCTCCACTTTTGCATGGGAACATAAGACATTGCAAGAGGTAATTTGTCAAGACATTTATCAACACTGCTTACATTTTCACAACTGCCGCCTTTTGCAGCTTCCATAACCGGCGTAACGCCACAGCCATACTGCTGATTCTGATTATAGCCCATTCTGCCATTCTGGGGATACATCGGACGTCTGTAGTTATCCATCTGGTAAACTCCTTTATAAGATATATATTATCTTATGAAATCTGCCAATGTTGGTGACATAATATGGTTGAAATTTGCATAGATTACAAGATTAGAGTTATTCATCAGCTATTAGAATTTTTTAAGGCGCCCAGGGCCTTAAATAAATGAGAAGTTTGAGTTAAGGTTGTTACTTTATGTAGTATCAATAGAAATGCCGCAGCACAAATTCCGCAGCACAATAGTTGTCCTATTTTATTAAAATGAAGCATAAATAATACAATACAGCCAATATTTACTGCCAAAAGAATATACCGTGATTTTTTTCTGTAATGCTGGATTTCTAAGATGTCCAGCTTCTTATTATCATTGTCTGCAGGAGACATGAAAAAAATTATTCCATCGGCCAAAACCAGTGCCCCCCACCAAGCCCATTGAATTATAGCGGCTTTTGATAGTAAAAGGAGCAGAAAAACATAAAAGCAGGAAAATATATAACAGCCTGCCTTTGTCTTTGCATGAAATCCCCCTGCGCTTCTTCTCAGCGGAATTAATACTCCTCCTATCACTATTAGCTCAGGCACCATCCCTAAACAGAGGGCTATCCCTATATAAGATATACAGTGAATTAGTTTTAAAATGAAACATTCAATTCCGAATTTATATATTTCTACCTCTTCTTCCGAGATAACATTATAAAGTCTAAGCTTCTGGATAATATACTCATTCAATCTTATCATTTTTTACATCACCTTATTTTGATAGCCTATTTCTTCGCTGGTAATACAGGCTGATATTTAGTAACACGTATAGTGGATAAGGATTTTGGATTTTAATTGCTACGAGTTTCTAATAATATTTTTTGGTCACAGCAAATGCTGTATAACAGTTATTTTTAGCTGTTGCAATCTAATAGCTGCCGTTCTACAGTTAATGCTTGATAGTTGCCATCCAACAACTACAATCTAACAGTTACTGTCCAGCTGCTGCAATCCAGCAACTTTAATCTAACAGCTACTGTTCAGCTGCCGTCATCCAACAACTGCAATCTAACAACTACTGTTCAGCTGCCGCCATCCAACAACTGCAACCTAACAGCTACTGTTCAGCTGCCGCCATCCAACAACTGTAATCTAACAGTTACTGTTCAGCTGCTGCAATCCGACAACTGCATCTAGCAATTAATGTTTAGCTGCTGTCATCCAACAACTGTATCTTTACACTGTTTATAAATGCTGGATCAGTTAAACAGCCTTGCTGTGACCTCTTTTAATTAACGAACTCCAATGGAATTCTTCCTATACTTCAATCACCTTTAGATCCGGTGATATCGTTAGTCTGGCTTCCGTTGCCTTTTGAACGTCTTCCGGTGTCAGGCCCGGAGCTACTTCCTTTAGCACCAATCCCTTATGAGGGACCACTTCAATAACTGCCATATCCGTTACAATGGTCTTTGCCACATTTACAGCTGTCAGCGGCAGCCTGCATTTTTTCAAGATTTTCGGTGCTCCGTTCTTGTTCACATGCTCCATGGCTAAAATCACCTTTCTTGCACCGACGACCAAGTCCATGGCTCCTCCCATGCCAGGTACCTTTTTTCCCGGAACCATCCAGTTGGCAACATTGCCTTCCTCATCAACCTCCAGGGCACCCAGAACAGTTATGTCCACATGACCTCCCCGAATGATGCAGAAGGAGGTCGAGCTATCAAAATAGCAGGCTCCTTTTACTGTAGTAACGTAGTTTCCACCTGCATCTATGCAATCGAGGTTTTCCTCCCCTGGCACTGCTCTCGGGCCAACGCCGAGAATTCCGTCTTCTGCCTGCAGCATTATATGAACATCTTCCGGTATATAGTCTGCGACCATGGTGGGCATTCCGATTCCAAGATTTACAACATCACCGTCTTTCAGTTCCTTTGCTATCCTTTTTGCAATAAACTCTCTATTATTCATACTCTTATCCCACCTTTACAATAGCGTCAACAAATATTCCGGGAACGTTGACATGATTTGGGTCGATTTCCCCTGTCTTTACATATTCATCCACCTCTGCAATTACATAGTCTGCAGCTGAGGCCATTACAATATTAAAGTTGCGGGAGGAACCGTTTATGACGAGATTGCCTGCTTCATCGGCCTGTCTTGCCCTGATTAATGCTACATTTGCCCTGAGGGGCATCTCAAGTAAATACTCCCTGTCATCTATTTCTACTTTCTTTTTACCCTCTTCTACCACCGTTCCTACACCTACCGGTGTTAAAAAGCCGCCAAGTCCGGCTCCGCCGGCACGTATCTTTTCGGCAAGAGTACCCTGGGGGAAAAGCTGTACTGCTGCTTCTCCTGACATAAGGAGTCTCCCTGTTTCAGGGTTTAAGCCAATATAGGATGCAAATACTCTTTTTACCCGCCCGCTTTTTACAAGCTGGTAAATAGATAAATCCGGTGAACCTGTATCGTTGGAAATTATAGCTAAATCGCCGGCAGAGTTTGTTTCGACGAGAGCCTTTACCAGATTTTCCGGATGGCCTCCGTTGAGAAAGCCTCCAATCATAATGGTGTCTCCCTCTTTTACTCTGCTGACTGCTTCCTGCGCTGTTGTTAATTTACTTTTCATACCTCAAGCCTCCTTACGTCACTTTAAATAATCATGCAATACTCTTGCATAGGGTAAAGTTAAATCTGCAATAAAATGCTTTCCCTCAATACAGGATTTGACCGGCAAGTCCGCTACTGGAGCGTTGACATGAGGTATCAGACTCAGTCTGGCCGGTCCTGACCATGCACCTTTTACAGTAACCTCTTCCAGGTTATAAGCTGCTAACTGGGCAATTTTAGGCTTACCGTCAACATCGGGAATTAATTTCAGATTTATTTGTGTTTTCCCTATGGTCTTAGCAACTGCATTGTTATCCAGTACATTGTATTTGAAAGGCATTGTTCCCATAGCAACCAATGTGTTATTATAGTACAATGTACCGGTCAGTGTTTCCGTTTCTTCGACTTTGAGGCTGGGATGACCCCATTTTTTAGGGAATCCCCAGATTTCACGTCCGCCGAGAATAGCGGGTCCATTATTTAAATACATTTGAGCAGTAAAATTGCAGGGCTCTCCCTTGAAAGTACATGGGATTACAATACCGCTTTCCTCGTAGCTTCCCAACCCTGACGAATCGGGCATTTTAATCCATTCATATAAAACAATGTTACTTCCATCCGGCTGAAGAGGCTCCGGAACTGCCTGCCGGATAGAATCCGGGTCTGATTCATAACTGATGGTAAAATACTCACGGTTTATGAAACGGCACGGCGGGCGGCCGTAGCTGGGGCTGGCAGCAGGCATGGATTGCAGCAAACGAATATCTTTTTGATTCATACATATCCCTCTCTTTTTTAAGCTGTTTCTGACTTGCTGATTATGCAGTCATTCAAACTGCAAAGAACTTATCAGCGGTATCATCATCAAAAGATTCCATTTTAGATTAATGCATTCTCTACTAACATTGCTATGCCCATGCCTGTACCAATACACAGGGATGCTACACCATAATGGGCGGAGCTTCGTATCATTTCATGCACTAATGTGACCAATATTCTGGCGCCGCTTGCCCCTACCGGATGTCCGATTGCTACTGCACCACCATTGACATTGACCTTCTCCCTGTTGACTCCAAGTTCCTTGCATACTGCCAATGCCTGTGCGGCAAATGCCTCGTTTAATTCGAAAAGATCAATATCCTTTACGGATAGTCCCTGCTTTTTAAGAAGGGATGAAACTGCATACACCGGGCCGATACCCATATAGGCAGGATCTACCCCAACAAGTGAATACCCTTTGATATAAGCTAAAGGTTTTAAGTTATGTTCTCTGCATTTGCTTTCGGAAGCTACAAGTACGGCTGCTGCTCCGTCACTTATCGGTGAAGCATTACCGGCAGTAACTGTTCCTCCCTGTTTAAATGCTGTTCTTAGACCGGAAAGCTTTTCCACACTGCTGTCTGCCCTTACATGTTCATCCTCCGTAAAGCAGATTTCATCCTTTTTCCGTTTAATTATAACAGGCACAATCTGGCTTTCAAAAGCCTTCTTGTTTTTTGCTTCCGTTGCCTTTCTGTTGCTTTCATAGGCAAACTCATCCTGCTCAAGCCTTGTAACATTATATTTTTCCGCAACATTTTCTGCAGTAATTCCCATATGGTAATTATTGATAGGGCAGGTGAGGCCATCACTGACCAGACTATCATAAAGTTCTCCGTTGCCAAGCCGGTAGCCGTTTCTGGCATCCTTTAGTAGATAGGGTGCATTTGACATGCTCTCCATTCCTCCGGCTAAAACAATGCTGCTTTGGCCTGCCTGAATTGCATTATAGGCCAAGGCTACCGTATGAAGCCCTGAACCGCAGGCAGTGTTTATAGTTGAGGCTGGTATATCAATCGGTATCCCGGCCTTTAATGCGGCCTGTCTGGCAGGATTCTGGCCACTGCCTGCCTGAAGTACATTTCCAAAATAAACCTCATCAATAAAAGAACCCTCCAGATTACTTTGAGCAAGGCATGCTTTTATGACGGTCGAGCCAAGTTCAGGGGCACTTAAAGGTGCAAGTGTTCCATTAAAAGAACCAACGGCGGTTCTTAACGGACTTACTAATGCTACTTTTTCCATAATCATTCATTCCTTTCCTTCGTAAACAGCTTCTATTTGCTGATTATCTGCCTTTATGAACAAGTTGCATCGTAACCCCAATAAAGTTATATTTCTATACCCCGTTATATCTTCTCCCCATTATTGATCAGTATTTGCCGGCTGATTGCTTCGGAATTTAAAATTTTCTCAGCTTCATAACATCCTTTGGCAGTTTAGGCTGATAGCCAATAAAAAAACAGGAAGAGTTAGCTTCCTTCGTTGCTGACTTTAATATTGCTTTTGACGCTAGTTCCAGAGATAATTTTTTCAATTCATTTTTCATGATAATCTTTCCTTTCTGATTTAATTTTGGACTGTTACTTGTTTACAGTCGCATTTTCTCACTTCATTAATTTATTTTCAATATCGTCTGCACAAGTTACAGTTTTTGTGTATAACTTACAGAAAATAGTCTTTTTTGTATAAGCTTGTCTAATCAAAAAAGCCCCCTGGCTATTTATTGATTAATGATGATTTTACAGCTGAATTTCCTGTTTGCCTCCTCCAGGATCATATTGCCATTGTATTTCTTTATAATGCTTTCTACATTTAGCAGGCCTATTCCATGATGTCTGCCCTTCCCTGACACCGGCTTGCCAAGATGCCATTTTCCAATGGGCATGGAGCTGTTGCTGATATTTATAACCATAAAATCATTGTATTTATCCAGTTTCATTTCTATATATTTGTCTCCGGATACCTTATCGCAGGCTTCGATTGCATTATCCAATAAATTGCCGAAGATTGTAGTGACTTCAATGGGTTCCATAAAGCTCAAATCAATCGTACCTATTTCCATACCAAATCTGATATTATGGAAATTGGCAATTTTCTTTTTATCGTTTAAGAGTACATTTAGAATCGGATTATTTGTATAATCCTCCAAGGCCAGCGGCAGAAGCATCTGGCTTATTTCCTGGGCATAGGTTATTGCAATTTCATCTTCCTTTGCCTGATACATATTCTCTATCATTTTTAAATGCTTGTTTACATCATGGAGAATTTTAACGGATTCATTATATTTTTCTTCCTGCTCGGCATAATACTCGTATTGCAGCAATGACTGCTGCTCCAGGAGCCTGAATTTTACTTTGAGCTGATTATACTTTTCCGCGAACCTGGCAAAGAAAAGAAAATACAAGTCGGCAAATAACATAAATGCCATATTAACCAGCAGGAAGATATGCTCCCTTTGGCTGGTAATCTTAGTGATGAAAGAGATAATAACAGCCAGATTCGCAATGTTAAACAAAATGATAATAAATTCAACTCCAAACTGAGTTTTCGTAAACAGTCTGGCAGAGTCATCCTTCCTAAATTTTGTAATGATAATATAATAAAAAATCAGCACCACCATTTTGGAAAAGGTTATTTCCAGGCTTTCCATCATAATAGACTGAATATGATGTATCTTCAAAGCCCATAGAACAAATTTCAGTATAAATACCCCTATTGTTTCACATATGGTCAATATTGCAATTAATACCGGAATCTCCATAATCCTGTGTATTGTTTTTCTGTTCCCATTGCCATATAATGTGATATTTACAAAACTGAACAATATGATCCAGCTTATAATATTAAAGACAGGCTGCTGTACCACGTTGACACATATGGTAAGGAAATATAGCCCTGCCTTTACCAGAAAATAAAATAATTGATTGGAATACAGCCTTTCATTTTTTTCTTCAATAAATTGAAACAGTATAATGCTGTTAATCAGACATGAAATAACTGTTCCAACTAAAAAAATTATGTAATCATCCATTTCTTCTCCTAAATACAGTCCTGTATGAACTTATTCAGCTTTTTCCTGAAATCAGCTGATTTTTTTTGGGAAACCGGAAGCTTTTCATTATTATCAAGATAAACCTGATAACCTTTTATTTTTTTCACATGTATCAAATTTACCAAATAGCATTGATGGCAGATTTCAAAATTATGCCTCTGCATCTTTGCAGCTAAACGATTCATACTATCACTGAAGAAACATTCTTCATCCCTCAGTTTTATTTTTATTTTCCTGTTAATATATTCAAAATAAATGATATCCTTCACTTCAAAATTCTTGATTTTATTTTCTAATTCACCTTCCTCCGTAATCACAATAATATCAAATTTAACCGTTTCCGCTTTTTCTCTTTCTTCCTGAATATACCGCATTACTTCATCCAGCTGCTTCTCGGCCATTACATTTGTAACAGGCTTTTCCAAATACGCAAAGGCATGTACATTATTCACTGCCTGTATGCAATATTGCTTATAGCTGGTCGTATATACAATTTTTACATTTCTGTTTATTTCATGCAGCTTTTTGCCAGCCTGAATGCCATTTATCCCATCCATTGCAATATCAAGAAATATTAAATCAAGTTTACCCTGAAATTCCAGCAGTTCCTCTCCTGATTTAAAACCATATATTTGATAGGGAATAAATTTGGCATCCATATAGCTTTTAACAATAGTTCTAATTTTTACAGCGTCTTGCTTATTGTTGTCACAAATAGCAATATTAAACATTTATACCCCTCCTCGATATAAGTTATGTTACCTCTATTTTAAGGTTACAAATATTATAAATCAACTTAATTTTACTTAAATTGTCAATGAAACCTATTTCATAACATGCCGGCATGAAAATGCTTCAGAAAAAGCAAATCCAGTTCATCATTTTTGTGTTTCCAATGAGTTTCCTCGTTTCATGTTTTGGGAACACTCCTTTCCATTTTAATGAAAAGGTATTATAATATACATGAATATCATTTGAGATAGGAGGTAAATTTTTTGGGACGTCCATATACTGAGGAAGAACGAGCGGAATTAAAGCTAAGAATAAAAGAAACAGCTTCAAAAATGTTTATGCACCAAGGCTTTAAAGATTTTAGGATACAGGAATTAACAAAGCAGGTGGGTATATCTTTAGGCGGTTTCTATACATTTTACAAAGATAAAGAAGCTCTTTATGAAGAAATCCTGCGTGATGAGAAGAATCGAATACGGAAAAAAATTATAATGATAATAAAAGAAGAAAATCAAACACCAAAAGATTTTTTTACTGACCTCGCCAATGTTCTTATAGATAAAACAAACACAAACAAATTTTACACCAATGAATATAGCAGTTTATTAGAAACGTTGGTCTGGAACGACGATCCTGTTACCGCAGAGGATAACTTGCATTTCATACAGCAGATCAGAAAAGTATGGATAAATAAGGGAATAACTATCTCCGCATCTGATGAAGAATTAGCCTCTGCTGTTGCAACGCTTGCCATACTATGCACGAATAAAGACAAGATCGGCGCTGGTTTTCAGTCATGGTATCAGGTAATTGAAAAAATGCTTCTCGAGCATCTTTGATATTTTTTAACAAACCTATGAAAATAATTTGTAATTTTCATAGGTTCATGCTATACTGTTGCTGAAGGAGGTGTTTCAGTTTGAACAGACCTAAAAGAACTGCGATACTCATCGGTTTATTGCTCTGCATGGGTGCCTCTACTATTATGCAAACCTATTTCAGCAGCGCACTGCCCGCAATCAGCGACAGCTTTAATTCAGTTTCCTTTTATTCATGGGTACATGGCAGCTATATACTGGCCTCTTCAGCCGTTATTATATTGTCCAGCAGCTTATGCCAAAAATTCGGCAACAGGAAAAACTTCATCATTGGTTCTCTATTATTTGGTTTGGGTACAATAATAGCTCCCTTCAGCAGTTCCATGCTGTATCTTGTGATAGCAAGAATCGCTATGGGGATTGGAGCAGGAGTGGTAGTACCGGCAACCTACGGGATAATAGCCGAACAGTTTGAGAAAGAAAAATATGCGGCGGTTTTTGCTGCCTTTGCTGTTGTACAAATCGTATTTAATGGACTAGGCAGTTTAGCTGGCGGTTATCTGCCCCATATTGCTTCATGGCAGGTAATCTTTTACATATTACTTCCGGTTGAAATGCTAAGTTTCTGGTTGGTATTCCGTAATCTTTCTGATAGCGTTCCTGTAATACAAATAGTACCCTTCCAATTTCAGCAGCATTTGCTTATGATTATCGCTATTCTTCTTGTAACCTTGGGGATTGAACAAGCATATCATCAACAATACCTGGTGCTGGTCTTCGGTGCCGTGTTGCTTTTCCTTGTGGTACGAAAAGACGCTAATAACGGAAATGTATTGCTTCCAAAGGAATTTGTAAGTGATCCCTTATTGAGAAACCTGTGTTTTCAGGTATTTCTGCTCGGAGCATTCTATAATGTTTGCTTGGCATATCTGCCGAGTCTCATGCAGTTTTCAATGGGCTTAAGCGCGGATACCGCAGGGAATCTGCTGGCGGTATTCGTCGTCCTCATGGGCATTGGGAGTATTCTGGGAGGATTGATTAAAATTTCTGAGGGTCCAGTCATATTAATCGGTTGGTCAGCAGGCCTGATGGGAAGCATTTTCATGCCGTTCTTCTTTACGCTGTCTGTGGGATTGCTGGGATTCGGCTCCGGTGTATTAACGTCCGTATTATTGGCATATACCTCTACCCGAACCCGGGGCAATGCTGCCGGAGTAAACAGTACCGCCCATTTAATCCGTAATTTTGGCGGCAGTATCGGAACCATACTATTTCAGTTTTCACTGAATTATCCACAACGATATTATATTGGGGGCGTTGTGATTCTCGCCTTATCAGGCTTGATTGCAGCATCTTTATCTTTTCGGTTTAAAACAATGTGATCGAAAGCTTGAGGTTTGGAATAAAGGAGGTTTATCAATGAAATATATAAGAATGTTTCAGGAGGTAAAAAAGAAGGACGTTTCTGTTGTCGGAGGAAAAGGCGCAAATCTAGGTGAAATGTTTAACGCCGGCTTGCCTGTCCCCAATGGATTTTGTATTACAGGAGATGCATTTGACGAATATATGAAGCGGAACAGCTTTGAGCAGCAGCTATCTACTTACAGTAACAAGTTTCGCTCTGAAATAGCAGCCGGACAGATTTGGGCTGAACTTGAAGAGGAAATAGCAGAGTGTTACGCTGCACTTGGGCAAAATATGAGAGTTGCCGTCCGCTCCTCAGCTACTGCTGAAGATCTGCCGGAAGCAAGCTTTGCAGGGCAGCAGGAAACATATCTTAACGTCGTTGGTAAAGAGCAGCTTATCATGGCAATAAAGGAATGCTTTGCATCCTTGTATTCAGCACGTGCCGTTGCTTATCGGAAGCAGGCAAACTTTGATACGGTCAACGTATCTTTGGCGGTTGTTATTCAAAGAATGGTTGAAAGTGAAGTTTCAGGTGTTCTTTTTTCGATTGATCCCGTCAGCCAGGAAACAGATCGGATGATGCTCAATGCTTCCTGGGGACTTGGTGAAGCGATTGTTTCAGGAAAAGTAACCCCGGATATTTATATCTACAGCAAAAAACAAGGGCGTATTGTCGATAAAAAGATGGGTGATAAAGATATTTTAATCTGCTATGGTGCCACAGGGGTTAAGGAAACCAAAACACCCTTGGAGCAAAAAGGCCGCTTTTGCCTGAGTGACAATCAGGCGCTTGAGGTTTTTGAAATAGGCCTGAGAGTAGAGCAGCATTATGGCACCCCCCAGGATATTGAATGGGCCATTTCGGGTGGTAAGCTATATTTATTACAATCCCGCCCTATTACAACCTTAAATAAAACAACTGAAAGACAGCCGGAGCTTTCCGCAGCTCAGAAAGCGGCGATGAATAATTGGATAGAACATTGTCCTGTTCCCCTTTATCCTCTGGATGTAGAACCATGTGAAATCATAGATAAGGCAAAATCAAAAGTTTTTCATGAATTAGGTGTTTCTATCGGCAGCGAACTAAGCATGGATGAAAAGGGCATACTATCCTTCTCGGCAGGTACGATGCATATTTCTCCGAGAATTGTGAAAATCCCATTTCTGCTTCGGCAGTTTACAAATTATTCCATCAATTCATTAAATACAGACCGTGCGTTTTCCATGATAAAAAAAGAATTAGATAAAAAATCTGTGATGGATATTTCCCGGTTGTCCGTTTCCGCGTTGGTTCAGCAAGTGAAAGAGCTTATGAACTTATCTGAAGAAATTGCCTGCATCCGCTTTCGTTACAATATTTTTCCTTCGGTTGCGGTATCCAAGCTGCTTTACCCAACTTTACACCATATAGATAAAAATATTAATGAATTCGATTTGTTAAGTGACCTGTCCTATAAAACGTGGGAGTTAAATGTTGCATTAAGAAACCTTACCGCTTATATTCAGAAGCATAGTGAGTTGAAAAAAGCTATTACAGCTTTCAGAAAAGAAGATAAAAACGCTATAGCAGCCATTCGCAATGACTATTCTGATTTTTCAGCTAAGCTGCAGAATTTTCTTAATGAATTTGGCTGGAAATCCAGCAGCAGCTATTGTGCCTTCGGCTCCGTATCATGGTATGAGGATATGACTTCTCTGTTTTCTTTGATAAAAGCTTTGTTACAATCTGATAACAGGGACTTAGAAAACAGCAAGTATCAGGTAATCCTTGCGAAAATTGCAAAGCGCTTTTCTGCAAAAAAAGCTGCTAAATTGCGTAAGAAGATTGAGGAAATACGAGGGTATCATGTGAACCGCGAAGAAAGTCTTTATATGATAGAAATGTGTTATGGACTGGCACGCAGGATTGCATTTGAGCTGAATCTCCGGTTTCCAGAAATATTTGAACAGCCGAAGGATATTCTTTTCCTTACATTAGAGGAGGTATACTCCCTGCCTGACGGGATTCCGGATTATAAGAATCGGGTTAAGGTCAGAAAGGCGAACCGTCTCCAAAACGAAAGGTTATGGAATAGCCTTTCTCTTGGAGGAAAACAGGACGACCCCAACATACTGACTGGTGTATCCGGCAATCGGGGATTTTGCCGGGGACGGGTAAGAAAAATTTTAACCTTACAGGAATTTGACAAAATGCAGCCGGGTGATATTCTGGTTTGCCGTTATACCGATCCATCATGGACACCGTTGTTTATTTTAGCCTCGGCAATCGTTTCCGATACCGGCGGTCCTTTATCCCATAGTGCCATCGTAGCAAGGGAATATAATATTCCTGCTGTTTTAGGTTGTGGCAATGCAACCGAATTATTACAGGATGAACAGGAAATTGTCGTTGATGGAGATAAAGGTATTGTTCGGTTTGAATCCTAACTATTTCTTCGTTGAATGCCCCTTGTGCAAACTGCCTCCCTATTGTGGAAAACTGACCTTCCACCCGTTTTTAATCCACTGTCACCTTCCACTTTTTAGAGCCTTCTCTGTTTCCGCCGCTTTTCTTCCCGCTCTGCCTCATTTTCAGAACCTTAATCAGTTCCTGAAAGACTGCCTGATTCGAATGCTCAGACAAGACTGCCTGATGACTCCGGTTCAAATATACAAGAAGAGCCTCCTTACTGACAGGATAGGACTGATTGAGAATCTGCATGCAAAAGTAAGCATCAAAATCCGTCAAACTGTCCGTTGCCAGCATTTCCTTTGCAAAGGCCCTGGTTATTTCCCTGTCCAGGGTACCTTCGCCCTTTACCGAAAAGGGTACGTGGATGCGGTTCAGGGTATCAAAAATGGTATTCCGGTCTTCAAAGTCCTGATACTGGTCCCGAAGCTTGGCACCTGGCTGCAGTTTGAACCGGCACAGCTCTATTTCATTGTTTTGCAGGCTGATTTGCTCTGTCAGGACCATATCCATCTCCCGATATACATAATTGGGATCTTTTAGTTCGTCGGAAATGGTCAGTTTTAACATGGTTGTCGTGTTGGTGGGATAATATGTAATTACCATGGGCTCCTTGATAAGATATGCCTGGCCCTTAAAAAACACAATTCCCGTATTCAAAATAATGCTGTCCTTTGTCGTAGTAAGTTCACAGCCGGTAAGAATACCATCTGCATATCCCTTATACAGAAGCTGACTTGTCAGAAAGGCATAGTCCGATAGTGCAATCAGCATCTCCCGCCTTAATATATGTCCATCCTGAAATAATGGAACTGCCTGTATCAGCATATATTTCTTCCTCCTTATTTTGTTCCGTCAAAGAAGTTCATAAGCCAGCTCTCTATCTCGAACAGGTAGAACTGGTCCGGTCCCAGCATCAGCTGTTCCTCATTTCTAAGAACTGGCACCACTGCAAATCCCCAGCGTTCTTCGTCGGCCAGAACAAAGCATCTTAATTCCCTGTCTACAATAGAATCCACATCATCCTGCAAAATCTCATTGTGGTATTTCTCCACAATCTCTTCCGCCTCTGCGGGCTCAAAGTCAGCCTGGGAAAAGGAACAATTATACTTGTAAAGCAAATTGCCATTGGTATCCTTTAGATACAGCTGCAACGTTAAGTCCGCCATATTTCTGGAAATATAGCCCCGTATATTCCGCCTGTCCAGGCTCTGTATCAGTATCTTTTCTTCCTTTGTATGGGTTATTGCCGTAACAATATAGGGAAAAGCCGGCGGCTCATTGGTGATTCTTACATCCGCATAGCCAAACCGTTTATCTTTGATATATTTAATTGCTCCGTCAAGGCACATGAGCTTCAGCTCATAGTCCTCTGCCTGGCTGTTGTTTTTCTTGGACGAGGCAATGACTTTCCCGGGTATAAATTCCTTCAGGGCTTCCCGGAAGAGGTCGATTTTACAGGACTGGCCGGTTAATCTCATAATGGAATATTCCTGTAATTCCCCATTTTCATAAGAGGCTTCAATAAATCTCTTAATAATCCCATAAATATCCGCCTTCAATAATTGATTCAGTTCATTAATGCTGATATATACCGTTGGGATATCCTTTAATATCTTCAGAGGCTCCCCGGCGGCTTCCCTTACGGATAGCTTAAACCGCTCAGCCAGAACGCACTTTACCGCATTTTCCCTTATTTCGGAACTGGATACTGCCACCCGGAGAATATCCGTCTTACCGTAAAATATCTTCTTAATTTGTTCAGCCATTCCAAAGAGATAATAGAAATTGTTTTTCACAGCAAAATATTCGTTATTGCTTTTATGCTCATATTCTTTAAACCGGGTCGGAATAGTCTTTTCCGCTTTCTCATATTCCTCATCCAGCAGCCGGTACACTTCCCGGATTCCCTCCTGGTCTACCCGGCGGAAGATATCCGTTCCCAGCTTTTCAACAATTGCCTCCGGCATATCCCCCTCTTCCTCCTCTATTTGTCTTGCCAGGGCAATCTTAAGCAGCTCCAGTATCCGGAAGGTGAGATTATTCCCGCCAAAATCCGTATCACCATTCTCGTATGACGTTGCTACCTCAATTTTATAGGAGACCCTTTGATTATTAATAGAAAAACGGCAGGATGACAGGTCCGTGGTACCTCCACCACAATCTATAATCAATGCCTTCAGTTCCTCGTCATTCCGATATCCCTTTCGTTCTATCAGGTCTGAAATGGAGTTATAAAGCACTGCCACTCCTTCATCCAGCATGTCTTCTTCTTCAAGCTGATAATCTGCCAGGATTTCTTTAAAGAGGTGGGTAAAGAGTTTCTTCTGCTTCACAGGTGCCGATATATGCAGCCTTTTAAAGCGGCACTTAAACCTTCCTGTTGCACAGGATATGACATATTCCAGATATTCTTTGATAATATCTTTTCTTTTTACAAAGCAGCGGTGCCCATTTCTGTCCACCAGCTCCTCCATCTTGTCCGCATCGCTTATCCAGCGCTTCAAATCATAAAAAACACAAAAGCCCTCATCGATATAGCTCATATGAAACAGCCGGTCAGCCTGGTAGCCAAACACATACTCTACCTTATCACCGTCTATCTTTGTCACCCCTACCACTGACGGGAGGACCGGGCTTTCTGTTTCATCCTCGTCTCCTTTCAGATAGGTCACATAGTTCACATCATTTTCCTTCAGAACTTCCCTCACCGGGTCGCCGTCCAGCTTCTCTATATAAGTGGAATCCAAATAGGTCCCTGCCGTTGTATTGGAGGTGCCAAAATCTATGACAAGGGGCATATTGGCCTCCAATAATTCCCTTTCCCTGAAATCAAGTACCGGAACCATATAAAACCGCAGGTGGGCAGGCAGGGTTTCATAATTGGTTTCATACAGGTGGTAAAGCCAGTCCGATTGGGAACGCTCCATACAATAAAGCTGATAGCTTCTGACAGCAGATTCCACACAGGGCATTTCAGCCGATTTTGTTAAATACAGCCTTTCTTTGTCCTGTTTGAACTGCCTTACCTGAAAAATAGCGCAAATCTTATTTCCGCTAACCAGAAGGGCATTGGTATCTGCAATCTCGGGCCGGTAACCGATGGTAAAACGGTCAAAATAGCCAACTTCAATCCCTTGATAGGTTATAATCTTCGCACAGCCCTTCATGGAATGGGGCAGGCTCTGAATCGTGGCTGTCTGTAACAGCTTCTCCAACCGTTCAATACTCTCTTCATCCCGCCTCTGGATAAAAAGATTGTCCTTTCTTCCGCGAAAACGCATGATTTGAAGAATCAATTCATCCTTATCCAGGGGAGCCTGAATTCCATTGACAATCCGTTCCTTCCAGCAGATTTCCCGAAGCTGATAGGTTGTCATCAGCTCCAGTTCCTCCCTGCGGTAGTAATTCATCTGTTGTCCCGGTATTTCTTTTCTATCCGCCATATCCATCCGTTGCATCCTCCCCATTAATACTTAATAAATTGCCAGTTCATCAATATTCATGGTACCTTCCACACCAATGATACCAAAATGATATTCCCAGAAAATACGAATGTTATAGCTGAGAGGAAGGAACATATCCTGTGCAAATTGTATCATCCGTTTTTTATAATCCTCCGGTTTATCCTGCAGATATAAAAGCAGCTTTTTTCGATCGGCCTTGACCTGATACAGAATCGCATCCGGAAACAGAATCAGGACCGCTCTCCTGAAAATCAGCAGCGAAGAACCTGTCTGCATCTGACTGAGCACAAGGGTAGCCAGTCGGTTCTGCTTCTGCGGAGATATCAGCCGGAAGACCTTCGCACCTTCTCTCCAAAAGGTCCCATCCAACAATTCTTCCGTCAGCTTCCGGATATAGATTTCCCTTATACTGAGCCCATGGCGCAGGTCCGTATACAGTAAGATATGCAGAACCACATCAATCATATATTTTTTAAATTCCTGCAGTTCCCTTCCATCCTCCGCCAGAATATCCTGGAAAATATCCGCAAACCGGTACAGGAGATTTAATTCAATTTCATTGGTGTACACACAGTCCTCATTGATATAGTCAAAGGCCTGTTCATAAAACGGGCTGTACTCATCTGCCTGTACAAAGAACAGCTCCTCTTCCCTTCTATTGCAGGACTGTGCCCTCAAAACAATATCCCATAGAAAATTCAACTGCTTTCCCTCCTATACCAGCCTTCCGATACATAAATACTCCGGAAACAGCTTTTGCACCTGAGTGACTAAAAAGCTCATGATATCTTCATTTAAATAGTTCTCCTCCTCTGCTGCTGTAAAAGATAGCACCAGGGTTTGCCGGGACCTCCCGATTCTTATTTCATCCAAAATAAAACCATCCATATTATAATTGCAGGCTTCCAGGTCCTCGGGCTCCGTATCCAGAATCTCATAATCCTGAAACACCACATAATCACTGTAGGAAAAAGCCTCCATCAGCCTGGCCAGCTCTGCTTTCGTCTTAATGCTTCTCCGGAACATATCCGTCAGGCTTCCGGCAAAGCTTTCCTTGGACTGATTGGAAAGGACCGGATACAAATAATATTCCTTTCCGTTTCTTTTATTCACCTGGTAAAGCTGCCATTCACAGGGATTATCCAGGGGGCAGGTAATAAGAAGGTCCCCGTTTAACCGCCTGATATTGGTAATCTCTACATCCGTATTCATAATCAGGTATTCACACTCTTCCTTTAAGCGGTGGGAAAATATCCGGTGCTCATAATTTACCTTGTCAATACAGGCATCCGGATAAGTACTGGTCTTTTCTATCTTTTTTTCCAGATTCCACAGGGGAATCATGTTATAATACACCCTGCCGGCATATTCTTCAAAATCGATTGTGATATCCTGTATCTCTTCCTTTTCTGTAAGCTGCCCGGCGGAGCAAAGATATACATCAAACATCTTGGCTATATACGCCTCGCATACGGTCATCCAGGGCTGATAATTTACGCCGAAAATGTAGTACAGATTTTTGACAAGATCCATGTACTGCTCATTTCTGGAAAGCTCAAAGGTTCCCTTGTATTCCCCTTTTTGTGTCCGTATGCTACCCTGGAATATCCTGTTTCCATGAACCAGCTTATGAATATCTGAAACACTTGTTTTTAGGTATACGGTAAACAGCTTGGGCTTTTCTCCCTTTTTCAGGGTCTTTAACATATCGCTGTCAAATGCCTCGCTCTTTTTTGCATCTTCTGCTATCATGGGATACATAAAGGAATCCGTTGCATCATAATGCTCCAAATCCGTCAGGGTAAGATATACCGCAAATTCCTTCTGCTGGGTCTTATGTTCATTTAATATTTTCTGCTCCAGGGTTTTATAGGCATTCTGATTATAATCATTTATCCCAAGCAGCAGCTTTTCCGTAATTTCCTTAAAAAGGCGCCGGTCCTCCAGAGATGTGATTTCCAGCATTCTCTTTTTAATATAACCCTCCATATCAAAATCCTGTTCGTTTCTCATACTAATCTCCATGCATATCGCAAGCTCGCTTGTGATACTGCTTAAATAAAAAGATTAAAAATGCAACGCATTTTTCAATCTAATCTCCATGCATATCACAAGCCTGCTTGTGATACTGCTTAAATAAAAAGATTAAAAATGCAACGCATTTTTCAATCTAATCTCCATGCATATCGCAAGCCCTCTTGTGATACTGCTTATGATTATTTACCTGTGGTACCATTTATAGTATCCTCTGCGGCAGACGTTTTGTTTTCATTGGCTTTCCCTGCTCCCGTGTCCTTACCGGATTCACCGGTCCCATTATCTGTTCCGGCTGCTTTACTGTTCTTCTCTTCTTCCTCTTTTTCCTGTTGTTCCTTTATTTCCAGGACTTCCATCTTTCTGGAAATCTCGTCAATCTTATCCTGGTTTTTCAAAGTGGCATAAATATCCTTTGCTAATAGATAATATTTTTTTGCACTGATAAAATCCTTATCTGAAATAGACGCTTCTGCTTGCTCTTCATAGCCAGCTGCCTCTTTATCAAGAGCAGACGCCTGTTTTATTTTTGCATTAGCGGCCTTTATTTTTTCCTCAGCTGCCTTTTTTTGTACTTCATCCTTTAGCTGCTGGTATTTTTGCTTGGCGGCAAGATAATGTACCTTGGCACTTTCATAATCTCCCTGGGTAAAAGCCTTATCTCCCAAAGCCATATAATTGGTACCGGCCTCCTGCTGTGCTGCCTGTTCTTTCCTTTGGTCCGCTTCTGCTTCCTTTTCTCCCTTTTGGTCTGCATAGAGCTTTTCCAGTGCTGCCATAGCGGCATTTCTTCCTTCATCAAAATAGATTTTACCGGCAAGGGCTTTTGCCTCCAGGTATTTTTCCTCCGCCTTGTCATATTGAAGATTTAAGGCAAGGCTGTCTCCAAGGCCAATCAAATCGTAGACCGAGGTATAATCCGAAACCAAATCCAATCTGCCGCTGATATAATCCTTTCCCTGGTTATCGGCATAGCGTGCTCTTTTTGCCGCCTCCTGGAACAGTGTTCCGGAATCCGCATATTTTTTATTGTCCAGGGCGTCATCCGCAGAAATTACTGTCTCAATTAATAGCTGATAGTTTCCGATTTCCTTCTGTCTCTTTTTATCCTTTACCTGTTCTGCAAGCTTCAGAGCAGTTTTGCACTCTTCTTCCGCCCTTACATAATTGTCCGTCTGTATATATTCAATGCTTTTCAAATAGGCAGTTTCCATTGAGTGAATTTTATTCATTTTTTGGTTATGGCGTATAAATAGAACAATTGTCAGTATTACTACCACTGTCAAAACCGGAATTGCTGCCATGACCACTTTACGGATTTTCCTTTTTTTATTGGGATCTATGTAGACCTTATTGGCAAAAATGACTGCCAGGGTATATGTCTGAAGCTCCGCCGGCTGTCTGGATAGCAGCATGTCCTCCATGTCATTGACTGTTTTCTGGGGATCATCGGTTGCATCTGCAAATACATCCTTTATCTCGCCCTCGTCTATATTCTCCCATATTCCTCTGGTGTACAGTGCAATGGCATCTGCATTGGTCAGCTTTATTTTCCCGGATATCTGGGGCTGAAAGTCCTTCTCCTGTCCCAGGCAGGTATATAGGTTGTTCCGTTCTTCATGGGAAGCCACCTTATCCGCCGTTATTTCCTCCGATGCTACCAGGTCCATGGCAAGGGACTGGTCCTCCGTCTGATACTTTAAAAAACCATCACGGTATAAACGCAGCCTGATATTCCCTGCCTGTCCATACCGTAATTTTGAATAATCCGTGAGCACTACAAGAATGGATGCCTTCAGTTTCATTTTGCTCTTTGCTTCAAGCAGAGCCCTATTGGCCGCCCTTAAGCAGGAGGACATACCTTTCTTACTCATGGAGGGAGCTTCCGAAAATGCAGCAACGGCCGCAGATACCGCTAACCTGGCACTTATTCCGTCCACCTGGTCGTCAATTCCATCCGCAATCACATAACAGGCATACTGATCCAATTCGACATAGCCAAAATAATCCGTATTTTTTAAAGCATTTGCCTCTGAGGTAAAAGCAGTTTTGAACTCTGCGTTTTGTTTTCTCATACTGTGACTCCATTTCTTACCCTAAGTAAAATAATACTGGCATTATCCTTCGCTGTACTGTTATTGCGATTTACCGCCTCTATTATTTCCAAAGCCATCTGCTGACAGCTTCCCTGCTTCTCCAATACCCGCTCCACTTCCTTAAAGCCTAACAGGTCATAGACACCGTCACTCATCAGAACCACGATATCATTATGCTTCAGCCGTATGGGTGCATCAAACAATTCAATATCCTGAAATCCGTCCCTTCCTAGAAAGTTATACAGACGGTGGTTTTCCAGCAGCTCCACAGCATCCTGCCTTGAGAGCTTTCCCTCATAAAACCGCTGCTCTGCAAGAACGGCAACCGTATGTCCGGCAGAGACAGGAACCAGGCTTTTCTCCCGGTAAACGCAGATTTTAACATTCCCAGCTACCGCATAGTATAGATATCCTTTACGGAGCAGTACACTGCTTACACTGGCCGCTCCCCGTTCTTCTCCTTCCAGTGCCTTTAGAATTTCCTTGTTTGCAGAGTGAAAGGCTTTCCGGAAATAATACTGGGGATTATGAAAGGCATTATAATCTTCAAAAATATCCACAAAGGTATTGACGGCAATTCTGCTGGCAATGCGGCCGCCATAGGCCTTCCCCATCCCATCAGATAAAACAGCCATCATCCCTGCCGGAATCACAGACACCTCCCCCAGATCCTCCTGCACTTCGCAATTCCCGATAGTCATAGAAAAGCCCCTGTCCCATCCCGAGTCAGGCTTGCCCGGCCTAATGAAAAGCTTTGCAATTTCCAACAGAACAATCACAAAAGCCAGTACCCCGATTATGTAATAGGAGATACCCATGCTATTGCCCCCTCTTCTATTTTATTCCCACATGTAATTTGATCCGCAGAATGGCAGAAACAAAAAAGTGGACTTTCCCAGTTCGATTTTTGCATACGGATACAGCGGCATTGGAGTATATACCGCATTTTCATCCAGATAAACCAGTCCGTTGGCATCTCCGGGTAAAAGCATGAATTCTTTTTTCTTACGGTCAAATACAACAATGGCATGATTCCGTCTGGATATCTCGTTGTCGCCCAGTATCTGGATGTCCATATCGTCCGCACGTCCGATAAAATTCTTGCCATCTATAATTTTGTAATCCTTTCCCTTTCTCGGCCCGTCTATGCAGACCAGCCAGCCGCATACGGGCTTTACTTCTTCCTTGAACAGTTCTTCCTCTAAATCGATTTCTGATTTTTGCGTCTCCTTTTTCTCCGGAGTGGCCGTTTCCATATTGCAGTAAGGACACACTGTTCCATACCTCTTTTTGCTGAACATATGTCCATTCTGACACCGAATTAAATTGGATTCTCCCATTCTTCCTACATCCTTTCCCTCAATCTGTCTTTTAAATAATCTGCAGCTTGGTCAGGGCCACATATATGATATCTCCCCTATCCAATTTACACGGTTTGCCGTAGGCAAGCCTATATTTTTTCCCATCGGTCTTTTGAATGCTTATTCCGTTTTTAATAGAAATATCCTCCACATACCAGTCATTTCCGGAGTAATTAAGAACCGCATGTTCAATATCGATCATACTGGCATAGACAGTCTGATCCAGATTGACGTCTACCTGGTTTTCCCCGATATCCCTGCCGATTACCAATCCATTTCTTCCATAGATATTCCAGCTGGCAAGCTTTTCATCCTCCTCACCAAGAAGCACCATTTCCGTAAGGGTATTGCCAGGTGCTCTTTCTTTTCCTGATATATAGCTGTTTGCCAGGAGCATCGGCTTCTCTTTTTTGTCCGCCCAAAGTACATGCATCCCTGCCATAACCAGGGAAATGATACCCCATAACCAGTAATAAGGAATTTTGGTATATAAAAAAAACACAGCTGCAATATTTACAAATAGGAACGCAATGATTAAATTCAATCTCTTTTTCATATGTTACCTCTTTATTCCCATAAACCGTTCGAACATTTCTGTGGTGTCCAACGGATTTTTATTCATTTTCACTTTATCTTCTCTTGTAATATCCTTTGTTTCGGGATGAAAGCCAAAAAATTCCTCAAAATTTTTATTCATATTCTGAAAATCAAAATCCGGTGCTTCTTTAGCTCTCTTCTGCTCTTTTCCGGTGTTCCCGCTGTTTTCAGGATTCTGGTCCTGGTTTCTTCTCTTATCGTATTCCCGCCGTTTTTCCGTATTTCCCAGAATGCGGTAAGCCTCGCTTATATCATTGAATTTTTCTGTATTATTTTTATCCCTGGCATGAGTATCCGGATGATATTTTTTTACCAGTTTTCTATAAGCTGCTTTAATCTCCTGCTCATTGGAATTATCGGGTATTTCCAATATCCGATACCAGTCTTTTTCCTGTTCCATACCGATTCCTCCCTCTCTTATCCTCATTCTAAGGCCTTACTCTAAGCCGGAAAAGCTTTAGGATAAGGACAATTCTATAAAAGGCACGTCTGGTCCAGACGTGCCCTCCATTCTCTGGGATAAGCTTAGGCTCCGGTGTAACCGCCTTCAATGGCAATCTGATCGAGCTTATCTTTCTTCTGTTTGATGATGATATTAAAATTACCGATACCATCGGAATTTCCATAATCCTCTTTGTAGTCAATAACAAATGCTCTTGGAAAGCTGTATTTTCTTTCAATCACTCCTGCATTAACGACTTCTACTGTGACCTGACGGTAAGCAGCGGCATTTTCTGCCGGAACCATTGACCACAGCGCCAGCTGTCTGGTGCTGTCAAAGGGGTCTCCGTCTGTTGCAACCAGAATCTTACCCGAAATCTCCAGGGTACTTCCTACATCCTTTGTTCTTGCGTTGGAATCCAGAGGGATGTCCGTCTTGAATATCACTTTTTTCACACAGTCTTTTGCAATCTCAAAGCTATCCTGTCCATCAATTTTAACTTTTAATGACATAGTATCTCCCTCCCTTATTGTCCAAATCCGCCTTCAACGGCAGTGTTCTGGGTTAAATCCTTCTTCTGTTTTACATGAAGATAGAAAACGCCTACACCATGCTCATCATCCAGTTCCTCCCTGTAATCCATAACAAATGCATTGGGAAGGGTAATCTGCCTTACCACCTGGTCTGCTGCAACCACATCCACCTGAACCTTACGGTAACTGTCAGCAGATTCACTTGGTACAATACTCCATTTTGCAAGGTTTAAGGTGGAATCCTCCACCTCCGCACCTAAGGAGAACAGCATCTTTCCCTGAATAATTAGCTCTGTTCCGTGGTCGGTAGCTCTTGCATTCGAGTCCTCCGGAATATCTGAGTGAAAATTCACACTTGTGATACATCTTTCACTTAAGTTTACAGGTCCTGATCCATCAATTTTCAGTCTAAATCCCATTGTTCATTCCTCCATTCTTTGAATGTGATTATGTTATGCATTTGCATTTACCCGGTTAATTAAAACTTCCAGGTTGCGCGGGCTGCCATTAAATGATATGGTAAGCTCACAAATGCTTGTTGCTTCATTAATGCTATACTCTAAATTGTCGCCTTCTGTGATGATTGCATTAATACAATCCTTTTTCATCGACCACTTGCTCTTTTGACTTTGAGGATTGTTTGAGAAAAAGTTCTTGATATTATCTTCCTTGAAATCCCCGGTCACATACCGGAGTATCCTCTCAATATAAGTGGTCACCTGGGTCTTATACACAGATTCATAGGAGGAGTATTCTGAATTATATAACAGGTTTCTGGCCTTATAGACCGTAATATTTGTTATATTCTCCCCATTTAGAGAAGCATTTTCAGATGAAAAAATCCAGCCGAAATTCTTCTGGTTAATCTGATTCTTTATGGTAGTTGTAAAGCCGGTAATTTCCTTCGGCATGGTGGTATAGGCCAACAGGGAATTGTTCCCTGCTTCAATATCAAAACGCACACCCGGAAGCTCTGAATCGGTCCTTACCTTTGTCCGGTTGAAATGGTCCTTTAAGTACTCCGGGCACTGGCATGCTGCATGGAAGCCGGCTGCCACATATGCTCCATTAATATAAACACCCTCTATCCACAACCGCATGACATCTTCTTTTGCATCGGAAAACGCCGCACTGTTTCCGTCCGTCACCCGCATCTTGGTGTCCAGAATGACACCGGACTTATTCTTCGGGATAACCGTAAAATTCGGCAGGACGGGTATTGCAAATTCACTGTAGGACTTTCCAATCAAAGGGGCGCATTTTTCTATGGCCTTCTCCACACCTTCTGCCGCAAGGGCATTAAAGGTGGTCTCTTCCCGGTTCTCAAAGGAGAAGAAGGTTTCAACGCGGTAGTCTTTAAATACATCCAGTAAAATGCTTAAGGACTCCATACTGTATACATCGGTCCCGGCCTTTTGGACATTTCCCTTAAATCTTTCCCGGTTAATCTTATTGGTGACATTCTGGCTCCAGGATACATTGGGATAAATGGCATACCAGATAGTATCCTTAAAATTATTTTTACTGTTGGTGGTATTTAAGTATGTAATCAGCCTTGGGAGATTGGAGCTTTTTGCAAGCATTTCCGGTGATATATTGGCAATCAGCAAGGACGGCGGCATTCCTTTGGATTTCGCCTTGTACTGGTCGAAAAACATCTTGATTCCTAACAGTTTTTCTACCAGGGGCTTTACAACCTTGATAAAATTATCCTTTGAAGTACGGTAGAATTCCAGATAGGAATTATAATTCTGCACCTCTGTTTCCACATCAATCTTACTCTGATTGGTCGAGGACAGAGGACAGAAGGTACGTACCACCAGATTCTGGACATAGTCACTGGGAGTGTCATTGACCGCATTATAATCTTCCCTGATTACTTCAATCAGTCCTGCATTAATATTATCATCCAAGGTCGCCAATGCCGTATTCTCTTCCTTGGGAGCTTCCAAAACCTTTAATTCCCCGTTTTCCGCCATAGTAAGAATTCCGGGCACCAGTTCCTTATTATCGGATTTCAGTTCTCCTCCGCCCAGAAGCAAGCGGGTCTTGACATCTTCAATTGCTAAGGGGAGCATTGCCATTACATTATTATAATTGGTGCTGGCATCTTCAAATAACACATTCAGCCGGTCACCTAAATCCAGTTTTCCCGGGTCTCCGTCTTCCATTTCTGCATATTTGCTGTAATTATACTGAATCTCCTTACGGACCTGCTTAATATCCTCCATTACCTTTTTAGGGGATATCATTTCCAGCAGCTTTTCAAATCCAAACTCCACATTCAGCAGTCCCTGTGACTTTCTTGAGCTCATAACAGTAAAAACTGTTTTCAAGAAGTTCTCCTGCTCATTCAGCTTAATTTCCGTCAGCATGGATTCCGAAATATTCTCCGGTTTTTTCAACGTATATTTAACCGATTGTGAGTTCGCATCGAAAAAGGACCAAATAACCGGTGCCATTTTCCTCTCCGCCTCTTCGTAGCTGCGGCATTCCAGATGCAGATTGATTTCGCGCATCTGGTCATCACTTAGACTGTCAATTCCTTTTACCTCCCCAACCAACGTAAGTAGGTCAAGTTTTTCCGGATTTATGACATCCAGTAAGATTGTCCGGTTAGTTTGGCTTATAATCTCCATCATTTACCACTCCCTTTCTCTTACTTTTCATTTATTTAATCCCTCTTATTTTACGCAGACAATCAACGCATTTCAGATGGTTTTAAATCTTTATACTGGAACGTTAATTCACTTGTCTCATCCTCAAATACAATATCCACTTTACCGCCCACCGTAATCTGATAGCTTTTTTTCTTCATGAGGATTTCACGGTTCTTCATCACGGTGCAGTCCGAGTTATTTGTCAGGATTAAGTTATGGTTAGGACCGGATTTAAAGTAAATTTTATCCGCTCCTTCAAAGAATTCCTGTACGGCACAGCTTTCCAGAATATCCGCCAGGGACATGACCTTCCCCGAGGGCAATCGGAACAGGTTGTAGGTCAGAGGCGGAATATCATATCCGGCAGGCGCCCTTGTAATATAGATATTCAGTTTTCCAGTATAGCTGTACCTGCTCGGCTCCGGCTTGTCGTCCGGAGGAAGGGGTTCTGGCTTTCTTCTGAGTAAAAGCCAGATAATTAATGCTATAATAAGCACCGCCACCGCAATTCCTGCTCCAATAAGCAGGTAGGGAGGCTTGGGCTTTTCAACAGGCAGGGCCGGAGGGCCTTCCAGTTGTACCTTTACAGCATTCTCTCCATATACATAGAACGGAAGCTTAGAGTAACCGAAGCTGATATTCTCTGTCTGATCTTTCGTTACTGCCTCCTGTATTGTAATTTTGCCTCCGCTTAATGCCTTTTCCTGAAAATTCTTTCCGTCTGAAGACAGGTCCACTCTGTTATGGTCAAAGAAGGGTTCCGTCCAAAGCTGTAAATTCTGATTTTCCATATCGTAAAAGGTATAGGTGATTCGGGCAGTACGTTCATAATAAACGGCCTCCGGGTCGGAAGGTACCTTGTCGTCATATTCGACCTTTACCTTGGGCAATATCCGGTATTCCGGAATCATGGCTATCTTCACACGGCTTCCCGAAGCCCCCTGAAAACTCAGGTCAATCTTTTCACTGGTGGGTTTTTTTATTTGAATGAGCGAATATTTTTCTCCATTAATCTGATTCGCAGCCTCAGCCTGAAAATTTGTCTTTAGATTTTTAATGGGTGCGTTGCTGGTCAGCAGCACCCGAACCATGCCTGCGTTTACAAAGGGGCAGTCAAGGGAAAGTGATTCCTGCTTTCCATCCGCATCCACAATTGCAAGATTTGTCTGTTTAATATTCAATTTATCTATGAGAATGGTATCGATTGCATTCTGAATGTCCTTAGGCCGTGAAGCCAGATAGCTGCCTCCGCCGGTTTTTTCAGCAGCGGCAAAGATAGGGTTCTTCATATTCCGCATCTGACTGCCTAAGCCAATCACATGAATTGTAATTCCCGCTTCAGAAGCCTTTTTTACTGCTTTCCGGTATAAGGAAGAGGATTCCCTGGTAGCCTCGTCATCCTTCATCAGAATCTCGCCATCTGTCAGCAGGACGATGGTCTTCTCCCCCGCCTTTTCTTTCTTTAAAAGGTCAACTGCACGCAGCATCCCTTTTCCCGCATTGCTGAAGCCTTCATACTGAATCCGGTTGGCAAGGTCCATAATCCGGCTGCGCTTATTGCTGTCCACCGGCTGTTGGCTGATTACAACATTGGCATTGTAAGATACCACTCCTACCCGGTAGTCACTGGGAAGTGCATAGGTCAATTGTGCAATACTGTCTATTGCAAGACGATTCTCGTCATTGGTTTTCATACTTCCGCTGGAATCAAAAAGAAAAATAACCGATTTATTTTTACTTTCCGGTTGCTCATCTGCAAGAACTGTAATACTCATCACCAGAACAGATAGAAATAACAAGATTACGGCAAAACTAGCCCTTCGTTTTTTCACTTTTCTCCCCCTTAACCCCTTTTCTATTAAACGATGGATATTTTATCAAATAATAGAAAATTATGTCTATGTATGGGTTATTATAGCATTAATTGGATAGCTAGTCAATACTTTACTTATTTCGCATTTTATTTACATATCCAACTTTTACCGTACTAATTGATATTAAATTTTCATACTTCTTACACAATTGTGTATAAATTTTCCCCTTTTCATCCATTATCATTTAAAACTCTCCGGTTTTATTCATCATTTTTATTTCAAATGTAAGTCTCCACACTCGCTTACTATAATTTTTTATAAATTAAAAGTAGTAAATTTTTACTATTTATCCGCTAAATCGACAGTTTTCATCAATGTGCTCCTTCTATTTGCTGCTTTTGAAGCATCGCAAATACCCTGTCACGAATTTCACGGCTAAAAAATCCCATTCCGACATCTGCCAGCTCCTCTTCCGTTGAACTGCTGCCGCCAAGTTTTTTATAATAAAAGAGTATTGTATGTAATTCGATTTTACTGATGGTGCTGACCTGGGTGCCGTAGTTAACTGCTCTTTTATCCTCCTCATCCGAGCGGATTTCTGACACATCGGACAGGCGTACCAGTATGACCAGCGGCGAGCTGCCCCATAAGCAGACATAGTGAGGAGAAAGTATAAAACGGGCAGGTGTGTGATTCGATTTCGGACCCACCATTTCATAATTCAGCACCCGGGAAGAATCTTTAGCCGCTAAAAGCAGCTCCCTTCCAAGCAGCTCCTGTTCACCATCCACTGTATTCAATGCACTCACAGCCCTTTGCATGTTGCGGCGCATTCTACCGGAACTGAGACCCGGCAGAAGAAGCAGCAGGTAAATGAGGGAAACAAATACTCCCAGAAAAAAACCTGCCCAAACTCCATTCATGGTATCCTGGGGTGAGCCATCATTCAGCAATGCCATTCCTCCGAATACCAGCATTAATGCAATTATAGTAAGTGGAATTATCTTACCGGCACTCATTCCAAGCACCCGTTTGCGGTAAGCTGCCATCCATTTTTCTCCCTCACGGAACCATTGCTCGTAATAAGAATCCATAAATTCTCTCCCCTTTTTCCAGCTGTTTTGACATCCCAGCTGTCATACTTAATTGCCTAATATCAGCCTTATAGTATTTATCGGGAAAATCTCGCTATTTTTTATATCATATCCCTGCTACTTATTTCCTATTTTTCACTTTTTAGTCATAAAATGGTATCTCTGAGCTTAAAATTTCACTCTATTTAGGACTTAAAATTTACTCTATTTGGGCTTAAAATTTACTGCATTTACCGCTTGATAATTTACTGTATTTACAGGCATAGAAAAAGCGTAGGGTTTGTCTTACTATTTTATAAGACAAGTCCTACGCTTTTTTCTCTGCTCTTGTTCCGTATTGTTTATATTTTCAGATAAGCAGCAATTCCCAGGGCAGGCTGTAAGGCCCATCCGGTATGGCTTTAAGCTTCCGATACAATTCGTTGCGCTCCCTTATTTCTTCTTCCGCGTTTCCGCCTTCCTCTTTTCTCCACTGGGTATAACCTTCTATATAGCTGAGAATCAATTCATCCCATGATCTGTAGTTTTGCTGCATTATCCTTGCAGCTTTTACTGAAAGCTCCATCGTTTCCTGCCGTTCCATATAACCGGCTACATAAAACATGCCAGCCAGCTGGCAGGTGCGGCAGTAATCCCATGCAGCCGTCTTCTCTGCCTCACCGATATGGCTCTTTTCATTCAACAAATATTCTACCATTTCCACCCCTTCGTCATGGTCAGAAATCAACCAATCCCGCCTTAACACACCTCTCATCATACTGGCATTGGCACGGTTTTTCCTATAGCCGCCGATATATTTCCGGCTTCCCCCGCAATATTCCGACCAAAGGGCATAGGTGGAGGCAACCCACTGTTCCACCTCATTCTTTGGTAACGATTCCTCTTCTGAATTCTTTGATTTTCCGAATAAGCCAAATAAACCCATATCTTTTGTTACTCCTTTTCCCTCATTTTTTCCTTTGGCAGTTCACTAAAGTTGAATTTACTGATTTAGTTATATATGGTACATGGATAATTTGTTAACGATATACTATAAATCACAATCATGTAATTTCCCCATAAAGAAGCAATTCATAAATTTTTTTCTCCATAATCCGCTCTTTTATATCCTTCAGCAAGTGTAAATGATGATGGTAATATGCTGCTGCACAAGCCCTATTATAATTCTTCCCATTCAATACAGGATGGCTTTTCCTGGGAATGAAAGAACTGTAATGCACATTCCAACGCAGACATCAGTGGTACTATTTGATATGCCGCTGCTTCATATTGGCCGCCTTCAAACTTAACAATACCATCTTTAGATAAATCACCTACGGAGGAAAACATCGCAGCATTATTTTCTGAAAAGTAGTTAATAGCAGCTTCCCCGTCTTTTACAAGGATGGAGAGACAAGGATAATCTTCTGTGCCATTATTACAGCTGCACCATATTTCATTGCCCGGATCGTGTTTTATACATTCGTTAATATGCTCTTCGTATTCTGAAAAAGTGATACACTGGACGGTTCCCAAATTACTGCTTATAAACATTAATCTACCCTCACTTAGCACTATTATTTGATTCAGATATGCTTGATAGTTTTTATTAAATAGAAATTCAACTTTTCTAAGAATGATTATGTATAACTAAAATCATGTATTGGAAAATTATAAGCAACTTTCACACCAACCATCAGCAAAAATAAATTCCTGCCCGCATTCCTGGCAAATTATTTTATCCCAACCATGAAATAAGCGGTTGCTTTCATCAATTGAGCCATTGCAAAGCAAAAGACTTCCATATAGGGAAAAGGCATATTTTACAGGTAAATCCGGTTTCACGCCATGCTTGACTATTAATTCTGATAATCTTAAATGAGCTTTTATTTCCTTACTAATATTATTATTCTTTATTAATTTTTGAATACCCTCCTCAAATAGCAGCCAAGGATTATCATCTATCTTTTCAAAATGATAGTTAATAGAAGTTAGGTCAGGTACTGTTATACTACTTGGAAATTCTTTTTCTTCATATGCTGCTATTCCGGAATTATAAACAGTAACATCATTTAAATGTCCATTTTCACATTTTGCAACGGATGTACCTTCCAGATCATCTTTATAGCCGCTCATTGTCATGTATCCCAAATCATGCTTTGAAAATGTAAATAAACCTGCATATAAATATACTGCATCAATACCACTTAATTTACCAGCTTTGAATATGGATTCTGCGCATACCTTTTCAGCGTATCGCAATGAAGAATAAAACAAATCCAATATTTCTTCAGAAACCTCCTCACAATATTTCTTATGTGTGGATACCCAGCTGCCTAAATAGCTCCATAAGTCTTTCGCCCTGCAAAATTCCAGATTGGAAGCTATATCTATTAAATGAGGAATTGCAACAAAAAATGCAGGCTCACAAGTTCCAGCATCCCAGATGCAATCAACTAATTCATAGAAAATTTCCGAATCAACCTCTGGATTTTTTGTAAATTCATTGATTAATTCCGGCAGGTTCTGTGTCCCCAGTTCTCCCCAAATTTTATCATCAAGTTCGATTTTTCTCATCAGTTTACTCCGTCTTATTTCCTGCTTCCTTATATATCCTGTTTACTAATAACCATTATGTAGTATTTCGAATTTCAAATTCAACTCAATTTATCCTCTTCTTCGTCTGTGAGCAACTCATTAAAATATTCACTATAATCTTCCCAAACATTGGGTTCATTACAAAAAGACTTATGCTCAAGATTTGAGACATCATTAGCATCGCACCAGATAATTGATGGCTTTTCTTTTAAATCCATTACAATTAAACTCTCCGGCGGTTCTGATAACACAATGAAATTTGCAGGTAAATTTATGGCTTCCCTTAACCTTAAGGTTTCGTCAACTATATTTCCCCCTTCACAGGTTTTAGCAAAATTATAGTTATCAATTATACCTAAAGAACCTCCGCTAAAAAAGGAAGCTATTTCTTTGAAATCCTTTGGTAAAATTATGTTCAATGTTTTTTCTAGCTCTTCTAATTGAATTTCATTGATACCATCTTGTATCATTAGCTTCAGGAATCTTCTTTTTAAATCTGTTATTTCTAACACTTTTACTATCCTCCTTTTTACAGTAGACCTATTCTGTTAGTAATAATTAATTCAAAGAAATCTTCAATATTATTTGCTATTTTTTCTACCTCTTCAAATTCCGGCTCAAATCCCTGTACAATAGCTCCTGTATTATTGGCTAAATCAATCGCATAGAATGAATATCCTTCACCAACTGACATAATTATCGGCAAATGTTTATCCCACCAGGATATTATTTCTGCTTTCCATTCTTTATTATCTTCTGCGGCCTCCAGGCTTAATTCTTCAAATTCATTCCACTTAAATGCAATATCTGAGCTATTATTATACTCATCCTCACATATAAACCATGTTTTCTGACTGGGTGTTATACATTGTTTAACTTTATTTAAAAACTCCAGATAACCTTCGGGAATTTCTTTATACCTTGATGCAATACTATCACTCAATTCTAAGCCAGTTTCAGATCTGGTAATTATATCCCAACCATTATCTCGTGCCCAACCAATGAACTCTCTGCATCTCCTATTCATAACTCCTCCTGGTTTTCTTTCGTTATCGTGCTTTTTCAATCAATCATAGTTGGTATAACCCAGCAAATAGTATTCATATTCTCCAATTGCTTCTTGCCACCCTTCTTCACTATAATCCAGAAGAGAAGCTAACACGTATGAATATATTTTCATTCTTATATCAATTTTTTTTCGCTCTTCTTCTGTCAGTCTATTTTCCAGAATTCCTCCCTTTCCAATCCACAAATTTGTATAATAAAATATCCCGTATAAATCTGCTATCAGGTCTCTGCTCACTTCATTCTTATTAAAATCTTCCTTTATCACCTTTAAGCATTCCATAACTTCAATAAAACTGTTTTCATTGTCTATTCTACTATACTTTCTCAATGAAGCCAGGAACCCCTGTCCCCATTTTGGATTTTCAATATCCGGATTTCTTCCAGAATGAAAACTCAACAAATATAATGCTTCGTCCCTATCCATAATACAATCCCTTCTATAAAATAAGCATGGGCTTTACTGGAAATAGCCAATATTATAAAATAAGATTTTCAAGCACACAATTACTTATTAGTGAACTATCTTCTCTGTCAAAAGGCAATAATGGCATTTTTTCTTCAATGAATTTAATAAATTCATCGGTTTCACTTTTACTTATATATACCATCGGTAATATTAAAAACATTATGATATCAACATATTTGAAATTTAATGTAAATTGCTTAAGCTGCTCCCATGATATATTGTGAATCATAAAATCAGGTCCTGTGCATCCAATTTTTTTATTGACTTTATTACCATTACCAATTCCCTCCATCTGGTATAATATCTGGTTGTGACCAATTTATTTTTTTTGATAAATCACCATGAATTAAAAAGCATTCTACTCCTTGCCAAGCTAATTCAAGTGGTAAGAACAATCCAACTGATGCATATATTTCATCTGCAGTCTCGACAACTTCCTCTAATAAATTTTTATTATAAATTGACAACCATTCTTCATCAGACTTATAATCAATCACATGCAAATAAATCCCATATTCTTCATTTGGCCCTAACATCATAGTTGATATTTTATGATTGTCTACAAAATAATCAATAAATCCATCTCCACTCCCTTGTGACCAGTAACTATTAAATTCATCAATTAAATATCTTCTCATTGTTTCTAAATCAATATTTTCTATAATATCACCACATGGTGTATGAAAAATTGTTTTTATCATAATACCTCCTAAGAATTAACATAATGTTCTTAGTAATCCTTACATTACCAAAATATCCAAAATTCTATAAGATAAAATTTTATTGCAATCATCAGTTTTCACATCCAATTTCAACGTTAAATCACTTCTGGTATTATTAATCCATAAATCCAAATCAATACTATATCCTGAATTATCATTGTAACGATAGACTTCAAAAGCATTTGTTGCAAACGCTTCATCAGGCAATATAGATATTAAACCACCATAATCTTTCAGCACTCTTTTAATATCTTCCTCTGATACTCTGCTTAAAGCATTATCTTGTTCAAGACAGCTAAAATTATCTTCAACCAAGCATCTTACTACTTTCTTACACAAATTAATTAATTCTTCCAACATTCATGTTCCTTTCAATTATTACCTAAATGATTCTTAATTACAGGCGTTCTGGTTCGTGAATTATTATTTAAACCTTTTAATACCATTAAAATTATTTAGTTAAGTTACTAAATGCTTCATTAATTTCAGCTTTTAATATTTTTACTTCTCCGCAAGGAAAATTATCATTTGCATACATCAATATGACGGAATTCAACCACCAATCATTGATTGATAAAATATAGGCTTTAGCAATTAAGTCAAAATCATCTGATACACAGCCTGCAATTTCACTAGAATTTGACGCTTGATATGCTTTTAAATATGACTCTTTTCTTATATTATCAATTATCTGCATATCTGTTTCAGAACATGATAGTTCCTTTATTTGGTTGAAAACTCTCATCCACTCTGAATCAAATGCCGGTTCATCCCTCAGATCTAAAAGCTCATCTATATCAAGTTTATTAAACATCTTGCCAGATATAATTTTATCTTCCTTTATTTTTTTTAATATTAAATTTAGCACTTTATTCTAATCCTTCCTCAATATGATCTATTTCTGATAAATCCTCTTCATCCAGTTCCCCTTCCATATAAGCTTTATATTTTTTTATGTATTCTTTTAACGCATGTTTAAATCCAAGTTTATATAATAATAGCCATGAATAATGAAATACTGCCTTATCCTCTCTATTTCGCTCTGTATAGTAAGTGATTAATTCAATTATCCTGCTTTTCCACTTTTCCTTACTTAAATGATTCAATGCAATTCCTGCCCACCCAGCACACTCCTCATGCCCGGTTACTGCAATTTCCACCACCTCTTCGAGAACCAGCTCAATCGAATCAGGGAATATATAGCCCTCTCCCATCATTCGTATTACAGATAATTGCCTTAGTAAATCTGTTTCTTTTAAAGCTTTTCTTAAATCGCTTATTTTTTTGTCTTCATCTACATTATTATTGTAATAAAAAGATGCACTTTCAAATTCTTCTTTTTTTTGTGTGAATTCTATCCATTCTTCTGAATAATTTATTTTCATATAAGCCCCACTATCTCTTCTTTTCTTCTTTTCCTATGGCATAGATTGATATAATCTGCCTATTGACCTCATCATTAGATATAAACCACATTTTGTCAATAGGTATTATTCATTGCTTAACTCTTTATAAAACGATTGTCCTTTTATTAAACTGCTCCAATTTGCATAACTTCAGATATTTCTGTTGGCAACATACCCACTCTATTTCCAATTACTTCGTTTTCGCTAATATATTTTTCTAAGTCAATTTATCCAATATCTTCTTTCACTCCTTCTTATTGAGATTCAAAATATGTCTACTCATCATCACACCAATTTGCATTAAACATAAAGCCAAATCAAACAGGTGTACTTTTTGAAAGCTGATTCCCTGGAGTCAATAGTATACCTGGTTCATTTTTACTTATTATCCGTTTACATGTTAATACTATTAAAAGAAGAAATTATTTTCCTCTAAAAAAATATACCATTCATCCTTTTCAGAATTTGGCACTATATCCCTATACCCTTCTCCAAATACATAATTTCCCATCAGGTCACCAAAGCTTTCGAAACAAAATATAGGTGTATTATCCAATTCATCTTTTCTAAAAAGATAGACTTTTTCGTCCTGTTTATTAAGCATAAGAGGCTCATATAATACCTGTCCAATGCATAACCATACATCTTTACCTCCGTCCATCCCAACTATGTAAAATTGATTTTGTAAAAGCTCATTAATACTCCAAAGATCAATATCTCCGCAGCGTGCACCGTTACAAACTTTAAGGAATTCACAATAATTAGGGAAATTCAAGTTATCAGGAATGCTGCTTTCCCCATCTGCCAAATCACCAAACAATATTGATTGAGATTTTTCTTTCAGTTTTTGCTTGGCTGAATTAATTGTTCTTATTAAGCTATCGTTCAAATATACCACCTTCTGAATTTAATCTTTTAATCGTAATCTTTGTTCTCGTCACAAGCTCCCTGATTTGTAAACGTATCTGCTGTGCCCGAGTATCCCCATTAGTAAATCCCGGTATGTATTGCTTTTCAAATCTTATATACTTGTCGCCCATGATTTCACAAATCTCTTTGTTATTTATACCAAATTCAATATTTCTTTCATTTTGATTTTATCACCTTCCGCAAACTCATCAATTGCTTTCATTACAAATTCTTCAGATGAATTCTCATAAAACCATCTTAAACTTTCTACCGTTTTCTCGTTCAATAGATTTTGACCTTCCAATTTCTGACGCACATCACGAAATATCTGTTGAGCATATTTTTTATTATCTTTTACAATTAAATAAATTTTTATAGATTTCTTAAACCACTCTAACGTCTCTTGATTATTTCTTGTTGTTATGCCTTTCCATCTCATTGCTTCTGCTGTCTTTACAGAATCTTCTCCATAAATTTTTTTTGAAGTTATAATTGCTTTCATTCCACAATCATCACATCTATCGTCAACTTTCATCCCAGAACGGTCTGCCCAAGAATTATAACGACTATATAAATTTTCCAGTTCTAAATATGACTCATATAAAACTTCTTGATCTATTATACTTACATTTTTATCCAAAACAACATATGCACTATCAAGAAACGCTTTAGCTTCATCATATTTTTTTAACAATAACATACTCTCTCCAAAATACAAATCATTAATTAATATTTCAGAGGTATCTTCCCCTTTGTTTCTAATTTTTATATCAGCAGATTTTTTATTCCATTTGATTGCTTCTTTATAACTTCCTTTTTCAAGCAGAAGCTTCACAATTTTATCATAATAAGGAGTATTTTCTAAACTTTTTTTTCCAAAGAGACTTTCTCTTATCTCAATCCCTTTTTTTCTCCAATATAACGCTTCATCTATCCACCATAAAAAATTTTCATCGGAAATATTTTCACATAAAATAGCATTCTCTAATAAATCCTCTTTTATTAGGTCTTGGTATCTTTTCTCATTTTGTTCCCTTATTTCACTCATTATATCCATCCCTTTCGTTTCATCTAAGGAGCTGTCCAAATCCAGATAAATCGCTACCTTACCACATTCCTGGATTGTTTCCAGTAAATCTATATATCTTCGGATATTCCACATTTAGCATATTTTCTCTTCTCTGTAATTTCTCCCACCTATCTTGTTTACAACCGATTAGTCCCTGTACCAGCAACTTCATAGAAATGAAAGATTAATCATAAATATATGGACGGCATATTTCTCCAACTACACAGTCTAGCATTTCGCTAATATTTTCTCCATTCTTTACTAGGCATCCATCCGTATAACTAAAAAATTTCCCTTCCTTAGTCATCAATAAAATCATATTACCTCTAGCAATTTCGCCGATTGGATAAAACTCATTTTCTTTTATTTCTGCTGCTTCAGGAAATTCTTCTAATAGGCCATTAAAAAAATCTTTTCTAATATTATTACCTAGCGCAGAAAAAGGATTAAAACTTACCATTTCTATTGTATTAAAAGGAGACCCTTTTTTAGGAAATCTGAACTCCAACATTCCGTAATTCTCCAGAAACCTCTGTACAATATCAATCAATTTAAATCCCCTCTGTTCATATAACTCTTTAATTTCTTCAATATTAATTTTTCTTTCCAAAAACCATCCCGACTCTTCTAACCTCTTTAATGTAATATCATTCATATAACGTTCTCCATATGGCATAAGAAAACCATTAAATGTTATTTTACAGTTATCACAAGGAGGAGCATATTCTCCCATTTTCACTGTCTTAGTATTCAAGAAAATACCGTCTATATCCGCACCAGCTCCATACATATAATCTGGTTTTGATGAATTATACCCTTTCTTTCCAGAATATCCAAAATATATATCAACTGTATCCATATCAACAGCAATACTAATTTTAATAGAACTATATGTATCACCTTTCTACCGTATCCGTCTTCCCAATCATCCGTCGAGCTAAATGAATCATTTTTTCATCAAGAACTATTGATACTTCATCCAGATTATCTAACATCATTTCAAGAGCAATTTTATATTCTCCATATTTCATAAGTTCTCTAGTTTCAGTAACTAAATCATCTAAATAAGAACTCTTTAAATAAGATCCGCAACTATCTCTAACATAATCTTTTTTATCATTTGCTTTCGATAACTCTTCTATTTGCTTAATGAATTCCTCTAACAAATCTTTAATCATATCATCTTCCTTTATACTTACGAAGAATGAAACTTTTCATTCCCTCCGAAAAACAGTATACCATATTTTTCCTTGCCCTTAAATAGGCCATTTACTGCCCTTCTTCAACCACTGGCTCACGGTATTCCGTCTTATTTTCCATCATTCCATAAATGATGTTGACTAACCTACGCATTACGCAGAATAAAGCTTGGGATTTTGCTTTTCCCTCACTGATTTTACACATCTATTCACCATCTAATCATTTCTTATGTCTAATAAAGTAATCTTTAAACTTCTTACCAGCAGAACTATTTTAATTTACATAAAATCTAAAATGTTTAAAATACTTTCTTTTATTACTACAACAGGTGTCAGAGTACAGGTTTCTAAGCATTCATATAATGTTTTAAAATCATTCATGAGTTTTTCTTCATCATCAATTGTTAATTCCTTATTTAAACTTTCAATTAATATTAAATATTTTACTAGTGTAGTCTTAATAAAGTCAACAGAGTGGGACCCACTATCAATGCAATTCATATCATCTCCTACTAGATGTCTACTTGAATCTTTTAAAATCCATCCTGCTAATTCGTCTTCTTTTATAATAAAAGAAAAATCCTTAGTTATGTCCAATACAATTGTTTGATCATCTACTTTTAACATTCCTCTAGATGAAACCAAAGCATCTTCATTTGAATAATATATTGTATAGTCACCTAATTCACAACTAGCATTACTCGGTTCAAATAATTTAATAGTTCCTTCTCTATTATTAATATTAAACAGTTCTAAATTTCTTGTTGTAACATTTATTGGTTCATTAACTTTTATAACACTTGATTTAAGTTCTAAATTTTCCTTATCAAATAAGATTGTATCTTCTCCAGAAAATAACCAATTGAAACTGCCATATGATTTTCCTATAGACTCTTCTATCTCATAATAGTTTTTTTCCTGTCCAATCCAAATCTCCTGACTAGATAAATGCCACCTTACATGAGAATTATCTATTTTACTCTTTAAATTATCAATTAAAGTTACTTTCATATTGAGTTATGGGTAAATTTGTGTTGCTGGTGGCATTGTTTCGCCACTTGGTGTTGGAATTCTCCCGTTCACAATAGCATCATCGCTGCACCACTGTTTCCTCTTGCTCCATCTGGACCATAGCTTGTAATTACATTTCCTTTTGAACTACCAGCACTCTCCACAATTACCACATTATCTCCTTTCGTATATATAAATTTTGTGACTTATTTCCTGCAACATATACGGCATCTGGATTAGATAATATATTTGCTTCCAATTCTTTTCCCAAACGTCCATGATAACTCTTTGCATATTTTATTTTACCAGAATTTTCTTTATCAATTATATCTTGAGCACTTTTTTGGAGCTTACTCCCAACTTTCTTTCCAAATCATTTATGCATTTAATTTAAATGAATTTTTTAACTCCTCTAGATACTGCTTAAAATTTGAAACCATATTACCTTCTGCATCATCCCTATTAGCTGCAAATTCATTGTTTGGCATATAGTATATAAAGTACTCATTTCTACTGGATAATTAAAATCTGCATAAACCTCTGCTAATTTATTTAACAGACCTTCTCCAGAGTTTATATATTCTTCTTTTAAATATAATAATATTGCATATCTAATCTTCTTCAATTCAGCTTCTTCAAATGAATCTAAATCAGAAATTAATTTCTCAGTTATTATTGATGAAATTATTTCTTCTTTTACCATACTTCCCCATGCTAAATCATTAATAAAATCATTCTCCTCATAATCGTCTGCTCCTATTAATTCAGCAGCATAGATTTCAACTTCATTGTTCTCCATGAAATTGTTTATTAAAGCCGTGTAAATAGTTTCCCATGTATACTTAACACCAGATAATCGTATCATATTTAGTGTTACCTTCATTTATTTCCTCCATTTAATTAACTAAAATCCCATCTGTTATAATTCAAATTCTCCAAAATAATTATCGCTTCCCTCTAACCAATATTCAAACCATGATATAAAACTGCGTTTAGGTGCACATGGCTGAATTCCAACATCAGTAAAAAACCACATCTGGCTTCGTTCTTCTCCAGTTATTATAATATTCCAGCTCTGACTATCTCCTATGTCAATAAGCTCTATGTTCCCACTACCTACTTTATCAAGGAGGTCATTGACCTCATCATCTTCCCATATCCAATATTTTGTAAATTTAAATTCTTCTTTTACTTTATTTTCATCAAATTCCAGTTCTTCAAGTCCTTTTAAATAGAAACCATCAATCATTTCACATCCATTCCCTATTTCTGTATAAAACAAGACTAATTCTTCCGGTAAAATAAGATTATAATTATTTTCAAATTTTTAATTTCGTGTATAGAAATGGGCCCTTTTGTTATTACTCCTTCTTTTTGTATCTTTAATTTAATACGTTGTATGTCTTCATTAATCATATGGAAATTCCTCTCTATTTTTTATTCTTTTGTTACAGACCGATACACTCCATCTGATCAATACCCCAAGGAGCAAAAATTAACGTATTTTTAAAATTATTATATACCGACAACTCTGCTTCATTATCCAAAACATAACCATAATCATGTAATGCTTCGATGCATTCTTTTAATAGAACATTATTTTCTCTTTCTTTACTCGTATTTTTCTCTTTGTTAATATTTTTTAGTTTTTCAAGCTTTTTAATAAGTTCATCCTGCATTTTAGAAATTCACCTCTTGTTAACGATTGCTCTTATATCCTTAATTACTTTTATTTCTCAACATTAATTGCTGCAATATCTGCTCCTAATCTATCAGTTAATACAAATTTATTATCTTCCCATTTAGATTTTTTAAAATAATCTCTTCTATCCAAATAATCCGGTCTGCTTGTTAACCACTCAACTCTAGTCTGGCCTGAAGTACCAGAGTGAATTTCTACACACCATGCCTCACCCAGCTTTTTATCCAGGCACCTAAACACTTCTGCGTTATATTTCCCTTTATTTTCTTTCTTTGATAATGTCTTAATTTTCTTCTTTAGTGAAAAGTCCTCTTCCAATATTAGATTAATTGTTGCTTTCATTATGCTATTTTTTTCCTCGTCACCACTATTTCTTTCTATAATATCAGTTAATACTTGTTCGATAATATCCAGAATATAGTTCTCAGCTTCCTCTAAGTCTAAAAGTTCTAAATTATTTATTTGCTCTTCTTCTAAATAGTAGGAAGAAACATGAAACTCCTTATAATTATTATATTTCTTAGCATTTTCTCTTCGATTTCTTGTGGCAAAAATCGTTAACTTTCCATTTCCGTCCAAGTCTAACTTGGGACATAATTCCATAAAGAGTTCTGTTAAATGATGAGACTTCCATCTAATTGGAAATAAATTATGCTCTTTTTCATAGTTAGAATCCCCTTCTAATATGATTTTCTTTAATATCACTATACATCCTCCCAAACAATAAATTATTATATAAATTATATCATAAAATACACAGCGAGGAAAATTCTGTGTTTTTACGTATAAAAGGGTGTGGCTCCAGCGGAACCACACCCTTTTATTCATGGTATAGACTCTTTATTGATGTGCTATATCCTGATTACTTAAAATAATAGTTAATAATATATCCCCTGCGGATCATATCCTCACAGGCTGTTTTAGCTGCTGTTTCGTCTTTAAAGTCTATTGATACCAGGTAATATTCCCCTTTTTTCTCAACTACAACATTGGTACCTTTATAATCCTGCTCAAATATTTCAGCAACATTATTGGCATAATCTTTGCTGCCGATTAAACCAAGATTGACATGGCTCTTATATACCTGGACTTTGCGGGTAATTTTTAGTGTATATACCTTACTTGAGGTCCCATTCTCAGCTGTTACCTTAAGATATACGGTGTTAGTACCTTCCTTTAAGTCAACCTTGCTGTTTGGTAATTCCTTCTTTAAAGCCTTATCGCTATAGAGCTTTAGAGTAGCTTTACTGCTTACCTTGGCATTTATTGTAAGAGAAGTCATTTCCTTTGCTACTGCGGCAGTAATGGTATTTCCTTTTATTGCTGCCTTCTCCGGTATTAATACCTTTGTAATAACTGCTTTAGCGGACTTATTTCTTGTAATACTTAATTTATATACTTTTGTCGTCTTATTTTGTGCGGTTACTTTAATATAACTTGTGTTAACACCGGTTTTAAGAACCAGCTTACCCTTGGCTGCTTCCTTTTTAAGGGCTTTATCCGTATATAACTTCCACGCTGCGTTTTTACTTACTGCGGCTTTTACAGTTAAACTGCTGATTTCATTTGATACGGATGCAGTAATACTGCTTCCCTTAATCACGGCATTTGAAGGTACCGTAATCCTGGTGATTTCTTTTGCTGCAGATTTTAAGAAGGCATCTGTTTTTACTACCGTAAAGGTACTAAACTTTGTAATATGGAAGTGTATTCCATATAGACCTTCCTTGTATTCTACAAGTTCTCCCTGTACCAGCTCCTTATCACCATCCGAATGTTCAATATATACTGCTAATTGCTTTATGAAATCTTCTCTGGCTGCTGTACTGGCCGGAATAGTGATACCTGTCAATGGCAGAATTATTTCTGTATCAGCGGAGGGCATATTAGTCTCAATTGTAATGGGATTGCCTATAACGGATACCGCAGCGTTCGTGTTGCTGCTTACCAGCGCTGCATTAAGCCTTGCCTGATTAGAGATTGTTTTTTTCTCCGCATCATTCTTAACCGGCACCAGACGGAAGTAGAGAGCGTCTGTTAATAACTGACTGGCACTTTTAACGCTTTCTTTTGGCAGACTGACTTTTGCTTCCTCTGTATCAATTTGAAGGCTGATTCCCCCATCAGCTAAAGTTTCTAAAGATGCAACTGATACATTGACCCTTGTCTCAGATACTTCATCCTTTTCATCGGGTATTACAATTCTTGCTGTATCTTTTCCTTCTGCTTTTAACTTTTGCACCGTCTCAGCAGCTTTATCGCTTTGATAGGTTACTTTATCTGATTTCTCTCCGTTTTCTTTGGTGGTTCTTTCAATGGTAATCTGTGATGCAATACTATTTGTATTACCCTGTTTTACATCAACAGTAATCTGCTCTGTGCCGGCTGTCTGTGCACCAGCTGACGGTGTACCAGTTGACGGTGTTCCGGTTGATGGTGTTCCGGGATTATTATTGCCCGGACTTTCGATTATGTCAGCAGTCCATTTTGCATAAACCGTTATATCGGCATTTATGATTGTCCCGGAAGTAAAGGCACTGCCGGTGCCGTTTTCTCCCGTAAACCAGCCGTCAAAGGTATAGCCTGCTTTTACCGGGTCCGCAGGCCAGTTGTCACTTCCAAGGCCTGTCCCGTCATGCGCCGATTTTGTTATAGTATCAAGTCCGCCGTACTGAAAGGTAACTGTATGATTTTCGGCACCCGCAGGTGTAATTGTCAATTTCTGAAGTACATCCCGGTTATCTGTCGTATATGTAATAATAACAACGGAAGATTCTGTTATAAGCTCTTTTCCGTTGGCAGGATTAGTTGTGATACCTTTAGTACCAAAATCTTCATAGGGGACATCTTCACTGCTGCCATCACTTTTATTAAGAGTTACCACAAGTCCGCTAAGATCAAGAGCTTCTCCTTCATGATAGGTAGTTTTAACAGGTGCAGATTTTATTGTTACGGAAGTCACTGTTATATTGCCCGGATTTTCGGTAACAGGTGCCCATTTCGCAAAGACTATGATATCGGTATTTACTGCCGTATTGGAGGTAAAAGCGGTTCCGCTGCCATTTTCTCCAGTGTACCAGCCTTCAAAGGTGTAACCAGCCCTTACCGGGTCAGCAGGCCAGATATCACTTCCAAGACTTGTCCCATCCGGCACTGATTCTTTTATGGGGTCACGATCACCATACTCAAAGGTGACTGTGCGGTTTACAGGAGCTTCCGGTGCGCCTGTTACGGTAACACTAAGCACTGGGATAAATCTTTTATAGTTACCATTATCAACCATTATTCCAGGCTTGTTATTCTCAATTGTCCACTTAACTACTGATTTTGAATTAAAAATGTATAAATCCTTTTTAGTTCCATATGCATAAGTTACATTTTTGTTGGTTCTCTCCCAGGATATCATCGTACCATAACCTTCTCCGGTCAGAATTTGAGAATATCTAGGTACTTTATACACACTCACGGCATTTGAATTCATATCGGAGCAGGCAAACACTATTCCGCCGATCACCTCAATAGTACCGGCTTTTTTCAGTTCAATTGCAACACCTTGGCCAGAAGTAACAAAAGCCTTGCCGGATATGCTTACATTACCTCCGGAATAAACAGCCCAGCCTTTATTGTTGTCAACCTTTCCTCCGCTAATCAGGACATCCCCATTGGAATTGATGGATGCACCATCCGATGAATATACACCTCCACCGCTAATCTTAACAACAGAATGGCTGCCGACTGTATAAATGGTATCTCCTTTAAAGCTGTTTAAACCGCCGCCTGACACTTCAACAGAAGTATTTTCTCCTGAAGTGTAAATTGCGTGACCGGAAGGTACATCTATTGCCCCTCCCTTTATAAGGATACTGGATATTTCATCTCCGGCTTTTAAGGCATTGTGATCATACAGACCACTGTAATCAACCATTGTAAGAGCACCATTCTCACCTAATTCAAATGATCCTGCGCCGTTAATACGCAGTAAGTCCACAATGTCATTCCCATTCCCGTTAAAATTGGCATCCCATATTACTTTTACACCCGCCGGAATAGTAAGGGCAAGGGTTTGGCCCGCCATACTCGCAATTCCTGTTACAGTTACCGTTTTATCTTCTTTGTTTACCTCTGCCTGAAAAAGGCCTGTATTACCTCCGGCTGTATAGCTTTCAATTGCTACCTTTAAAGCATTCAGCTCTGCATCAACCGGATTATTATACTGCATAATTTCAAAATAACCGCTTTTTACAGGAGTTCCCGCAAGGCCGCCTGCATCCTTTGGAGTCACTTCAAACCGAAGGTATTTCTTGAAATCCTCTTCCTGTATGATATATCGCTTGGCAGTTTCTCCCGAAATTGCTGTTTCATTCGTACCGTTTAAATCATCACTTCGGTACCACTGAAAGGAACTTTCCCCTTCATCATCCCCATCTGCATCCTGAAAATCATAAATGCCATCCAGATACTCTCCATAGCTATCCGGTGTTATATTTACGTTCTTTGCAGTGGGTGCTGTATTTGTGGTTTCCTGGTGTTCACTGGCAGTGATGCTTTTAATAAAGTAACCTACATTAACTTTTGAAGAAAGGCCTCCGGAGATTACGAAGGAATCAATTCCTTTAAAAGCACTTTTATCTGATAAGTCATATATAAGGTTATCTCCGCCGCTATATTCTTTATATTTTATTGAATTTCCTGATTGATTTGCAATGGCATCATCAACAGGAATGTCTTTCTTGTATCCCGTCAGCTTTATATCGGTATACGACGTATATACATCGCAGTAAGCTAGAACAACAGAGTCAAGATCAAAGCTTTTTCCATCGCTCCGTGATATTACAAGCTTATGTATTAATCTGTCTACCTCGTCGTTATCTGGGTAGCAATCAATCCACGCTCTTAGATATTTACCATAACTTCCTCCGATTAGCTTATATTCCACAGATAAACTACTATCCGGAAGATCGCTGGTCGTATACATTGTAAATTTATATCCATTCACATCACAGGACAATCCATTTTGTGCCGATTGGTTACGGATAAAATCAACATCCTCCTCAAAATTATCAAAGGTGGTAGTCTCTCCGCCCGAAGCAGTCGCCTTAGCAACCATGGATGGAGTTGTTGCAAGTCCCAGTACTAATGACAGGGACAGAAAAAATGATATAGATTTTTTTAATAATTTTTTCATGAGTCCTCCTTTAAAATTTAATATATGCCAGTCGGGGCAGATGACATATCATTTATTTGCACCGGCTTAAAGCCATGATTTCCTGCCGGAAAATACGCTGCACACCCCTCATGTGCAAACTTTTTCCAGGTAGTCAGTTCACATGATTACAGAACTTCTACAAAAAGAGTTTATCAGACTAACTGTTGCAAATTTGTTGCAATATAACTTATTCTGTCGGGGAAAGGTGGATTTTGTAACATGGATATGAGATTAGGCTGACAAAGAGCAGTTTTTCGCAAGGGGACGGCAGTTTGTATAAAATAGAAAGCTTCCTGCTTCGATTCCAATGTATAAGAAGTCCTAATTTTCTGAAGCTTTTGTGCTGGATATATCATCAAATAGATAACTCGCAAAGCTCAGACAATCTGTTTGATGATATAGCACAAAAGCTTCAGAAAAAAGGACTTCTAATACATTTCCATAGGCGCAGGAAGCTTTCTATTTTATACAAACTGCCTGTTTTCTATGGATACAGGGCATTTGTTGGGGGAATCATAGGTATGATTCAGATATTATAAGTCAATAGTATGTTTATTGGATATATACTTGGATAATAAAAATATACTAAGCTCTATGAAAGATGCTTCGTTGCATTTTTGCACTCTAATTATACAGAATTAAAAGCTAAGATTAACTTTTGACACCTCGATCAAATATTGATACAAAAAAATATGGGAGATAAGTATCTGGACTTATCTCCCATGTTTTTTTATTAAGCATCCTGTATTAATGTCTGATAGCATTCCTTTAGCTTTTCTCCCGGCTGCATATCCAAATCTTCTTTCAGGAGCTCTGTATAATTCCGGTAATATTTCATAGCTTCTGACCTGCCGTAACTGCGGTGATATAATCTAAATGCAAGCTCCCTTATTTCATCATCATAAGGCTCATACCTGGTAAGCCTTTCTACAATATTTAATATCCGAAGTGAATCCTGCTGCCCTTTTCTGTAATAATCAATCAGCTTATGGGCTGCTATTTTAAAATACCTATGATACAGTGTCCTGTACATATCGCACCATCCGCTGTCAAAGTCCTCTAATAGCATATCATTATAGCTTAGAATAATCCCTTCATAGGTTAGCAGATTATCCTCTGTTATAAGATAATTTATATCAGCTATATTCTCCAATAGGAATACATCTGCTTTTATTTCTTCGGATATCTCCAGTTGATAGCCGTTTCTTGTGGACTTCAATGCTATTTGGATATCATTCTCCCGGAAGGTTTTATTTAATCTGCTTATTGTACTCCGCAAATTTATATCACCTTTACTTACATCCTTATCCGGCCAGATTTCATCCATCAGCTTCCACTTAGATACCTCGGTACCCCTTTTTTGTAACAACATAAAGCAAAAAACTTCTGCCGCCTTAACTGTCATAAACCTGAGGCTTTTGCTTTCATCCTCTCTATAAATGGATGTTTTCCCAAACAAAGATACCTTTACACACGTTTTATTATTCCTTTTACCTTCCTTTATAGATTGTTTATTCCCTCTTCTTTTTATAATACGTTCGATGGACCTTTCGACCTGCCCCGGAGTAACCGGCTTTAAGAGATAATCTAAGGCACTTACATCAAAGGCTTCCAGGGCATATTGATTGTGCCCTGTTATAAATACAATTTCACAATCCATATTAACATCACGTATATTTTCAGCAAGCTTAAGTCCGCTGATCTCAGGCATTTCAATATCCAGATAAAATACATCTGCATATCTTATCGGGTCATATTCTAATGCTTCAAAGGGATTTGTAAAACAATAGACCGTGAATCCTGATTTTCTTAATAGTCTGCTTATATGCTCTGCTGCTAACACTTCATCATCGATAACAATAGCCACCATCTATGCAACTTCCTTTTTTTTATACAGGTATTCTCATTGTTATACAGGTGCCCTCATTTTTTGCACTCTGTATATGCAGATTTTCACCATATTCATTCTCCAGCCTTTTATTTACATTCTTCAATCCGATACTGCCATCCGACGTATCCTTTAATAAAAGCTGCAATTTATCCTCCTCTATGCCTACTCCATCATCCTTAATGCTTATTACAATTTCCTTTAATTGCTTTTTAATGGAGATTGCCACTGTTCCACCGGCCATTCTTCCCATTACCCCATGTCTTATTGCATTTTCTACTATAGGCTGAATTAGAAAAGCAGGTATTTGATAATCCTCTACAGCCGGGTCATAATTAAATAAAATCCGCAGCCGCTGGCCGAACCGCGCTTTTTCCAATTCTAAATAGGAGTTGACCAGGGATATTTCCTTTCTTAATTCAATAAAGGAATGATGAGGGTCAATCTCCAGGATGCTGCGCAAATAGTGACTCAATTCTCCCAGCAGATTTCCTGCCCGCTCAGAATCGCTGTAACACAAAGAAACAATACTGTTAAGGGAATTATATAAGAAATGCTGTTTAATTTGAGACTGCAAAAATACTGTTTCGATTTTAATGGCATCCTGCAGGGCTTCCTGCATTTTTCTCAGGGTTATTACCTTGTTGATTAACTCTTTTGCATTAAAAGGCTTTACTAGGAAGTCATTGGCGCCTGCCTCCAGACCCGTTTCAATATCTTCCGTAGCATTTCTCACGGTTAAAAGCAGGACTGGAAGTTCAAATAAGGTATACCGGCTTCTTATCCGCCTGCATACTTCATAGCCTGAAATATCAGGCATAACAGTGTCAACCAATGCAAGCTTAATATTCTTGTCGCTATGAATAATTTCCAGTGCCTGTACACCATTATAGGCAACAATAGGTTCAAATTCATCCTTACAGATATCAAATAAGAACTTAATGCTGACCTTATCATCATCCACCAGTAAAATCTTAGGCTTTTTTGTTTTCTTAAGCTCTGTTTCTACCGTTTTAGGGCATTCCCAATAAGGTACAGCACCCTTTTTTATCATTGACTTAGCTGCTATAGTACTGCGGACCTTTTCGGACTTTCTTGCCTTTGGAGCCTTAGGAAGCCTTATAACAAAGGCTGATTCTTTCTCTCCTTCGGATTCTATACAGATATCTCCGCCCATATTGACTGCAAGAAGTTTTGAAACATATATACCAATTTCAGTTGGAACATTTCCCTCTGCCCCACTGTTGGTCTCAGGAATATATTCCTTTAAAAGTTCATTATGAGCGTAATCATCCATCTCTTTGCCGGTCCTCCATAAATAGATATGGATATTCTGCTTCGACTCCTGCACATTGATTTTAAGACAGCCATCCACAGAACCCTTTAAGGAATAACCGATCAGATTATGGATGATTTGTTCCATCCTGTTTTCATCTGCCGTAACATAATACCGTCCCTGGGGTATCTCATTCAACAATTCTACGGCATTATCCCTATTCATATACTTTACTGTTTCCAGGACCGCATTTACCAGCCCATAAATATCAAAATCCTTTATCACTAACTTCAGCTTATTATTTTTCAGGTTTTGATAATCTATCATGTCATTTACCCAATCTGACATTTTCTCTGTAATACCTGATATGTACAGCAAATCATCCTTCCGGTTCTGTAAAGAAATATCCGCTTCTAAGTTTAATAAGCCCCTTGTTATATTTGTAATGGTATACAACGGTGATTTAAATTCATTGGAGGTATAAGCTAAGAAATCATCTTTTATTTTATCTGCAGCAACCAGATTTTCATTCATTATTTTTATATCTTTATATGCTTTCAAATACTGATCCGCAAACAAGTAGCACAGACCAAGAAGTAATAATATATACGTTAAATTCGGAACTGAAAAGCTTTTTACCACAGAGGAATAATAAAGGATGGACGAAATATATTCATTTATAAACTGCAGGTCTAAAAACATCAAAAAAATGACTGCATTTCTGGAAATTCCCTTATGCCGCTTATTTATAATACAGTAGACCATCCGCAGGGCCACCAGGGAATATGTCAATAGATAGATAGCTGTTACCCCTTTTTCAAAAACCACCATCAATCCGTAGGGTACCGCTAAAGTTACAGCCATACAGCAAATCATGATGCTCACAATTAATTTTATGTAGGCTGCCGTTAAAAGCTCCCTGCTCATTTCTCGAATGAATAAGCATAAAAAAATAATATTGACAGCAACAGAGGCGGTCCTGATCTTTATATCCATTAAATAGGGTGTAAAATCTGACAGCATATAGAAGACTTTTGCATTAGCCGTTGCTGTAATGTATGCGAGACTAATACAAACCACCGCCATATATAATAACTTTTTCTCATCCTTTTTTCTCAAAAAGATTACAAAACAAAAAGTACTTGTCAAAAGAAGGAAGGCTGTTATCAAAACATCCATTATGATTTCTCTGGTATATTCCCATGTAATATCCTTTTGCTTCCCCAAATATATACTCTGGATAATTCCGCCGTTATAATAGTTTATATTGGCAACTTGTATCACCAAATCAATTGTGCCAGTATTTTCATTCTCTCTATTCAAAGGAAAAAATACAGTCATAGGCAGATTATTCGCAACATACCCGCTTTTTTCATCAGCTGCCGGATTACCGCAGCTTTCCATTTCTTTTCCGTTGACAAATATTTTATAGGATAAGCGGATATTCTTTATTCTTATTCCCATAATATCCAAATCATTATTAACTCGAATTTTTAACCGGTAGGTACCAATACCATCATCCTTTTGAATACCTTTTAACTCTCCTTTACTCCACCTGCCCGGAACCTGGACATGTTCGGATGCCGTTGGGAATTTATTCATATCCTGGGGTGTAAGCAGTAAATTAGGATAAAATCTCCATTCTCCATCCAGCTTAACACTCCCGTTCTGATTAAAATCCCAACTGCTCAAGTCAAGAAATCCCTTTTGCCCCTTAGGCATTTCTTTCTCTTTTTGACTGATAAAGGTTATAATAGCTGGTAACAACGTAATTGTTATTATCAGCAGCAAAAGCCTCTTTGCATTCAGCAGCTTGTTCACGTCAGAGTCCTCATTGCATTTCTTTTGTAATTTTTACCAATTAATATTATTCCTATAGGATAAATAACGATATTTATTGCATAATCTTATCATTGATTTTATAGTATTACAATATATATTTCACAATGTTCATCAGGAAGCATGGGGTCGAAAAGGATGCAGGTTAAAGATTGGGGGCAAACTCTTCACTTATTCGAAATACAGCAGCCAGAGAGTGGACTGAGAGGACTTTTTCATAGTGGTTGGATTCCTTGGATGGCATTAGGGTCGCAACCCGGGCGCACTTGCATTAAAAGCCCAGTTACACATCCGGTACCGATTCCTGATAATCCATTTTATTTAGCTAGTACTTAATTGTTATATTTTCGAAGACCTTTTCTTGTGTAATACCGCTCTTGTTTTTAATAAAAATTGTAAATATATTAGGTTCATAATAATTATACTTCTGATACTTTTTTGCTTCATCAACAGCGGTTAGTATATCCACACTCTCAGAATCAATAAAACATAAAATAAAATCAGCAAACATCTGTAAAATTTCTAAATGACTCATTTCTCGTAATTTACCCTCATAAACAATATTATTATAAACATCACTTGAGGTATATGTTCCCTTTGAGTTTTCATCAATAAACATAAATAATTTCTTTATCAAACACAAACTTCCACTATTCCAAAATAAGAAATACCATTTTCACAAAATAAACTCATGGATAAATCCGTTCCAGTGTTTGACATTTCTAATCTGTATAACATTCCTCTATCTAAGCTAAATCTTAAAGAATTTAACAATTCTTCATTAATTTGTCCATCGCTATAACTCAAAATTTTTTTAGAATCATCCTGTTTTATACTGACTGAAATTGAATTAATATAAAATTCATTTGAGCTTATCCCCACCGTTTTCCTCCATCTTTTCATTAATAAAATCATTGTACTTTTATTAAAAGTATAATTAAAATCTTCAGCTGCTTCTTTTATTTCTATATCTTTTGAACTTAAACCTATATCTACTCCCCACTTTAAAAGTTCTTTTGACATATATCTTACAAGTCTAATAGTCTCCTGTACTCGATTGGACAAACTATAGAAAAAAACGGTCGTATATTTTTTATAGTATAATAGGCTTATAATTTAAAGCTATATCAACAATTTGTTCTGCTGTTTTATCTTCTCCCCAAAATATTAAATCACTAATCTCCGGGTGAGGAACATTTTCCTCAAGTTCCAGAATCATATTGTCAATTTCCTCCTCCGTACCATCGCAATCCATAATTTTTTTCACAAGTTCGATAAGCTCTTCTCTAGCTAATTCTTGCATATATCATCTCTCCTTTAATTATTAAAATTTAATTTGAGATCTACTCCTCTGTAATCTAATTAAAATAATTACAACAATTCTTACTTATATCACTTCTTATTTCCATAAATCATCGATTTCTTTTGCAGCTTTATCACTTAAAATTTGTTATCAATTTCATAAACCAGTTCAGATAATTCATCTTCTGTATAGGTAAACGGGCTGAAATAATTGTGGATTAAATTAGCTTTCTGCTGGTAATCTGAAGTTCTCCATTGACTAAATTGGATAATATTACTGATTGCTCTTTCCTTGTAAAAATTCTGATTTTTTATTTTTCTCCATTCTGTCCAGTTTTCCTTACCTTTTTTTCCCGCCTCGCATTCTGCCAGTCTATCCAGTAATTCATTATATAGTCTTGCAACGATAGGACTGCCCGGAACAGATGCATTTTCTGGATTTTCATGAAATTTTGCCTCTAAAAGAGCTTTATGTAGATTTAACATATCATAATAATCATGTATACTAAATTGTATATTACCCATTTGAAATCATTCTCCTTTACATTAAATGCTACATTTTCTTCATGGGGTATTGGAATCCATATTTTTATATTTATATCGCTTGAGTAACTTCCTCTGCCGTAGCAATTCTCAAATATAAAGAGGGCGTCTCAATTCCTCTTTATAATTAAATTTCGCTACTGATGCCTTCATGTAACCAATTTGGAATATTCTTATCTGAGAATGGACGTAAATTTATTAATTCATATTTTTGTGCATAAAGTAACTCTTTTTTATGTTTTCTCAGTATCTCTAGATTGAATAGATGTATTACTCCAGCTGCTGAATATCTTGCATCATTTGAATAATCTTCGCTTTCATCCAATAAAATCTTAATTATTACTTTAAACAAATTGCTATCGTTATTGTTTTCTTTAAAAAAATTTATTAACGCATCTCCTTTTCTACTATATTGAGCGAAAATAAGATATTCCCGTATTAGCTCTTCATCATAACAATTATCTTTTTTAACCTGGGAATGAATTAATTCATCCACTCTTTTCTCTGCCCATTTATTATAATCTGTGCTGCTCAAATTGTTATTCACTCCTATTCCGAATCATTTTAAATAATCTTTGTACAACTACCATGAGTAAGATAGAAAGTACGTTTTACCCAAGATAGTTGTAATATATAATGAATTTCTGTGTGTTTCTGCCATTCTCCTCTCGGATTTCTCCAATATCAATCGTGGTACACGAGCCCGTTACAATAAGCGAGAAGTATGTTAGTATTGTAACCACAGTATACCCATAGCTGCTGCCGAAGTCTATATGCGAATTGTAATATTTCAAAAAATGCCCCTCACTACTATTAAGGAAAAAGTGAGGGGACTGAGCGGCTGATAAAGTTAAGATTTATTTGCTTGATTTTATTCTCAATGGCGTATACATTAAAAGTCATAGATGTAAAATGGAGGAAGATATGTGCATATTATATTCCACAAGGCGGGCAGCTTATAAATGAAGAATCTCAAAGCGAAGAATACAAAAGCTCTGTGCGAAAGCAGAATTGACGGAGCGGTTCACTTCGGTCATGCATGGGCACTTCTAAAGAATACACCATAACCTGCAGATAAACAGACTAAAGGAACACAAAAAATAATTTTGCCTTTCTCTTACGAAAGAAAAAAATAATAAATACGAGGAGGATGAACTTGGATTACAATATTCTAGTGATTGACGATGACAAAGAATTATGCGCCTTAATTAAGCAAAGTGTAGTAAAAGAGAAAATAAATGTTGATTACTGTTATTCCGGTACGGACGGACTGGCACTGCTGGAAAAAAACAATTACCAGCTTATTCTTTTGGATGTGATGATGCCGGGAATGGACGGATTTCAGACAATGGAGAAAATAAGGGTGACAAGCAGCATCCCCATCCTTATGCTGACTTCCAAAAATGACAGCATGTCAAAAGTTCAGGGGCTTCGTTCCGGTGCGGATGACTACTTAACAAAACCCTTTGACATGGAAGAATTGATTGCCCGAATTATTTCTTTGATACGCAGATATACACGTTTTAATTCAACGGGCAGTCATTCACAGCCGCTTTCTTACAAAGGGCTGACCATAGATTTTGACAGCCGAAGTGTTACAACGCAAAATGGTACATTTGAATTGCCGCCAAAAGAATTTAATCTTCTGCTGTTCTGTGCGAAAAATCAGGGGAGGATTTTGACAAAGCAGCAGATTTATGAGGAAGTATGGGGTGAGCCTTATGTATATGATGACAGCAACATTATGGCTATCATCAGCCGCCTCCGGAAAAAAATTGAACCTGACTCCGGAACACAGCTTTACATCCAGACGGTAAAAGGGATTGGCTATCGCTTTAACAAGGAGGTGTAGGTTATGCTTCTGGATGTAGTTTTAGGCATATTATTTTGCCTTGCCTTCTTGTTTAGTATAGTTTGCTTCCTAAAACTGATTGGTGTAAAACGGCAGCTTAGGGATATGACAGATGCCCTGAATGATATTTGGGCTGGAAACGGCAATCGAAAAATCCTTGCCGCAGACAATGAGCTTACCGCAGAGCTTTCGTTTAAAATGAACGAAATTGTTTACGCCTATGAAGAACAGCTTTCACAGCTGCGGGCAGCAGATGAGACCAATCGTCAGCTTATGACCAGTCTTTCACATGATGTAAGAACACCTCTTACTACGTTGCTGGGTTACTTGGATGCAGTTCACAGAGGGGTCGTCACCGGAAAGGAACGCGAGAATTATCTTGAAATTGCCAGGCGCAAAGCCCATGACCTGAAAGAATATATTGATATTTTATTTGACTGGTTTAAACTGAACTCCAGTGAATTTTCCTTATCCATCGAACAGGTAGAGCTTTCGGAACTGACACGCAATATTCTGAAGGACTGGATTCCTATTTTTGAAGAAAAGAAGCTGAATTATGAAATCGAGCTTCCGGATAAACCCTTGCTAACAAAAGTGGATTTAGATGGGTATGCCCGTATTATCAATAATTTAGTACAGAATGTCATGAACCATAGTCAGGCTTCGCAAATCAAAATTGAGATGTCCCAAACAGAATCGGATATCAAAATTTTCGTGGAAGACAATGGAATCGGTATTGAAAAATCAGATTTGCAGCACATCTTTGAACGGTTATATAAATGTGATAAAGGACGGTCCAATAAAGGAAGTGGATTAGGGCTCGCCATTGTCGGGCAGATGGTGGAAAAAATGAATGGCAGAATCACTGTACAGAGCGAACCAGACAAATATACGATTTTTACTGTTTTCTTTCCTTTGGATTCTTGAGAGAAGAGGCTGTTGTAAAATGAAGCTCTGCGGAATATAACTTGGCACAATAAACTGTTTGACAGACAGATGATATGATTTGTATGCTTTAAACGAACATATTATGTACGATTTTAGCATACAAATCATGCCAGATGTCGGCCAACCGGTGTGTGAGGCAGGTTATACTCCGCAGAGCTTCATTTTGCAATCCTTTGTTTTACATAAATTGCAAGGTTAATGCAAGGTTATGGCAAGGTTATTGCAAGGTTGACATGCTAGACTGATTCCAGTAAGAAAAGGAGGTTCCTAATTTGAGTGATTTTATAATTGAAACAAAAAATCTTACTAAACAATATGGAGAGCAGAAAAGTGTTGCAAACCTGAACATCCATGTTAAAAAGGGCCGCATTTATGGCTTGCTCGGCAGAAACGGTGCAGGAAAAACCACAGCCATGAAAATGCTCTTAAATCTGACAAGACCTACTTCCGGAGAAGTTCAAGTTTTTGGTAAAAGCATTCAGGGAAACGAAAAGAAAATTCTGCCCCGCATTGGCAGCTTAATTGAAGCACCGGGATTTTATCCGAATCTGACAGGTACGGAAAATCTGAAAATATTTGCCCAGCTTAGAGGTGTTACTAAACGTTCTGCTGTCAAGGACGCCCTGGAGGTCGTGGGACTTCCCTATGGTGATAAAAAGCTGTTCTCCCAATACTCTCTTGGTATGAAGCAGCGCTTAGCCATTGCCCTTGCTATCATGCATGATCCGGAGCTGCTGATCCTGGATGAGCCAATCAACGGGCTTGACCCAATCGGAATTGCCGAGGTGCGCTCATTTATCCGGGAGCTTTGCGATGGGAAAGGAAAAACCATATTGATCTCCAGCCATATTCTTTCAGAAATCTCTTTGCTGGTGGATGACATTGGAATCATTGACCATGGCGTATTGCTGGAGGAAGAAAGCCTCTCCGAGCTGGAAGAGAAAAATGGAAAATACATTCATTTTGTAGTTTCCGACACAGCACAGGCTGCCAGAATTATGGAGAGAAACTTCGGAGCCAAAAACTTTACGGTGGAAAATGACCATAGTCTGCGCTTATATAATAACAATTTTTCTGTGGCTGCACTAAACCGTGCCTTCATTGAGAACGGATTGGAGGTATCCGAAGCTCACACCTGTGAAGATACCCTGGAGGACTACTTCAAGCGTATAACCGGAGGTGAGGGCATTGCGTAACTTGCTTTTATGTGAATTTAAGAAGCTAAAGAGGAAGAAATTCGTCTCCTTTGTGGTGCTGGCCGCATTCGTTTTCCCTATCCTGGGTTCAGCTCTGGTAGCGGGAAGCTCAAGTACAAATTTTTCAGATATGATCAGCTTCGTCCATGAAGGCAGTGGATTTCTGCTGCTGATGCCGCTGCTGGTTATCTTGGCTGCCAATCTGTTTTTCTCGGAGCAGGACAATGATACCCTCAAGAACCTGCTTTGCATCCCTGTTTCGAAAGAGCTGCTGGTATTTGTAAAGCTGTTAGTGCTTCTGATCTTTTCCGTTGTATTTCAGATTGTTGGATTTGTGGTCAATACGGGAATATCCCTTTTGTATCATATTCCGCTGACAGATTTTAATCTGCAATTTGCCTTAACAGCAGCAACGGGGATACTTTTGTGGGCGGCAGCCCTGCCTTGCATTGTGCTGGTCATTTGGTTTAATAAAAGCTATATTCTTTCCGTAATTATTGTATTCTTTTATACACTCCTCAATTATGCCATGCATTTCAGCGATGCGGTTCTGATGCAGCCTTTGGGGTTTAATGCAGGTACACTTATGCCAATTCCAATGATTTTTCGCTGGCTGTATCAGTTCTATACTCCAGTAGGTGAAATTCAGACGGCGTTTTACAATCGCTTCAGCCTATATTTTGCTTCTACCACAGCCTGCTTTATCGTACTGCTGCTCGAAGCAGCGGTCTGTACTTTTTTGATGATCCGTATCTATCGGCGTAGAGAAGTGTGACAGAAAAATGCTATCACAATCCATTATTTATGGCAGTACCGCAGACAGGTCTGCGGTATGCAATGGGAGCTAAGTATGAAAGAAAAGCGCTTTCATACTCCATTATTTATGGCAGTACCGCAGTCAGGTCTGCGGTATGCAATGGGAGCAAAGCGTGAAAGAAAAAGCACTTTCACACTCCATTATCTATGGCAGTACCGCAGACAAGTCTGCGGTATGCAA
>NZ_FRAC01000020.1 GCF_900142215.1 Anaerocolumna jejuensis DSM 15929 | reverse complement strand
TGGTTTTCTTTTCGAAGCTGAATGGCAGTGCAGACGCCCGAAAAAATACAGGCTCCTTCCCTGTCCAGAATCTGTATCCTGCTCCCCTGGTAACGCAAAGCATCCATGGACTCCATTTGTTTCCCGGAAAGAAAGCGCAGGGAAAGAATTCCATGTTCATTGGCCTGCTCCACGATATGAATATCTTTTATGTACAGTGCTTCCATTTCTGACTGCAGCACAAGCTGCCCTAATCCCGTCATTTCCTCTTTTGCCATCTAAACCTCCATTCTGCCAACCTAACGCAAATATGGTTGTCAGCACATGATTCTTCCACTGTTATTCCGTCTGTTTGGGAGCGCATAGGAACCACGCCATGACTTCAAGCTATATCCCCCTGTTTTTATTTCATTTATTTTAACTGGTTAAAAAATGCTATTTTTCTAACTCTTCCATCATTTATTTTGTTTCATATCTTCTCATCCAGACGCTCCATAAGAAAGCATTATTCTCCTTCTTATTTAATCGGGTATATTTGTAAAATACACCATGGTAAATTTTTACTAATCATCGCTCTCTTTTTGTCGTACATAATACGGCAGAACTATCCTGTAGTTCATATTTGCTATCAATTATTTTTTTCATAATCCATATACTCTTTCTTCCATTACTTTTAGTTTTTATTCGTAAAAACAAGCCTTTAACTGAGGCCAAACTGTAACAATTTTAGAGCGAAAACTCAATCTTGAAAGAGCAAAAAATTAATCTTAAAAGTTGACTTGTATAATTATAAATGATAATATATATAGGTGATTTTCGGGGAACTTACATATCCTGATTGAATATACACAGAAAGGAGACCGAAGCATATAATAATTCTGTACCGTAACTAGTAACAGGGCCGGCCCAGGGTCCTCCCAGCAGAAATGTTTAAATTAGCGCCATGTACCTCTTTGGGCAATATAATAGAGGTTAACGAGGTAGAGAGTCAGCGAAGTGTTCGGCGGATGCTCTCTCATAGGCTTGGCTGTGTGAATTGCTGAAAAATCTCCGGGTAACCGGAACACAACAGCAGCAATACCAAGATAATTGAATTAGGAAACGAAAAACTGTTTTATCTTCAGGTTATTTTTATGCCCAATTTTAAGATAATTCCGTTTGCTGGTTTCTGCGAATTCATAATATGAACTTTGAAAACAGAATAAAGGAGAATCATTATGTGTGGAATTATTGGCTTTACAGGTTACACGGAGGCAAAAAAGGTTCTGATTGACGGCCTTACCGCTTTGGAATACAGAGGCTATGACAGTGCTGGAATTGCATTTTACCAACAGGGAAGCATCAAGACTATCAAAACTACCGGAAAGGTATCCATTCTCGCCGACAAGGTCGCTGCCTTAAAAATACCCGATGAGGAAGGAAGCAGCTGCGGCATCGGCCACACCAGATGGGCAACCCACGGAGGTGTTACAGATACCAATGCACACCCTCATACTGCCGGAAAGGTCACCTTAATCCACAACGGGATCATTGAAAATTACAGAGAACTGGAAATCCGTTTGAAAGAAGAAGGCAGAACTCCCGTTTCCCAGACCGACACGGAAATTGCTGCTCTTCTGCTTGACAGCCTCTATGAAGGTGATGCGTTAAAAGCCATCAGGCAGGCTGTTGAATTAATAGAAGGTGCTTATGCTTTTTGTATAATCTTTGCCGATCAGCCGGAAGTAATCTACAGCCTGAGAAACAGCAGCCCTCTGGTTGCATGCCATGCAAAGGAAGGCTCCATCATCGCATCCGATATGGTTGCTTTGATTGACTATTCCAAAGATTATTTTGTTGTGCCGGAAATGCATGTGGTGACTTTAACAAAGAAAAAGATTACCCTGACTGACCTTGACGGCAACCAGGTCTGCCCCAGAATGCTTCATGTTAACTGGGATATGACCGCTGCCAAAAAAGGTGGATATCCTCATTTTATGTTAAAGGAAATCCATGAGCAGCCAGACTCCCTGCGCAATACCATACTTCCAAGAATCCAGAATAAGCTGCCGGATTTTACAGCGGACAATATTCCCGACTCTCTCTTTGACGGTATTACCAGGATTGTAATCACCGCCTGCGGAACAGCCATGCATGCGGGACTTATAGGAAGAGCCATGCTGGAAAAGCTTCTCCGTCTTCCGGTTACCGTTGAGGTTGCTTCCGAATTCCGCTACCAGGATCCGATTATTGATAAAAACACTTTGGTCATCACTATATCACAGTCCGGTGAAACTGCTGATACCCTTGCCGCTCTTAAGCTTTCCAGAGAGCGCGGTGCCTCTACCCTTTCAATAGTAAATGTAAAGGGGTCCTCGATAGCCAGGGAAAGTGATTATGTGCTTTATACCCATGCCGGTCCTGAAATTGCCGTTGCCAGTACAAAGGCCTACACTGCTCAGCTTGCTTGTTTGTATCTTCTCGCCTTCCGCTTTGGCTTTGCAACCGGGAAACTGGAAAAGGAAGTCTGCATGGACGAAATGCAGCAGCTTTTAAGCATTATTCCGGCAGTAGAAGAAACTCTTGCTCAGGATAAGGTAATTGAAGAAATCAGTAAACAGCTGACAGAGAAAGAAGACCTTTTCTTTATCGGCAGAGGACTTGACTATGCCCTCTCCTGCGAAGGCTCCATCAAATTGAAGGAAATCAGCTATATTCATTCGGAAGCTTATGCTGCCGGTGAATTAAAGCATGGTACTCTCTCCCTTGTAACAGAAGGAGTTCCTGTGGTGGCACTGGCTACCCAGCAAAAGGTTTATTCCAAGATGATTTCCAACATCCGTGAGGTAAAAGCTAGGAATGCATTTGTAATATTAATAACCATAGATGGTCAGGAAGCAGAGCCTTCCATTTATGATTACCATATTTCTCTGCCGGAGATCAAGGATGACTATGCCCCCTTCCTGGCTGCTGTCGTATTGCAGCTTTTGGCCTACTACACCTCTCTTCACAGAGGGCTTAATGTAGACCAGCCAAGAAATCTTGCAAAGTCCGTTACCGTAGAATAAGTTATAAGGAGTATGCTGATAGAATCTTTTAAGATTAACCAGTATACTCCTTTTATTTTTAACCTGTTCATAAAAAATCGATTTGCTATTTTAAAAATATGGAATTTGATATACTATATTATAGAAAGAATTAAAAACTTAGGTTATAAAATTTTATTATTTGAAAAAAGCAATGAACTATCTAGACTTATAAAAATATAAATAACAGAGGTGAAAAAGATGGTTAAATTAAGAAGTCAGATTCATCACTAAATTAACACTCAGAAGGAGTTATTGATGAATTATAAAATAATAGAAAATAGTATACCACCCTTGCAGGAATTAGTTAATCTTTACAAGGATGCCGGGTGGTCTAATTATACGAAAGATACCGCTTTACTTGTAAATGCATACAAAAATTCACTATTTGTTCTGGCAGTATGGGATAGCAGCAAGCTGATCGGCATAATCCGTGTGGTAGGTGACGGTTATTCTATTCTTTATATACAGGATTTACTTATATTAAAAGAATATCAGCATATGGGCATAGGCTCCAGGCTTTTAGAGGAAGTTATGGACAAATACAAAAATGTTTACCAAACAGTACTGCTGTCAGATAATGAGCCGAAAACAAAAGCCTTCAATCAAAAGATGGGGTTAGTTTCCGGCGATACATATGGATGCATATCTTTCATAAAGTTTAATATGTAATGAAAATCATGACATTAATAAAGAATATCAGATTTAACAAAATAAAGGCAGGGCCTTTTAAAAGATAGTAAAAAGAAATATGCTCCGCCTTACAGTAAACAGTTTTTTTCTGCTGTCTGCCGTAAGAGGAGCATATTTGACTAACTTGCTAATTAAAAAAGTTCTTTATTTTGAGGGTTCATTTAGACATATATAATTATGATATATGAACAGCTGCTGAATTTGTCTTGAAATAGCATGTATGCTTATAAAATAACAAAGGTAATTTCATTACTGCCCTTTTCTGCCACAAGTCTGACTCCAAGAGAATCCTTTTCAAGCACGGCACCCGTAAGCTCACCTATACTGCCTACATTTCTCATCACCACAGAATAATCCTTAAGACCATTGACAGTGATTGATACTTTATTGCCGCTTCTTACAGCCGATACATTTCCTCCGGCCTCTCCCTCCATATCATATATAACAGTTGATGCCGGCTCATTTTCAGCGAGTTCAAAGATATGAAGAACAGTTCCTTCTAAATAATTATAATCCGGTACATTCTCATTGCTGCCTGCAGCTATTATGGAATTAGGCCTTACCATAAGAGGCAGACTCATAAAACTATGAGTTTCATACTGCCAGGTTCCGCCTTCCACTCTTTCGTTTGACAGGAAGTTTGTCCAGCTTGCATTTTCTCCGGTTTTCACTTTCGGAAGATAATAATCCACCGTACCGTCCGGTCTGAATACAGGTGCCACCAATAAAGAGCCTCCCAGCATATACTGGGAATCCAGATAGTCACATGCCCTGTCTTTTGTAAACTCAAGTATCATTGCTCTCATTGCAGGAACTCCTGTATTAGCTGTTTCACAGGCAACACTGTAGAGGTATGGCATCAGGCTGCATTTTAATTTGCTGAAATATCTGACTACGTCAACGGATTCCTCATCAAACAACCAGGGAACCCTGTAGGAACTGCTTCCATGAAGCCTGCTGTGGGTGGACAATAGGCCAAAGGCAGACCATCTCTTGTAAAGGTCCGGTGAGGCTGTATTTTCGAAACCGCTTATATCATGGCTCCAGAAACCAAAGCCTGACATGCAGAGTGAAAGACCGCCTCTGAGACTCTCTCCCATGGATTCATATTTGGATACACAGTCTCCGCCCCAGTGTACGGGGAATTTCTGAGAACCAACTGTCGCACTTCTGGCAAACAGGATAGCTTCTTTCTTTCCGAATCTTTCTTCCAATAGCTCATATACTACCTTGTTATATAGGTAAGTGTAATAGTTGTGCATTTTCAACGGGTCAGCTCCGTTATTGTAAACTGCATTTACAGGGATTCTCTCACCGAAATCCGTCTTAAAGCAATCCACACCCATATCTATAAGGGCATTCAATTTACCGGCAAACCACTTGCAGGCATCCGGATTTGTAAAGTCTACGATTCCCATGCCGGGCTGCCATAAATCCCACTGCCATGGTTCACCATTTTCCAGCTTTATAAGATATCCGTTGTCGGCAGCTTCATCAAAGAGCTTTGATTTCTGAGAAATATAAGGGTTTATCCATACGCATATCTTAAGGCCTTTCTGCTTTAGCCTTTTTAGCATATTCACAGGATCAGGGAACACATCCTTATCCCATTCAAAATTACACCATTCATATTCCTTCATCCAAAAGCAGTCAAAGTGGAATACTCTGAGGGGGATATCTCTTTCCGCCATACCGTCGACGAATGAAGATACCGTATTTTCATCATAGTTTGTTGTAAAGGAGGTGGTTAGCCACAAACCGAAGGACCATGCCGGGGGCAGTGAAGGTCTTCCCGTCAGGGAGGTATAATTACTGATAACTTCCTTAAGGTCTTTTCCGCCTACTACAAAATACTCCAGCTTTTCACCCGGTACACTAAACTGTACTCTGGACACCGCCTCGGAGGCAACCTCAAAGGATACCTTTTCCGGATGGTTCACGTAAATACCGTAGCCTCTGTTTGTTACGTAGAAGGGAATGTTCTTATAGGATTGTTCAGAGGAGGTTCCACCGTCTTCATTCCAGATATCAACAGTCTGACCGTTTTTTACAAAGGCAGAGAAACGTTCTCCAAGACCGTATACACACTCTCCAACAGCCAGGTCTAATTGCTCGCGGTAATAGGAGCCGGAATCTTCAGTCGTAATATATCCCATTTGTCCCGCTCCGCTTTTGGTAAGTAAGCGGCTTTCATAATAATAGGTAAGGGAAAAATCCTCTTTTGATATTATTACAGAAGTTTTTCCGCTTTTAAAGATGATTTCCCCCTCTCTCTCTTCTATTTCAGGAGTAAAATTCCCGTCTATGTTCAATTCAAATTCAGGAAATATGGAAAGTTTCTTTTTATAGTGCCAGGATTCTATTTTTATTATGTCTTTGGCAGGAGAACTGATTTCCAAAGTAAGCAGGGGACCCTGAAGGGTTTGTCCACGGTGGTTTATTTTTACCACAGGTGCGTACAATATGACAGTATTTTCCTTAATCTCATAGTCTCTTACCTCGGCAGGCGAATAAACACTTACTCCCTTTCGCTTCAACCAAAATCCGTCTGTAAATTTCATTGCTACCTCCGTTAAATTTAAATTGTTTATTAAATAAACTATAATCCTATTTTATAATATTATAGCGAAGTTGTAAACAAAAGTATCCTGTTTATTTCAGGAAATAATAAAAAAGGACTGCTGCAAACAGAAAAGTTTTTAGTTTTTTCTGTTTGCGGCAGCCCCTTTTAAATTAATTATTCAGCCTTACATCAGCCTTTTACTGCTCCATTTGTAAGTCCGCTGTAAATCTGCTTCTGAGCTGCAATAAATATAATCAGAGCGGGTATCATGGTTATAATAACACCGGCGCAGATATAATTATACTGGCTGCCCAAAGGTCCTGTAAAAGTAAACAGGGAGGTTGATACCGTAACAAGCTTTGTTTTTGTCTGCAGGTAGAGGTTTGACATATAATATTCATTATATGTACCCACACCCTTTAAAATCAAAACGGTAACTATGGCGGGCTTTAATAAAGGTAACAGTATCTTAAAGAATACACCAAAATAGGTTGCACCATCCATAATGGCGGATTCATCCAGTGATATCGGTATATTTTCAAAGAACTGTATAAAGATGTAAATACCGATAACATCCGCTCCCATCAGCAAGATCATATAGCCCGGAAGGGAATCGATTAAATTTAATTTGTACATTATCTGATAAACTGTAACCTGAGTCGCAATACCAGGAATCAGGGTTGCAAAGAGGAACAGGTTTCTTAATAAGCTATTTCCCGGAAATGTAAAACGGTTCAGAACGTAGGCCAGCATAGTACCATACATAATGGATGCAGCTAAAACCACTACCAATACAAATGCTGAATTAAAAAAGGCAACACTCATATTAGCCTTTTGCCAGGCAATTTTAAAATTATCAAAATACAGCCAGCTATGAGGTAACGTCATTACATTAGTTGCTTTATACTCTGCGTCTGTTTTAAAGGCTGTAATTACACATACTATAATAGGCAGTATTGAAATAAAAGCCATCAGGCAAAGAGAAGCATATTTTATAAAAACACGAAGGAAATAGCTTAATTTATTGCCGAAATTCATCTTATACCCTCCTTCGCTGATTTTCCTAATTTTCTTGCGGTTTTTTTCGATACATCACTATTATTGTCTCCTGCAAGTGAAAAACCGACTTTTTGTAAAATTGTCACCAGCACAATTATTACCATTAAGGCAACAGCCATTGCAGAAGCAAGTCCTAACTTCTGATATCTGTGGGCAATATTATGCATCATAAGGAAATAGGTCGAGGTACCAAAAGTTCCTCCGGTAATAACATAAGGCGGTTCGAAAGCACTAAGTGAACCTGTTATGGATAAAATAAGATTCAGCATAATTATGGTCTTTATACTGGGCATAATGATAAAGCGAAATTGCTGCCATTTGTTTGCGCCGTCAAGACTGGACGCTTCATATAAGTCACTGTCAACCGACATAATGGCTCCTATAAACAACACCATATTCTGACCCATATATCTCCATATGGAAGTTGCTGCCAATGATATGTTATTAATCTTTGTATTCTTTAACCAGTAAGGAAGGGAATCCGTATTAAAGCCAATCCAGGATAATACCGTATCAAAAACAAATCCCCTTGTATAGAAAAACTTAAATATAAAACCAACTGCAATACCGCATACTAAGTACGGAAAGAAAATAGCTCCTTTAAAGAAGCCGCCGCCTCTTGTTTTAAAGCTTAATAAGGTGGCAAAATATAAAGCCAGGGCAAGTTGTATTACGGATGCTGCCATATAATAAAGGCTTAGTTTAAAAGTTTGAAGGATATCCGGTCTTGTAAATATTTCTTTATAATTATCAAAACCTACAAATGTCCTGCCCCCGATGTATTTCATGTCATAAAAACTAAAACGTATCATATTAAAAAACGGCAGATATGTGAAAGTAAATAATAAAACAATAGGAATGAAAATAAAGCTTACGATTACAAGCGCTCTTTGTACTTTTCTTCTTCCCAGCCATTTCTTAAAGTTAAACGGTTCTTTTTGTGCTGCGGACCTTGCACTACTCATTGATACCCTCCTGTCAGCAGAAAAACTTTTGCAAAGCTTTGGGCTCTATCCCATACTTTGCAAAAGTCATTTCTTCATTTAATTAAATAAAATTATTCATTAACCTTGATATTAAGTGTTTTTTGAGTGCTTGACCACTTATCGTTCCACTCTTTTACTACATCCTTAAGAGGGGTATTGTTTAATGCTGCTTCAACAACAGACTGTACGTGAACGTTATCAGAATTTAAACCTACTTCTGATTTTGTATTAAGATCATTGAATAAAGTTTCTTCTCCGGCAGGAGCAGGATTATCAACAACTAACTCAACATCCTTGAATGCATCAAGTACGGCAGGATATTCAGCACCTTTAACGATGGGGATACCACCTTCATCATAAGCAAAGTTGGATTTCTCAGTAAGCCATTTTACATAAAGCATAGAAGCAATTTTATTTTCATTAGATGCCTTTGCATTGATACCATAGCAATAGTCAGGGCCTGCTGATGCATACTGCTTACCGTTTACAGTGATGGGGAAAGGCATATATCCGATGTCATCAGGATGTTCACCGGCCTGCTGCATCTGAACTACTGCCCAGGAACCAAGAACCATAACACCAATTTCACCATTGTTAATCATACCCTTGCTGCCTTCCCAGTCAGTTGTGGTAGGGTCATCTTCTATAAGTCCTCTCTTAACAGCTTCATATAAGGTATTGTAAACTGCATAAGGTCCGGTCTTGTCTCCTTTGTCAGTGAAGGGATCTTTTCCATGTACAATTTTGTTGTTCATATAATCAGGATCACCTGTTGCGGAACCGCCGATATAAGCATCCCATGCTCCCATTGTCCAGCCGGCAGCAAAGTTTGTATATAAAGGAATAGCATCTGTTTTATCTTTAATCTTAGCAAGTGCATCAAGGAATTCATCCGGTGTCTTAGGAAGCTGTGTAACGCCTGCATCTGAAAATACCTTCTTGTTATAAACAACACCCTGTGCATTACCTGTAGAGGCAATACCATATACCTGTCCATCTAATGCAAAGTTGTTAAGGAACTCATAGTTAGCACCAATTGCATCCTTTGTACCAAAAGACTGGAACAGATTCGGAAGCTCTTTCTTATCTACAGTTGTGGGAATCATCATGATATCGCCCCAGTCACTGGTTGTAAGTCTGATAGTTACATCATCTGCATAATTTGTTACTCCCTCATACTCAATCTTGATATTAGGGTATAATTTCTGGAATTCACTGATATAATCCTTAAACTTAGTATCAACAAGATCTGTTCTATGTGTTAATACTTTAATGCTGGCAGATAAATCCTTGTAATCTTCTCCCAGCTTAATGGTGTCAATTGTAGGTATCTTACTGGTATCGGTACCTGTTGTTTCACCTGTTGTACCCTCTTTTGTAGGTGTGGGTGTCGCATTATTATTGTTTTTTGCACCCTTTGTTCCACAAGCTGCTAATGACATAACCATTACAGCAATTAGAAGAACACTTATAATTTTTTTCACTTTTTGTAACCTCCCTTGGTTGATTGTTTTTTAAGTTATCGTTAACTTACAGTTGTATTATATAATATCTACAATAAATTTGTCAATACATCTGGCTATATATACATTTTATATATACAATTACATTTTTTCCTATTTTTTCATAAGAAAATCAGCTATAATTGGGTGCCCTTTTACATTTTCACAAATTAAATGGTTATATTATTAACTATAATTATATAATATTACACACTAATGTAAATTTCAATCCCAATATTTATCTCCGTATTTACCTAAATTTTATACTTTTTTAATTTTTTTATCCTTTTATTTCAATAATTTTTTTTAATATTATTTCAATAGTATTTTCTATCTTTTTTTCTATCCTTTCCTTATTCATATTTTTACCTTTTCTATCACATTTATACTTAAACATAAAAAGAGATTAAATAAAGTGAATCCAAAATGCCGGAATAATCTGACATGGAGGGTTCACTTCATCTAATCTCTTTTATTTTCTACGCTTGCACCCGGTAAATTCCTGTGATCTATATTGTTTAATAATTCAAAGCTTCAAATCAACAATACTGCAAGCTATATTTATTGTTTTAATTTATTTTTTTTACCGAATCCCTGATTATAAGTTTTCCATTAATAACCACTCTTCCGATTCTGTAATTTGCATTATTAATCTTTCCTACAATTGCCTTTACTGCTTCATCGGACATAACCGTTATATCAACTTCGACAGTGGTCAGCTTCGGATTGGATATGGTAGCAAATATATAATTATCAAAGCCGACTACGGAAATGTCCTCCGGTACCCTATATCCGTTTTTCTTTAATTTGTTGATTAACAGATAGGCTACGCCGTCATTGTTGCATACAAATGCCGTCGGCATCTCTTTAGGAAACTCAATTTCAATATAAGTGCCGTCTTCACTGCGGTCAGCAATGACCCATTCCTCCCTTAAGGGTATGCCGTTGGAAAGCAGGGATTTATAATAACCTAAATACCTGTCCAGAATACTGCTTGTAGACAAAATGTTTCCTACAAAGCCTATATTTCTGTGCCCCTGTGCTATCAAATGATTGGTAAGTATATAAGAGCCGTAAAAGCTGTCGCTGACCAAAGAATCGACCTCAAGCAGTTCATCATAGAAATCCAGAAATACCAAGGGGATTCCCCTGTTGTTAATGGAGCTTACGTACTCATAGCTCATTTGTCCGAGAATAATCACACCATCCACTTTATTATTTTGAATTACACTTGGCAGGATGATATTCTTTTCCTGTTCATGGTTTATAATTTCCATGATTCCATAATATCCGGCTTTGGATAATGACTTCACTACGCTTTGATACATCTTAAGGTAAAAGGCATCTCCATCATCACGAATGAACCTGTCAGCTATAACAATTCCAACATTATAGCTTTTTCCTTCTTTCATGCTTTTTGCCAGAACATTATACCGGTAACCCATTTCTTCCGAAACTTTCTTGATTCTGTTCTTTAGTTCCTCACTTACTCCATCTTTATCCGATAGTGCTTTAGAGACTGTAACAGTACTTATGTTCAACTTGTCAGCAATATCCTTCATCGTTACATTCTTCATCTGAACCCCCTGCATTAGCTTTTTGTGATAGTTATATTCGCATATACGTATCTTCTCCATACTATTGCAAATTATAGTCTTTTTATAAAAGATTATCAATGTAAAAGCAAACTAAATTTAGGTAATATTTTATCCAAATTAGCTAAATTTATTAATTTATAAACTATGCTTCAGCTACATAAGTCAAGGAACCAATAAAATAATGTAGTTTTATTTAGATTGACTTATGACAGCCGAAGCAATTATTCATATTTTACATCCATCAGAAAAAGACCTCTTGCCTCTGCTGTTTCCCCTGCTTTACTCCTATCACCGCTTGCCACGATCTCCTCCATATATTCGGGAGCCATATTTCCTTCTCCAATTTCAATCAGCGTCCCTGCAATAATTCTGGCCATATTCGGCCAAAAATCATCTGCTTCCAGAATAATATCAATTGTATTAATTCCAGTCTTAATCTCAATATTTTTTATTTTCCGGACAGTGGATTTCTTCATCCTCTTATTTTCTGAAAAAGCTTTAAAGTCATGTTCACCAACCAGGCTTTGTGCCGCTTTTCTCATAAGCGAGACATCCAATTTGTGAAAACAGTAATAATTAAATTTTCGCTCAAATACCGAGGGTACTTCTCCCGTCGTTATTTTATAGACATATTGGAAAGTCTTTGCATTAAAGCTGCTGTGAAAGCGCTCCGGTACCTCAAAAACCTCAAGCACAGCGATATCTCTCGGAAGATATCGGTTAAGGTAATGTTTGATTTCAAATAGCTTCATATCCGTATTCGTCTTAAAGTTCGCAATTTGTCCATATGCATGGACTCCCGCTTCCGTTCTGGCTGCTCCAATAAGTTCAACCGTTTCATTCTCCATCTTACTTAATACGGACTCAATCTTATCCTGTATTGTAATGCTTTTATTAATCCCTGGCTGTTTTTGCCATCCATCGTACCGTGAACCGTCATATTCCAGTACCAGTTTAATGTTTCTCATTTATGATTTAGTTCCTTTCTTCTGTATTACATGGGCAGTCTTTTCTGCATTTTGACAGACCATTCTATATTCCATTATTATATATAGAATTTAAAATGTAAATAGCGAAATAAATATATTTTTAAAAAAAGACTGTCAATCTATGAAGATATGACAGTCTTTTTGGCGTTTTCAGCATATTCTTAAATATGAACTTTACAAAAGGGAAATACTTCCTTTACATCCGGGATAAATCCTGATATCTGCAATCGGATTATACCTCGAATAATAAATCACCGTAAGCAGGTACGGGCCAAATTTCCTTATCAACGATTAATTCCAGCTCATCAACAGGTGTTCTTAAATCACCCATTGCAGGGAATACAATCTGCTTAAAGAATACAGCCTGCTCCTGGCCTTCTTTTCCAGCAGCTTCTGCAACAGCAGCCTGAAGCTTAACAAGGGCAGTATTTGCTGTAGCAAGCAATTTGGAAGTCTCTTTTAACAAACCTGCCTGTACGGATACATCTGCATCGGGCAAAGCAGCTTTAATCGTATTAATGGAAGCTGCAAGACCTGAAGCATATTTAATAACAGCAGGAATATATAGCTTACTTGCCATTTCGATCATTGTTTTAGCTTCAATGTTAATTGTCTTTGAATAGGTCTCGTATTCAATTTCTGCACGGGAATGAAGCTCTACCTCTGACAATACCTTGAACTTGCTAAACAGCTTTACAGCTCTTTCTGATGTCATGGAAGGAATTGCTTCTACAAGAGATTTCAAGTTAGGAAGTCCTCTTCTCTCAGCTTCTGTTACCCATTCATCAGAATATCCGTTTCCATTGAAAATAATTCTCTGATGCTCTGTTAAGGTCTTCTTGATTAAATCATGTACGGCTATATCAAAATCCTTTGCGCTTTCCAGTTCATCGGCAAATTTACATAATGCATCTGCAACAATTGTATTTAAAGTAGTATTTGGACCAGCGATGGACATGGAAGATCCAACCATTCTGAATTCGAACTTATTTCCTGTAAAGGCGAAGGGTGATGTACGGTTTCTGTCTGTGGCATCCTTCTTTAATTCAGGAAGTGTGTGAACGCCGGTATTTAACTTGCCGCCCTGTTTACTGCTCTTGGCATCGCCTGTCTCAACAAGCTGCTTTACAACATCCTCTAACTGTTCTCCAAGGAAGATGGAAATAATAGCCGGAGGTGCTTCGTTGGCACCCAATCTGTGATCATTTCCTGCATTGGAAGCGGAAAGTCTGAGCAAATCAGCATTCTCATCCACAGCTTTAATTATGGCAGAAAGGATTAAAAGGAATTGTATATTCTCGTGAGGTGTTTTGCCGGGCTCCAGAAGGTTCTTTCCTGTATCGGTAACGATGGACCAGTTATCATGCTTACCGGAACCATTAACCCCTGCGAAAGGCTTCTCATGAAGCAGGCACACAAGGCCCTGGCGGTTAGCAACTTTCTTCATCGTTTCCATTACCAACTGGTTGTGGTCTGTTGCAATATTTGCTGTTGAATAAATAGGAGCTAATTCGTGCTGTGCAGGAGCAACCTCATTATGCTGTGTCTTAGCAAGGATACCAAGCTTCCAGCATTCTTCGTTTACTTCCTTCATAAATGACGCAATTCTTTCCTTCAAGCTTCCAAAATAATGGTCATCCATTTCCTGACCCTTCGGAGGCTGTGCACCAAATAAGGTACGTCCGGTAAAAATCAAGTCTTCTCTCTTTAAGTATTTGGCCTTATCTATAATGAAATATTCCTGTTCGGGACCAACGGAGCAGGATACGGATTTCACTTCGCTATGTCCGAATAATTTAAGTATACGTACAGCCTGATCACTGACAGCTTCCATTGAACGAAGCAGCGGTGTCTTCTTATCAAGTGCTTCTCCGGTATAAGAACAGAAGGCAGTGGGTATACAAAGGGTAACACCTGCAGCATCTTCTCTTAAGAATGCAGGGGATGTACAATCCCAGGCTGTATAACCTCTTGCTTCAAAAGTTGCTCTTAACCCGCCGGAAGGGAAGGAAGAAGCATCCGGTTCACCCTTTATTAATTCTTTTCCGGAAAATTCAAGAAGTATTTTACCGTCAGAAGTAGGACTGATAAAGGAATCATGCTTTTCAGCTGTAATACCTGTCATTGGTTGAAACCAATGGGTATAATGGGTAGCTCCTCTTTCAATTGCCCAATCCTTCATAGCGTTGGCAATTACATCTGCTATTTCAGGATTCAGTTCCTCTCCGTTTTTAATTGTTTTCTTTAAAGCGGCAAAAACTTTTTTAGGTAAACGTTCTGCCATAGTGGCTTCGTTAAAAACATCAACACCAAAGATATCAGTCAATTTTTCTGCCATAAAAAAACTCCTTCCACACATTTATATTTTGTCTTTCAATATATTTATTTCAGATACAATTACTGTAGACCAGCAATTGTACATTAAAACAGCATATGTACTAAGAGACAGTACAAGTACAGTACAGATTAGTATAAGTACTGCAACCATTGGAGGTGCTATAATCAGTTCAGTTACTGGTCATAGAGCCTGCATAAAAAAAACGTCCCCAAAGAAACTCGGGAACGTCTTTGCTCCAACTTAAATTTTGCCTAAAGATAAAATACCACCTTTTTATAGAAAAGGAAAGCTTTTTTTTATAATTCTTTTTATACTTTATTTTATAAGTAAAATACCCAATAATACTTTATTTTATTAGTTCCTTTTATAAAACTACATTGGAATTTTAACCTGATTTTCTTCAAATTCCTTCTTTATGCCTTCTAACAGCTCCGATTTACCTGTAAAATAGTCTTCCTTCTTAACCCATACCCGGATTCCCATGGTAATAGTTCCTGTATCAAAGCTGTTTACAAATACCGTATTGGCTGCTTCCTTAATTACCTTTTCATTTTTTTCGATAACCACATTCAAAACCTTCTTTACCCGGTCAATATCCTCGGTATTGGAAACAACTATATTAAAGTCCAGCCTTCTTTGGGTTTCATTGGTGGTATTAATAATACTGGAATTAGACAGGGCACCGTTTGGCATGACCACCAGGCGGTTGTCTGCCGTAAGCATCTTGGTATAAAAAATATCCGTAGAAATTACGGTTCCTTCATTCGCTCCATAGATAATATAGTCCCCTACCTTAAAAGGGCGAAGCAGAAGAATTATGATTCCTCCTGCAAAGTTTGAAAGTCCCCCCTGGAGCGCCAGGCCGATACTCAAGCCGGCTGAGCCCAATACTGCCACTAAACTGGCATCCTTTACGCTGAATATCTGCACCAGTATAATCCAGATAAGGATTATGTAAAATATGGCACGCATAAATGCTAATAAAAAGCCTTTTACGCCGGCTTCCATCTTTCCTCTGTTAAAGGCTCTCTCTACCGTTCCAAGCAGCATCTTTATAATCTTTTTTCCAATAAAAAAAACAAGAAGGGTTATAAGTATTTTTACGACCAATTCAAGGCCATTATTAACAATACTTTTCCATAAATCCTGTAATGACAAAAGGACTTGTTCTTTCATTAATGTAAAAATATGTTCCATCAGGTCAATATCCTCCTATTTTCTTCTACTGTTTCTTTTGCTGCTTTCTTTTGTTGTTTCCAAAGGTGTACTGGAGAAAATACTAATGCCCAGAGGCGGCACCGTAATGGATAAAGAATCCATTCTGCCATCTGCTCCCGTATGCTTTGACGGCTTCATTCGTTTATTGCAGTGGCCCTTACCCCCGAACCGCTCATAGTCACTGCTGAATATCTCTTTGTATTTTCCGGGAAAAGGAACTCCTATCAGGAAGTTTTCATAAACAACAGGTGTGAAGTTGCACACGACCAACAGGGTATCCTGTATGTTATCTGCTTTTCTTACAAATACCACAATACTATGATCAGCATCCTGGCTGCTGATCCATTCGAAGCCTTTTTCTTCAAAATCCCAGGCATAAAGAGCCGGCTTTTTCCTATAAAAGCTATTCAGTTCTTTTACATACTGGTTCAGAGAGGCATTACGCTCCTCTTTTAGCAGCTTCCAATCAATTTCCTTCTTCTCATCCCATTCACTGTATTGGGCAAACTCCTGTCCCATGAACAGCAGTTTCTTGCCCGGATGGCACATCATAAAGCCATATGCAGTCCTAAGGTTTGCGAATTTATCCTCCAGGTTTCCCGGCATTTTTTGTATCATGGAGCCTTTTCCATGCACCACCTCATCGTGGGATAATACCAGAATAAATTTCTCGCTGTAAGCATATACCATGCTGAAGGTCAGTTCTCCATGGCGGCCCTTGCGAAAGAGGGGATCGCTCTTCATATAATTCGTAAAGTCATTCATCCAGCCCATATTCCACTTAAGGTCAAATCCAAGGCCGCCCTCCTCCAAATCTCCTGTTACCTTCGGCCAGGAGGTGGATTCTTCTGCAATCAGCATAGCTCCGTCTTTTCTCTTCTTTACAATGGAATTTAAGTGCTTTAGCATTTCCATTGCTTCCAGGTTCTCTTTTCCGCCGTATTTATTTGCAATCCATTCGCCGTCCTTTTTGCCGTAATCCAGATACAGCATTGAGGCTACCGCATCCATGCGGATACCATCCGCATGATACTTTTCTATCCAGAACAGTGCATTGGCAATAAGAAATAAAGATACCTGGGGCCTTCCATAATTATAGATTAAGGTTCCCCAGTGAGGATGGGAACCTTGTCTGGGGTCCAAGTGCTCATAAAGGCAGGTACCGTCAAAGGTCGCAAGTCCAAAGCTGTCCTTCGGAAAATGGGCAGGCACCCAATCCAAAATAATGCCAATGCCTTTCTGATGCAAAAAATCAATAAAATACATAAAATCTTCCGGTGAGCCGTATCTGGCAGTCGGTGCATAATAGCCTGTTACCTGATAGCCCCAGGAACCGTCAAAGGGATGCTCCATTACCGGCATTAATTCAACATGGGTATAACCCATTTCAAGTATATAATCTGAGACCATTGGAGCAAGTTCCCGGTAATTGTAAAACTCACGTTCGTCCGTGCCGGGCTTTTTAAAGGAGCCAAGGTGCAGTTCATAGATATTTACAGGTGCTTTTTTATAATTTACTGACTTTCTGGTACTCAACCAATTACTGTCTCCCCATTGATAGCCATTCAGGTCACAAACAACGGACGCATTATTCGGCCTTAATTCCGCCCTGTTTGCATAAGGGTCCGCCTTTAACACGACCATGCCGCCCTTTACCTTTATTTCATATTTATAAATTTCACCTGCCAGGAGTCCCGGGATAAAAAGTTCAAATATACCGGAGTCCTTCAGTCTGCTCATAGGATGCCTTCTGCCATCCCAACAGTTAAAGTCTCCCACTACACTTACCCGCACAGCATTGGGAGCCCAGACGGCAAAATATACACCACTTGCTCCGTTTATTTCCATTGGATGGGCACCGAGTTTTTCGTATATGTTATAATGAATACCTTTGGAAAATCTATTCAAATCCGTTTCTGACAGGATCTGGCCATAGAAGTATGGATCTGTTAATTCCTGTGTTACTCCGTTATCATAAGTAACGATAAAGGTGTAGGCTGATATTCGTTTAACTTTGGGTATCAGTACGGCAAAGAAGCCTTCCTCTTCCCTGATCATTGAATATATTTTCTCTGTCTTTAGCAGCCTGACCTTTATATCTCTTGCTGACGGTATATAAGCCTGAATCAGCAGACCTTCCTCCACCAGGTGAGGTCCTAAAATATCATGGGGACGATCCTCTTCCGAGTAAACAACCGCCTCAATTCCTGCCCAATCCATTAATCCATACAGATTATCCTCCATATAGCCTCCTCCGCTCCCAATTATATTCTTATTCCAGATACCACTCATCTACTCCGTTTGATTCTTCCTCCTCTTCCTTTTGAGGGATATACTTTTTGAATATCCGTTCCATCAGAAAGGATACCAGCAATGCACAGAGCGCCGGTGCAAATAAAATGGGTATACGGAACAGATAAACAAGCAAAACAAAGAAAAGAACAATAATTGCCATCAAAATAGTACTTGGCAGATGTCTCATGGACATAAGGAATGATGTTTTAAATAAATGCAGTGTCTTTGTTTTAAATCTGGACAAAACAGGAAATAAGTAAATACTAACGCAGAAAAGTATTACGAATAAGGCTGTAAAAATGCTGAACAGTATCACTCCCACATTGCTTTTGAGCCCTTTCGCATAATTCCAGTCAATGTACAGAATAAAGGAAGCCAGGATAACAACAAGTCCGCTGACTACCCCCTGTCCGAAATTCATTTTAAAAGCCTTGAAATATTCCTTGGATATATATCCTCTGTCCCTGCGCAGGGATTTGGCCGTTGCATAATAAAGAGCGGTCAAAGCCGGCCCTATGGTTATTATGGGAATACAGGTCACTAAAAATATTATACTTAAAAAGAAAGCATCTACAATCTTATTCAATCCGGTAAAAAACGGATTATCCAGGTTAAAAAAACTACTCATTGGTTTTCTCCTTACATTTTGTTAAATACTTGGGTTGTATGATATAACTTTCTTAACTTTATATATGAGATGCTATGCATTCCATATTTCCTTTTAACGTATAGTGTCCGAAACCTGCGGGAAGGATAAAATGATCTCCTTTTTTTATCTCCACGCCTTCCACGGAGCCTTCTCCCTCTATCACACTCATAATAGTAAAAGGTTCTGTCTGCTCTAGCTCTGCACTGCCGTTTATCTTTATCTTCTCTACCGTATAAAATTCACAGCTGACCAGCTCCTCTATTTCACCGACCTCTATCTCTTTTTTCTTTCTTAAAGGCTCCGTGAGCTTCTGGGGGCAGGTTATTACATCAATGCTCTTATCAATATGAAGTTCTCTGGGTTTTCCGTTCTGGAGCCTTCCATAATCGTAAAGCCTGTAGGTAATATCACTGTTCTGCTGCGTTTCTAATATCACGGTGCCCGCCTTGATGGCATGAACTGTTCCTGGCACAATCTGAAAGAAATCACCTTTTTTTATAGGAAGTACACGAATCAAGTCATCCCACTGATTTTTTTGAATCATGGAAGCCAGCTCTTCCTTGCTGTTTGCATTATGCCCAATAACAATCTTTCCATCCTCATCACAATTCAGAATATACCAGCATTCTGTCTTTCCCAGGGAGCCGTTTTCATACTCCTTCGCATAAGCATCATTTGGATGGACCTGTATGCTCAGATCCTGCTTGGCATCTATGATCTTAATTAAAAGCGGGAAAACTTCACCTTCTGCATTTCCGAAAAGCTCTCTGTGGTTCGTCCATAAGCTGCTTAATGTCTCCCCTTTATATTCCCCCGCTTTTATTTTACAATCCCCATTGGTATGGGCACTGACCGCCCAGCATTCACCTGTGGAATCACTGGGAATATCGTAGCCATAATCTGTCTTAAGCCTGCTTCCTCCCCAGATCATTTCCTTAAATACAGGTTCTAAAAATAGTATATTTTGCATAATTGCCTCCTAATAAATTGTATAAGCCTATATTTATATTACCACAAATAGCCGGCTTAAAAAAGTGAAAATTCTCTAAAGTAACGAAGATTAAACAAAAAGAGATAAGGCGGAATTTTAGGAATCCAGCCTTATCTCTTTTCTATAAAATATATTTTCTTTTATTCCTGTGTATTTAACATTGCTACTATCAGATCTGCTGCCTCCTGGCGTGTAAGATTATCTCCTGCATGCAATTGGTTATTGCTGTTTGGTGTCAGGAGTTTCAAGCCATAAGCGATTGCAGCATAACCGATATCGGACTGGTTGATTGTTGCCTGGTCCGTAATATTCATAGAATAAATACCGCTGATCTTAGCCGCTTTCTCAAGTCCTAACAGCTTAACCGCATATTTTGCAGCCTCCATACGGTTTATGGTACTGCCGGACAATTTATTTTTTGAATCGGCATAGAAGCCTGCTTTATTGATAAAGTCTGTTAATTCTTCTGCTGTGATTGCCTGAGAAGGTTTGAAAAGACCTCCTTCAAATCCGATTCCCATATTGGCAAGCAGCTTTATATTTCTGGCTGAAGAATTATTGTCAATATCCGTATAAGAGTAAAGGTTGGTTGTCTTTGTATACTCTTTACCGTCAGAATCAAGCTGCTTTCCGTTAAACGGAGATATATAATTTGGTGTAATATCCGTACGGTATACAAGACGTACCAGCGGAGTCTGTGTATAGGAGGCATCAGCCTTTGCATTGGTTACACTGTTCTTATAATAAATTTCATATACCAGACGGTAACCTTCGTTCGCTATATAAGAGTCAAAGGCTTTTTCCGCTGAAATAATATTGTCAGGAGCTTCAAAAGTTACATTCTCATCCCAGTTGTAGCCAAAGGAGTAAATCTTGCCGGTTACGCCATCTACGGAACCGATGATATTATTTGCCGCATAGGGAATCTTTTCATTGACTCTCTGATAATTGTAGGAATAACCGCCATATACAGGCTTACTGTCTTTATAGGCAATAATATAATCATCAGCAGCTCCACTATAGGTGGAATTCTTAAAATACTCCGGTATCTGCTCTTTTAAGAAGCCTTCTAAAATACCCTTTCCCTGCTTGGAAGTATATTTCACTTTCGGGCTTTCCCATTTTCCTGTGGCAGAGTTATAGTAGTTGTTGGTAGAAGAATAATAGGAAAGGATCTTACCTGTTTTTGCATCAACAGTGGCATTTGCATGGGCACGATAGCTGTCTCCCTTACCAGTCTTTTCTTCCCTTGGATCTGAGAAGCTGATGCCCCATACATAGCCGGAGCTTCCATTTGAACTATCATTCTTGTAAAGGTTGGCTGTGACAGAGGTCATATTCTTGTCAAAGAGCAGTTTTCCATTGCCTTTTACTGCTTTTATGGCATTCTCCTTTGTAATCAGACCCTTTATATTATCAACTTCTGCTGCTTCCTGAGGAGTCAGTCCGCTTCCGTCAGCTTTGGAATCCGCCGCAAACCCTGCCTTTTCATTTCCATAAAGATCTGTCCAAAGGTTCTGCGTATCATATATCTTCCCGGTTACTGCATCAACAGATATATAGGACTTATCGGGACTATATACCAGAAAAGCCTTCACTGTGCTTTTACCATTACTGTCCTTATTATAGGCACTCTGGTAGGATAAGGTCATCTTAATATTCTTTCCAATCCTGGAAGCCGCATCTTCCTTGGTTATTTTAACTTCAGAAGACGGGATGCTGACATCATAAAGCCAATTGACAGTATAGGAGGTAACTTCACCAGTCTGGTAATTAACACCTACCGTTACGGTATTATCCGGCATGGGGATACCGTTTTCCATTCTTTGATATTGGTAACTGTAAGTACCATTGTAAGAACTTCTTGCAGAAGCATCCGTATATTGAAGCTTATTATAAATATCCGGGGAAATCCCCTTAATAAAAGCATCTGCTTTGTCTTTTAATTCGCCCTGAAGATACACCGGTTTATAGCTTTGGTTCGTATTGTAATTATAACTCTGAATACGCCCTTTGGAATCGCAGTTAATATAGATGCTCTTGCTGGAGTCCTTATTAGCCCAGGTAAGGTTCCAGGTACTGTCCGTATAGGAACTGCCAGAGTTATAATTATATGAGAATTCCGATAAATCTGAAGGTATGGTAATTTTACTTTTTACAGTATTGATCATGTTCTCCAGATCCTTCGACGAAGCAGAATCACCTGTCTGCGCCTTGGATGAAATTGTTGTATTTACCAGATTAGTTCCTGCCAGGGAACTCGCATCTGCCTTTAATAAATAGGGTGAAGGCAGAGCACTAACTACAAGGGCACCGCTTAAGATTACAGTCCCTATTTTTTTCGTTATCATAAAATTCCTCCTTTACTAAATTTTTATCTTATTTCCTTGTTCAACCATTAGACGATGCAAATAATAATATGGTTCCATCTTTCTATAAATATTTATATTTAAAATTTTAGTAAAGTTCATTTCCTGATTCAAAAACATTTTTCCTGCCTGCTAACCCGGTCTGTGTAGGCAGAATTCTTATATCCGGTGTATGAATAACCCACTTCTTAGTTTCGGCTCGAACCAGGTAGATTTTGGCGGCATTAATTTTCCCTGGTCCGATACGGCCATCAGCTCCTTTATATCCGTAGGATACATGGAAAAAGCAACTGTCATATCTTCCCGGACCCTGCGCTCCAGCTCCCCAAGGCCTCTGATTCCTCCGACAAAATCAATCCTCTTATCAGTGCGGGGGTCCTCAATTCCAAGGACGGGACCTAAGAGATTATCCTGCAGCAGGGAAACATCAAGTCCCGCCACTGGATCTTCCTTTCGGTACTCTTCTTTTATTATAAGCTTATACCAGCCATTTTGTAAATACATTCCATACTCTCCCTTACTTTTGGGCTGATAAGGCTCTCCTCCCTGAAACACCACCTCAAAGCATTCGGAAATCCTGGTCAGAAATTCTTCCCCGGTATATCCGTTTAAGCCTTTTACCACTCTGTTATAGGGCATAATCATAAGCTCTTCGGAGGGAAATATGACGGACAGAAAAAAATTATATTCCTCCCTGCCGGTATTATCAGCATGTTCCTCTCTGCGCTTTAGCCCCACCTTTACAGCGGATGCGGCTCTATGGTGTCCGTCAGCAATATAAATGGAAGAAATGCCTTCAAATTCCTCTCTGATTTTTGCCACGATTTCTTTCTCTTCTATTTTCCACACATTATGGGTAATACCATCCGGTGAAGTAAATCCATAGAGCTTCTCTTCCTTCTTTTGCTGCTCCATAATTCCTTTCATACTGCCGGAATCACGGAAGGTCAGAAAAATTGGACCTGTCTGGGCATTACAGACATCAATGTGGGTAATTCTGTCCAGCTCCTTGTCCGTTCTGGTATTTTCATGACGCTTAATAACACCGTTGGTATAATCATCAATGGAGGCACAGGCTACAAGCCCCGTCTGGCTTCTTCCCTCCATTATTAATTCATAAAGATAAAAGCACTCCTTTTCCTCCCTGATAAAGTGCTCCTTTGTTATCATCTCCTCCAACAGTTCCTTTGCTTTCTCATACACAGCACTGTCATAGGCAGTCACACTGTCCGGAAGCTTTGTCTCCGCTCTGTCTATCTGTAAAAAGGAAAAAGGCTCCCGAACCACTTCCTCTTTTGCTTCTTCTCTGTTATAAACATCATAAGGCAGTGCCGCGATTCTTCCTGCTAATTCAGGAGCCGGCCTTACCGAACAAAAAGGCTTAATTTCTGCCATATTTCCCTCACTTTCTGCCGCTTACTGCGGCATGGCTTACAGTACATATATTACGTCCATGTTCTCCCGGCACGTGTGCAAGATAATCTTTGACATGGCTTACCGCACATATATTACGCTCATGTGTGGTATGTCCACGGCTGCACATAATGGGGCTTGACAGGATTTTAAAAAAGGTTAATACCAAAAGCCTTATAGCATCTCCCGGAATATCCTGTTTGGATGTCCTTCCGACACTATTCTCTTGGTATTAACCTGCCGCTTTTACATAATCTGTTTCATTAAGATAACGTTCTGACTCTTAATACACCATTTATTGTTTTTAACTTCTCAGCAATTCCCGAATTAATGCTGCCCTCCACATCAATAACAGTATAAGCATAATCTCCCTTACTCTTATTAATAAGGTTGGCTATATTAATATTTTCTGCGGAAAAGACTCCCGTAAACTGGGTTAACATATTAGGGATGTTCTTATGGTTAATGGTCACTCTGGTTCCCTGAGCAAAGGTACCGGCATCACAGTCAGGATAATTTACAGAATTCTTGATAATTCCATGCTCCAGGTAATCCTTAATCTGTTTTACTGCCATCACCGCACAGTTATCCTCAGATTCTTCCGTAGAGGCACCAAGATGAGGAATCGCAATAACTCCTTCCATGCCTGCGGTCTTTTCATTGGGAAAATCCGTTACATAAGAAGCAACCTTGCCTGATTTTAAGGCTTCCTCCATATCCTCATCGTTTACCAGGAGATCTCTTGCAAAGTTGAGGATAACCACGCCATCCTTACATTTTGAAAGAGTTTCCTTATTTATCATCTTCCTGGTATCCTCTAATAAAGGAACATGAAGCGTTATGTAATCACATTCTTTATAGATATCCTCCTTGGATTTTACGGAGATGATATCTCTGGATAAGTTCCAGGCGTGTTCAACGGAAATATAGGGGTCGCATCCGTATACTTCCATTCCCAGGCGGTTTGCGGCATTGGCTACCAATACGCCGATGGCTCCAAGCCCGATTACTCCAAGCTTCTTGCCCTCTATTTCTTTGCCGGCAAATTTCGCCTTTCCTTTCTCCACTAATTTTGCTACATCTTTTTCTTCCTTTACGGTCTGTACCCAGTTGATTCCGCCGACGATATTTCTGGAAGCAAGCATTAAGCCAGCAATAACAAGCTCTTTAACACCATTGGCATTGGCTCCGGGGGTATTGAATACCACAACGCCGTCACCGGCACACTTATCCAGCGGAATATTATTAACACCGGCTCCTGCTCTGGCGATTGCTGCAATATTCTCAGGTAATTCCATTTCCAGCATGGAGGCACTTCTTACCAGTACTGCATCCGCTTCCTTCATATCTTCTATTTTGGCATAATCTTCTGAAAAAAGCTTAAGTCCTACCTTTGCAATGGGATTCAGACAATTATATTTATACTTTGACATAAGCGCTCCTTTATGGTTATTTTAAGTTTTTCTTTTCGAATTCCTTCATAAATTCAACTAATTTCTTAACCCCTTCAATCGGCATTGCATTATAGATACTTGCACGCATACCGCCCACTGTTCTGTGGCCTTTTAAGTTCTCAAAGCCTGCAGCCTTTGCTTCCTTTACAAACTTGGCATCCAGCTCCTCATTGCCTGTTACAAAAGGAACATTCATTAAGGAACGGTCTTCTTTTACAACAGTACCCTTGAACAGCTTACTTTCGTCTAAAAAGTTATAAAGCACCGCTGCTTTTTTCTCATTGATTTCCTTCATAGCTTCCAGGCCGCCCAGCTTCTTCAGCCACTTGAATACCTTGCCGCAGATATAGATACCGTAAGCAGGAGGAGTGTTATAAAGGGAACCGTTGTCAGCATGTATTTTATATTTAAACATGGTAGGAGTTCCGGGTAAGGTATCCTCCGTAATCAGATCTTCTCTGATAATAACAATTACAACACCGGCGGGGCCTACATTTTTTTGTACACCGCCGTATAACAGGCCATACTTGGTTACATCTACCGGCTCTGACAGAAAACAGGAGGATACGTCAGCTACCAGGGGTTTTCCCTTGGTATTGGGAAGAGTCTTGAATTTTGTTCCATATATGGTATTATTTTCGCAAATATAAACATAATCAGCATTTTCACTGATTGGAAGGTCGGAGCAATCAGGTATGTAAGTGAAGGTCTTGTCTTCTGAGGATGCTATCTTATTGGCTGTTCCATATATCTTAGCTTCCTGGAATGCCTTCTTTGCCCACTGTCCTGTGACGATATAGTCTGCCACCTTGTTCTTCATCAGGTTCATCGGAATCATAGCAAACTGCGATGACGCACCGCCCTGTAAAAAGAGTACCTTATAGTTATCCGGGATGTTCATCAGCTCCCTTATATCGGCTTCCGCTTCATTCAGGATGGTTTCATAAGCCTTGGACCTGTGGCTCATCTCCATAACAGACATTCCGGTGCCCCTGTAATCCAACATCTCTTCTGCCGCTTCCTTCAGTACTTCCTCCGGCAATACAGCCGGGCCTGCTGAAAAATTATAAACTCTTGCCACTTAATTATCCTCCTTATATTTTCAGCCAGAGCAGAGAAGTTCAGGCTTCTTTGCCCAGCTGGATTTTACGCTTGACCACTTTAATCCATTACATTATAAAACTTAGTTAAAATATAGTCAATATGTTCTTTCGGATTTTCCCTATTTACTCTTAGCTTCCAAATCCTCTTCCGTAAATACTTCCTCGATTGCTGCACCAGGTGCAACCATGGGCCATACCTTATCGTCACTTTCGAGAATACAGTCGATAACCACGGGAATATTAAGGCTGATTGCTTCCTTCAGTACCGTTTCTGCTTCTTCCCGTTTCGTAATCCGGTAAGCCTTTGCTCCCATGGCCTCGGCTACTTTAACAAAATCCACACTGTCATTCAGGGTGGTATAGGAATAGCGTTCTCCATAGAATAAGGATTGCCACTGTCTTACCATTCCAAGGACATGGTTGTTGAAGATGACCTGTATAATGGGTATATTATATCTGGTGGCAGTTGCAATCTCGTTCATGTTCATGCGAAAGCACCCGTCTCCTGCAATATTAATGACTGTTTTGTCCGTATTTCCCACCTTTGCACCGATACAGGCCCCAAGCCCGTAACCCATGGTGCCAAGTCCTCCGGAGGTGATGAAGGTCCTTGGGTTCTTGTATTTATAGTACTGGGCCGACCACATCTGATGCTGGCCGACTTCCGTGGTTATTATGGCCTCTCCTCCCGTAAGCTCATAGAGCTTATTTAAGATAAAAGGTCCGGTAAGTCCTCTCTCATGGTATTTTAACGGATATTTCTCCTTCATATCCATTACGTGGGCAATCCATTCCTTATGCTTTTGTTCCGGAAGCTTGCCGTTTAAGGCTTTTAAGACCTCTTTGATATCTCCAATGATTGCATGGTCAACCAGTATATTCTTATTTATTTCTGCCGGATCAACGTCAATCTGAAGGATTTTTGCATTCCTGGCAAAACGGGCCGTGTTGCCGGTTACCCTGTCACTGAACCTGGAGCCGACAGTAATTAAAAGGTCACATTCTGTGACGCTGAAATTAGCCGTTTTTGTACCATGCATTCCAAGCATTCCGGTATAATAAGGGTCATCACCGCTGAAGGCTCCCTTTCCCATTAAGGTATCCGTTACCGGTGCATCTGTCCTTCTTACAAACTCTCTGACTTCTTCCCAGGCATCGGATATTACCGCTCCGCCGCCGATAAAGATAACCGGTTTTTGTGATTCTTTAATCATCTGGATTCCGGTATCGATATCCTCAGAGGTTATGGTATCTTTCACGCGCTGGATTATAGGGGGTGTCACCTTACTATATTCTGCTTTATTGGCGGTAACGTCTTTTGCGATATCTACCAGAACCGGGCCCGGTCTTCCGGTCTGGGCAATGAGGAAGGCCTTTCTGAGCGTATCTGCCAGCTGGGCTACATCCTTTACTATAAAGTTATGCTTGGTAACAGGCATTGTAATGCCTGCTATATCGACCTCCTGAAAGCTGTCCTTTCCTAAGAGATTTACTGCCACATTTCCCGTAATCGCTACCATTGGTACGGAATCCATATAAGCTGTTGCAATACCTGTTACAAGATTTGTAGCCCCTGGTCCGCTGGTTGCCAGGCACACGCCCACCTTACCGGTGGATCTGGCATAGCCGTCTGCTGCATGGGAGGCCCCCTGTTCATGGGAGGTTAGTATATGCCGTATCTCATTCTGATGCTTGTATAATTCATCGTAGATATTTAGAACAGCACCGCCCGGATATCCGAAAATAGTATCTACGCCCTGCTCCTTTAAACACTCTACCAAAATCTGTGATCCTGTTAACTGCATTTTTCTACCTCTCTTTAAGCCTTGTCATTTGAAAATCATTCTTTAAAATCTGCCGGGAACCTCCAAAATAGCCCCTTTGCTGGCTGATGTTACCAGTGCGGAATATCTGGCCAGATAACCCGTTGTTATTTTAGGCTGCTTAGGCTGCCATTTCTCCCTGCGCTTTGCCAATTCCTCCTCGGAAAGGGCAACATCTAAGGAGTTCTTAGTAATATCTATCTGAATAATATCTCCTTCTTCCAGCAAGGCAATATTTCCGCCTACGGCAGCCTCCGGACACACATGTCCGATGCAGGCTCCCCTGGACGCACCCGAGAATCTTCCGTCCGTTATCAAAGCTACACTGGAGCCAAGCCCCATTCCCATAATAGCTGAGGTCGGATTCAGCATTTCTCTCATGCCCGGTCCTCCCTTGGGACCTTCATAGCGGATAACTACTACATCTCCCGGATTGATCCTGCCGTCCTTTATGGCAGCGATAGCATCATCTTCACAGTCAAATACTCTGGCCGGCCCTTCATGCTTTAACATCTCAGGAGCTACCGCAGACCTTTTTACAACTGCAGAATCCGTTGCAAGATTACCCTTCAATATAGCTATTCCGCCTGTTTCACTATATGGATTATCGATGCTTCTTATGACATTGGTGTCCAGATTTTGGCACCCTTCTATGTTCTCGCCGACGGTATTACCGGTTACTGTAACCAGCTCCGTTTTAATAAGGCCTTTTTTATTCAATTCATTCATAACGGCATATACTCCGCCGGCTTCATTCAAATCTTCTATATATACATGGCCTGCCGGTGCCAGATGGCAGAGATTGGGAGTCTTTGCACTGATTTCATTTGCAATCTCAAGATTTAATTCCACTCCCGCTTCATGGGCAATGGCAGGTAAATGCAGCATACTGTTGGTAGAACAGCCAAGAGCCATATCCACTGTCAGAGCATTCATAAAGGCATCCTTTACCATAATATCCCGGGGTCTTATATTCTTTTCAAGAAGCTCCATTATTTTCATGCCGGCATGCTTTGCCAGACGTATTCTCTCAGAATAGACAGCAGGAATCGTTCCGTTTCCCTTAAGTCCCATTCCCAGTACTTCTGTCAGGCAGTTCATACTGTTAGCTGTATACATACCGGAACAGGAGCCGGCGGTAGGGCACACCTTACAGGCATATTCCTCCACCTCTTCTTCTGTCATCTTTCCTGCGGTATAGGAGCCTACAGCTTCAAACATACTGGAAAGGCTTGTTTTCTCACCCTTTACCCTGCCTGCAAGCATAGGACCTCCGCTTACGAAAATAGTAGGGATATTTACTCTGGCAGCTGCCATTAACAGTCCCGGAACATTTTTATCACAATTGGGTACCATTACCAGTGCATCAAAGGCATGTGCCATTGCCATTGCTTCTGTGGAATCCGCAATTAAATCCCTGGTAACAAGAGAATATTTCATTCCTGTATGTCCCATGGAAATTCCGTCACATACGGCAATAGCCGGAAATACAATAGGGGTACCGCCTGCCATGGCAACTCCCATCTTAACGGCATCCACAATTTTGTCCAGATTCATATGTCCGGGGACAATCTCATTGTAGGAGCTGACAATACCAATAAGAGGTCTGTCCAGTTCCTCCTTGGTAATGCCCAGGGCATTAAAGAGAGATCTATGGGGAGCTTGTTGAATTCCTGTTTTCACTGAATCACTGTTCATAGCAATACCACCTTTACTTTTATTTTGTCTTATTAACGCTGGAATGTATAAAATTACGATGTTTCCGTATATAATAACTTAATTTATATAAAAAATCAATATTAAAATCTTAGTTATCAAAACTTTTCATATAATAAAAGTTAACTTTATAATTACACACTTTCTTTTCTCTCTATTTCAGAACATTTAAAACAAGGCATAAATTTTGCAAAAAAGAAGTATCTTCCAAAAAACACCTTAAATGTCTTTGGAAAATACTTCTTATCTTATTTGTTAAAGGAATTTATTTTAGATTATCTTCTGTTGCATATATTTCCACAATTTTTAATAAAATTTCAACAATTTTCTCCATGGACTGTACCGGTACATATTCGTACCTTCCATGAAAATTATTGCCGCCTGCACAGAGATTCGGGCAGGGAAGTCCCATATAGGAAAGCCTTGCTCCGTCTGTACCTCCGCGGATGGGAACCACCACCGGAGTTACACCCACCTCTTCCATGGCACGTTTGGCATTGTCAATTAAGTGCATGTGGGGCTCTACTTTTTCCTTCATATTATAATAGGAGTCTTTAACTTCTACCTTAAAGGTTCCTTCCCCGTATTTTTCATTCAGGTATTCTCCGATTTTAAGAAACCTTGCCTTCTTGTCCTCAAACTGTCCCTTGTCATGGTCACGGATGATATATACAGCCCTGGCAGAATCCACAGTTCCCTCCAATGCATTTAACATATAGAAGCCTTCATAATTATCCGTATACATAGGATTTTCGTTAACGGGAAGCATATTTTGGAACTCCATGGCAAGAAGGAGTGCATTCAGCATCTTATTCTTGGCACTTCCCGGATGGATGCTCACTCCCTGTATCTGAACCTTTCCCGCTGCTGCGTTAAAGTTCTCGTATTCAATCTCTCCCAGCTCTCCGCCGTCAATGGTATAGGCAAAGTCTGCCCCAAAGCCTTCCACATCAAAGAAATCAACACCTCTTCCAACTTCCTCATCGGGCGTAAAACCAATCTGAATGGTTCCATGCTCAATCTCAGGATGCGCAAGCAAAGTTTCAGCCATCGTCATAATTTCAGCAATGCCTGCTTTGTCATCCGCTCCAAGCAGAGTAGTACCATCGGTTACAATAAGATCTTTTCCTTTTGATAAAGTTAAGACCGGATAGGCCTCCGCATTCATGCGGATGTTCATCTCTTCGTTTAGTACAATTTCACCGCCGTCATAGTTCTTTATAATCCTTGGCTTTACATCCTTACCGCTTAAGGCATTGGAAGTATCCATATGTGAAACAAAGCCGATGGACGGCAGCTTTTTCTTCGTATTAGCCGGTATGGTGGCATATACATAGCAATGGTCCGAGAACCTTACATTCTCCGCTCCCATATCCTTCAATTCTTTAACAAGCATTTCTGCCAGGTTTCTTTGTTTTTCCGTACTTGGTACATTTTCCACATCATCCTGGGATTGAGTGTCTACTTTGACATATTCCAGGAATCTTTCTGCTACATCTTTCATATTAATAACCTTGCCTTTCTTACAGCCTGCAAGCCTTGAGCCCCAGGTACAAATTTGCGTGTGAAAATTGCTTTTTCATTTTCACACTAATATCTTTTTAACTTTATTTCTGCCTTAATTCTGAAAAGCCTGCAGACTTCCTTATTTAATTTATTAACTTATAATACCAGTACCAGCATACCAAATGTTATCAGTACGCCGCCTGCGATAGTTTTAGTATTTAATGGTTCTCCAAGGAATAAAAATGCCAGCACCATGGTTATTACAACACTAAATTTATCCACCGGTACCACTTTTGACGCATCTCCGATCTGAAGTGCCTTAAAATAGCATAACCAGGAAAGCCCTGTTGCTATTCCCGATAATATAAGAAATATCCAGCTTCTTTGCGTAAGGTTTGGAATCTCTTTATATTTTCCGGTTAAAAATACTATGAGCCATGCCATGAACAGGACTACAATGGTCCGAATGGCAGTTCCTACATTGGAATTCACGTTTTTCATACCGGTCTTGGCCAATATGGATGTCAAAGCCGCAAAAAACGCTGACAAAAGTGCATATACTATCCACATTTTACTATCTCCCTTCCTGGTATCTATTGTATACAATCCTCATGGATTACACAAGTATTTTTTACCAGATATATGATTCCTCCTAATCCCATGCATAACACAAGCTTGCTTGTGTTACTGCTTAAATAGCAAGATTAAAAATGCACCGAATTATCAATCTAATCCCCATGTATACGCAAGCCTGCTTGCAATACTGCTTAAATAGAAATTTGAAAAATTCATTACCTTTATCACTCTAATATCATCTCAAATTCCAGCTCATGAAGAATAGGAATTCCATCAAAGCCTGTCAATGGTATCTGAGGTTTTATTTTTCTGGACTCGCTGATGGCATTCCTATGAACAGCTGCCAGATCAAATCCTCTTTTTTGATAAAACCTTATGGCTTTGGTATTGTCATTAGTTGTAATAAGAAATACTCTTTGACAGCCTTTTTCCCTGGCAGTACCGATTAGATGCTTTATTAAAAGAGTTCCGATTCCTCTGTTTTCCGAGAAGCTGTCAAGGGATACAATTTCACATTCCTTCTCTGATATGTGGTAAGTGATAATTCCAATGATATTACCATGCTCTATGGCTAGAAATCCCGGCAGCTCTTCTGCTCGATGGATTTTTCCTTTCGTTACAATAATATCGCTGCCCCAATTATCACTTATGGCATTCACAACAGCACTTCTGTTGCCTTCGTGAATTTCAATCATTTCAACCGGATTATCGTATTTCTCCTTTTCAAGCTTATAATAGGACAAAATTTCATCATCATGAGTGTGTTCAAAGCCTATTTTCTCCAGTACATGTCTGCTTCTAAGATTCCTGTGTACGGCATCCGCATAAATAGTGTCCATACCTAGCTGATGAAAAGCATATGTAATCAGCAATTTTTCGGCTTCCGTACCAAAGCCTTTGTTTTTTACAGCATCATTTGTTAATATGATACTCAAAGTCGCGCATTTTTTAACAGCATCCATGCGCTTTAACTGTATCTCTCCTATTATCGTATCTCTGTAAGAAATGGCAAAGAATACCCTTGTGGCATCCAGTACCTTATTTTGATAATACGACTCTATCCTTTCTTTATTATAATTGAAAGCATCCTCTGTCATCATCGGGTCCGGAATATATTGTTTATAAACCTCATGACAATGTTCCAGGGTATATGGAACCAGTAAAATATTTTCTCCCTGCAGTATCATAATTTGCCTCCTATATAAAAGTTAATTCAGTTTTCTTTCAGGTTTTTTTCTTTCTGTATTTTTATTTCTGCATTTCTTTTTTTGTATTTTTGGATTTCTATTTTGTATTTTTATTTTTGTATTTCTATTTTAGCATGAAAGCTTTATATTTACGTTTTTGAATTTCCATCGTAAATATTATACTATAAAGCACAATATCACACTATATCATTTTCTTATTTAGCCTTCTATAGTAATAAATCAGCCTTTGATATATAATGAATTCAGTTAATCTTCATACAGCCATGCCTTCCCGGCACACCGCAAGATTGGGCCGAGGATTTCACAGGCACTTGTATGAATTATTCTTTTCAATAGTTCACACTAAACATTTAAGGAGGAGTTCATTATGGATAATATCATTATAAATGTTTGGTTGTTCATAGCCATTCCTTTACTTATGAGTATTGTATGTATTTCGATGGCCAATTCTAAGGGGGATAACCGCAACAGCGGAGCCGGTTACAGGACAAAGCGTTCCATGGAGTCTCCGGAGAATTGGAATTTTGCCAACCGGACATTCGGTTATTACTCTATTGGGATTTTGATTATGGAACTTACTGCTCTTGTATTGGAACATAAAGTTTTAATACCAAAGAAAATCATCCTGACTGAGCAGATTTTTTACATCAATATCATTTTACTGATTGCAGGTACTGCAATAGGTATTATTATAATTGAACTACGGCTTAGAATGAAAAAATAGCACAACACCTCTGAAAAGCCCATTTTATCGCAACTGGCTTAACAGTCGAGTCCTAATATACCTCATTTTTATTGACCTATCTGGAAGAATAGGATATTTTAATACTAACAAACAGTATGGAGGTAAGTAATGGAAGACAAAAAATCATTTGGAGACTACATTACCAAAAGAAGAAAAGAAGTTGGATTGACCCAAAGAGAATTTGCAGAAAAACTATTTGTAACAGAATCAGCCGTATCAAAATGGGAAAGGGGAATCTCTTATCCTGATATTGCTTTAATTCGTGACATCTGCGAAATTCTTAATATAAGTGAGCATGAGCTGCTGACTGCCAGTGATGATGTTCAAAGCAGAAATTCTGAGAGGCTGGCAAATAAGTACATCCGAATGGTCAATACCTATAAAAATATCCTGATATTCTTATATGGTATATCCCTGGTAACCTGCTTTATCTGTAATCTGGCCGTTCAGCATAAGCTGTCCTGGTTTTTTATCGTAATGGCTTCAGAGCTTACAGCAATATCCCTTACTCTGGTTCCTGTTCTTGTTCCCACGAAAAAGGCCCTGCTTACATTAGGAAGTTTTACTTTGTCCCTCAGCTTATTATTGCTTATATGCAATATCTATACCGGGGGTGACTGGTTTATTATATCCTTTGTTTCTGTTATATTTGGCCTTTCACTGGTATTCCTGCCTTTTATTTTGCATAACATATATCTTCCCTCTGTGTTTTCAGATAAGAAGGCATTGCTGTATTTTACCACAGAATCGTTGCTGTTAATACTATTGATTTTCCTGTGCAGCCTCTATACCAAGGGCAGCTGGTTTTTCAGCCATGGTCTGCCAATAGCCGGTTTTTCTCTGCTGCTTCCCTGGAGCATTATGCTGCTTATCCGGTATGCCAGGATAAACATATTTTTCAAAACTGCCGGCTGCTTTGCTCTAGTCTCTGCCTTTGATTATACTTTTCAGGGATTTATGCACTTCATATTAAAGGATGGCAGCAGTCCGGATTTTCAATATGATTTTACCAATTGGAATGATGTTACGATAAATGGCAACATAAATATAATAGTCTTTCTTTTATTGCTTATTTTTGCAGTTCTCTTCCTTGCAGCCGGAATAGCCCAATGTCTTAATTTATTTCAGGTTAAGAAGGAAACTGAAAAATAAAGTAATATAATTTCTTCAGGAGTATTAGAATTTTTAGGTTTTATGGCCATATGTACTCCTTCTGTATTATATAAGGTATTAATTCTCTAAATAGTAACAAAGGTTAATGATATGCCCTTATATGAACTGCTTCATAATAAAGGCCCTGACACTGATCCTGCCATCTCTTTTGCTTTGGGATTGAAATCAGCCACAATAAAAAATAGCTTTGAGTGCTTCCTTGCTGCTTCTTCAAAATAGTGCAGTATTGTTTCCCTATGCCCATACTGCGCTTGAACAGCCCTTTCTTCTTTAAAAAAGCACACTTTTCCCAACTCAGAATGTATGAGTGCCGTAACACGCTCTAATTGATTTGAATGTTTTTGAAAGGAACTACTATGAAAAATAAAACAGATTTTGCGATTTTAGTTGATTCAGGTTGTGATGTACCGATAGAATATCAGGAAAAATACCCCATCTATGTTCTGCCGCTGTATATAAACTATAATAACACACTTTACAAAGACCGTATCGATATCACACCGGAAGAGGTATATGAAAAATTAGAGTTTGAAATTCCGAAAACATCCTTACCGAGTTATCAGGAGACAGCTGATACCTTTGAAAAGATATATGAAGATGGTTACAGTAAAATTATTGCAATACATATATCAAGAAATCTTAGCGGAACCTTGAATTTAGTACGGTTAGTAAGTGAAGAATATAAAGAAAAAGGAATCCTGACTTTTACTTTTGATACAAAAAATATTGCTATTGGAAGTGGTATGTATGCAATTTTTACAGCAAAACATATAGATGCAGGAAAAAATTATGAAGATACCGTACAATTGCTTAAATCAGCATATGGTAAATCAAGACTATTCTTCTGTGTTGAAACTTTGGAATTTCTTTATAAAGGCGGCAGAATCGGCCGTGCAGCTTCATTGGCAGGATCTGTGCTTAACCTTAAGCCTATTATAACTTGTGATGAGGAAGGAACCTATATAATTGCGGGAAAAGAGAGGGGAAGGAAAAAATGCATTGAAAAAGCGATTAATTTAGCAGAGGAATTTGCAGTAAGAGGAAAAAAAGCCGAGATTACAATAATGTGCAGCGGAAAGGTATTGGGTTTAGAGAAAATTAAAGAACGTTTGGAACAGCTAATTCCTAATTGCATTGTTACTATAAGGGGACAAATCAGTCCTGTATTAGGTGTACATGTGGGGCCTGGATTGGTCGGTATATCAATATTTATATTAGAATAATTTCTTAAAGAGGTGATGATATAAGTGACTGCTTATATTCCCTGTTCTTGTTTCCACCAAAAAGGCCCTGTTTACATTAGGAGGTTTTATTCTGTTCCTCTGCTTATTATTGCTTGTATGCAATATTTATACCAGGATAATCTTTCTTGTATTACTTATTTTTACAGCACTCTTCCTTGCAGCCGGAATAGTTCAATATTTTAATTTATTTCAGGCAAAAAAGGAGCATGAAAACAATAAATAAAACATGGCAGGAGGTGCATGCTGCACCTCTTTGCCATGTTTTACTCATTTCACTATGCTTTCGCTGAAAACTCCTTCGGTCTTATGTAAGATGTTAATTCAGGACCTTCATCATTAAACATTCATTTACCCCTTTTTTATATAAATCCGGGATAAGGCCGATTTCAACATATCCGGCACTCTTGTACAATTCTTTTGCTTTGGGATTGAAATCAGCCACTACCAGAAATAGCTTAGAGTTCTCCCCTGCTGCTTCTTCAAAATAGTGCAGTAATTGCTTTCCTATGCCCATACCGCGGTACTGTTCTTTTACCGCTATTATATGTAAATAGGGAAAACTATGGAACGCCCCCTTCGGCATTATCCAGATAAAGCCCAAGCAAATGGATTTATCATTTTCTGCCACATAAATTTCTTCTTTTGAAATACCTTCCTTTATTGCTTGAACAGCCTTTTCTTCATCCGAAAAATACACATTTCCCAGCTCAGAATGTATGAGTGCCAGGACGCAATCCTCCAAGTGCCTGCTTTCTCCCTTACTAATTTTAATATTCATTGCTGCTATCTCCCTCCAAACGAAGTGACACAAAAATAGCGCAATTCCCAGAACAGCCTGTTCTTACAAATTGTGCTTATTTTATATCCTCTTACCTGATATCTGATTAAACTCTCTTGATGATTATAAGTCCAATAATCACTTTATGCAACCAAAGGATTGTTATGCAGAGGGCTATTCCATCAAGCTAACATATTTTATGAAGAATTTCTTAGTGCCACTAAAAATCTAAACATATCAATCTTGAGTTCGAAACCAACAACATATATACTAACATACTACCATATACATATATTACCTGTTTACTTTCGAACATGTGTTTGCTATACTTATACAAACGCATGTTCTCATTGTTTGTGTGAGGTAGTAAAATGGAGAAAACAATATTTCATATTGATGTCAATTCTGCATTTCTAAGTTGGGAGGCAGTATATCGGATTAAACATCTAGGAGGTACCGTAGATTTACGTGACCAAATTTCTGCTGTCGGAGGGGATGAAGCCATGCGGCATGGGATTATTCTCGCAAAATCAATACCAGCCAAAAAATTTGGCATACACACTGGTGAAAGCATATTGGAAGCAAAGCAGAAATGTCCGGAGCTAATCCTGGTGCCTCCAAATTATGGACTTTATGAGCGCTCTTCCGCTGCTTTTATGAAAATACTGAGAGAATATACCCCTGATGTAGAACAATATTCCATCGATGAAGCCTTTATGGATATGACTGGGACGAAATGTCTATGGGGTGAACCTGTTACAGTAGCTAATATGATAAAAGACAGGATACATCGCGAGCTTGGATTCACCGTAAACATTGGAGTTTCATCTAATAAACTCCTCGCAAAAATGGCCGGAGACTTCAAAAAACCCGATCTGGTGCATACATTATATCCCCATGAAATAAAAGATAAAATGTGGCCTCTGCCTGTCAGTGAATTATTTTTTGTAGGCCGTGCCACTGCCAAAAAGCTTTTTTCCCTGGGAATCCATACCATCGGGGAATTGGCAAACACAGACCCTGATATATTAAGGGCTCACATGAAAAAGCATGGAGAGGTTGTATGGGGCTTTGCTAATGGATACGACTTTTCTTCCGTCGCATCTGAAGCTCCCCCACAAAAGGGCTATGGAAACAGCACTACCATCCCGTACGATGTTACAGATAAAAAAGATGCATATATTGTCCTTTTAGCTCTTGCTGAAACAGTAACGGCCAGATTGCGGAAAGCCAATGTTAAAGCAGAGGTTATTTCCATCGGAATAAAGGATTATGTATTTAATTACATGTCCCATCAAATGGTCTTGATGAGTGCTACTAATATAACGAAAGAAATTCACAAAATAGCATGCAAGCTTTTCAATGAAGCCTGGAACGGAGTACCTATTAGACATCTTGGTATACACACCAGCCGGTTAACGGATTATGATTTTACCAGACAGATTAACATGTTTGATACGGAAGATTATGAGAAATTAGAATATGCTGATTTAATGGTGGATGCCATACGCGGAAAATACGGAATAGATTCCATAAAACGTGCGGTATTCCTGGGAGGTCCAATTGACCATATGTCCGGCGGGATTTCCCGAGAAAAAAGAACCGTAGATTATTCAAAGCTTAAAATAGAAAACTCATGAAAGGAATGTCTTTATGTCTGCATTTGGAATTGGTATTAATACGCAAGGCACCGAAGCTGGGAAAATCCGTGGAATACAAAAAGAAATTGCCTGCGCCTGTTGGTTTACAAGTCAAGGAAAGCCAACACCTTACATGATAAAATTTAAGGATGACAATGATGAAATCCAGACTGTTAAAGAAATTTTCGTGAAGTATATGGAACAAAAGAAATACTCAGGAATTCCTTCATTAGAATATCTCTGCAATATTGTTATAAACAATATCCAGCATGAGGTTAAGCTCATATTTTTCCAAGACGAATGTAAATGGATAATGACTTTTTTATAATATTATCCCGGAGGAATAACCTCCGGGTTTTTAATGCTGCTCTCTAAATAACTAATCAACTGCCTCATATAATTTATCATCTTTATAAATATAATCATTAAGTAATCCCGCAGTACCATAAGGCGCATATATATGATTTTCGGGAGAAATATACATGTTTTTCAGTCCGTACGCTGCACCAACATAAATGACAGGGATATCATCAAAGTCAGATACACGATAAATTAAGCTTGTTTCATCCGCACTCATATCCCCAAGAGAAAGAATAATTTCTTTTACGCCATCATGATCTAAATCATAACAACTTAATTGAAAATAATAATCCTCATTAGGTTCTTCCCTATCATCAAATGCACTGCTATTTTTTAATGGGTCATTTACAATTAAATCAAGCAGATTAACGCATGTCTTCTCATTATAATACATTATTTCCGTGCCCTTTGGATTCCCAAGCCTTATAGTAAACTTTTCATTTATTTCATCCTTATTAATATCGGCTTCCATATAAGCATTACTCCCATCCAGGGTAATGTCTTTTCCCTTAATGTATATATAATCGTTTGTATGGGTATCAAATAAAATATCATTTCTAAAAGTAAAATCTTTGGTGACTTCTTTTTGATTTGTACTAATTTCTTTTTTACTGCACCCACATAACAATAAAATAGCTAAAGATAAAATTAATAATCTCTTCACTCCCATTTAATTTCTCCCATAGTGTCTTTTTTTCGGGATTTATAGGCCTGAGGCAGCGCCGGGATACCCAGCTTTCCAGACCTCCACCCCTTATGATACATAACCTTACGATTCCGCCAATATTATTTCTCATCTATTGTTTTTTATATAATCTTTAAAATAAGAAATAAATGGATTATAATATTGTTGCATTTCTTTGATTTCAGGATAAAATTCATTATATACTTTCTTATTTTGTACTTTCTCCAACTTTAATGAAAATTCTGTATCTTCATAATCATTCAACATAGTGTAAAAGTAACTGCAATCTACTTTTGCGTCATTACCATCCGTATATTTACCTGCATTTCCTAAAAATGTTGCCCATGAAATTTCATTTCTCTCGTATCTTATAAATAAACATGCTACATATAAATCATTATTTGTGTCAAACTTTTCAAAAGGCTCAGAGTATACATAATAATTTACAATACGAACAGCATTAGGAATATACTTAGTGGCAGCGAGTTCAATTATCCAAAATGGTGGTTCATTATACTGGTCAATTATTTCTTCGCACCATAAATCATAATGTTTATACCAAATCAACCTTGATTCTAACATTAGTCCTAGCTTATGTGCAAAATTTTTATTAAGTTCGAATTTCAATAATAACACCTCTCAGTTCCAGATGGTAATAAGCGATTTATCTGAAAATAGTTAATTCGTAATAGATAACGATTGTGAAAATTATTAGTCGATATTTATTATCATACATTATATCATAGTTACCACTAATTTTCTAAATCATATTTATTACCTTGTTTCAAAGCCATTCATGTTATTTCATGTAATCTTATGCTATCTCTCATTGTCTAATCCAAAATACAAAAAAGCGCAATCCCTGAAAAGCCTTGATTTTCTTAGGATTACGCTCGTATTAATCTTTGGAACGATAACGTATTTCGCTATATTCTCATAATTTTTATCTTCCAAAAAATTTTTCATTTTCTATAGACACTTTAATTATATCACCATTGAAAAGCTTATACGCATTTGTTAGTACCTTTTTATCATCACCTAAGTACTCAAATATAGTTACAATTACAATATGTTTTAGAAGAGTAATTGGATAGATCTATTTGGGCTTTTTAATTGCAGCTAAATACCCATGGCCGCCATCTCAGCAAGTATCTTTTCCCCTCTTGTCTCCATACCTCTGCCGCTGAACTTTTGCAGCGGCAATTCGGAAACGATGTTCCCGTCCTTCGTAAACAGGACTCTGTCAGCTCTGGCCGCGACTTTTGCGTCATGTGTCACAAGCAATATGGCTGTACCCTCCTTGTTGATCTCCACCAGCAGCTCCATGATTTCCTCCGCCGATTTTGAGTTGAGCGCGCCGGTAGGCTCGTCGGCAAAGAGAATCTCCGGCGCATTCATCAGGGCACGGCAGATACCGGCTCTCTGGAGCTGGCCACCCGAAACCTCAGTGGTATCCCTGTTTTCAAGCCCGGCAATCCCCGTTTTCTTCATCAGGGCCTTGGCTTTTTGCGTGAGTTTCGCTGTATTCTTTTTTCCCTCATGCATGGCGGGAAGGATGATATTATCCAAAATATTTAAGTTTTTCAGCATAGTGGGCTGTTGAAATACAAAACCCATTTTTGTCCGGCGAATATCTGCAAGCGTGTTTTCGTGGAGTTTCGATAATTCAGTATCGCCAAATTTCACTGACCCGCTTGTAATCTCGTCCATGCCGCTGAGCGCAAAAAGCAGTGTGGATTTCCCAGAACCGGATGGCCCCATTACGGCAACAAACTCTCCTTTTTTGATTTCCACATTTACTCCGTTCAATGCCTTGGCCTGCTCATTATCTTTGCCAAAGATTTTCACAATATTTTGACCTGCAATGATACAATTCATAATGTTAAGCCTCCTTAATATGTTCAGAAATTTTTAATGTCTGGATGCCGGAAATGCCCAGTATGGTAGCAGCAATGGCACAGCCCGCAATCAGCAGCGGCGAAACAAGATAGGCAAACCACGGGTTTACTACAAAATGAAAGGCTGCTGCGCCAAAGGAAGAAACGATTGCCACACCGACAAGCTCTCCCAGAGTGTTTGCCAGAATCGTGCCGATCATTATGCCCAATGCCAGCACGGTAATAGAGCGAGTAAAATACTGTCTGCGAATATCCGCACTGGTGAAGCCCATTGATTTCAGTATGGCGATCGAATAACGGTCTTTCGCCACCAGCATTTTCATAAACAGCACCGTAACCAGTAATATAAGTAAGGCAGTTGCCCCGATAGCAGCAACGGAAGCCATTTGAATTGCATCCCGTATTGAGCCGAACATTTGCTCAATGCTTTCATTAATGCTGGTAACCTTGGCAAAGGAGAATTCTTCTCTGTACTGTGAAATTGCCGTTTCTACACTCTGGCGGTCACGAAATGTGACTGCAATGCCGGTGCTCAAAACCTTCCCGCTATTTGTGTCAAAAACAGCTTGCGCTGTTCGGCCTCCGTTGGTGACATCCGAATAAATTCCGCAGACCGTCAGGCGCTTTTCCGTGCCGTCAACAACTAAAATGATATCATCTCCAACCTTTTTTTTAAGGTCTTCGGCATTGAGGACGGAGAGGGCAAGCTCTGATTCCGATTGCGGCGCACGGCCTTTAGCGTAGGTGATAGGAAAGACGGAATAGTCACCAAATGCCACCTGCAGCTTCTCCATTGTGCCGTTGTCCGCTTTCCGGTCTAGCATCCGGCTGGTGAACAAAGCATACTTGTCAACATTTTTGTCCGCCGCCAGCACACCAGCAATCTCCGCCGACTTCCCCGCAACGGCCTCCGTCTGAGTCCGCATCACCCCAATATGAGCGTCGCAAATGCCCATTCCCATATAGGTGATGAAGCTTTTGGCAGTGATGGTGCTGACGATATTTTGCGGCACAATCATAAGGAAGGAGGAAATGACCAGCACCATCAGCATTGTGACATACAGCTTTTTTCGGGAAAGAACATCCTTGATTCCAAGAAAGACATTCCGGGAAAAAAGCTTGTTGTGACTCAGCCGGAAGCCTCTGGCCGATATCGATTTTTCCTGCGGTGCGCCGAACCTCACTGCCTGCACCGCGGATATTTTACGGAAGCGCCCCAACATGCCATTCACATACAGCATGACAGCCCCGCAGATTACCACCGTTCCTAAAAGACCCCAGAGTAAGCCGGGTAACGGGTTTCCGCTTTCGCCCATGTACAGGCGGATGTTTTGCATGAAAGGCGCTTGAAGCGGCAGGGAAGCCAGAAAGCCCAGCATACAGGCCGCCCCTGCAATGGCGCCATATTTCGCAAGGTAGAGTTTTTTAATGTGCGATACCCGCATCCCAACAGCCTTCAGTACGCCGATTTCCTTATAATCCTCTTCAATTTTAGCCAACAGTGTAAAACGAATGCACAAAAATGCCACAAGGATAACAAGGATGCCTATTAACACCAGCACGGCGATCATGATGCCGTCCGTAATGCCATTTATCATTTTTACTTGATTGTAGGTGATTGCAGGCGGGCCGTTTGCAGGAAGCCCTGCATCAAGATAGGCGGCCTCAAAAGCCGGGAAGGAAATGTGCTTTTCCAGCCGGAACTCAATCAGGTATTCCAACTGTCCAAATTCACGGACTCTTTCAAAATCTACTTGGTTCACGAGAAACCGCTTGGAGCTTACCAACCCCGCATTCATGGCAGAATCCCGTAAAAACCCCGCGACGGTAAAGGAAATGCCGTGGATTGTCACCGTATCGCCAAGTGCCACGTTTCCTTTCTGCATATAATAGATGGGGACATAGATTTCGCCGTCGGCCGGATGGATGACTTCGCCATTTAAGTTAAGTAAGAAGTCAAATTTTTCGCCCTGTACAGAAAGGCCGTTGTCCTGTATGCTTCCGGCAAGAGAATTGTCCCCAATGACAATGTCCGCACCCTCGATGTTGAGGAATTTAAGTACCTGATAATTCTCTACGTTATCATTAGCGTCCGCGAAGCTTTTCAGCTGTTCCATATCTACGTCGCCTGTGTGCATCTGCATATAATGAAACGACTTTGCCGAAAGAAGCATGTTGTCAATAGCACCAAACAGGTTTACTGTCAGCGATGCGGCCAAAGCGGTCAGCATGGCGGCAACGAGGATAAACGCCATAATCGTGGCTGTAATCAGTTTACTTTTTCGTATATCGTTTTTGATTATTTTTTGATACATATCAACCTTCTGTCTTTCTGTGTTCTTAACCCTTTGGAAAACGCAGGACAAACATCTTTGTATAAGGAGAGGGTGCGTCCAATACGAGAACCTCACCATAATGCTGTTCCATCACCTTTTTTACAATGGCAAGCCCGAGGCCTGTTCCGCTGCCGGTGCTTCTCGCATCACTGCCGGAAACAAAAGGCTCGAACAGATTCCCGGCGATGGTCTCCGGGATAGCCGCTCCGTTATCGGCAATTTGTATCTCAATACGGCTGGGGTCCTCCGTCAGCCCCACGGACAACAAGCTGCCCGCCGAGTTATGACGGATTGCGTTGGTCAGCAGGTTGACAATGGCACGGTCGGTTTCCAAGGAGTCCGCCATGTGAAATATAGGTTTATCCGGCAGGCACAGCTCCAATTTCATCTGTCTGCTTTCGATTTCACCAAACAAAGCGGCGCAAGCTGCGCGAAGCAGCTCTACAAGGTCAACCCTTGTAAATTTCATCTGGTATTGCGGTGTACCCAGCTTGGAATAAGAAAGCAGCTGATTAATCAATTGGTTCATCTGCGTGGATTTCGCTTTTATCGCCAGATGATATTCCCGCTGTTTGTCCGGATCCTCCACCATACCGTTCGCTAAAGCCCCGGCGTATCCGGAAATTGTTGTCATAGGGGTTTTCAGGTCATGAGCAATGTGGGAGAAGAGCTGCATTCTCTCATTTTCCATAGCCATTCGCTTTTCTTCCGAGTCTTTTAGTTTTCGCGCCATAAAATTGAAGGCATCCCGCATTTCCCCAAATTCTGATTCTGCTTCAAAGTCCAGCGTCGTGTCCAAATGACCGGCCGTCACCGCCTTGAAGCCATCCTTCATTTTTTGTATGGGCACCATGATTTTCCTGCTGATCCTGCGTCCAAAAAGGACAATCCATATAAAATAGACTGCGATTGTAACCAGTATCCAGAAAGCTGAAAGCGCGATTTGCAGACTTTCCGTCCCCTCGGTCAAAGGGGACGATACCAGCTCCGAGAAATCCAGTCCGATGTTCCATGTAAGCAGACTGAATAAAAGCTCCAAAACCAGAAGGGTCAGCGCAATTCCGAAGGTATAGCCTATAAAACTGCCCATGATGACTCTTTTGAAGCTGCGCCTGTTCTTCATGCACGCACCTCCAGACGATACCCTAAGCCCCGGACGGTTCCGATGGATACCGCGCCGTCTTCGGGAAGCTTGCCGCGCAGCTTGCTGATGGCGACCATCACCGTGTTATCGTCCACGATGGCTGCCTCCTGCCATGCAGCCTCATAAATCTGCTGTTTGGTGTATACACGTCCGGGACTTTGCATAAATAGCTTCATCATGTTAAATTCCGTAGCGGTAAGAGGGATTGTCCCTCTGCCAAAGCGAAGAGTGCAAGCGGAAACATCCATACACAGTTCGCCTGCCGTCAGTAACGCTGCTTTGAAATCCTCCGCACTCCCGTCATAGCGACGTAATTGGGCTTTGATTCGAGCAGTGACCTCCAAAGGGTCAAAAGGCTTTGTCACATAATCGTCCGCACCAAGGTCAAGTCCCAATATTTTCTCATGATTTTCAGTTTTAGCACTCACGACAATAATGGGAAGATTGCTGTGTTCTCTCAAACCTTTAATAAGCTGATAGCCGTCAAGCTCCGGCATCATGATGTCAATGACAGCCAAGTCAATCCGTGCGGACGCGGCCTGTTTAAGCGCCTCCAATCCATTTTCAGCCTGTATCACGGCATAGCTGTCCTTTTCTATATATAACCGTAAAAGCTCACGAATTTCCTTCTCGTCATCTACAATCAGAATCGTTTTTTTCATGGTTCCACCTCTCTCTTACTCGTCATACCTTCGAGCCATAAGTTCATTATAGTTGCCTAACCTTTCAGTTAAACACGGTTAACCTTAACATTACCTTAAAATTTTTACTTCAATCCGGTGGACAATGCCGAACATTGTATCGGGTCTATTTTCAAGCTCTAGCAATTTTGTACACATATTCAAGCTCCCTTTGAAAAAGTCACTCAGGATTTACCAGTTAGGTCAATGTTATTGTATTTTACCTAAAAGGTCAATGGAGACTATTAATTCTAAAAACTTACTGTTCTTGGGAATTTACTAATAGGCAAGCAATGCTCCGGTATATACCGGAGTCGATTGTTGGTGGCAAAGCCCCCAAGGGGAAACCCACTGACGCAGGCCTCCCCTATGTTAGCTACTTGTATGCTGCCTACATTATTTCAATCGTTCTTACGCTATCTCACATTACTTATTGCAAAACACAAAAAAAGCGCAATCCCTGGAAAACCTTGATTTTCCTTGGATTGCGCTCATATTATTCTTTGATATTGCCGTTACACTCTCTTCAAATATTCGCCTGTTCTAGTATCGATGCTGATCTTATCGCCCTGTTCAACGAATAAAGGAACATAAACTGTTGCTCCTGTTTCAACTATGGCAGGCTTAGTAGCACCCTGTGCAGTGTCACCTTTAAATCCTGGTTCTGTTTCCGTAATAACAAGTTCAGCAAATAACGGGGGCTCAATGGTAAATACCTGTCCATTGTGGGAAAGCATCTTAACCATATCATTTTCTTTTACGAACTTTAAGGCATCTCCTACTGCTTCTTCGTTTAATGCGAACTGGTCATAGGTGTTAACATCCATGAAGTTGAAAAGGTCTCCGTCTTTATATAAGTATTGCATATCAGCACGTTCGATGTGAGCCTGTGGACACTTTTCAGTAGGTCTGAAGGTTCTTTCTACTACACCGCCGTTCTTAATATTTCTAAGCTTTGTACGAACAAAAGCTGCTCCTTTTCCGGGCTTTACATGCTGAAATTCAATTACCTGGTAAACATTATTATCTAATTCGATAGTTAAGCCATTTCTAAAATCGCCTGCTGATACCATAAATGATATTTTCCTCCTTAAATTAACTACACTATAGTTTATCTTATCTGATACTTTTTTTCAACTATTTTTTATGAAAGCGTAAAAAAACATACAATTAAAACGATTCTTCTAAACAATTTTACCATAGAGCTATGACATTAAGCTCTAAAAATACCTTGCATTTTTAAACTTACTATTAGGGCAGTATTGCAAGTAAACCTGCAAATCGCGTGGGGATAAGATGTTAACTATTTATTGGGATAGTAACGCATCGATAGCAAACAGATAACCCTTTAATCCAAGCCCCACAATCTGTCCGGTGCATACCGGTGCCGTAACGGAGTTATGCCTGAATTCTTCCCGCTTATGTATATTGGAAATATGCACCTCAATAATAGGTACGGTCAAAGAAGCCAGAGCATCCCGGATGGCATAGCTGTAGTGGGTAAAGGCTCCCGGATTAATTATAATACCCTGGGTGCCGTCATAATATGCTTCCTGGATACGGTCTATGATATTTCCCTCGGAATTGCTCTGGAAGATATCTACCGTTATATTCTCTTTTATTGCCTTTTCTTGAATAAGGGATTTTAAATATCCGTAATCCTCAGTTCCGTATACGGATTTTTCACGGATGCCCAAAAAGTTTAGATTAGGTCCGTTAATAACCAACAGTTTCATAGCCATCTGTTCCTCCACCTGTATTCTAACTTTGCTGTATTACCCTCTCCAGAATACTTTCTACCACATCCTGCAGATTTTTGTTTTCAGTTACTATCTTAAAATCCGAAGCAGCTTCATAAAAAGGAAGTCTTTTATCATAAAGAAGCTCCAGCTTTTGAAGTCCGTCCTTTCCGGAAAGCAAAGGTCTTGTAGTATCATTTTTAAGTCTTGCTGCCAGAACCTCCTTGGAAGCTTCCAGATAAATTACTGTCCCTAATCTCTTTAAAAGCTCAGAATTACCTGTCCTAATCGGAAGTCCTCCTCCAACAGATACAACCGTCTGGTTCAGCTTTCCAGCCAGCTCCTTAAGAGCCTCTGTTTCCTGCCTCCTGAAATGCTCTTCCCCTTCTTCTTCAAATATCCTGCTGACTGTCCGTCCCAGCTTTTGCTCAATATACTTGTCCGTATCCAGAAAGCTATAGCTTAATCTTTTGGCAAGCTGCTGGCCCACTGTGGTCTTACCGCAGCCCATGAATCCAATTAAAATTAAATTATCCATAATGCCTCATTTCCGGCTTTTTCTCTTTGTATTGGAATGTCTGTAAAAGTACAATACGATTTTTTCCAGATAGCGCTTTATAATAATTTGGATTTCCGTATCCTTTCCTATGGGATTCACAAAAATACTCTTAAGTCCTGCCCTTCTGGCACCGTAAATATCTGTAAACAACTGATCTCCGATAAAGACTGTATTGGAAAGGGTGGTTTCTAGTATCATAACTCCCTTTAAATAACCGGTTCTTGAGGGCTTCCCTGCCTTATACACATAGTTCTGATGAAGGTCTTTGTTAAATCTTTTCACCCGCTCTTCGCTGTTGTTGGATATAAAGCAAACTTTAAAGCCTAACTCATTCAAATTTCTGATTAGCTTCTTTGCTCTTTCATCGGCATCCTTTCCATGTTCTACAAGAGTATTGTCGATATCAAAAAGAATTCCTCTGTAACCTCTGTTGTAAAGAGCTTTATAATCAACCTTGTAAGCAGAATCCGCTGATTCATCAGGATAAAAATTAGGAAGCATGTTGTCCTCTCTTTCCGATAAAGCATCCAATTATTGCCTTGATGCTTTTCTCCCTATTATATCAGATACAAACGCTTATTGGCAAGACAAAGACAAAAACTTGCTTGGCAAACTTGCCGTTCATACAATGTATGGTAATTATAAGATAACCGTGTTAAAATAATAAAATACATACCATATCATAAATTTTAGGAGGACATTATGTCATCACATATTTTAAAAAATGAAGAATTAACTCTTACTTTCTCTGATGCCGGAGCTGAGCTGCAGGCTATTACAGATACAAAATCCGGAAAAGAATATCTCTGGAATGCAGACCCTGCTTATTGGAAACGTATTTCTCCCGTACTATTTCCCATTGTGGGAAATCTTAAGAATAAAAGCTATTCCTACCAGGGAAAAACCTATTCCTTACCACAGCATGGTTTTGCCAGGGACATGGAATTCTCACTGACAGAAAAAAATGCAGATTCCCTGAGTTTCTTATTAGAATCTTCCGAAGAGACCTTAAAAGTATATCCTTTCCCCTTTCAGTTAATAATACGCTATACTTTAAATGAAAGGACTGTTAATGTGACCTGGGAAGTAATAAACACCGGTGAAGACACCATGTATTTCTCTATTGGAGGCCATCCGGCCTTTTTGTGCCCTATTAATGACAAAGACAAGCAAAGTGATTACTATTTCAGTTTTGATTCAAAAGCACCCATCAAGGTTAGTAAAGTCAGCGAAAATGGTCTTATAATAAAAGATGCCTCACAACCGCCAGTGATTCTGCCTTTGGAAGATGGATTACTGCCTATTGACTCACATCTCTTTGATGATGATGCATTGGTTATTGAAAACAACCAGTATCACTCTGTCTCATTGCTGACACCGGATAGAAAGCCCTATGTAACGGTTTCCTTCGACGCTCCTTTATTCGGCCTTTGGTCCCCTGTTAAAAAGAACGCTCCCTTCGTATGTATTGAACCCTGGTACGGAAGATGCGACAGCGAAGATTTTAAAGGCACCCTCGAAACCAGAGAGTGGGGAAATGAAATAGAGGCGGGCAAAATTTTTCAAAAATCATATACTATAACAATTGGATAATATAAAGGTTAGCTGTACCTGCAATAAAGCCTGCAGGTACGGAAAGGGCAAGGTTTCTTATGAAAATACCTGTAATTGGCGTCACGCCCCATTATGAAACTGATAATAATAAAATATGTATTGCCTCTATGTATATGGAAGCCATTCTCCATGCAGGAGGCGTCCCACTCTTGCTTCCTTTAAAAGCCGATAAGGAAGCTCTTGCCGCAGCGGTAAAGGTCTGTGACGGATTTCTTTTTACAGGAGGACCTGACATCGATCCCTTCCGTTTTGGTGAGGAAACCATACCGGAGTGTGAAGTGGTCAATCCGGAAAGGGATGAGATGGAGGAGATTTTGTTTCATCTGATAATGGAAGAGAATAAACCGGTATTGGGGATATGCAGAGGAATACAGGTACTTAATGTATTTCTTGGCGGTACTTTGTATCAGGATATTCCGGCCCAGTTTCAGGGTAAATTAAACCTCTGCCATTCCCAGAAATCCGGACGGACGGTTTTATCCCACAGTGTTGCAATTCAGAAGGGCAGCCTGCTCCATGATATTCTTAAGACGGATACTCTAATGGTTAACAGCTTCCATCATCAGGGCATTAAGGAGCTTGCTCCTTCCCTCAAAGCTGCGGCAGAGTCCAAGGACGGCTTAGTTGAAGCGTTATATCTGGAAGAGCATCCCTTTTTCCTGGCTGTTCAATGGCATCCGGAGCACCTTTTTCGAACAAATGAAGGGGCAGAAAAGCTTTTCGAAGCTTTTGTAAAAGCATGTTAATATTGGTTATCCGGCAGTGTTACAGCCCGCAAATTCAATAGGAATTGATTCCAGATTGCCGCCTCTTTGAATTGATCCCCGCGGCAAAAGGGCGGTCTTTCACAATGGGACGACAATTTACACAAAGCAGAAAGAACGATTGCACTGGTTCCAAGGCGCAATCGTTCTTTCTGCTTTGTGTAAATTGCTTGTAAACATATTTGACAGGACTTTTTATGTTCAAATCTCAAATCATAGAATATTTAAATTTAATTTTTAAACTGGATGAATGTCACTTCCCAGTAATGCGGCACCGATAATTCCGGCATCATTATAGAGCTTTGCGGTTATTATTCTTGTCTGTTTATCAGAATTTCTGGAATAGCTTTCTCTTGCGACTATTTCCCTTATCGGTCCCATTAACAGGTCTCCGGCTTTACTGATACCTCCGCCGATGCAGATTATTTCAGGCTGGAAGACATTTATGATATTAATGATTCCCGCAGCCAGATATTTTATATATTGCTTTAATACTTTGATGGCTGTTTCATCCCCTCTTCTTACAGCGTCGAAAAGGGTTTTTCCTTCAACCCTGTTGATATCTTCAGCGCATTGCTCCCAGAGCAGGGAGAATACATCTCCCTTCATGGCAGCTTTTGTCTGCTGTATCAGGGCTGTAGCGGAAGCATATGCCTCAAAGCAGCCGGTCCTTCCACAGTTACAGGGCAGTCCGTCTGCCATGATAACCATATGACCAAGCTCTCCGGCTGCAAAATTCACTCCTTCATAGATTTTTCCGTCTAAAATAATCCCTCCGCCAACACCTGTTCCCAGGGTAACAGCCACAAAGGATTTCGCTTCTGCGGCTGCGCCTGCCAGATACTCTCCCCAGGCTGCGGCATTGGCATCATTATTGAAATAGACCGTTTTTCCGCCAAAGGCTTCTTTTGCCATGGGCAGAAAAGGCTCGTTGCTAACATTTAAGTTATTGGCAAATTCAATCATACCGGTCTCCCGATTAGCCGTTCCGGGAACACCTATTCCAATAGCTTCAATTTCGTATAGCTTTAGGTTATTTCTATCCAGCAGCCTATCTGTCACAGCTTTCATAGCAGCAATAATGCCGGCTGCTCCGGAAGTTGTCTTTGTAGGGACGGTTTCTTTATCAATTAGCGAAGCAGCTTCATTAACAAGTCCGACAACAAGATTCGTTCCTCCAAGATCAATTCCAATATAATATTTCATAAGATTAAGCCACTCCCTTTTATCATAGTCCGGTTTTACTCTCTTATTATCGTCCCTTTCTTTTACCTCTGGAGGAAGAGACGGATACTCTGCTGTTCCTGCTGCTTTCCTTATTACTTGTCTTTGGTTTCCCAGCCTGCTTGCTGCCTGGCATCTGTCTTGAGGTATGTCTTACGGAATTTGCCTCTTTTTTATGGCCTTGCTGCTGCCCGCTGGCTTTCTCACGGCTTTTATCACTGTTACGATGATATGCACCACCTCTTGGCCTTATGAGGCATTTTTTATCAAATCCGATTAAATCTCTTCGTCCTGCCAGTGTCAGGGCTTCTTCTACCAAATCATAGTTTTTGGGATTTCGGTATTGAATCAAAGCCCTCTGCATTGCCTTTTCATGGGGAGTCTTAGGTGTATAGACCGGCTTTAAGTTCCTCGGGTCGAGACCGGTATAATACATACAGGTAGAGATCGTGGAAGGAGTCGGATAAAAATCCTGTACCTGTTCCGGCATATATCCCAAATCCCTTAAATATTCCGCCAGTGCTATGGCCTCCTTTAAAGTGGAGCCGGGATGGGAAGACATGAGGTATGGCACTACGAACTGTTTCTTACCCAGTTCCTCATTGGTCTTCTTATATTTTTTTATAAAATCTTCGTATACAGCATTCCTGGGTTTTCCCATTAATTCCAATACGCTGTCGCTGATATGCTCCGGTGCTACCTTTAACTGTCCGCTGACATGATGTTCGCAAAGCTCTCTCATAAAGTCGGAATCTTTATCCTGCACCAGATAATCAAAGCGGATACCGGAACGAACGAATACCTTTTTTACTCCCGGAAGGCTTCGAAGCTTTCGAAGAAGTGCAAGATAATCCTTGTGGTCTACCTTTAAATTCTTGCAGGGAGTCGGGAAAAGGCACTGCTTATTGGTACAGGCACCCTTTGTCTTCTGTTTTTCGCAGGCCATATGCCGAAAGTTCGCCGTAGGACCGCCCACGTCATTGATATATCCCTTAAAATCCTTGTCCCATATCAAATGGTTTGCCTCGGCCAGAATAGATTCATGGCTTCTGGTCTGTATAATCCTTCCCTGATGAAAGGTCAGCGCGCAGAAACTGCAGCCACCAAAACATCCTCTGTTACTGACAAGACTGAATTTCAGCTCTTCAATAGCCGGAATTCCACCCAAAGGAATATAAGAAGGATGATAATCTCTCATATAGGGAAGAGAATATACCCTGTCCATCTCTGCCTGAGTAAGAGGCTTGGCCGGAGGGTTTTGAACAACGTATTCGGTCTCCTTATACTTTTCCACCAGCCTTTTACCGGAGAAAGGGTCTGTGTTGTTATATTGTATATTAAAACTTTTTGCAAATTCTATTTTACTCTTTAAAATTTCCTCAAAGGCAGGCAGCATCACCGCATCATAAACGGATTCCAGACTTTTAGCCTTATAGGCAGTTCCGTCAATAAAGGTGATGTCGGAAATCTTAAGGCCGCTGTCCAAGGCATCTGCTATCTCAACAATGGAGTGTTCCCCCATACCGTAAGAGAGGATATCTGCCTGGGAGTCAAGGAGAATGGAGCGCTTAACGGTATCACTCCAATAATCATAATGAGCCAGCCTTCTAAGGCTTGCTTCAATACCTCCTATTATAATAGGAGCATGCTTGTAAACTTTCCGTATCAGGTTACAGTAACATATGGTTGCTCTGTCCGGCCGCTTTCCCATAACTCCGCCGGGAGAATAATAATCCATACTTCTTCTCTTTTTGGCAACGGTATAGTGGTTTACCATAGTGTCCATATTACCGCCGCTGACTAAAAAGCCAAGTCTTGGATTTCCGAGAATCTGTATACTGTTTGCATCCTTCCAGTCCGGCTGGGATATGATTCCCACCTTATACCCGTGGCTCTCCAGTACTCTGCTGATAATTGCAGGACCAAAGGAGTGGTGGTCCACATAGGCATCACCTATGACGAATACAAAGTCACACTGCTCCCAGCCTCTTTTCTCCATATCTTCTTTGCTAATTGGTAAAAAATCTTTTATCATCTATATCCTCACTTTATTTCAGGTCAATTAATTTATAAGAAGAAGGAGCCTGTTTGCAGATATTGTTCACAAACAGGCTCCTGATTTGATTTTATATTTTCAATCAGTTCCTTATAAAATACACCCAATTCGCTTATACATCAAATTTATTCATGAAATTCATTGCAGCCAGCTCTTATCCCAATAATATTATTTACCGGCATAACAAAACAAATCCCATGCAGTGGGGATTTCCAGCCCGCATTATCTTTTATTACTGTCATAATTCGTTTTGCCGTGGCTTCATCAACGACTGTCAGAATGATTTCCTTTTCGTAATCAACAGTTATTCCCATGAACATTTCGTGATGAGCCCCCTCACCGCGTGCATTTATAACTGTAGCACCACCAGCACCCTCGGCCCTGATAATATCCATTACTGTATCTGTATATCCTGCATTCACCACAATAAAAAGGGCCTTGATGTTATCGGAACTTTCCATTTGAATTGCTTCCTCCTAATAAATGTTAAAATGCCATTCCCGATATGGGTAATGTAAAAGCTATCCCCGTGTTGGGATGCCCAAAACTAAACTCATTTAGTAGCATATTGAATATAGCATCTGTTTTATCTTTTTGCAAGAGGCAAGTAATAATTACTTTATTTTCTTCAGCAACAAGTCCCAGCATATCCAGTAAATAGTTTGACTCGACACTTCCTCTCCCATATATGGTGTTTACAATTCTGCAATCAACATCACATATTCTGCTCAGCAGCATATCTTTTTGCTTTCTTCCAGCTATTAAAATTAAATATTCAACATTATCTATTTTCTGATTAATCATATTTGACCTCCTTCGCATCGGAGCTTTGTTCTAACTCACATTCGGCTGCATTATATATGCCTTCCATATAATCGGCTTTGTTTTCCATATTGATTTGAGGTTCCATATCGGCTTCTGTATCCATTTGTGCCGCATATGAAAATAATTCTTCATACTCTGCATTCTCATATTCTGCATAGGCCTTCTGTGCCTGCTTCACTTTTCTGTCATATATAATCCCCAGTGCCTGCACGGCAATCAAGGGAGTCACTGATATAAAAGCGATGATTCCAAATCCGTTCGTCAGTACGGACTGCGCTTTGGAACCTGCTGTCGATGCAACTGCCTGGGCAGTGCCCAAAGTAAGAGGTGTTAAAAATGCTGAAGTCAACGCTCCACCCGTCACTCCCCCCGAATCAAAGGCAAGCCCCACAAATAAAGAAGAAGTAAACAGCATCATGAGCAAAGCCAGGGCATAAAGAGGAACCAGAAACCAGAGAATATTAATCTGTGTCAAAATCTTAGCCATGGAAAGCAGCGAGGCAAATCCAATTCCAATGGCAAGGGTGATTCGGATTGTCAGCTTTTTGATATGGCCATTTGTAATTTCCTCAAGCTGTTCTCCCAAAACCGTAACAGCTGGTTCTGACAAGGTTATTGCAACCCCTAAAACAAATCCGAGAGGCAGGAGAAGCCACTTAAACCATTCCGGACGAGACGCATCAAGAAATATTTCTCCGATATACTTGCCTGCAAATGCAAAGCCATAATCAATTCCCGAAAGGAAAATAAGCAGGCCTATGTATACTGGGGCAATACCAAGAATTATTCTTGTGAATTGTCTTTTAGGTAATTTAACAATAAATAATTGAAAAGGTAAAAAAACAATTACAATAGGGATTAAAGCAAGGGCCACACCCTTCACATTGGAGAGGGTTATTGAAAGAAAGCTTTCTGCGGCACTGGGATCATATACCCCTGCAGGCGGAATCTCACCGCCATTGCTGAGCTTCGTGATTATGCCGTAAATGAACACTGCCAGTATCGGACCGACCGAAGCAATTCCAATGATACCAAATGTATCATCGTTGGTTTTGTGTTTTGACATCGTTGCCGAAATACCCATACCCAGTGCCAGAATAAAAGGGACGGAAATATCACCTGTCGTAGCCCCGCTGCCATCAAAGGCCAGTGCTACAAATTCCTCCGGAACAAAAATTACAATTAAAAAAACCAGTGCATAAAGTACCGCAAATACAATCTTGATATTCATATCCTTGACAACACGGTACAACGCAAGTCCGACGAATATACCAACTCCCGTACTTAAAATCCATACAAAAACAGTTTCATGCACCCCATTCATTATCATATGAGTTTGTCGCGCAAGTACTGCCAACGCAGGTTCTGCAACCGTTGCAAGAATACCAAACAAGATACCAAATAAAATTACAAAAATACCCTTATTAAATTTTGCAAGTGAGCTCCCCACAAGCTTTCCTACCGGCAAAATACTTGAATCCAGACCAACCAGAAAAAAGGTCTGCCCGAATACAACACCCGCATAACCCGCTATTAATTTAATGTAATCAGACGGATTCTCCAATGGCGCCACAAATACACAGATAACTATTATTATAATGGCCAAGGGAAGCGATGATAAAAATACTTCTTTTAATGTTCGTAATGTTTTCATATTTTTATTATACAGAATAGAAATAAGAAACACAACCCTAAAACCGAAAGTTTATAGTTAATTTGTACATTTTTTTTCAATTATATAATCTTTATAGTAAATAGTGTATATTGTATGTAAAAGAAAAACTCCATGGCAGTGATGCCACAGAGTCCTTCTGTAATTTCAATTTTGCTACGCCTGACAATCAATTGCTTTCGGTTTTACCCTGTATCTTAAGGATTACTCTCCGGCCGCAATGAGCTCTTTCTCATTCTCATCAATTACCTTTTGCTGAACGTCTCCAGGTGCCTGCTCATAACGGTTGAACTCATAGGAGAAGTCTCCTGCACCGCCTGTCATGGAACGAAGGTCCGTGGAATAGCCATACAGCTCAGACAGAGGGATGTCTGCCGTAATTTCCTGTTTTCCTCCTGTAATGGGGTTCATGCCAAGGACTCTTCCTCTCCGTTTATTCAAATCTCCCATAATATCACCAGTATATTTATCCGGTACCAATACCTTTAGTGTCGCGATGGGCTCCAATAATATGGGAGAAGCAGCCATAAAGCCCTGTTTAAAGGCCTGGATGGTCGCCATCTTAAATGCCATTTCAGAGGAATCCACCGGATGGTAAGAGCCGTCCACCAGAGTAGCCTTTAAGCCCACGACCGGGTAACCTGCCAGGGGACCTTTTATTACACATTCTGCTATTCCCTTTTCTACCGCAGGGAAATAATTCTTAGGAACAGCACCGCCAAATACCTTTTCTTCAAACACATAGGCTTCCTCCATATTCCCGGAGGGCTCAAACTCGATATGAACGTCCCCGTACTGACCATGACCGCCTGATTGTTTCTTATACTTGCCCTGAACCCTTATCTTCTTTCTCAGCGTTTCCCTGTAGGGCACTCTCGGCTTCATGATTTCTATTTCAACCTTATATTTATTCAGTAACTTGGCTACAACAATATCAAGCTGCTGGTCTCCGATTCCATAGAGCAGTGACTGCCGGTTTTCCTTATCATTTACTATTTTAAGGGTAAGGTCTTCGTCCATTAATTTAGCTAATGCCTGGGATACCTTATCGTCATCACCTTTATTTTTTGTCTTAAATCTCTGGGAAGTATAGGGCACCGGCATTACGGGCCTGTCATAGATTATGGGAAAAACTTTTGCAGACAGGGTATCTCCGGTAAGGGTATCACTCAGCTTGCCAATAGCACCGATATCTCCGGCATGCAGCTCATTTACTTCAATCTGCTCTTTTCCTCTTAAGATATACAGACGGGATATCTTTTCCTCCGTATCCCTGTCTGCATTAAAAATACTGGAATCCGACTTTAAAACACCGGAGCATACTTTAATCAATGAAAATTTTCCGATAAAGGGGTCAGCAATTGTTTTAAATACTTTTGCTGACATGGGCAGCCCTTCGTTATAATCTGCCTGAAATACTTCACCGTTCTTCACAGCCTTGCCCCTGCACTCACGCTTTGACGGTGCGGGGAAATACTTCTCGATGGCCTGTAACAGCATGGCAGGCCCCTGGGCATACAGTCCTGAGCCCATTAATACAGGAACAACATTTCCTTCTATTACATTCTCTCTTAGTGCCTCGGATATTTCTTCCTGGGTAAATTCCTCTCCTGCAAAATATTTTTCCATCAGTTCTTCGCTGGTCTCTGCAACGGAATCAAGTAAGGTCTCTCTGAATTTATTTAAATTCTCCATAGAATAGTCGGGTATCTCACATTCCTCATACTTACCCATGGAGGTGAATCTTCGTCCTGCCATTTTAACAACATTTACAAAACCTACGAATTTTTCATTTTCTCTGATTGGAATATGAAAGGGTGCTATTTTTTTTCCATAATGCTGGGTTAAATCCTCTACTACCTGCCGGTAACTGGCATTGTCATCGTCCATGTCTGTTACAAAAAACATTCTGGGAAGATTATACTTCTCACAGTATTCCCAGGCCTTTAACGTTCCTACTTCAATACCGGATTTTGCAGCAATTACAATAACTGCCGCATCAGCCGCCGCAAGGCCTTCCTCTGCCTGCCCTGCAAAATCAAAATATCCCGGTGTATCCAGTATATTTATCTTGGTATCCTCATAGACAATGGGGATTACAGAAGTGGTGATTGAAAAGAGCCGTCTGGCTTCTTCCTTATCATAATCACTAATGGTATTACCTTCTTCTACTTTTCCCTGACGCTTTGTAATTCCTGCCGAAAACGCCATAGCTTCTGCGAGTGTGGTCTTTCCGCATCCACCATGGCCTAACAAAACAACGTTACGAATTTTTTCCGAAGTGTAAACATTCATCCTTTTTTCCTCCATTGCTATATTTTTTGTTTCTTTAACTATAGCTATATTTTACTAAAACTAGTCTGATTTTACAACTACTTTATATATATTTGACACATTAATTTGTCCTATATATTTTTTTATCAGCACTTTAGACATATATTCTTATTTTAACTGCTATTATTCCTTTTATTCTACAAATAGTTTGAAATTAACTCTATCAGACTTTAAAGCGCAACGCTGTAAACTTTAGAACTTTAATGTTTTGCAGTATTGACATGGTGGCTATAGGGGAGTACAATGTATTCAGTCACTGAATTCACCCTGTTATAAACGAATGAAATTCAGCAATAAATTTTGGAGGCAATCTATATGATAATCGTAATGAAACCAAATGCAAAACAGGAGTCCATTGATAATATAATCCGTATTATCGAGGAAAAAGGGCTCACCCCACATTTATCCGCAGGCAAAGAAGTCACCATTATAGGTGTCGTAGGAGATAAATCAAAGCTTTTGGACCAGAACCTGGAGATTGCAGAGGATGTGGACAGGGTTGTTCCCGTAACGGAAAGCTATAAGCTTGCCAATAAAAAATTCCATCCGGAACCTACCGTTGTAAAGGTTGGCAATGCCCTCATCGGAGGGGATGAACTTGTAATCATGTCCGGTCCCTGTGCGGTAGAGAGCAGGGAACAGCTTTTCGAAACAGCTTTTGCCATTAAGAAGGCCGGAGCACAGATTCTTCGCGGAGGTGCTTATAAACCCCGTACTTCTCCCTATGCTTTCCAGGGCTTGGAGGAGGAAGGACTTAAATTCATGAAGGAAGCCAGGGAGGAAACAGGCCTGGCAGTCGTGTGTGAGGTAACCAGTCTGGCTGCTATTGAGACAGCGGTAAAATACGTTGATATGCTTCAGATAGGAGCAAGAAATATGCAGAACTTCTATCTCCTGAAGGAAGCCGGAAAAACCGGACTCCCCGTACTCTTAAAGAGGGGACTGTCCGCAACCATAGACGAATGGCTTAATGCGGCAGAATATATTATTGCAGAAGGAAATCCAAATGTGGTATTATGTGAAAGAGGCATCAGAACCTTTGAAACAGCTACCCGCAATACTCTCGATATTAGCGCTGTACCTGTTATCAAGGCAAAAAGCCATCTTCCCATCATCGTAGACCCCAGCCATGCCAGTGGTGTAAGAAGCTATGTAAAGCCTCTTTCCAAGAGTGCTATTGCTGTCGGAGCTGACGGTCTTATGATTGAAACTCATCCAAACCCGGCTATTGCCTTGTCAGATGGTCCGCAATCCCTTACCTTCCCTCAATTCGAGGAGCTTTGTGAGGAACTGCGCCCCCTGGCTGCCCTAATGGGTAAAAAATTCTAAAATCGGAGATGTCTATGAACGACGTAGTTGTTGGCTTTATTGGCTTTGGATTAATAGGCGGTTCTCTCGCACATGCCTTGCGGGAGCAGAATCCAAAGCATAAACTAACCGCTTACTGCTATAACCGGAATAAAGTAAATGCAGGATTAACAAAGGCTTTACAGGATGGGGTCTTAAATGATATTGTTTATGAGCTGGAGGACCTTGGCGAATGTGATCTGCTATTCTTATGCGCTCCTGTCCTATCCAATATCGCTTATCTGGCCCAGTTGAAAAGCATTCTGAAACCGGACTGTATTATCACAGATGTAGGAAGTGTTAAAGGAAATATATGCAAAGAAGCTGTTGCCCTTGGTCTGGGAAGCCAGTTCGTTGGCGGACATCCTATGGCAGGCTCTGAAAAGACAGGCTATACCAACTCAAGCAGCAGGCTATTGGAAAATGCTTATTACATTCTTACTCCCACCAGGGAGACTAAGAATTCCATCACGGATACCCTTTTTCAATTAATTAAAAGCCTTGGTTCAATCCCAATCCTTTTAAACCCTTCCGAGCATGATGATATAACAGCGGCTATCAGCCATGTTCCTCACATCATTGCATCATGCCTTGTAAATATGGTAAGAAAAGAAGACAACGAAGATAAAATGAAAACACTGGCGGCAGGCGGCTTTAAGGATATTACAAGAATAGCCTCCTCCTCTCCTGTCATGTGGCAGAATATCTGCTTGACCAATACGGACAGCATTCTGCGCTTTTTAGATAAGTATATCCATTCTTTAAATGAGGTAAAGGAATCCCTGCAGTTAAACAGAGAAGCTGCTATCTTTGATTTCTTTCAGGATGCAGGTGAATACCGGGACTCTATTCCGAATACTTCGGCAGGCTTACTGAATAAAATATACGAGCTCTACCTTGATATCATTGATGAGACCGGTGCGATTGCGACCATAGCCACTTTACTCGCTACGAATTTAATCAGTATTAAAAACATCGGCATTATTCATAACAGAGAATTCGAAGAAGGTGTACTGCGCATCGTATTCTACAGCCAGAATTCCTGTGAAGCTGCTGCTTCCCTGCTAAGGAAGCACAATTATACCGTATATGAAAGATAATATTATTGCGTAAGTTATATCTATAAAATTAGTTTAAATTTAATTATGAATAGAGTAATACCGGATATCAATTCAAGGATTTGTTACTCTGAAAAGAGGTTATAATGATTGTAACACGTGCCAAAAGTTTAAAGGGTTCCTTTCAGGTACCGGGAGATAAGTCCATCTCACACCGCAGCGTTATGTTCGGCGCTCTTTCTATGGGTACCACAGAGGTTACCAATTTTCTGGAAGGAGCGGACTGTCTTTCTACCATCAGCTGTTTTCGCAGGATGGGCATACATATCGACTATACTCCCGGTAACAGTACCGTCCTGGTAAGGGGCAAGGGCCTCTATGGCCTTACCAGGCCGGAAGGCATGCTGGACGTGGGTAACAGCGGCACCACCATGAGGCTGATGTCCGGCATCCTGTGCGGCCAGACCTTTCAGACTCAGCTTACCGGTGATTCCTCCATTCAGAAACGTCCCATGGGAAGAGTCATAGACCCTCTCACACAAATGGGTGCTGATATCAAAAGCCTGCCCGGAGGCGGCCTGGCTCCTCTTACGGTAACTCCTGCGAAAGAAGGCCTCCATGGAATTCACTATATTTCTAAGGTTGCCTCTGCCCAGGTGAAATCCGCCATCCTTCTGGCAGGACTTTATGCTGATAGCCCGACCTCCGTCACCGAGCCCTATGTATCGAGAAACCATACTGAAATCATGCTAAAACGCATGGGAGCAGATGTCAGCGTCAGCAATACGACTGCTATAATAGCTCCGGATGCCAGGCTTACGGGGGACCGCATTGAAGTTCCGGGGGATATCTCTTCTGCCGCTTATTTTATTGCTGCAGGCCTGTTAGTTCCGGGCTCTGAAATTCTGATTAAAAATGTGGGAATCAATCCTACCAGAGACGGTATCTTAAGAGTCTTAAAAGCAATGGGTGCAAGCCTTGAAATTCTGAATATCAGGAACACGGATTCCGAAGCCGCCGGCGATATTCTGGTACGGCACAGTAATCTAAAGGCAGCGGAAATCGGAGGGGACCTCATTCCTACTCTGATTGATGAAATTCCTGTCATTGCTGTAATGGCCTGCTTCGCAGAAGGGACTACTGTTATTTGCGATGCCGCAGAGCTTAAGGTAAAGGAGTCCAACCGGATTGATGTTATGGTCAAAAACCTCTCTTCAATGGGCGCAGATATTACAGCCACCGAGGATGGCATGATTATAAGAGGCGGAAAACCCTTAAGGGGCACTCTGATAGACAGCATGGAGGACCACCGGATTGCCATGTCCTTTGCTGTAGCAGGACTTCTTTCTGACGGAGAGACCACCATTCAGAATGCCAGCTGTGTGAATATCTCTTATCCTGGCTTTTATCAGGATCTTGACAGACTTGGGGCATTTAAATAACAGTATGCAGAGCTTTTAAATTAGCTATATTATTGATACCTCCTTGTGGCTTGCTTGTGAGCTTGGCACAGGGAGGTATATTTTATTATAGAGTCCTATTGTCTATGCTTTTAATTGCCTAAGAAAGACTTTTCTTATACATAAGCATCGAAATATTATTACTCATCTTAACATATAAACATCGCATCCCCAGTTTGCACGGGAACGGCACAATTTCTCACTTTTTAAATTATTAAATCTTTACATTTACAGGTAATTACCTCCGCTTTTAATTAATGAAACTTTATAATACTACTTTTTCATCCAAATTTAATCTTAAAATATTAATATAATTCTTTTATATTATCATTCCTTTTTATCCTATTTATAAGCCAGGTGTCCTATGCTTTCATTATTATATTGTTAAATTAGACATTACTTTATGTTTATGCTTACCATTATTATCTATTTTATATGAGAATCATCATTTTGACAATACAAGAAGAATTTCATTGTATATATTTGACAATTTTAAATAATTAGACTAATATATGGTATATATTGGTAATCATACGTTATGTAAACCATTACCTAATACCAATAAAAAACGTAATGTGACAGCAGAAAGATTATTCAAATTGTAGAGGAGAGTACCCATGAAAGGTTTAATTTGGACCGAAGACAGTAAACTTGAATTAGCAGAATGTAAAGAGCCCGGCATAATAAATGATGATGAGGTTAAGATAAAAATAAAATATGCGGGTATTTGCGGAACGGATTTACAGATACTAAAAGGAAATGACACAGTTCCTCCCAATATTATATTAGGTCATGAGGCTATCGGAGAAATTGTACAATTAGGAAAAGCAGTAACATCTTTTAAAATAGGTGACATGGTCATTATTGACCCAAATCAATATTGCGGTGAGTGTTATTATTGCAAAAAAGGATTAACAAATTTTTGCGAAAATGATGAAGGCTTAAAAATTGCAGGAATTAATAGGAATGGTACCTTTGCCGAGTATTTTGTATGTGAACAAAGATTTATATACAAAATTCCAAAAGAAATGAGTTTATTAAGTGCTGTTCTAATTGAACCATTGGCATGTGTTTTAAATAACATAAGAGCTGCCTCCATTCGCGAGAGCGATGCTGTCCTTGTATTAGGTTCCGGACCAATGGGAGTATTGTGTCAAATGATATGCAAAAACATATCAAAACTGGTTGTGGCTACAGAAAATTCTCAAATCAGGCAAAAAATGGCTTCTGCCTATAGTGATTACATATATTCTTCTGAAGAATTATCGCTGGATGAAATATATAAAATTAATCAAAATAGAAAATTTGATGTAATTATTGATACGGTCGGAACACAAATGGAAAATGCTTTAAAACTTGCTGAGAAAAATGCCAGAATTATTCCAATGGGAATGAATAAAAATTATGCTTTTTCGCTAAGTCCAATTTATTTGATTTCAAATGGACTGAAGCTCATTGGTGCAAGCGAATATAATATGCTGTTTACAGATACCATTAGCTCAGCTCTAAGATATAAAGAATTGGATAACCTTGTTACAAAAAGATATTCCATTGAGAAGTATAAGGAAGCCTTTGAAAGTGTAATCGGATTTGATTTAGAGACTCATGAGACTAAGGAAATAACGCAATTAAAAGTAGTATTTGAATTTTAAGATACCTATAAGGTGAAGTCGGTTCACCCTTTGGTTAAGTATTTTGGAATCATTTTAGTGAAGGTATGGAGGAGTATAATGAAGGTAAGTATGGTTAGTCAAATCTCAATAGACGGAAAAATAACACTTGGAAAAGGTAACAGCAGCAAAATGCTCTTTGAGTTATTAACAGAACAGGACATGCGGTATATCCATGGAATCAGAGGGCAGGTAGATGGAATTATAGTTGGAATGAATACAATAAGAACTGATAATCCTACTCTGACTTGCAGATATGATATGGGCAGTGATCCTGTACGGATTATACCTAGCAAAAGCATGCAGGTACCGAAAGATTCCAACATTTTGACGGATGTTACTAAAACTATTTTTATTACGATAAGTAGTTCACCAAATGCTGAGATTATTGAGCAAATAGAAAAGATACCAAATAAAAGTGTTATAGTATGCGGGGAGGATGAAATTAATTTTCATAAAGCTTTTAAAATATTAGAAGAAAAATTTGATATACATAGTATTATGCTTGAAGGCGGTGGAAAGATCAATTGGAGCCTGATTGAAGAAGACTTAATTGATGAAATTATTGTAATGCAATTACCTATTATTATTGGAGGGGGAGAAAATACATCTTTAGTTGATGGTAATGGTTTTACTGATTTAAAGAGTATCAGTAAGTTTAAATTTTCCGGAATGGAAATAAGGGATAATATCAGCATCCTAAAATATGTTAAAGTGCATGAAAAAAAAATTGCCTGATTTTCTATCTAATGTCCACTGCCCTCTCGCAGTGCATGTCTCTCAAAAGGCAGCACATCCTATTTTCTTTACCATAAAAATTGATATAAACCCAGGAAACACTGATATTTCCTGGGTTCTCTTCTATCTCATTTTTCAGTTTTCCAGTCACACTGAGAATTTACTTGTTTTTGCTTACATTTGCAACATTTTGTGTCGTTATCAACATGGCATCCCCAAAGCTAAAGAAACGGTAGCGCTCCTTAACTGCTTCTTCATAAGCTGCCATAATATTATCTCTTCCTGCCAAAGCGGAAACCAGCATCATAAGGGTGGATTCCGGCAGATGGAAATTCGTTATAAGCGCATCTAATACCTTAAACTTATAGCCGGGATAGATAAAGATAGAGGTATCTCCGCTGCCGGGATGCACTATTCCTGATTCATCCGCTGCGGATTCCACTGTTCGGCAGCTTGTAGTTCCGACACAGACAACTCTTCCGCCCTTTTTCCTGGTATCATTGATAACAGCCGCAGCTTCGCCGGAAACCTGATAGAATTCCGTATGCATGTGGTGTTCCAGTACATTTTCCACCTTTACCGGGCGGAAGGTGCCAAGTCCCACATGCAGGGTTACATTCACAATAGGTATTCCCATTGCTTCTATTTCCGCTAACAGCTCCTTTGTAAAATGAAGGCCTGCCGTAGGCGCTGCCGCGGAGCCTTCCTCCTTGGCATATACTGTCTGATACCTGTTCTTGTCTGCAAGCTCATGGGTAATATAAGGAGGCAGTGGCATCTCACCAAGCTGGTCCAGTATTTCTTCAAAAATCCCTTTGTAAGAAAACTGCACCAAACGGTTGCCGTCCTCCAGCTGATCGATTATTTCTGCTGTCAGCAAACCGTTGCCAAAGCTTATCCTGGTTCCGGTCCGGGCCTTCTTTCCCGGTTTTACAAGAGTCTCCCAGATGTCATTTTCTCTGCGCTTAAGGAGTAAAAGCTCTATCCTGGCTCCGTGGACTCCCTTTTCTTTATCCTGGCTGTCCTCATGGATTTTCTCCCCGAGAAGCCTTGCCGGGATAACCTTTGTATTATTTACCACCAGGCAGTCTCCGGGCTTAAGGTATTCCGTTATCTGCCTGAATATTTTATGTGTTACAGCACCGGTTTCCTTATCCAGTACCATAAGCCTGGAGCTGGAACGGTCTTCTAACGGGTCCTGTGCGATTAATTCCTCCGGTAAATCATAATAAAAATCCTGTGTTTTCAATGTTCTCCTCCTGCTTTATTCCTCTTCAGCCATTACCTCAACCGGCAGCTCACTGTCATAATCATCCAGAAAGCTATGGGAAACCTGATGCTTCTGGTAGCCAATCATGGTATCAAGGTTTACATTATGAATACTTCTAAAGATATTCATATCTATTACACTGCTTGTCTGACGGAATTTCTTGACCAGCTCTTTCATTTCCTGACGCTTAGAGCCCATGCCGTTATCTCCCAGCATGCAGTTTTCTGTCAGCCTGCAGGCACACTGGATAAAGGTTAAGTTATTGTATTTCTTCCAGGCCAGGATATCGGCTTCCTTGACCATGTAAAGAGGCCGTATAAGCTCCATTCCTTCATAATTGGTACTGTGGAGCTTTGGCATCATTCCCTTCATCTGCCCGCTGTATAACATGCTCATAAGTACAGTCTCTATAACATCATCAAAATGGTGGCCAAGAGCTATTTTATTACAGCCTAACTCCTGTGCATGCTTATACAGATACCCACGCCTCATCTTAGCACACAGATAACAGGGGGAATCCGGCACAGAGGCTACCACTTCAAATATATTACTGTTAAATACCTCTATAGGTATATTCAGATACTCTGCATTATCTAAAATAATCTGCTTGTTATAGGGATTATACCCCGGGTCCATTACCATAAATACCAGGTCAAAATGGACTTTTCCATGCTTTTTCAGCTCCTGCATGCATTTAGCTAAAAGCATGGAATCCTTTCCACCGGAAATACATACCGCAATCTTATCCCCTTCTTTAATCAGCTGGTAATCATTCACTGCCGTTATAAATTTACGCCATATTTCCTTGCGGAATCTCTTTAATATACTTCTTTCAATTTCAATATATTTTTCCATACGTACCTCATTTCTGCTTTATATAAATCCAGTTTTTTATGCCTGCACTTTCCATACATATGCTCACTCATAATGCTGACATAAAGCAAGAGCTCATGACCTTCAATATAACATCTGCCATTTACTTACCCCAATCCTTTCAGAAAAACCTCCAGGAACCGTTCAATCTCTTCATTGGTCGTCAGGTGGCTTAAGCTGATACGCAGAGTAGCTAGAGCAAGCTTTTTATCCTTCGTCATGGCATAGACCGGCTTTGAGACCGTATTAACTGCACAGCAGGCAGATTTCGTTGCCACACAGATTCCCTCCTCGTCAAGGGCTGCCTGCAGGGCATTGGTGTTAACACCCTTCAGGCTTAGGTTAATGATAAAGGGGGAGCCATCTTCCGGTGTGTTAATAATAATATTTTTATTCTCTTTTAATACCTTTCGCAGCTGCAGGTTCTTTTCCTTTACCCCTTCATAAAACTCATTAAGATGTCCTGTTGTATATGCCAGAGCCTTTTCCAATGATACGCAAAGGGCAAGGGCCGGAGTACCGCTTCGAAAGCTTGTGGTGCTAAGCCCTCCGTGTATCAGAGGCTCCAGCATTATCTGCTCTTTTTTTAACAGTGCACCGCTTCCGGTTATTCCATATATCTTATGTCCTGATAACGTCAGCAAATCCATGTTATGAAAGGCAACGGGTATCTTGCCTACTGCCTGGGTGGCATCCACATGTAAAAAGCAATGGGGCTTTGTCTTAACCAGCTCATATATTTTGTCAATAGGCTGGATGACTCCGATTTCACTGTCAACATAGGCAATGGACACCAAAATGGTATCCTCCCGTAACAGCTCCTTTAAATGCTCCAGATCGATACTGCCATCTCTTCCGATATTGACAAAATCCACCTCATAGCCTTCGTTTTTCAGTGCCGCAACGGGACCTGTGACAGATGCATGCTCCAAAAAGGAGGTAATAATGTGCTTTCCATATCTTTGATAGCTTTTTGCTATGCCTTTTATCGCTAAATTATTGGATTCACTGGCACCGGAGGTATAAATAATCTCCTCTGCTTTGGCAGAGAGCATTGCTGCTATATTCCCTGTTGCCTCATCCAATCGTTTCTTTGCCAAAACACCTGGCGTATGGGGAGAGTTGGGATTGCCTGGGAATCCTTCTGCCGCTTCTACAAAGGACTTTAATACCTCATCACATACCGGTGTATGTGCCGCATAATCTAAATATATCATCTAAATAACCATACCTTTCTCAAAACCTGCAAACTTTTGTCCGCTGGCACATTCTTGAGTGTAAAAATTGTTCTTTAAACTTCCATCTTACAGAAGCTAGTGAATTCGGGTATTTCTATAAATCAGCCGTTAAGCTTTTCAATCTTCTGCATTCATAACGTACGAAACTTATCATACTGATAACAGCTGATTTTGTCAATCCCATTACCTATAAATCCTATCATCTTTCTTTCTTCGATTTTCCTGCATTTTCATTTGACAATATATTCAATTGTTCTTCCTATTTTATTTTTTATTTATCATATTTTACAAAAAGTTCATAAATCTATTGCATTATTTTGAAAAGCATAGTATATTATGAAGAAAAAAGGAGAAAGGGTGTTAATATGAATTTTATGGATAATCTTAGTGTGTCCGATGGTTATAAGGATGAGGCTGATTTAATGAAAGAAGTCATCTTTAAATTATGTATTGGTGATATTCCTTTCACTTCCACTGCTAAACCTATTACTTTAGATTACAAAAACAGAGAGGTCATTCTACTATCTAAGGGAGAGTTGTTAGGCAGTATACCTTTCGAGATTATATACTTTGACATAAAAAGAAAACAGTTGGAAGTAAAGGATTATGCGGAAGCGATTTTAAAGCTTATTGAAGAGGAAATCGGTAAATTACCCTTTGGAGATGTTGTTACAATATAAAAAAATCCCCTTAAGGGGATTTTTTTTATGTCCGTTTATACACTGACCTTTTTATCTAACATCCATGCTGTTGCCAGATAAGTGACGGCAGTCATAACCGCATAGAACACGATACTTAACAGCAGGACATCGCCTTCACTCCGGGATAAATTTGGAATACCGGTAATTAAATCTGTAAGCTTAGCAATTACAAACTCCAGTAATATGAATATTAAAAAGCTTATAAATCCCTTTCCTTTCTTATCTGCCAGGAAAGTTGTGCTAAGGGTAATGGAAAAATAAGCAAGTGTTATCGTACTGATCCAGGAAATTAACAGTGTCAGAATCACCAGGACTACTAATTTACTGTCAATATCGATATTGTACTGCATACTGAAAAAATGACGTATCAAATCTCTTATTTCTTTGATGGAGGAATATCTTGCCAATAATGCTGCCCCATCCACTGCAAATATTAATGCAAATCCCAAGCCTGCTAGTATTATCTGTAATCCGGAGCTTATAACCTTGGCTCCTACGATGCTATAGGTGCTTCTTGGTGTCAGAAAGAGCATGTAGCTTTGCTTTTGCTTCAGATCGTTATGATAAGTAATAATGGATTCAAAAGCAATAAAGAACATTGCTCCCATGGTAAACATACTAAGCAGTCCAATGGCAAGCCCCATGGTATTCTGATGATCCAGGATTAAGCCGGTAAAAAATATCAGCTCACCCAGCATTGCAACAATTAAAATAATCAGCTTGGAAAAAGCCTGCTTTCTCAATTCATATTTCATTAACTTCAACATTTCATACCCCTCCCTATGCGTAAATCTCTTTGTATAATTCCACCATGGATTTGTTATGGCTTTCTCTAAGCTGCTCTGCTGAGCCTTCCAGAACAATTCCACCTTTTTTAACAAAAACAGCATTATCTACTACTTTTTCAAGCTCATCTACCAGATGGCTGGAGATTATAATTGTATTTTCATCTCCTGCAGTTTCCAGTATTGTTGTCATTACTCTTTCTCTTGAAATAATATCGATTCCGTTCAAAGGTTCATCCAGCATATAAAGCTCTGACTTGCGTGCCAATGTAGCAGCTATTTTTAGCTTTGCAGCAAGGCCGGAGGACAATGCCTTTGCATGATCTCTCTTATTTAATTCCATTCTTTCAAGCAGTACATCATATCTTTTCATATCAAAATCTTCAAAGAAATCCTGATAATATTTCCCCACATCATCAATGGTCATATAATTGTAGAAAAAGGGCTCTGTTGACATATAGGCAACTCTTTTCTTTGATTCCACACCGATGGGGTTTCCGCAAAAGGTTATGCTTCCGCTGTTGGGTTTTACCAATCCGGCAGCTATCTTCATGAAAGTAGTCTTACCACTCCCATTTGGTCCCAAGAGAGCGTATATCTTCCCTCTTTCAATATTCAAAGTCAGATTATCTACAGCTGTCTTTGACATATACTTTTTTACCAGTCCGTTACATTCCAATAACATAGTAGTCCCTCCTATTATTTAACATTTTCTGTTATATCAAATTTTTGATACTTCTCTTCCAGCATTGAAAATATTTCATCCTTCTGCAGCCCCAAGTTGGACATTCCTGAAATAAACTGTTCCAGCAGGTCATTTGCCATGTCTTTTCTTATATTACATATTCTTTCCTTATCTTCGGTTACAAAAGTACCCAGTCCTCTTTTGGTAAAGCATATCTCCTGAGCCTCCAGCTCACGGTATATGCGGCTTGCCGTATTGGGATTGATCTTATACATTAATGCCAGATCCCTTCCTGAAATCATCTTATCTCCCAAAGCAAGTTTTCCTGTTACAATATCTTTTTTGATATCATGTATAACCTGAATATAAATTGGGATATTATTATCAAATTCCATATATACCTCTCTTCTCTCTTTACCCTACTTTTGGCTTTTATTAAGAATAGTAAATCATAAAACACTCCCTTTGTTTTATTGTTTGTTATGTTACTAGTGAACTATATACATAGTACGCTGTAATTATCTTTGTGTCAAGTACTTTTATAAAAAAATAAAATAAAAAAAGCTGCCTGTAACAGCTTTTCTTATTTTATTTAACTGCATATTTAACGCCTGCTTTACTCAAATTTGAAATCAGGCCAATTTATCTCGTTTTTTACAGTGATACTTACAGGCAGTATTGGAACAGCTGCATGAATCAAATAACTCATCCTCACAATACTCTTCCTCGTTTTTCCGGTTTTTAATCAATACCGTAATATTCTCTATATCATCAATCCCCTGTGCGGCTAAGGTCCTCTGTAATTCCGTAAACCATAGCCCTTTTTTTACTTTAACGGTTTTATCCGACTTTTCATCTATGAAAAGCACCTGCTCTTCTTCCAGATTCAAATTTATATAGTCTATCTGGTAGAGATTCTTTCTATTAATAACTCCCAAATCTTCCAGTGTCTTGACCATTCTGTAGACCGTGGCAATTCCAACGGTAGGATCTTTCTTTACTGCTTTATAATATATTTCCTTGCAGCTGGAACATTCATCCTCTAAAATAACATCAATTAATAACCGTCTTTGCTCCGTAATACGGAACTTTTTCCTTCTAAGCTGGTCGATAATGAGTTCTTTTTTATGAAATTTAGCTAAGACTGTATCTTTCTCAGTTGTCGTATTCATAAGTACTCCTCCATTCCTGCACATGTTTTAGGACCAGTCGGCTGCTGCATTTTTCATCAATAACAATCAGCAAAAGGCCTCTGCCAATATTTCATTGGTAAAAGGCCAATTGCTTAAATACGTTTATTTCTTACAGGAATCAGCTGCCTTGCTGCAGCCGGAGCAGCCGCACCCACAGCTGGTGCCTTCTTTTTTTGACTTTATGGTCTTATAGGCGGAGAACCCTATACCGCCAAACACGATAATACCAACGATTATATTTGCTATCATACAAACCTCTTTTCCGGATACCGGAAGTAAACCGGTAACCTAAAACAATAACAATAAGCTACAAACTATTCTTAGACAGTCTTGCCTGCATTTACAGCTGATTTTGTTTTTATATTTTTATCTTTTGCCTCACTGGGCCTGCGTACCAGAAGATAAACCAGTAATAAGATTAAAAGGAGTCCTACTGCTGTTCCTGCATGAAATCCTTTGCCGGAAATCAAGCTTCCTACCTGGAATACGGCTGTTGCTACAGCATAAGCAAATAGTGTCTGATATCCCACGGAGAAAAGTGTCCATTTTGCAGAGCCCATTTCACTTCTTACCGCACCGATAGCAGCAAAGCAGGGAGCGCAAAGGAGGTTGAAAATCAGGAAGCTGTAAGCGGAAAGCTGTGAAAATTCACCCTGAAGGCTCTTCCAGAAGGCACCGCCATTCTCTCCCGCATCGGCAAAGCCATAGAGAATACCAAAGGTACCAACTACATTTTCCTTAGCAATTAATCCTGTTACTGTTGCTACTGCAGCTTTCCAGTTGCCCCATCCCATAGGAATAAAGATAGGTGCTATTACCTTTCCGATGGTTGCCAGAATGGATGATTCCGTATCTACCATTTGTAATTTCCAGTTAAAGGTGCCTAAGAACCAAACCAGAACCGTTGCAAGAAGGATAATTGTAGAAGCCTTTTTAATAAAAGCTTTGGAACGGTCCCAAACATGGATCAATATGCTCTTAAGTCCAGGAATATGATAGGAAGGTAATTCCATAATAAAAGGTGAAGGATCACCGGAAAACATTCTTGTTTTCTTTAATAAAATACCGGATACAATAATCGCTGCCATACCCACAAAGTATGCGGAAGGAGCTATAAGGGAGGAGCCAGGGAACAAAGCACCTGCTATCAGCGCAATAATAGGAAGCTTTGCACTGCAGGGAATAAAGGTTGTTGTAATAATAGTCATTCTCCGGTCATGCTCGTTCTCAATGGTACGAGTCGCCATGATTCCCGGAACACCGCATCCTGTTCCGATAAGGATGGGAATAAAGGATTTACCGGATAACCCGAATTTACGGAATATACGGTCCATAATAAAGGCAATTCTCGCCATATAGCCGCAATCTTCCAGGAAAGCCAGGCAAAGGAACAGTACCATCATCTGAGGCAGGAAGCCAAGAACAGCGCCTACACCGGCTATAATACCATCTAAAATAAGAGAATTCAGCCAGGCAGCAGTTCCGATGTTATCTAGGAAGCCTCCTACGGCAGGAGGTATGATTTCGCCGAACAATACATCATTGACCCAATCGGTTGCAATACTTCCTATGGTGGAAATGGAAATATAATAAACGAGAAACATAACAACAGCAAAAATCGGAAGTGCAAGCCATCTGTTGGTAACTATGGCATCAATTTTATCAGTCGCGCTCTTTTGCGTCCTGTTCTTCTTATGCACTGCCTGCTTCATTATTTTGCTTATGTAATTGTATCTCTCATTGGTTATGATGCTTTCTCCGTCGTCCTGCAGGCTGTCTTCGCATTCCTTCACAATGTCCGTTACCGCTTTCAGCGTTCCGCCATCCAGTGAAAGCTCCTCCATAACCTTTTCATCCTGTTCCAAAAGCTTAATGGCAAGCCAGCGTTCATTAAGATTGCCGGTTTTACCTTTGACTGTATTTTCAATCTTGGTCAGAGCATCTTCTACTCCCGTGCCAAAAGTATGCTTCGGTGCTGCCGCTTTTTTTGCATTCGCCAGCTCAACGGCTTTTTGAGCCACTTCCTTGGAGCCAATTCCTTTTAATGCAGAAGTCTCAACAATTTCACATCCCAGCAGCTCTTTCAGCTTCTGTATATCTATGGTATCCCCGTTCTTGCGGACCACATCAATCATATTAAGAGCCATTACCACAGGTATTCCAAGCTCCAGAAGCTGTGTGCTCAGATAAAGATTTCTCTCGATGTTTGAAGCATCTATAATATTAATAATGGCATCCGGCTTTTCGTTAATCAGATAGCCTCTGGCAACCACTTCTTCCAGTGTATAGGGAGAAAGGGAATAGATACCAGGCAGATCCTGAATGATAACTTCCTTCTGCCCCTTCAGAATACCTTCCTTCTTTTCTACCGTAACACCGGGCCAGTTGCCAACATATTGGGTACTGCCAGTCAAATCATTGAACATGGTAGTTTTACCACTGTTGGGATTACCCGCTAAAGCAATTTTAACTTTCATTTTCAATATCCTCCCATGATGAAGCCTTTATCCTATACTAATCCTCCATGCTGCCAACGCGCCGCAAATATGGGCGCCAGCACATATTTGTGTATGAATTATGCTTCTCAATAATTCATACTAGCTCCCATTGCATGCCGCATCTGCTTGCAGATGTGGCACTGCCATAAATCAGGGTGTGAAATGTCTTTTATTTCACACTAACTTCTATTTGTGCTGCCTCATCTTTTCTTAGGCTTAATTCATATCCTCTTATATTAATTTCTATTGGATCTCCCAAGGGTGCGACCTTTACTACCTTTATAGCGACACCCCGTGTAATACCCATATCCATAATTCTGCGTTTTAACGGCCCTTTCTCTCCGATACTGACTACAGTACCGGCCTGACCCGGTTTTAAGTCTCTTAAAGTCATCCTGTCCCCCTCCTATGCCACCATAATTTTAGATGCCAGATTTTTATTAATTGCAATTCTGACACCTTTCACCATAATAATAAAACCGCTGTCATTCTCTGACAACAATTTAACACTTTCGCCCTTTATAAATCCCAAATCCTGCAAATGACGTCTCACATCATCTTTGCCTGTAAAATCTACTATTACTTTTGTTTCACCTATTCCGGCAAATGCTAGTGACATATTCAACACTCCTTTATTCATTATGAAAACCATTATCATTTGTATAGTATTATATGCCCATTGCAGGAACTTGTCAACGATACATTGCATCCAATTGAAAATAAATATCATTATTCATTAAAAAGTTCCATTATTCTCTCATTCCAAGCAGGTAATTTATAAATTGCTGAGCAGTTCTTCCTGAACGGCCTCCATGGCTCATTTCCCAAATGTTCGCTTCCCTTAAGAGCTCTTCCTCTGTCAGTCCGATGCCCTCTTCCTTACCGGCCAGCCCCTTTACAATCTCATAGAATTCTTTCTGGGCAGGTGCGGAGTAATTGATCGTAATGCCGAAACGTGCCACCAGTGACAGCTTTTCCTGCATTGTATCACTTCTGTGAAGCTCATCCTTTGAAATATCGGAGCGGTCGCTCCAGGTCTCCCTGATGAGATGCCTTCTGTTAGAAGTAGCATAAATCAGTACGTTATCAGGCTTTGTCTCCAGACCGCCTTCAATGACAGCTTTCAGATATTTATATTCAATTTCGAATTCTTCAAAGGACAGATCATCCATATATATAATAAATTTATAGTTTCTGTTTTTAACTGCTGCAATAATACTTGACAGATATTTGAACTGATGCTTGTAAATCTCAATAATACGAAGTCCTGACTGGTAATATTCATTTAGTATAGCCTTGACACTGGAGGACTTTCCTGTTCCGCTGTCTCCGTAAAGAAGGCAGTTATTTGCCTTTTTGCCGTTAACAAAGGCCTCCGTATTCTCAATGAGCTTCTTTTTTTGCAGCTCATAACCAATTAAGTCTGAAAGCAGAATATCCTCCGTATTTAGAATGGGCACAAGCTCAACTCCGCTATTCTCCTCCTGTAAACGGAAGGCTTTGTTTAACCCGAACATGCCCACACCGAAATCAAGGTAAAAGGAGGTTATAATTTTAAGGAGTTCCTCCTCCGTAACAGCCTTTGCAATCTGTTCCGAAAGCAGTCTTATTTTATTACTTACGCTCTTATTATAGCGTTTCTCGCTTTTTTCAACTGCCTTATAATGTGTTATCGTAGAAAAGCAGTTAAGCCCCAGCCTTTCTTCAATCCTGCCAAAATCATAGTCAAATAATTCCTTAAATATTTTCAGGTCGGAGCCTGCAAAGGTATTTACAGTGCCCACCAGCATGCCCTTTTTTTCACAGCTGATGCTAAAGGGATTTTCACTTGAGGCAAGAAGAAACGCAAGATAGTTCTGCCAGAGATTATTATCAAAGCCATATTCGGTTGCCAGCACCAAAAGTTTATTTATCTGTTCATAAATATCCGTGATATATTTTTCTTTTGCCGCACCTTCCGGTATCAGAACGGGATACTCCTCCTCAAGATTTCTTATAATGTCAGAAAGTGCATACAGGATATCACTTTCCTTTGCATTTCTGTAAATAACAAGCTTTGCCGTATATTGATACATTCTTTTATCCTCCTTGAGATATGAAATCCACTATTGACAAATCAGGGCTGCCGCAAATTGCCATGCAACAGCCCCATCTAATATGTTATTATAATCAATTTTCTTTCATTTTTAAATACGAAACTGATTAATTGCCTCCTTTAGTTCCATGGAATTTCCTGCCAGTATCCTGGAAGCCTCTTCTAATGCCTCCACCGAAGTATTTTGTAGCCTGACTGTATCCTCCACCATTTCAGAAGCTGCCAGTGTCTGCTGTGATATGGCAGAAATGCTCTCGACAGCACTAAGTGTCCCTGCCCTGGCCTCATCCATATTCACTATATTCTGCCCGATCACAGAGAGGCTGGAGGTAAGCTTCTTTATACCGTCTCCCATATTCCGGAAGGTATCAATGGTATTGTCGACTATGCCATTCTGCCTGTTTACAATCTGCTCCGCATCCTTGGCAATATTTACGGTATCGGAGGTCTGCTTTATGATTTCCTCGATTACCTTATTGATCTCCCCCGCTGCCGTAATGGATTGTTCGGCAAGCTTTTTTATTTCCTCTGCAACAACGGAGAAGCCTCTTCCGGCATCACCTGCCCTTGCCGCTTCAATGGAAGCATTTAAGGCCAGAAGGTTCGTCTGGTCCGCTATTTCATTGATTACCTGTATGATTCTGCCGATGGAATGGGATTTGCTTTCCAAGGCCATAATATTATCAACAACATTTTTGGTAATATCATTGGTTGCTTCCGATTGCTTTGAAAGCTCTCCCATCGTACCGATTCCCTGGGCTATCATATTTCCGGTATCTCCGGCTATCCTTTCAATATCCTTGACGCTGCCGTTCACCGTTTTAATCTTTTCGGACAGCTCATCCATTTGGGAAAGACAATTCTGGGAATCCTGTGCCTGGCCGGATATTCCATGTCCAATTTCACCTATGGAAGTGGATATCTCACTGCTTGCCAGGGAGATATCTTCCGATGACTTTAATACATTATCCGCCGACTGTGCAACAAGTCCGCTGACGCCGGCAGCCTTTTGTATCAGTTTTTTCATATTCTCTATCATTTCCATGGTATTTCCCGCCAGAATGATGAATTCATCCTTATGCTTATGCTCCATGGAGGCTGTAAAATCTCCCTCTGCTAATTTCTTCAGAGTTCCGTTAATATGCTTTAGGCTTCTTGCAATCCCCTCCGAGAGATAGATTCCTATCATAACAGCTATCAAACTGGCAACGACGACTATCCAGCTGGTAATGCGTTTGATGCTTTCAGCCTGTTCCATAAAGCTTGATTTAGGAATTAAGGTACATAAGATAATGCCCGTATCCGATATCTTATCGAACTGGAAAAGATATTCCTTACCGTCATAGCTGACATATTTCTGTCCCTTTGCCGCCGAACCCTCCAGGGCATTTTTATAATAATCCTCCGTTGTAAAATGGAACTGTTCCTTTCTGTCCCCCACACTGATATCCTTACCTGCAGCTTTCTTTTGGGAGGCTTCTTTTGCCAGGATTTCTTTTCCGTCGGAAGTAATCACAGCGACAATACTGTTTTTTCCAAAATCCAAATCTTCCAGGAATTTATTAATTGCATTTTTATCTATGTCAACAATTACCGCTCCGGTATCCGTCTGGAATTTCTGAACCAGGGAAAAGGCATATTCGTCTGCATTTGTTCCAAGCTTCTGATCAATCAAAGGATGGCTTCCGACCCAGAAATTTTTGCTCTTTGAGTTGTTAAGTTTATCAAAACCGGTATCCTTTTTTAAATCACTGTAAAAACCGTCCACGGACCTGTTACCGCTGGTAACAATAGGTATCCCCGTTTTCGTAATAATATGGATATCCTCGATCATGCTTTCTGCTTCTGCTTTTTTTGTAAGCTCCATGCCAAGGGTCTGAACATAGGATTTTCTCATGACATCGTCATTATACTTTAAATTCTGGACATAATAATATACATCCGTATCCTTGGTATACAGGGTTGCTATGGATTCCACTCCGCTGAATCCGAAATCCAGATACTTTGAAGCCATATTCATTGTGTTTTCAGTGGATTTTTCATAGTTTGACACCAGACCTTTATAAGCCTTGAAATAGGACAGGCTGCCAAGTGCAATTATGAATAAAATCGGAATGGCATAGCCAACTATTAATTTAAACCGTATTCCAAACATCCTCTTTTCGGCTTTGCCTGTATCATCGGATTTTCTCTTTCCTTTTCTGTTCTTTTCTTTCACAATCTCTTTCTTTTTGCTGCGCTTCACCAGTTTTTTTTCCATAAGCTGTTTCTCCTTTGTACGGATTGCATTGCTTTTAACTAAAAAAAGTGTCGAAGGCGCACCCCAACCTGGAGCTGCGCCTTCGACACAAAAGCATTGTACAACGTTTATTTTTAAAATGCAAGATTTTTTTTATATTTACATTCTTTCAGGAGCTTCAAAGCCCAGAAGGTATATTCCGGTTTCAAGAATTTCCTTTACCAGAGTAATAAGAGCTACCCAGGATTTCTGTTTTTCCTTATCTTCTTCCGTCAATATCTTATTTTCATGGTAAAAGCTGTTAAAAGCATTGGCTAATCCATAGAGATACTGGCAGATTTTATGAGGAGCATATTCATTTCCTGCCGCTTCTGCCACTTCATTGAATTTGGCAGCCTCCAGCATCAGGCCTATTTCAGACGGTGTCTTTCCGGGCTGCAGTGCATCTGCCGCAATTCTTTCACTTCCGTACTTTTGTATAATAGATTTGATGCGGACAATGGTATAAAGCAGATAAGGTCCTGTATTTCCTTCAAAGGAAATAAAACGCTCCAAATCAAAGACATAATCCTTGGAGGCCTGGTTTGACAAATCACCGTATTTTAATGCGGCAAGTCCTACCTTCCTTGCTATCTCTTCTGCTTCTTTTCTTTCCATTTCCCGGTTTTCAAGCATCTTATCAAGAACAGCACTGCTGATATTCTGAATCAGGTTTTCAAGACGCATGACCCCGCCGTCTCTTGTTTTAAAGGGCTTGCCGTCCTTTCCGTTCATCGTGCCAAAGCCGAGAAAGGTAAGCTTGGTCTTTTCCGGAACTAATACGGTTTTCTTGGCGCAGCGGAATACTGTCTCAAAATAGAGTTCCTGTCTCTTATCTACCACATAGAGAATTTCGTCGGGGTTAAACAGCTCCATTCTTTCTACCATAGTAGCGAGGTCCGTGGTATTATAAAGGGTGCCGCCGTCAGACTTTAAAATCATGCAGGGAGGCATTTCCTTTGTATCGGTTTCTTCCTTCACATCCACAACGAGAGCACCTTCACTGATTCTCGCATAATTATGCTCTTTCAGGTATTCCACCATGCCGGGTATATAGCCCTGGGCATCGCTTTCCTTCTTCCAAAGGTCAAAATCCACCAACAGATTGTCGTAATTCTTCTTTAAATCTTCAATGGAAACGTTTAATATATGCTGCCATAAGGCACGGTAGCCGGGGTTTCCGTTCTGAAGCTCTACGGTCGCTGCCTTGGCTGCTTCCCTGAACTCCTCGTTCTCCTTGGAATATGCACTGGCAGCAGGATATATCTGCTCTAATTCGCTTATTGTAAAAGGAGCTTCACTGGGATACTCTCCTTTATAATCTTCCTTAAAATATACCAGGTCAGGCTGGTCCATTTTAAGCTTCATGAGAATTAAGCCAATCTGTAATCCCCAGTCACCCAAATGAACATCTCCGATAACATTATGACCTAGGAAACGGTCAATCCTTTTAATGCTTTCGCCGATAATTGCCGGCCTTAAGTGACCGACATGGAGGGGCTTTGCTACATTGGCACCGCCGTAATCTATTACAACGGTCTTAGGTTCTTTCGTTTTCTCACAACCAAATTGATTCTCTCTGGAAAGTTGTTTCACATAACCGGTTATAAATTCACTCTTTAATACGATATTAAGAAAGCCTGGTGCAACGGCTTCAATTTTCTCAAAGCTTTCGCTGCTGCTTAAAATCTGTGCAACCTCTCCCGCAATGACAAGGGGAGCTTTTTTATAAGCCTTTGCTGCTGCTAGGGCACCGTTACATTGATATTGACATAAATCAGGCCGGTTGGAGAGTGTGACAATGCCATATTTTTTCTCATAGCCCTTTGCCTCAAATGCCTCCATTACTTCCTTCCCAAGGATATCAATTATTTTTTGCATTTTTTGTCCTCCGTTAAAGCTTTACATATTTCTAGGCAAGCCTATAGCTTGCCTAGGGGTTTTAAACTACTTTATCATAATTGACCCTTTCTGTAAATAACCAAAACCAAAATGATATTCACAGATATATGACTTTAATACTCTTCATTCGGTATAATGATTGCAGCTATCAGATATATCCAGAAGCCTGCTGATGCACCAAAAAATGCAAGAAGTACAGTCACAAGTCTTACTATGGTCGGATCGATGTCAAAGTATTCCGCAACACCACCGCATACACCAGCTATCATTCTGTTTCTTCTTGAACGGTATAATTTTTTATTTTCCATATTATCTCCCTTTCCTGGATATCAAATCTTTGATTTGATTATTTTCTGCTGCTCTGTCATTATTCTGAAATATTACCGGACAGCAGCTCTCTTTTTATTTTAATTTTTATAAAGCTTTACTATGATGATATCATTTCTTAACCCTTTAATCAATATTCATTGAAATGCTTCCAATATCACAATTTAAGACCATATTATTCGGTGCGGAATTTTTCTGTACAATATGCTTGTTGATTCCGCTGTATTTTGTTCCGTTAAGTGTCAGGGAGCCAAGATTACAGTCAATTGTATAATTGTAATCCTTCTCTTTTCCATCAAGCCTCAGATTGATGGAACCAACAGAGGTCCTGATATCGCTGTCACCGGTGATGCTGCCCTTTATATCAATTGCTCCAGCCGTACAGCTTATTGTGCTATTGTGGATTGTTCCATCCTCTATGTCGATTTTTCCTGCTGCACAGGTCATGGTTCCATCATTTATAATAGCATTATTAATTTTTAACATTCCTGCATCTACCTGATAGGAAGAGCGGTCTTTTACATTAAGTTCCTCTATGCTGCAGGTTCCGGCTCCTACTGAAATACTGCCGGAATTAGCAGACAAGCTCTCTGCCGTGATTGTACCGGCACCAACTGAAAGTGATATCTTATCCGCTGTAAAATTCTTAGGTATCGTTATATATACTTCCGTTAAATCCTTTCTATGAGCTGTATTGTCCAAATTAATATCAACTCCAAATATAGTAATATTGTTTTCTCCGCCGGAATTTTTCTCCCTGATGGATTTCTCTTTTAACGTCCATACGCCATCCGTAACCTCACTGCTTATTCTTTTACCGCCTTCTTCGTTGACTTTGAGGGTGAATTCCTTTCCCTCTTCTATATGGAGCTTTCCTGCAAACATGCTGAAATCCAGACTTTTAATCTTCTCATAGGTGAGCACATAGGAGTCATCACTGACGGCACTGGCCTCGTCTGTATCCTCAGCATTTGCCGTATCTTCCCTGCCGCTTTCAACTCCATTCCACAGCCTCCAGCCATCTCCGATATCGTAGTCTACATTATGCCACTTTGTAAATACCCCGTTATCCATACTGAACGCAATCACAACTAATAGAATTCCTACTGCAATAGCACCGCCTGCTAAGCGGAGCAGATTTTTTAGAAATGCTCTCATGCATAAGCCCTCCTTCTTTGAAATATTTTCCCAAGGATTTGTTTTGACCAGCCAATAACTGCCGGCATTGCTTTACCTGCTATCCAAACAGCGGCTATTGTAAAGAGAATGCCCAATCCAAGTACTATAAAACCGCCGCCTATCACACTGAGTCCCAGGGCTGGTGTTACGGAAAGCTGAATAATTCCGATAACAGCAAGGGCTATGCCGGCAAACACCAGGGAAACTGCCACTGCCGCAAAGGAAATCCAAACCGCCGCTACTGTAACGACTGCTGCAAACAAAAGACTTAACACTGTAATGACTAAAGGCAGTACAACTGGCAGGGCAAATATGATTAACAGTATAAAGAGAAAGGTATTCATCGGTCTCTTTTTCGGTTTTCTCTCCTCCGGTGCATAACTGCTGTCCTTTCTCTCCTCCTCTTTATAGGTACTGTTATTTCTCTCAGCTTCCCTATTGTTATTATCATTTCTCTCCTGCCCGGAAAATGCATTCCTGCTGCTTCTATCCCGATTCTCTTCCCCTGTAAAATGCCTTTCAAAAGAAGGCAGGTTCGCCTTTTCCTTATAACCCTCATGGTATCCGTCTTCTGCAAAATACCCGGTGTCCGTACTGCCGTATTCCAGGGATTTTTTAATGCTTTCAGCGACCTCTTCCGGTGAGCCTAATTCCTTTATAACCTCATCTTCCTTGTCTTTTCCTGCTTCTTCAAAATAATTCTCATAAAATTCAATCGCCTCTTTTCTTTCTTCTTCCGATATGCTGAACAACAGGCGTTCAAGCTCCTGCATAAATTCCGTTCTTGTCATAAAACCTCCACCCCCACAAAAATGTTATTGATTTTCGCCGAATAACTCTTCCATTCTTTTAAATAAAGTCTCAGCTGGGCCTTTCCTTTATCCGTAATCTTATAATATCTTCTATTTCTGCCGTCAAAGGCCAGGTCATAGACCTCCAGGCAATCCTCCTTCTGGAGGCGCCTTAGCACCGGATACAGAGTTGATTCCGATATATCAATAACCTGCCGTATGTCCTGGGTTATTTTATAGCCATAAGTACCTTCCTTATCCTTGGATACAATACCAAGCACAATTGCATCCAGTAGTGCAGCTCCTGTATTAAATACCATGGTAACTTCTTCCTTTCCGCTCTATTTACACACTAACATTCATGCCTTCCCAGTACGCCGCAAGGCATTTGAAAAATACAATGCATTTTTCATGTTATCGCTTATAACTCCATCTTGGCTTTTATACTCTATATTGTAAAATATATTATATTATTAACCTATACAATATTATATGACGTATAATATTGTTTGATAAATAAAATATACGCATTTTCCTTTTGAAAGTCAAGTTAAAATTGTAATCCTAATCTTTTTTTAATCCGGTTCTTATTTTTCAATATTTTAAAATTCACTCAAAAAAAAGATACAAGTGAGCCTTCTCCTGGAAAAGTTATTTCTCTGCCAAGGGCCAAAAGCTTTCTTGTATCTTATAAATCTTATTTCAAATTATCTAAATATCATTGAGCTAAAACCTAATTACACAAACCGCACAAGGAGCAGGCACTGGGAGCGGCAGCCATTCCTCCGAGCGCCGTTTCTCTCAGCTCTCCCGGCAGTGCTTTGCCAACACGGTACATAACATCTACTGCTTCATCAAAGGGTACGACATTACGAATACCGCTTAAGGCTATCTCCGCACAAATCATTGCATTGGATACTCCAATTGCATTCCTTTGCTGACAGGGCGCCTCCACCAGTCCTCCAATGGGATCACACACCAGTCCCAGCAGATTGGAGATTGCACTGGTTGCCGCCTGAAGACAGGCTTCCTGGCTTCCGCCCAGCAATTCCGTCACCGCAGCGGCAGCCATGGCAGCGGCACTTCCTACTTCTGCCTGACAGCCGCCCTCTGCTCCCGCTATTGTTGCATTGAATGTTATAAGATAGCCAATAGCACCTGCCGTAAACAACGCCATTACCATCTGCTCATCTGTAAAGCCGTATTCCTCCTGAAGAGCTAAAAAAGTACCTGGTATAACCCCGGAAGAGCCTGCGGTGGGAGCTGCTACAATCAGACCCATGGAACTGTTGACCTCCAGGACCCCCATGGCATAGGAAATGGCCTTTGAAACTAATTGTCCGCAGGCAGAAGCTTCTCCCGACAGCCTTCTGCCGGTCAGCTTTACAGCTTCTCCTCCGATTAGGCCACCCATGGATTTTAAATTTCCCTTTAAGGCATCCCTTGCGGAATTCTTCATAATATTCCAGGAATGGCTCATTTTATTAAAGATCTCTTCCCGCCCCAGCTGGCTTATCTCCATTTCCCGGAGCAGCATGGCTTCCGATATGGGAAGGTCATTATCCTTACATAGCTGAAGCAGTGTCTTACCTGTTTTAAATTCCATCGTTTCTTCTGTCTCCTGTATTATGTTCACAGGCTGAAAGCCTGTTGGATTCTTTACATCTTCTCTATCAGAAAAGCCTGATAAACACTGGGAAGCTCCTCAATTTTTTCAATTACCGCGCCTTCTATGGTATCATCAGCTTCAATGATGGAATAGGCTACCGCACCCTTATTTTCACGGTATAATTTCATAAAAGCAATGTTGATGGAAAACTCACTTAAAATATGGGTTATGCCTGCCACCACGCCGGTTAAATCCCTGTGCTTTATCACAACCGTATGGTAATCCCCGGATAAATCAATGTCCACACCGTCAATTTTCTTAATCTCTGCTCTCCCGCCGCCTACGGAGATACCGGTGACTGTAGTCTCCTCACCGTCCTCATCGGTAATGAAGATATCTACCGTATTGGGATGGACACCTTTTTCTTCCCTGTTAATCCGGAACTCGTAGGAAAGCCCCTCTTCCCTTGCATACCGGAAGGATTCCTTAATTCTTTTGTCTTCCGTATCATATCCCATAATACCGGCAACCAATGCCCTGTCCGTGCCATGGCCCTGGTATGTCATGGCAAAGGAACCGTACAGAATAAAAGTCACATGCTTTATGGGCTTCTTTACCATGTTGGCAGCCAGTCTTGCAATACGCAAGGCCCCTGCTGTATGGGAGCTGGAGGGGCCTATCATATTCGGCCCTATAATATCAAAAACACTTATTTCCTTCGATGAATACATACTGAACCTTTCCTGCCTTTTGTAATCACTTATCTATGACTCCGGTAACAGAATGTGCCCCTGAATCATAGTTCTATCTTACAGATTTCAACTGCAAGATTACAGGATAAAGTATAACACAAAATACCAGAAAATAATACTGCCGTCCTATGTAAATAAGCCCTGAATTCTTAAAAAACGAAAGAATTCAGGGCTTTTTTTAATTAAATTTGATGATTTTATAATAAATCTTTGCAGTAAGCCGAAAAACAATTATATAAACTAATGTAAATACCAAACAGGAAATAAGAATACACCAGGTTGTAAGTGATACATTCGTTAATGAAAATGCTTCCAGCATTTTTAATATCATATGCTTAGCAGCCATGACATGGAGGATGGCCGCTGCAAGGGGTAAAAAGAATACCAGCAAAATCTGCCTGTTGATTGTCTTTTTAACCTCCGTATCCTCCATACCAACCTTTTGAAGAATAACATACCTGCCTCTGTCATCGTAGCCTTCCGATACCTGCTTAAAGTATATAATAAGTACGGTAGCTGCCGCAAACATGATGGTAAAGAATATGCCTAAAAACAGCAGGCCTCCATAAATGCTGTATCCATCCAGCCGGTTTATATAGATGGACTTGATGCTTGTTGAATAAGCATCTCCCTTGGAATTCCCGGCAGCAAACTGTGCTATTGCGGCTTTTGTAGTTTGGCAGAAATCCAAAAGCTTATCTTCATTCCCCTCCATGTTGACAATAAACCGGCTGGCATAGACATTATCCACTGGATTGGAAAACATTTGCCCGACCAGCTTTGTTCCGCTCTTTTCTTCTGCTGTTACAATGAATATATCATCGACCTTTGCATTTTTTCCCTGGAGAAATTTTGAATCAGTTATGATATCCTTGACAGTGAAATCATCACCAAGCTTATTTCCCTGAAGCTTTTTGGCCGTCTTATCATCCGCCAGTAAGATGACTTCATTTTCTTTCAGGGTCTTCTTATCGCCGGTAACTGCTGTATAATCTGATAAGGGCAGGATTTGAATATTCTGAGTAAAACCGTATATGTCAATACCTGAACCGCCTTTATCCAGTTCCTTGCTTCCATAGGTCAAAAGCTTTCCATTGATTAAAAATACCATGGAAGAAAAGGAATGATAGCTGTACATATCCTCAATTGCTACAGAATTCTTTTTAGCTTCTTCTTTTATTTGATCCGTTACTTTGTTGACCTGCTCCTGGCTCAGGAACTCCTGCAGTGCAATTTCTACATCATTTGGATTCATTGAACGGATAATGTCTTCCTGTCCGAGATAAAGAGCTCCGCAGGTGGATACCGTAACCAGCACCATGGTAGAGAGGATACAGATGGTTGCTAACCCTGCCGCATTCTGCTTCATACGTTGAAACATACCGGAAATCGCTATGAAATTATTTGCCTTATAGTAGAACTTTTTCCTTGCCTTGAGCCTTTTCAGTACAAACTGGCTTCCGGCTTGAAATAACAGATAGGTTGCCGCTATTACGAGCAGTACTGCCAGAAAAAATTTGGATATGGCAGCGACACCGCTTGTCACGGTATTGGCCATGTAATAGGCAGTAATAAGCAGTATAACACCTGCTATTGTCTTTATAAGGATAAAGCGGACTTTCTTCTCCCCCATATGCTCCCCCTTCAGAAGGTCTATGGGATTTGCAAGCCTTACCTGTATAAAGTTAAACGCAGTGTTGATTAGAAATACTACCGCAAACAGCACCGCTGTGAAGACAAATGCCTGCCAGGGTATGGAAAACCTGCTGTCCGGTGATACTCTTAAGGTGTGGAGCAATAAGAGGAAAATCAGATTTCCGAATACGCAGCCTGATAATAGACCAAAGACCAAAGACAGTATGCTCAAAATAAGGTTCTCATCAAAGATAATCCTGCCTACATGGCGTTTTTCCAGTCCCAGAATTCCATATAGTCCAAATTCCTTTTTTCTTCTTTTTATCAGAAAGCTGTTGATATAGACCAGAAAAATAACCGTCAAAAGGCTCATAACAATCATACCAAAGGTAAACAACGCCTGAAGGGTACCTCCTGACGGGACGTTTTTTAACCCGTCCGTAGTCATTAAGGTTATTACCATAAAGTAAATAGCTGCAAATATAATATAAGATATGGCATAGGGCACATACATCCGTATATCCCTTTTTAAATTGGTCGCTGCCATTCGTAAGTAAAAACTCTTAGCCAATGTCAGCACCTCCCTCGGATAATATGGAAAGTGTGGATACAATTTTATCAAAAAATTCTTTCTTGCTATCCTCTCCCTTGTACACCTGGCTGAATAAATCCCCGTCTTTTATAAAGAGTACCCTCTTCGCATAGCTGGCAGCCAGGGTACTGTGGGTAACCATGAGAATAGTCTGTCCGTTCTTATTAAGCTCTTCAAACATGGAAAGTACCAGGGAGGAAGCTTTGGAATCCAGGGCACCGGTAGGCTCATCTGCCAGTATCAGCTTCGGCTCTGTTATAACAGCCCTTGCCATGGCAGTCCTTTGCTTTTCACCGCCGGAAATCTCATAGGGAAACTTCTCCAGCAGTTTTTCAATCCCAAGACGTCTGGCAAGAGGCATGAGCTTCCCCTCCATGACATCAATGGATTCACCTGAAAGCACCAATGGAAGAAGGATATTGTCCTTTACAGAGAAATTATCAAGAAGGTTAAAATCCTGAAATACAAAGCCCAGGTTCGTTCTTCGGAAAGCCGACAGCTCCCTGTCCTTTATAACGGAAAGTCCTCTTCCCTCCAAAAAGACCTCTCCGGAGGACGCTTTATCCAAAGAAGCAATTATATTTAACAGTGTGGTCTTTCCGGAACCGGAGGCCCCCATAATCGCCACAAATTCGCCCTTTCCCACATCAAAGGAAACATTGTGGAGGGCTTGTACCTGCTGCCCGCCAAGTCTGGTATTATATACCTTTTTTAAATTCTGTACCTGTAATAATTCCATATTATACCTCCATGCATTTCGCAAGTCTACTTGCGAAACTGCCCAAATAGTAAGTGAATTGCTTTAAAATTTCACACTAGCTCCCATTGCATGCCGCATCTGCCTGCAGATGTGGCACTGCCACTAACAGGATGTGAAATGCCTTTTAATTCACACTATCGCATTTATGATTTTATTTCTTTTTGCTTTATCAAGCATACAGAAATTATAAATCAGGGCAATTTTCCGTGCCATCGATTCACATTACAAATTCAAACTCTTTTCTTACAGTTTTGTCACATTAATAACATGACATTCTGACACCAGAATCAAACATTATTCAATCATAATTCTGTCACAGTCCGGAAAGATCATGACGGCCTTTGTTCCCTCCCCGAGCTTTGATTCTATCTCAACCCTGATTGCCAGATTATCCGCCACCTTTTTTACCAGATAAAGACCGATTCCGCTGGCTTTCTTGTCAATCCTTCCATTATAGCCCGTATACCCTTTCTCGAATATCCTCTCCTTATCCTCTTCCTTGATGCCGATTCCTGTATCCTCGATAATAAGGATATTTTTTTTGTAACGGATTTTAATTCCGCCTTCGTTTGTATACTTTATAGCATTGGACAGCAGCTGCTCAACAAGAAAGGAAAGCCATTTACTATCCGTCTTCACATACATCGTTGCAGGCTCAATAGAGACCGAAAGCTTTTTATTGATAAAAAGAGAAGCATACTTCTTCACACTTGCCTTCACAATATCCGAGACTTCATATTCCCTGATGACAAGATCCGATGAAAGATTTTTTATCTTAATATAATGCAGAGCCATTTCCACATACTGCTCAATCTTAAACAGCTCGCCTTCAATCACCCGGCTCTCCTGGGTCTTTTGATTCTTGAGGGAAAGCTCCATGGCAGATATGGGAGTTTTAATCTGATGCATCCACATAGTGTAGTATTCCATTTGCTCCTGATGTTCCTTCTCCATATAAGCAAAGTTCTTCTTCATTTCAAGATAAAGTCCCAAAATCATTTTCTGGTAATCCTTCTCCAGAGAATTATCTGCTTCCGGGAGGTCCCTGGGTTCAGTGGAAAGCTCTTCCAGTAACAATGCCATCCTCTTTTTCTTCCTGGAAAAGGCTATAAAATCCACGGCCAGATAGAGGAAGCACAAAAAGGTCAGTATGATACAGGAATACAGGATGGATGCCATTGGCTGCCTGTACAGATAATGTATTAACGGGAAAAAAGCCCACACCAGAAACAAAATAAAAATAGCCGCCCGGCGGTAGCTAAAGTATTCCTTCATCATGAATCAGATACCCCATGCCTTTCTTCGTCTGTATAAATTCCTTCAGTCCCATATCCTCCAGCTTCTTGCGAAGGCGGTTGACATTAACGGTTAAGGTATTATCATCCACAAAGCATTCGCTGTCCCACAGGGCTTCCATGATTTCTTCCCTCAGTACAACTCTGTTTTTATTTTCCATCAGCAGCTTCAGTATCTTAAACTCATTTTTCGTAAGCTCTATTTCCTTTCCTGCTGCCTTTAAGCTGGTATCTAAAAGGTCTAAAGAGGCTCCCCGTACCTCGAGAGTTCTGCTTTCTACATAATAATCATAGGTTCTTCTAAGAAGTGCCTGTATCTTAACAATTAATACATCCATGGAAAAGGGTTTTGTAATATAATCATCCCCGCCCATGTTCATTGCCATTACCAAATCCAGATTCTCTGTATGGGAGGTCAGAAAGATAATAGGGACCTTTGAATTCTTCCTAATCTCACTGCACCAATAAAATCCATTATAAAAGGGCAGAGAAATATCCAAAAGCACCAAGTGGGGCTTCTTATCCAAGACCTCCTCTGCCACCCTGTTAAAATCCTTCACTCCCTCTGCTTGAAATCCCCATTTCATAAGATTTTCCTTTAGCAAAGAGGCTATTGTGTTATCGTCCTCTACAATCAGTATATTATACATACGCTTGTCCTTTATTCAAATTTATCAGTTACATCCATAACAATCCAGGTGTGAATCCGAGGGATGCTATTATAAGTATTGCTATTATTATCATCTCTAAAATTCAGATTCTTAAATTCATTTAATAATTTTGATTCAATAGCGTCTGTCCTTTCAACCAGGGCACTATGTAATACTGCATTTAAAGGCTCACCTATCTGCAGTGATACTAATGCATCTCCAAATTTTTCAATACTGGAAAGTCCTTCATAATATTTAATTCCATCTGCATTAACAAGCATGCTATCTTTTTTTCCATTAAATTCTATGTATACATCCCTGTTTTTAGCGCTTGCCGTCATTTTAGCGGGATACGATATTTTAGTGTTTTGCGAAGCATACAATGCCATATCATAAGATTTCTTTCCGTCCTGAAAAAACACTCCATAATTCGAGATTGAGGGACATTTTGCTTTCAAAAGAATATCATAATTATTACTATTGTATTCAAAGCTCCTTTTTTTAGCCAATAATTCCCATTGAAATATAGAAGCTTTAAATGCATCGTTTTTATGTATTCGCTTTATAATTTCAGCATTTTTATTTTGGAGGAAAAAAAACCTGCCTTCGGGCTTGGGATTTCTTTTATAAACTAAGAAGGCCATATCCGATAACTCACAGGATTTTTTAATAGGCAGTTTAGTAAACATTTTTGATTTAAAAGTCACCTGAAACCTTTGTCCATGTATTAATTCTATTTGGCAGCTGCACCCATTTCTATTTGGCATTAATAATAATGAATCCTGTAATTTAGTATACAGTTCGCATTCATATAAATCTTTTCCAGCAGCAAGATATTTAAACATATCACCAAGTTCTTTACCAAAAGCCATACAGTTCTTCTCCTTGTATATTGTCTTATATTCTATTTACTAATCACAATTAACTATAACTTTCTTCCAGTCAGTCCGCTGGAAACACAATGCCTGCTTTTTTTCTGGCAGCAGCTTGAACTTCACATACCAACAGACTATGATCAAGCAATTGATAGCATTTCTCATAATCCTTACCAGCTATCATTGCTTCAAAGTCTATAAATTCATTTACCATACGGTGAGGGTAGCGGTTCTCATTGACAGCCTGAACTTCACCGTTATTTGAGATGACCTCAAAGCTATCGCAGACATTAGCCGGCGTATTCTGGTAAATGCAGCCTTTATCCCCCTGAATATTGTTGGCAATAGGCGCCTTGCAGTCCTTGGCCCCGATACAGGTGCATTTAAAGGTATCATATTCCAGTATCAAAATACCGGAGGTGTCTATCCCTCTCTCTATATTGGGGTAATATTCAACATTCTTTGGCCTGCCGAACAGTCCTGTTACATAATGGATGTTATAAATATTCAAATCCATCAAAGCACCGCCTGAAAGCTCCCTGTCAAAGGCCGGCAGGATAACCCCCTCCTTAAAGCTGTCATATCTTCTGGAATACTGGGAATAATTACACTGTACAATCCTGATATCTCCTAGTATTGGTATCAATTCACGGATTTTTTGATAATTTGGCAGGTAAAGTGTGGTAATTGCTTCAAAAAGAAAAAGCTGCTTTTCTTTTGCCAGGCTGCACAGCTGCAGAGCTTCCTGATAGGCAGAGGTAAAAGGCTTCTCCAGAATTACATTCTTGCCGGCTTCCAGTGCTCTTTTCGCATAATCAAAGTGCAGGCTGTTTGGCACCGCAACATATACCGTATCAACAGGGCTGCTTAAAAATTCATCATAATCAATGAATATCTCCCTGATGCTATAATTCTCCGAAAGTTCCTGTAATTTAACTTCACTTGACTTTCTGCCGCAGATAGCAGTTACTTCTATTTTCTCCAAAAATGGTACTATTGTAAGGAATTCCTTTACAATCATACCGGAGCCTGCAATTCCTAATTTCATGTTTACACCATTGTATATCGCAGGCAAGCCTGCGATACTGCCACAAATAGAAATGAGTGAAAGAATCTGTAAGTGGCATCCTTTCAAAATAATATTTTCTTTCACTCTTGCATTTTTCCTGAATATTTTATCTTGGATTTTAGGAAATCTATATTTATAAAAGTGATTCGACCAATTCTCTTTTTTCAAAAAGAACACAGCCGCCTGGATGGTTCTCCATAAGTACGTTTTCCTCCCGCAGTCTTTGGAACAGCCTGGAATGTATTGCCTCCTTTAGAGAGGTATCACGCACATTGATGTCGGAATAAGGAGAAAAAGGGCAGGGCTCCGCACCTCCCTGGGAATTAATATGAAAAAATCCTCTTCCAGCAGCCAGGCAACCTCCCGACGATTTCTCATCTCCCGGAAATGATATGAATACCATGTCCTCATAATGCTCTCTGATGTCCCTTAAGGCAGCCGCCAGATATGCTCTCTCACCATCACCCGGCGCAAGCTCTTTTGCTTCCTCCGTAACCGGTACGAATTCTACAAAAATAACTGCCTTGCATCCTTGCAAATACAATTTATCCAGAAATTCATAAGAGACAGCTTCTTTTATATTTTCCGTCGTAATTGTTACAGAGGTACCAAATAAAATCCCTTCCCGCTTTAACAATTCCATGGATTGTTCCAATTTTCTGTATACCCCTGTTCCGCGTCTTGAATCGGTTTCCTCTTCCCTGCCTTCCAGGCTCAATATGGGAACCAGATTTCTGTGTTTATTAAAAAGTCCTATGTATTGTTCTTCAATAAGGGTTCCATTTGTAAATACCGGAAATAAAATATCGGAGATCTTTCCTGCTGCTTCTATTACATCCCTTCTGATCAGAGGCTCTCCTCCCGCCAGCAAAATAAAGCCAACACCGATTTTCTTTGCTTCTTCAAAAACAGACAGCCATTCTTCCTTCGTAAGCTGCCTGTTTTCTTCTCCGTCGTAACAGGCATGATTGGCTCTTGCATAACAGCCTGCACAATGAAGGTTACATTTACTTGTAATGCTGGCAATCAGAAATGCCGGAATATGTTCTCCCGCTTCTTCAGCCTTTTTCCTTATGGCAGAGGATTTTTTACTGGACAATGCATACTTTGCCATGAAAATACTTTCTTTCGGATTGGAAAGAGAGGCTTTTAATGCTCCTTTTACAATGCTTTCCACTCCATTTGTCATATACCTTTCTAAGTTGAACTCCTGACCCATGCTGTTATCCCATTACCCTTTCCAGTTAGCATTCCTGCCTATATTTTGACACTACATTATTATATTTTACTTTAACGTAAATAATAAAGCGGCTTTTTGTACTGAATTTAAAACAAGATACTAATTCTAAATATTAGAATATACTTCAAAATATGTCAACCTGTGCGGTTATATTTTTTACCAACTTATGGTTATTTTTTTGCTAACATATACTGTATTCTTTTTCTAACATATGCTATTCTTTTTCTAACATATGCTATACTCTTTTTCTAACATATTCTACATTCTTTTTCTAGCATATATAATTAAGTTTTTTGATAACATATGATTACACTCTTCTAACATAAGTTTATACTCTTTTACTTACATACGCTTATACTCTTTTTATAACATATGTTTATACCCTTTGGATAGCATATATTTATAAACTTTTTCTAACATATGTTTATGCTCTTATGCTAACGTATAATTATATCCTTTTTTCTAACTATAAAAGGCTGCCGCAAAATAGAGACATATACCAGATTTCATCGATACCCAAACTTATCATGAAATCACCCGGTATAAATCCTTTTACGGCAACCTCTTAATTTTTTCTTGATTGCTTTTATAAATTATGTGTTATAAAATTCTCTTATAAAACATGACCTATTCCTTATTTAACTGCGCTATAAATTTATCAAAGCCTTTTTGTCCAGCCTCATTCCTTTTATAGACACCGGCATGCTCTAATACCTTTTCAAAAACTAAGCCTATCTCTTCCTGTATGATACTATCAATATTTTCCTTGTTGATGTCTCTGTATTTCGGCAGGAAGCCTTCCATCCATTCCTTGTGCTTATAAATATCCTCTTCTTCTCCAATATCCCTGCCGGTAAGAATGGCAGTACGAAGTTCTTCCATCTCTTCCTTTAATCTGGCGGGAAGCACGGCAAGGCCCATTACTTCAATCAATCCGATATTTTCCTTTTTGATATGGTGAAGCTCACTATGGGGATGATAAACACCAAGGGGATGTTCTTTTGTTGTTACATTATTTCGAAGTACCAGGTCGAATTCATATACTCCCTCGTTTTTTCTGGCAATGGGAGTTATAGTATTATGAGGCTCCAGGTCTGCATTTCCTGCCTGAATTCTTTCCCTGGCTTCCTGCTTATTCAGAAGCTTACCGGAAGTATCGGAATAGGCATAGAGAAAAGATGCCTCATCGGTATAGTTCCGCCAGGTCTTTAAGATATAATCTCCAAGCTCAATCAGTTCTGCTGCATCATCACTTCGAAGGCGTATTACGGACATAGGCCATTTCACAATACCCGCACTGACCTTTTCATAGCCTTTTATCTTAAATTCTTTTTCAATGGGTGCCTTTGCCATCGCAAATTCGTAATTGCCGCCCTGAAAATGGTCATGAGTCAGGATGGAACCCCCTACAATAGGAAGGTCTGCATTGGAGCCGATAAAATAATGGGGGAACAGCTTTACAAAATCAAAGAGCTTCTGAAAGGCCTCTTTATCCACTTTCATTGGTGTATGCTCTCTGTTCAGCACAATGCAATGCTCATTATAATATACATAGGGAGAGTACTGAAAACCAAAGTCCTGCCCATTGATTGAGATAGGTATGATTCGGTGGTTTTGTCTGGCAGGATGGTCCACCCTGCCGGCATAGCCTTCATTTTCCACGCACAGAAGGCATTTGGGATAACCGCTTTGCTTCTTTAATTTAGCTTCTGCAATGGCTTTGGGGTCCTTTTCAGGCTTGGAAAGGTTTATAGTGATATCGATATCTCCATAATCCGTCCGGGTAACCCATTTCATATCCTTCCCAATACGGTATCTTCTGATATAATCAGAATCCTGGCTGAGCTTATAATAATACTCCGTTGCCTTTTTCGGATTCTCCTCATACCGGTTATAAAAATTTTTTATTACCTGTGAAGGCGGCGGAATCAAAAGCCCCATAATTTTTGTATCAAATAAATCCCGGTAAACAATGCTGTTGCTCTTTAACAGCCCTTTATCCGCCGCATAGTCCAGTATTCCCTTTAATATGTCTTCCAGTTTTCCTTCTGCAGGTCTTCCCCCTGCAGCAAGCTCTTCAGCTGAAGTTAATTCTTCAGTACTAGCTAGTGCTGAAGAACTAGCTAGTTCTCCAGCTATAGCTAGTTTTTCAGCTGTAGCTAGTTTCTCAGCTGTAGCTAGTTTCTCAGCTACTGCCCCTCCCGGGGACAGCTCTGCTTCCGCTCTTTGTGGTTCCTCATACTCTTCAAGTCCAAGGGCTTCCAAAAGCCTGTTGATGGTATAACATCTGTCTTCTTCTTGTACCAGCCCGGCATTTACTGCATATTCTGTTAATGCCCTGATGTATTCATAAATCATGATATTATCCTCTTGCTCTTTTATACTGCTGCCTGTTGCGGCAGCCTGGTTATTTGACCGTTTTATAGCCCTCCGGATGTGACTGGTGCCATTTCCAGGCCGTAGCTATAATTTCCTTTACGTCCAAAAATTCCGGTTTCCAGCCAAGCACCTTCTTAGCCTTTTCACTGGAGGCTATTAATTTTGCAGGATCTCCGGCTCTTCTTGGTGATATAACAGCCGGTATTTCCTTTCCGGTCACTTCTTTGGCGGCCTCGATAATTTCCTTTACCGTAAAGCCCACTCCGTTTCCAAGATTAAAGATATCACTGTCATTACCCTTCATCAGGTATTCCACCGCAAGAATATGAGCCTGTGCCAAATCTGTTACATGAATATAATCCCTTACACAGGTGCCATCCTTTGTGTCATAATCCTCACCAAAGATATTAATGGCTTCTCTTTTCTTATTGGGTACCTGAAGTACCAGGGGAATCAAATGGGTTTCAGGATTGTGAGCTTCCCCGATCTGACCGCTTTTGTGCGCACCGCAGGCATTAAAGTAGCGCAGGGAAACATACCGCAGGCCATGAGCTCTGTCCGTCCATTTAAACATCTTCTCCATAGAAAGCTTGGTTTCACCGTAGCAATTGGTTGGTTCCGTCTTATCTGTCTCCAGGATGGGCACCTTTTCCGGCTCGCCGTAAGTAGCTGCTGTGGAGGAGAATACAATTTTCTTCACATCATGAGCTACCATGGATTCCAGGAGTACCTTGGTTCCGCAAAGATTATTGTCATAATATTTCAGCGGGTTTGTCATGCTCTCTCCCACCAGAGAATTGGCAGCAAAATGTATTACGGCATCAATCTTCTCCTTGTCAAATACACTGTCAACAAATTCCCTGTTACGGATATCTCCCTGATAGAATCTGGCTTTCGGATGAACAGCTTCCTTATACCCGGTTTCCAGGTTGTCAACAATAACGACATCCTCACCTCTTTCAATTAATTCATATACGGTATGGGAACCGATATAACCTGCCCCGCCTAATACTAATATTGTCATACTTTTCTCCTGCCTTTCTATTTGATTTTAATAGTAGTTAATATTTTTGTTAAATTATTTGAATAAATATTGATAGTTATTTAGTACTTTTGGTTTATATTCAGTACTTTCCCGCAGGTTATTTATTGCCGTTCTTTCTGAATACTACAGCCTTACAGGGCCGTCACCCACTTCTACTACATAAAAATCAGCCTTATACCCTATTTTGTCTTCGTAAATCTTTCCAACCTTCTGAATAAAGGCTTCCACACAGTCGTTCTTTACAATACTTACCGTACAGCCGCCAAAGCCTGCTCCTGTCATACGGGAGCCGATAACACCCTCCTGCTCCCAGGCTGCCTCTGCTAAGGTATCAAGTTCTAATCCGGTAACCTCATAGTCATCCCGTAAGGATACATGAGAAGCATTCATAAGCTCACCAAATAAAACAATATTTCCTGCTTTCAAAGCATTTACAGCCTGAATGGTCCTCTGGTTCTCATATACGGCATGCTTTGCACGTTTTGTACGGATGGGGTCTCCAATTGCTGCCTTGTACTTTTCAAAATCCTCTTCTTTTAATTCTCCAAGAGACTTAATGTCCACTTGCTTTTGCAGGGCGGCGAGGGCTTCCTCACACTCCTGTCTTCTTTCGTTATATTTGGAATCTCCAAGACCTCTTCTTTTATTACTGCAGGCAATTACGATTTTGGAGTTTTCAAGCTTAATTGGTGCATACTCATAGGATAAATCACTGGTGTCCAGGAATATGGCATGATCCTTTTTCCCCATGGCAATGGAGAATTGGTCCATAATGCCGCAGTTCACCCCATTAAAATGATTTTCTGCATACTGGCTTACCAGTGCAATATCAACCAGGCTGATATCAAGGTGGAATAGTTCCTTTACAATAAATCCGGTAAGTACTTCTACGGAAGCGGAGGAGGATAAGCCGGAGGCATTTGGAATATTTCCACAATACAGCATATCCAGCCCTTCCTCTATCTGGTAGCCCTTGTCCTTTAAGGTCTTAATAACTCCCTTGGGATAATTGGCCCAGTCATCTTCTTTTCTGTAAACAAGGTTTTCAAGGCCTACCTCAATAACTCCCAGCTCTTTAAAGTTCAGGGAATAGAAACGTAATACCTTTTCACCGTTCCTTCTGGCAGCGCCATAGGTTCCAATGGTCAGAGCACAAGGAAATACATGCCCTCCGTTATAATCGGTATGCTCGCCAATCAAATTAACTCTTCCCGGTGCAAAGAAAAGCTCCGGCTCCTTCTCTCCAAATGTTTCTCTGAAGCTTTTTATTAATTCCTGTTTCATAATCTTCCTCCTTGTTGTTATCCTTGATTTTTGTTTACTATAAAATATCTTTCTACCGCATTTTGTCATTCCTGATCCTATAGCATACCGCATATCTGCGCCACATTTCAGGTCTTACCAGGAAACATCCTATTTCAGTACTGATACTCGGTACTGATACTCTTTCCTTAACCATTCTGACCGGACGGCTAATACAGCTAAAATACCAGCTTCATCCGGATGTCCTGCTGGTAATCGCCAAAGCTGCTGCCAAATAAATTAATTCCTCCTGCATGCCTGGCATCCGGTTTAATCCCAAGCTTAACCGAAATATAGCCATTGGATTCCAGCTGGTAAGCCTCTATGGGAAGAGAACTGACAGGCGCCTCATCCAGAAAGGTTCCTTCCTTTGTAAACCTCCAGGTCTTAAGAACACCAAACTGAGTATTCTTATCCGGCCACCAGGAAGGGTTCAGTCTGCCTCTTCTTCCTCCAAAGTCACTGGGGCAGGTCCAGGTCCCGGCTTCCAGGCCGTTAATCCAAAGAGTAATATCCGACGGGTAATCCAGATTGTACTCATGGTCCTCTGAGCAAAGCTCCATAGAAATCTCCATGCCCTTCAGCTGCCTGTTCGTCAGCAAATGGTTGGAGAAGCGGTATTCCACATAGCCCTTTCCAAACCAGAGCAGCTTCGCCCCCGTACGGGCGGGATTATAAAAGCAGCGGGGTTCATCCTCTTCATCAATATATCCCTTCTCGCTTACGATTCCGCAGGTAGGTTCTACATAGTAATCAACATAATTGCCAATTGGCATATGAATAATCTCGGCATCTTCCTCCAAATCCGTTTTCATTAAAAACTCGATGGAATCCGCTGCCCTCCTGCAGACCTTCATGGAACCCCTGACGGCAGGCACCAGTTCTGTTTCGATTAGCCCAGCTTCTTCCAGAACCTTAACATGTGTCGCCGCAGAAGACTGTGGCAGCTTTAATTGCTCTGCAATCTCATTAATGTTATAACTCTTCCCATACAAAAGCCTTATGATATCGATTCGTGTCTCTGCTGACAAGGCCTTTGCAATCCGGGACATTCTTTCTTTTTCATCCAAATCCAGCCTGATGGACTTATCCAAAGCCTTTTCTCCCTTTATATCAGAATTTTTGATATATTCTTTTGTTTTTGTTATATACATCATACCATAAATACCCGTAAATGAAAAGTGCTTTTACTCACCATTCAACATTTCGACAAACATTTTTCCGTATCACCGATAAAGTCTGATATTACAAGAATGCAATAAAAATAAGGCAGTAACAAAATAACAGATAAAATAAAATTGCTCCGACTGTTTTTTTACAAAACATTTAGCCGTCAATTTATTCTATGTGATATTTTGTTTCTGCCTTATAGGCTTTATAAGTTAATAATTTCTCAATACCAGCTGAAACTACATTGCCATGCCGCTTACTAGTGATTTTTTATTACAAATTTTCCATCAGCAAGGATTATTTCCTTGGCATCAAATGAATGGCTCCTGTAAGTGCATCTGCCAAAGCCTCCGTGATTCCCTCTTCATAAGTCGGATGGGGTCTTATGGCAGAGTGCATTTCTTCCACTGTCAATCCCTTTGCTATGGCAAGAGAAAATTCTCCTATCATATCCGTTGCTCTGGCACAAATTATCTGTGCTCCAAGAAGTTTGCCGGTATTTTTATCTGCCACCACCTTTATATAGCTTCTTTCGTCCATGGAAAGAACGGTCTTGCAATTACCGGACATAGGGTATTTTCCGCTCAGTACATCATATCCCATTCTTTTGGCTTCTTCCTCGGATAATCCCACTGCTGCAAGCTCCGGATTCATATAGACACAGGAGGGAATTGTATTGAGGTCAACTGTGCTTTTACCCTGGGCAATAAGCTCTGCCACGGTGATTCCCTGGGCAGAAGCATTATGGGCCAGCTGGATACCGGCTGTAACATCTCCCACAGCATAAATTCCCGGAATATCCGTCATAAACCTTTCATCGGTTTTTATCCTTCCCCTGTCCAATTCAGGCTGCAGGCCCTCTGCAAATAAATGATCCGTATTTGCCCTTCTGCCGATACATAAAAGAACAGCTTCCCCATCAAGCTCCTTCAAGGTATCCCCGGAAGAAACACTTACTTTCAGCTCCCTGCGTCCTTCCTTTATACGTTCTTCCAGCTTTTCAAGCCTTGCTTTTGTATGGATTCCCACACCCTTTTTCTTAAGGTTCATGGCAGCGCTCTGGGAAAGTTCCCTATCAAAGGACGGCAATATCCTGTCTGCCGCTTCCACGATTTCCACACTGATTCCAAATTGACTGAAAATGGTGGCAAATTCACATCCAATGACACCTCCGCCTACAATTACAAGCTTTTTAAACCTGAAATTTCCGTTAAGAATTTCATCACTGGACATAACTCCAGGCAGAGCAACTCCTTTCACATCCGGTAAATGGGGCTTGGAGCCTGTAGCCAGCAGCAGGTTTTTGCCTTCCAGGTATCTTTCTTCCCCTGTTTCCTTAAAATAAAGCCTTACCTTGCCCGGGCTTTCCACCACTGCCCTTGCATTAAAAACGTCTATTTTATTTGCTTTCAGAAGACCGGCGATGCCATCCCGTATTTTTTCCACTACCCGGTCTTTTCTCTCATATATTTTAGAAAAATCATAGGATATGCCCGGTATGGACAGGCCAATCTCATCAAAATTCTTTGTTTCATAATAAAGGTTGGAGCTGTGAAGCAGTGTCTTTGTCGGAATGCAGCCTCTGTTTAAGCAGGTTCCGCCAAGCTCTCTTTCTTCTACTAGGGCTGTTTTTAATCCAAGCTGTGCTGCCCTGATTGCAGCTTCATAGCCTCCCGGTCCGGCCCCTATTACTATGAGCTGGTATTTCTCTTCCATGGTTTTCTCCTTTTAGCCTTATATTTTTTCTTCTTTCACCATGGCAATGATGTCAGAGAGGATATGAGCCATCTCCGGTTCTCTTTCCTTTATTTCTTTCAATCCTTCTGCCATAGCCTTACTGCTGAAACGGCAGCCGGAAATGCCCTCTGCTATCTTTTGAAAGATTTCGACCTCCATGGCATCGGAATAAACTCTTATATCAGACAGGATTCCCTTATCCACCTTTAATTCCAATTCCACACTTCCCCAGGCAAAACGCCTTTCCATGCGGTAATCAAAGGAAAGCTTTCCCCCCAGGTTCCATTCCCAGGAGGAGAATTTTCCGGTAAGCCTTTGAAGCTCCCCTTCCTCTGCCCCCTGGAATTCACAGGAGCTGACAGGAAGCCCGTAAACCTTTGAAAAGGCTTTTATCAGCTCTTCCCTTACCAGCGCCACTGTGATGTCCTCTCTGAATTCCCTTAGGTTTACCACCCTGGCTTTTACAGAGTCCACCCCCTTTGAAACCAGCTTTTCCCTGGAAACGTTAAGGTATTTCGAGAGGTTTTCCTTATCTACATTTATAAGAAGGGTACCGTGATGGTAGGAATGGATTCCGTCGGTATAATAAGCATTGCCGGAGAACTTCTTCCCTTCTGCCGTAATGTCATTTCTTCCGTTTATCTCAGCCAATATTCCAAGGGCTTTCATTGCCTCTACTATTACCGTCATCTGCTTTTTAACATCATAATCCTCCTTACGGACAAGAAAGGTAAAATTAAGATTCCCAAGGTCATGGAAAACAGCACCTCCTCCGGACAGCCTCCTTACAAGTCTGCCGCCGTCAGTGTTTAATTCCTCAAGACGGCACTCCTTCCAGGGATTCTGATTCTTGCCGATAACCACCGTTCTCTCATTCTGCCAGAGATACAAAAGGCATTCCCCTGTCTTCACATGTTCCAGCAGGTATTCCTCCAAAGCCAGGTTCTCAAAAGGGTTAACACCTTTTGCGATACAATAGTTAAGTTCCTTTATCACGCAGCTTCCTCCCCTTGATATCAAATATAGTATATGGTAAATTTTTATCCGGAATGAAATTCATAACACATGTTCAGACTTCTGCGGGGGGCTATGCGGATGGAAACTCATAGCGGATAACCGGATTTCTTGCTGCCATAACTTCATCAGGACGTCCGATTACCGTCTTTTTAGGGCTATTCTTAATGTCCTCAGGGTTTTTCCTGGCCTCCTCATAAAGCTCCTTATAAATAGCAATTACTCTGTCAAGATTTTCTTTGCTCTCCGTCTCCGTAGGCTCCAGCATAAATGCTTCATGTACTATTAAAGGGAAATACATGGTCGGCGGATGTACGCCGTAATCAAGAAGTGCCTTTGCCATGTCAAGAGCAGAAACTCCGGTTTCTTTTTTCAGCTCTTCCAGGCTGATTACAAATTCATGCATACAGGGTCCTGCAAATGGTACCGGATAGGTATCTTTCAAGCCCTCCATCAGATAATTTGCATTCAATACCGCATTTTGGGAGGTCAGTTTAAGCCCATCCCCGCCCAAGGTCAGAATGTACGTCAATGCTCTGACTACCACCAGGAAATTGCCGTAAAAGCCTCTTACTCTTCCGATGGAATCCTCTCCCTCATCGGAAAGGATATAGTTACCGCCGTCCTTCTTAACTCTTGGAAGAGGAAGAAATGGTGCAAGGATTTCCTTACAGCCCACAGGACCGCTTCCGGGACCGCCGCCGCCATGAGGTGTCGAAAAGGTCTTATGCAGATTCAGGTGCATGACATCAAAGCCCATATCTCCCGGCCTGGCTATTCCCATAATAGCATTGAGATTGGCTCCGTCATAATAATTTAAGCCGCCTGCCTCATGTACAACCCTGGTAATTTCTAAAATATTCTCGTCAAAAAGTCCCAAGGTATTGGGATTTGTCAGCATAAACCCTGCCGTATCCTCCCCCACCGCCCTTTTAAGGGCAGCAACATCAACTAATCCTTTTTCATTGGAGGGTATATTAATAACTTCAAAGCCTGCCATGGCCGCACTGGCCGGGTTGGTACCATGGGCGGAATCGGGCACGATAATTTTATTTCTTTTAATGTCCCCTTGCTTTTCATGATAGGCTTTTATCAGCTTAAGCCCTGTGAACTCACCGTGGGCCCCTGCTGCCGGCTGGAAGGTAAAATGCTCCATACCGGTTATTTCCCCAAGATATTCCTCTGCCTCACTTAATACCTTCAGAGCCCCCTGGACGGTGTAATCCGGCTGCAGAGGATGAATATCCGTAAAACCAGAAAATCCTGCCACCTCGTCGTTAACCTTGGGATTATACTTCATTGTACAGGAGCCAAGAGGATAAAAGCCGTTATTGACACCGTATACACGGTCTGCAAGCTCCGTATAATGCCTGCTGATATCCGTTTCCGGCAATGCCTCCAGATGAAGCTCCTTCTCTCTTTTAAAGCAGGCTTTTAACTCTGTCTCCGGTACATCAAGAGGTGGTAAGAGAACACTTCCTCGTCCCTCCCTGGTTTTTTCAAATACCAGCTTCATGGGTCTGCACCTCCTTTATCCTGTCAATCAGTTCATCTATCTCTTCCTTCGAATTCAATTCGGTAGCGCACCATATTATCTTGCCTCTGTCTTCCCCCTTAAGAGGAAGGCCTCCTAATATTCCGTAATCCTCCAGCCCACGCAGCAGTTTTTCTGTATTTCCCTTATATACCGTGGTAAATTCATTCACATAATCCCCTTCATAGGCCATGGAAAAGCCCTCCAGACCGCACAGTTTTTCTGCCAGATAATGAGCCTTTGACATACTAAGGGTAGCTGCCTGCCGAAGACCTTCCTTTCCCATGACACTCATATAGACACTGGCTGTCAGTGCGCAAAGAGCCTCATTGGAGCAAATACTGCTTGCCGCCTTTTCCCTTCTGATATGCTGTTCTCTTGCCTGAAGAGTCAATACATAGGCTTTTTCTCCTCTTGTATCCAGGGTCTGCCCTGCAATTCTTCCCGGCAGCTTTCTCATAAGCTCAGAAACAGCTGCCATAAAGCCAAGATAGGGTCCGCCATAGGACAGGGACAGGCCCAGTGACTGGCCTTCTCCCACCGCAATATCGGCCCCATACTCCCCGGGAGTCTTTAAGATGCCCAAAAGGATCGGATTACAGCTCATTACATATTTTGCCCCTGCTTCCTTTGTCAGTTTTCCCAGCTCTTCATAATCCTCCAGCAATCCATAGTGATTCGGCTGCTGAATAAGAAAGCAGGCTGTCTTCTCATCCAATAACCGCTTAAGCTCGGTTTTATCTGTTACCCCGTCAGCAGCCGGTACCACAATAATTTCCGTTCCCGTTCCTGCCATATAAGTCTTTACGGTTTCTATTATCTGGGGATTCAAAGCCCCGCTTAGCAGTACTTTGTTTCTTTTCCTTTCACGGCACATAATAACCGCTTCCGCAGCGGCAGTACAACCGTCATAGACAGACGCATTGGCTGCATTTAAGCCTGTAAGGTCACATATCATTGTCTGAAATTCAAAAATGGCCTGGAGGGTCCCCTGACTGATTTCCGCCTGGTAAGGGGTATAGGCAGTCATAAATTCCTCCTTTGCGGCGACCTGCTTTACAATGGAGGGAATATAATGCCTGTATGCTCCGCAGCCTCTGAACAGGGATGGAAATACCCTGTTCTCTCCCGCTGTTCCGGCCATCTTTTTCCTGACCTGTAATTCACTGACCCCATCAGGTATTTTTAAAGGTCCGTTAAGACGTACTTCCTTCGGTATGGTTACAAAAAGCTCCTCCATACCGGCAACTCCCAGGGACTTCAGTAGCTCCTTCTGCTCTTCCCCTGTACCCGGCACATAAGTTCCCATATTATTCCTCCCCGTTCAGAAAGCGTTCATACTCCTCTTTTTCCATAAGTTCTTCCCTGTCTGTGATATTCTCAAAGATTACAAACCATGCTTCATAAGGTTCTGAGTTGATTAAATCGGGATGGTCAAGGAGTTCTTCATTTACTTTACGTACAGTTCCGGATATAGGACTGTAAACCTCCGATACTGCCTTTACGGATTCCACATCTCCAATGCTTTCTCCTGCTTTTATTTCATCACCCTCTTCCGGCAGATTAACAAAAACCAAATCTCCCAGTTCCTTTTGTGCATAATCGGTAAGACCTATCTTTGCCGTTGTTTCATCCAGAAATTCCACCCATTCATGTGTCTTGGTAAATAATAAGCTGCTCATAATATTCCTCCATTTCGTTTTAAATATTAAGTATCATTGGCCTTGTCATTAGCTTAGCTTTTTGATTATTTCACAGTATTTTTGTAGAAAGGTAACGGCACCTCCTCGGCCTCTATCTTTTTTCCTCTGATTTCCACCGTAAGTCCAGCCTTTGTATCATACTCTTTTGTTACAATAGCCATAGCTCCCGGAAACCCAAGGCAGGGAAGATGGGTACCTGAGGTAGTATACCCAATCAGGGTATCTCCCGCATAGACCGGGCAGTTCTCTCTTGCAATCCCTCTTCCTGTAATGCGCAGTCCGATACGCTTTCGCTTAGGTTCCCCTCTGCTGAGAATTCCGTCTTTACCGATGAAATCCTCCTTATGAAGCTTTACGGCAAAGGACAGTCCCGTCTCAAGGGGGGTTATGGTTTCATCCATTTCATGACCGTACAGGGGCATGGCGGCTTCCAGTCTTAAGGTATCCCTTGCTCCAAGTCCGCAGGGAATCAGCCCTTCCTCCTTTCCTACATCCATTAACAGCTCCCACAGTTTTTCTCCGTCTTCCGTTTTGACATACAGTTCATAACCCAGTTCACCGGTATATCCTGTCCTTGAAATTAAAGCTGTTATTTCTCCTGCCTTTACCCTTTCTTTAAAGGTATAGTACTTTACCGGAATATCCGATTCCTTGCACAGCTTTGAAAGTATCTTTTCTGCTGCCGGTCCCTGGAGGGCAATCTGGGCAACAGAATCGGAGATATCTTCCATGGTTACTTCACCAAATAGATGCTCTTTTATAAATTCGGCATCCTTTAAGCGGTTGGAGGCATTCACCACCAGGAGATAGGATTCTTCCTCTCTTTTATAAACCAGAAGGTCATCCACCACTCCGCCGTCTTCATAGCACATAGGGCTGTACCTGACCTGCCCGGTATACATGTTCCCGCAATCATTTGTCACAAGCTTTTGGATGTTGGAAAGAGCATCCCTGCCCTTTAGAAGAAGTTCTCCCATATGGGAAACATCAAAAAGACCGGCTGCCTTTCTGACAGCCATATGCTCTGCAATTACACCAGTTTCATACTGTACCGGTAGAAGATATCCTGCAAAGGGCACTATCTTACCGCCGGACCTGACATGGCATTCATAAAGAGGGGTTTTTTTATCCATCGTCTTACCTTTCCTTTTTTATTTTTAACTGTCTGCTTAAGGATTACGCCAAACATATAAGAGGGTTTGCCCGTACCTGTTCCGTTATCCTCCCATACTTTTGTTTTAGCACGAAAAAAAGGCGTACTAAATAAACTTAGTACGCCTCTGTTTTTTTACCTGAAAGATTCCCCTTAAAATGATAAAGGTTGCTTCGTCGGTGCTTACGCTCTCCAGAGTATCGTCCGGAGCAGGTCCTTTTGCCTGAGAGTTATCGCGAATCCCCTTCGGCGCTGTGTTCACCACAGTCTCTCCCAACTCCATCAACCGATATGTTCAGTTGGTTATATTGCTTAAAACTAATCCTATAGTAATATGCAAAAGTCTATTAGTCAAGAAAAACATCTAAAAATTTCAGATTTTTATTGTCCGTTTTATTGAATATAGCCATAACCCCATTCAGGATTGGGATATATGGTATTTTTCTGCCTTGTTGCTTTAATCAGCAGTGCATTCTTAACGGTGGCGGTGTTCAGTATGCTTCTCTCTTTCCTTCTGATACTTTCTTCCAACAATCCTGCACAGATACCTGCCGTATAGGCTGTTGACAGGCTGCTGCCCGATATGGGGGCAACGGTATTAAACAGGGTAGGAGCAAGAAGATTGACACCGGGAGCAGTTATGGTAGGCTTCGGGAAATTGGCGGAGGTAAAACCTCTTCCGGTAAAGGGAGCCAGGTTTATGTTTACCGGCTCATAAGAATTTACAGTTATGGGAAATTGCGCATTGCCGGGCGCCGATATGGTTGTGAAAGGATCTGCATTAAAAAAATAGGTTTCCTCCGTGATAAAATTACGGATGGGCAGCCAGATGTGAAACTCCGATCTTAAATTTAGCGTACCGGATACAACGAACCGCCATATTCCCTCCTGCATATTGCGAAAACGGAACATGATCAATTGCTGCTCGGAATATTTTTCACTGTTGTAGCTGTCAATATAGATAACTGTTTCAAGATAAGTTACACTGATATTCCGTTGGGAGGAAAAGTCAGCCTGTATTTCATATATCTGTGTGCCATCCGGAGCAATTATCATAATGTTTAACAGGCTGGGAAGAAATCCCCACATTTCCGCGGTAAAATTCTTATCTTCCCTTCCGACATGCAAATATACGATGTCAGTTGTATTAGGAGGTATCAGACTTTTATAATAATGATGCATTTGATCCCCTTCGTTTCCGGAAGCAATGAGCATACATATGCCTGCCTGATTTGCATTTTCGTTAAAATAATTACTCATAATATCCTCTCCCTTATGGGAGCTTTGGGAAGAGCTGAGTCCCAGGCAAATCACGACCGGCTTGCCAAGCCTTTTGGCATTTCGGATTAAATATTCCACTCCCATCATGATATCATTTTGCTGATAGCAGACTGCGTGTTCCGGTATTCCATAAAATTCCACCAGGTATTTTTTAGCTGTTTTCAATTTTACGACTGCCAGGCTTGCACCTGGTACCACTCCAATGGTCTCAATGGTATTATTGGACAGACCGGTTGCAACACCTGCCATAGCCGTACCCTCTCCGATCATATCCAGGGAGGGTACCAATTCCAGTGGATTATCCGACTGCAGTGCCATATTGATTTCCCGTTCCGTATATTCTGTCCCATAGTAAAATCCAACAGGATATCTATTGCTGTCTATGGACTGGTCCCATAGTAATTCTATTTTGGTTGTATTGTCCTCTTTTATAAAAAAAGGATTCCTGTAATCAATACCGGAATCGACTATTCCAATCAGAATTCCTTTACCGGTATTTTCACCGGAATAAACACTGTGAGCCTTGACGCCTTCCACACTGCCGGTTATAAAGGCTGTCAGCCCAAAGCATTTCGGCATTGTATGATATCCGAACTCCTGAATTGCATTATTGTTAATATAGTTTACCGGTATGTGAAGTACGGCATACTTCTCGTTGATTAAATTATAGGTACTGTTCTGGTACCGTTCAAAAAAGTTCAAATCACTATCATACTCAACTACAAAATCGGCATACTCCTCACTGATTATCTTAAGCCTCTCCCTATCATTCATAACATACCGGCTCCCTTGGTATACTGCAGTTCATTACTGATACGATACTCACAATATTATATTTGATATTAATTTATGAAAAATTTATAAATATGTTCCCGTCCTTCTCCTATTCCCAATTTTTATTACAGCAAAAAGGATTGATGCATCACCATACAAAATCTGCACCAACCCTTATATCATTTTTATTTTATCTGCTTCCGCTTCTTACAACAAGGGTACTATATCCCTGCTGCCTTAGCCTATCTTCTACTTTTGCAGCCTCATCCAGACTGGTATAATCCCCCAGCACAACAGCGTAAAGGTCACCCTGCCGCATAATATCAGCTTTATAGCCTGCCTGGTTAATATTATTCACCAAATTTCTGGCATTGTCTATCTGATTGAATAAACCAAGCTGTATATGATAGACCGGCTGTTCCCCCTGATTCTCACCTTCCTGATATTCCGTGTCGACCTCTGAGCTCTCATGGGGACTTGTATTCCCATTCATGTTAAAATTATTATTTTCACTTGATGTTTGATTTTCATTGGAAGTTTCGTTTTCATTGGAAGTTTCTCCCTCATTTCCTTTCTGTTCCTCAAGAGTATCCAGTATTGCCGTTGCAATTGCATTGGCAATATCGTCAAATCTCTCATCAAATAAGGTATTATCTGTATCGGTATTGATAAATCCCACTTCTACCAGTACTGCGGGCATATCTGTTCTCCGAAGGACGGCCAGATCTGTTCGGACTGCCACACCAAGATCTGTAAAGCCTACTCCTTCCAGCTCACGATTAATATTTTCCGCAAGCATGGCGGAGGAATCGTTCATGCTATAAACCAAGCTCTGTACACCACTGTAGGTATTGGGTGTATTGCTCGAATTTCTGTGCAGGGTAACAAAATAATCCGCCGGCACCGTATTTGCCATATATGCTCTTTCAAGGGGCGAAACATAGATATCATCATCCCTTGTAAACAGCACATTTACTCCATTGCTGTCCAAAATCTCACCTACAGCAAGGGCCAGGTCAAGGTTATCGTACTTTTCCATTCTTCCGAAATATACCGCACCATTGTCATATCCTCCATGTCCGGGATCCAGAATGATAGTATAAGCCATATAAGCCTCGTAAAATCTTTTAAACTATCATATGCCAAACCAAAGACACTTGTTACTAACCCAGCCTTATATTATATTTTTGTAATAATAATCGTACTCCTCCATAATTGTAAAACCAGCTTTTTTATACAGCATAAATGCTTCACGGCTCTCACTTTCCACCTGGAGAATAACCTTCTCTTTTCCTTCTTTCTCAAGAACATCCAGAATGTAGGAGAAAAAATACTTTCCGTAGCCTTTTCCCCTGTATTTCCCGAGGATACCAAAGCCAAAAACAGAGGCTGATGTCTCACTGCTTTGAATACTGAGTATTCCTGCAATTCTGCCTTTTATATAAGCAAGATAGGTTCGGCAGTTTAAGGAGTCTAAAGATTCCTTCAGCATATCTTCTATCTGCTCTTTCTCCCAGCCGAATATTTGTTCAAAAGCATTTATTCCATCCTTTAGATTTTTGTTTGTTAAATCTGCAACAAGCAGCTTCTCCTGGTACTGCCGTTCCTCCCATTTCATTTGCCGCCCCAATTGGCAGGCTAAAAGGTAATCCGACCTGATCAGCCTTGCTCCCAGTGCCAGAGCACAGGCCTTCCCAGCCTCACTTTGATATTCTGCAACAAATGACGCCTGACGAATCCCATATTTTCCAAGTTCTTTTTGGGCTGTTTGGAAAAGAGCTTTAAAATAACCCTGCCTTCGATAAGAAGGCAGGGTATAAGCTGAGATTTCGGCTTCCTCTTTAAAGGGCTGATAAAGAATCAGAACACTTAGCAGTGTATTTTCTTTATAATAACAGAAATAACTGTTAAGCTCCCTGTCATAATTATCTTCTTCCTTCAGGCAAGGCTGCCGTTTTAGTCCGTCATATTCATTGCAGGCAGTTATCAGTTTAAGGATGTCTTCCCTTTGCTTTTCCTCTAAGGTATGAAAAATAGAAACCGCCATAAACTCCCCGCTCTTTATCTGAATTTTAATAATGACTTCCTGCGATATGAACTTTTATTATGTTTGTGGTGCCTGAGGTTCTAAGAGGCACTCCGGCTGTGATAACCGTAAGCTCTCCGTCATGGAGATAGCCTTTACTCTCTACGGTTTCAATTGCATGATCAAATAATACAAAGGTATCTTCCTCTTCTTTGATCAGCATAGGTGTAACACCCCAGGATAAGTTAAGCTGTCTGCATACATGCTTTTCTGTGGTACATCCGATAATCGGACAGGAAGGACGGTATTTGGATATCATTCTTGCTGTCTGGCCGGATTTGGTTACTGTTATAATAACAGCAGCGTTCAGATCGTGGGCAGTTGTACAGGTTGCATGGGATATCGCATCTGTTATGCTGGGATTCCTTTCCGCATCAAGGAGCTTGAAACGTTTCTTGAAATCAATATCCTGCTCTGTACGGATAGCAATACGCACCATGGTCTTTAAGGCATCTACCGGATAAAGGCCTGCTGCAGTCTCTCCTGATAACATGATAGCACTGGTTCCGTCATAAATAGCATTGGCAACATCTGTTGCTTCCGCTCTTGTAGGTCTTGGGTTCTTCATCATGGAATCCAGCATCTGGGTTGCAGTTATAACCTGTTTGCCGGCATTATATACCTTCTTGATAATCATCTTCTGGATAACCGGAACATCTTCCAATGGTATTTCAACACCCATATCACCTCTGGCAATCATAATACCGTCGGCAGCTTCGATTATCTCATCGATATTCTCAACGCCTTCCATATTCTCGATCTTAGCTATGATATTGGTAGTTGTACAGCTATATTCCTGCATAATCTTCCGGATTTCCATGATATCCGCTGCATTTCTTGTAAAGGACGCTGCGATAAAATCATATCCGTTTTCGATGGCAAAGATAATATCATCCCTGTCCTTAGAGCTGATAAAGGGCATGGTAAGCTTCGTTCCGGGAACATTCACTCCCTTGTTATCCGATATGACTCCGTCATTTTTTACGGTACAGATAATATCCGTATCCGTAAGCTTATTAACAGTAAGTTCAACCAAACCGTCATCAATCAGTATGGTAGAACCAACAATTACATCCTTTACCAGATGTTCATAATTTATATATACACAGTCCTGTGTTCCTTCAATATGTCTGGTAGTCAGGGTGAAAGTCTGCCCCTTAACCAAATTAATCTTCTTATCTGTAAATTTGCCAATACGTATCTCTGGTCCTTTGGTATCCAGCAGAGCCGCTATGGGGATGTCTAATTCCTCCCTGATTTGTCTCAAACGAACTAAACGGTTGTAATGCTCCTCATGGTCTGCATGTGAAAAATTAAACCTTGCACAATCCATTCCTGCCAAAGCCAACTCTTTCATTACATCATCCTTGTCCGTTGCCGGACCTAATGTACAGATTATTTTGGTCTTTCTCATGTCTAATCCTCCTTGTGAAATTTTTAATTATTTCAAATCACCCTGGATACAGATTACTATTTCTGCAAAATCACCTGAATTCTGCCTGTTGAAAAGCTCTAATCCTAAACCTAATCCTAAACCCAAATCTAATCCCAAATTTAACCAATCTTACTTCGTAGGATAGCAGGCTTACCTGAAGGTCTACCTGTAATTCTGCCGAAATAATAAGTATATCGCAAGCCTGCCTGCGATACTTCATAATTAAGGAATTGGAAAAATACACCGCTTTTCTCCAACGGGTTTTACCGGCAAATCCATACATCAATTAATTTGTCCGGATTTAAAACCACGGGATTAATGATACACCATTTTCCTTAATAAATCTACAGCAAATTTTTATATTGTCTCAATTTATAGAGTATTTTACATATACTCTTTTGTCTATACAAGAACTTTACAAATAATCATCTTAATTTTTACCTTTTTTTAGCATCCTATACAAATTTTATCCTATTACTGCCTTCAAGATTGTTAAATTATTAACCAACATGCTTAATGCAGTACTAAATACTGCATTTACAGGCTTTCTATTCTTAGTGCAGGTTATTGTTTGTCATCCCTAAAATTCCTCGTAAAAATATCGCTGTGCTCCAGAAGGCTTTCAACCGTATCAAATCCCAGGCGGTGTAGAAGCTCTATTACATAGGGGTTGTCAATGGGTGTCGGATAAGCTGCCTTATCACCGTAATCATTTACGTGCTGCCGTCCCTCTTCTCTGTTTATCATTACCTTAGGACCGCCGACACAGCCTCCCACACATCCCATGCCCTCAAAAAAGTTGGCATCTGTCTTTCCTTCTATCAGCTCATTTATCATCTGCTTACAGGCAGGTACTCCATCTGCCTGCTTCGTACGGATGTGAATCTTTCTGTCGGGATTTAACCGCTCCAACGTATTTTTTACCGCTTCGCTTACTCCGCCGGTCCTGGCATAAATACGCCCTGCCCTGGAGGAATGATCCTTCTCGCTTTCCTCCATTTTTGACGGGTCTATGCCGGCAAATTCGAAGACATCCTGAACTTCCTGGAAGGTAAGAACATAGTCTACAGCGTCCTTTATATCCTTCTCTCTTGCTTCGGCTTTCTTTGCCACACAGGGACCAATAAAGATGGTAACCGCATCGGGATGGAGTACTTTTATGGTACGTCCGCATGCAACCATCGGCGATACCGCGCCCGGCACATGGGGCATCAAGTCATGATAAACCCTGCGGATCATACCGATCCACATAGGACAGCAGCAGCTGGTAAGCTGGTAATCCCTCTCGGTCACAATATTCCGGTCAAATTCCAGGGATTCCTTTAAGGTCAGGATATCTGCAAAAAGCGCCACTTCAATCATGCCGGCAAAGCCCAGATATTTAAAGGCACTCCGAAGCTTTCCCGGTGTCACATCCTCCGTAAATTGTCCTAAAAAGGCCGGTGCTATCAAAGCATATACAGGGCCTTTCGCCTGATGCAGAGCAGACAATGCCGGAAGTACATCCCTGCTGGCCACAAGCTTGTCCGCCTTACAGGCATCCACACAGGCGCTGCAGCCTGCACATAAATCCTTATCTATTATAAGCTTCCCATTTTCATCCTTTGTGATTGCCTCAAAAATACAGCTGTCTATACAGGCTGAAGGGCCGTCCGGGGGACATTGACATTCTCCGATCTGCAAAATCGGAGGATACTTTTCAGGATTCAGCAGGCAGTCAAGATGATGGGGATCATAATCACTGTAGCTGTTTTCCCCCTCCTTTCCTTCCACATAATCCTTTGTTAGTTTTCGGTAGAGTTCATCAAATCTTGTCATTGGATACCTCGCTTTTTATAATTTTAAACATTAGCAGCTGTCATAAAAGGCTGTTAAAAATAAGTCAAAATGCCATAAAAAAGCTGCTCTATGCACTTTCATATGGCATTATAAATACCTTTAATATGTTGATTTTAAGGAGAGCTTATTCATGATTGTCCTTTATACTTTCCTCTAAGGTATGCCAGCCAAGCACTGCACATTTTACCCTGGCAGGCATATGGGATATATCCTTCAAGGCTATGGCGTCCTCAAGGCTTTCAAGCTCTTCTTCCTCTGTTATCTCATTTTTTATCATGCCGGTAAAGGTATTTGCCAGCTTCTTCGCTTCCTCTATACTTTTTCCCTTTATCAGGTCAATCATAATGGAAGCAGATGCCTGGGATATGGCACATCCGCTGCCGACAAAGGAAGCATCCTTAATAATCCCGTCTTCCAGCTGTAATTCCAACTCTATTTCATCTCCGCAGCTGGGGTTAATTCCCCTCTGGGTCTGGGTAGGATGCCCAAGATGATGCTTATTGTGATTGGAATTGGCATGTTCCCTTAGAATGTCCGAATAAATATTTTCAATCCCCAAGTCCAAGCCACCTCCTTACCTTCTTAAGACTTTCAATAAAAGCATCCACATCTTCTTTTGTATTATATAAATAAAAAGATACGCGGCAGGTCGCAGCTACCTCCATATAACGCATAAGAGGCTGGGCACAGTGATGACCTGCGCGGATACAGACACCGTCCGCATCCAATAGAGAGGAAACATCGTGGGGATGCACATTTTCCACATTAAAGGATATGACACCGCTTCTGTTTTCACTGGGATATTTCTCCCCATATATAGTAACATATGGCAATTCTCTTAATCTGTCAAGAGCATATGCCGTTAATTCTTCCTCAATTGCCCGAATTTTTTCATAACCTGCATTTTTTATATAGGATATTGCCTCCATCAGCCCGATTGCGCCTCCTACATTAGGAGTGCCGGCTTCAAATTTCTGAGGAAGGGGAGCAAAGGTAGCCTCCTGCTCCGAAACAAAATCAATCATCTCACCCCCGGTCAAAAAGGGAGGCATTTTCTCTAAGAGAGCTTTCTTTCCATACAGCACTCCGATTCCCATGGGGCCCAGCATCTTATGTCCGGAAAATACTGCGAAATCCGTATCCAGTGCCGTTACATCCAGAGGGTAGTGAGGAATGCTCTGGGCACAGTCCAAAACAGTTACCGCCCCTACACTATGAGCCTTTTCAATAATTTTCTTCACAGGAAATATAGTACCAAGGACATTGGAAACACAGGCTAAAGCTACTATACGGGTCTTTGAAGTAATTTTAGCTTTAAGCTCCTCTTCTTTTAAATGTCCCTTCTCATCCAGATACAGATAGCGAAGCTCTGCCTTTTTTTCCTTTGCAAGCTGCTGCCAGGGGAGGAGGTTGCTATGGTGCTCTGATATGGGAATCAGTATTTCATCCCCTTCTTCCAGAAAGCTTCTGCCATAGCTATAAGCAATCAAATTCAGGCTTTCCGTTGTATTTCTGGTAAATACAATTTCGGATGAATCTTCTGCATGTATGAATTCTGCAGTGACCTTTCTGGCTTCTTCATACCTCTCTGTAGCCTTTTCACTGATATCATATAAACCTCGATAGGGATTGGCATTGTATTCCCTGTAATAGTCCTCCATGGCCTTTAAGACCGCTTCCGGCTTCTGGGTAGTGGCTGCATTATCAAGATAGATCAGGGGCTTTACCCTGTCCTTCTGGTCCAGCAGGGGAAAATCTTTTCTATAGGGGTTTAACATGGTTCAACCTCCCTTTTACATATTCTGATACCTCTTCCCTTATATCTTCAGCAGGAATGTTTTGTACTGCGGGATGAAACCAGGCCTCTAACATCATTTTCTTGGCATCCTCTTCACTAAGTCCTCTGGACATCATATAAAAAAGCTTCTCTTCTTCGATTCTTCCGCTGTTTGCGGCATGCTTTCCTGACACATTTTCTTCACCGCATAGAATAAGGGGTACGGATACATTTTTAATGTTTTTATCAAAGAGCAGTGTATATTCTCCTTCTGCTCCTTCCGAGCCGGATGCTCCCTTCTTAAAATCAATGGTTCCTCTGAATATCTTCTTACTGGTGCCGGCCAGTGCGCCGTTTACCGTCATATCGCTTTTGGAATTCTTGCCGTAATGGTTTGCCACATAGTTAAAATCAAGAACTCTGTCCCTGTCACCAAAATAAATGGTATCCACATGAAGCTCGCTGTCATCCCCCTCTAATTCTCCCAGGATGCCGCTGATTGCATGGCCCCCTCCCAGCTCGCACTGGGTAATATGGACCTGCCCGCCGATATCTGTCTGTGCTCCAATATTGCTGAAATGAAAGCCTGTATCAGGAAGCAGCTGTACCTGTATCAGATTTATCACCGCATTCTTTGCAGCTTTCAGATAGAATAATCCTCCGTGAAATGCCTTTGCCTCTTCTTCTCCTTCATAGGTAACTACCAGTGTAATCTCACTGCCCTCTTCCGCAAGAATAAGAGTCTCCTCTACCAGCACAGGATTTTCTGCTTCCAGCCTGTAGCGGATGAATACCGGTTCTTTCACCTTCTTACCCTTTGGAACTGTAATCGTCATTTCCTGATTCTTGTTTTGATGTATAAATTCTGCCGCTTCCTCTCCCATTCCCGTAAGGGGCATCTTATCATAAGGAAAGGTATTGCTTCTGGTTATTACCAATTCCTTAACACCTTCCCCTTGTGGTTCTATCCTTTGAAAGGGTTTGATATCCGGTATCTCCCTATTAAGTTTTAATTCATTTACGCCCAGCCAACGGAAGGTTTTCATGGGCAGTTTGTTCGCTTCCTTTAATTCCAGTATCATATTCGCACCCATCCTTTCTGAATTTCCTTTTACAGAACAATTATCCTATGCTTCCTTCCATTTCAAGCCGTATTAACTGGTTCATTTCAAGAGCATATTCCAGGGGCAGCTCTTTGGCAATGGGTTCCGCAAAACCGCTGACTATCATCGCTCTTGCATCCGCCTCACTTAAGCCCCTGCTCATAAGGTAAAATATAGTATCATCACTGATACGGCCGATTTTTGCTTCATGGCCGATATCTACATTATCATTGCGGATATCCATAACCGGAATGGTATCGGAACGGGATTCGGAGTCCAGCATCAGCGATTCACAGGATACCGCACACTTGGCACCGTCCGCTTCTGTTCCCATAACAACGGCACTTCGAAAGGTAGAGCAGCCTCCGTCCTTGGAAATGGACTTGGAACTCATATGGGAGGAGGTGTTTGGTGCACCATGAACCACCTTAACACCAGTATCCAGGTTCTGTCCCTTTCCGGCAAAGGTAATGCCGGTATATTCCATCCTGGCATTCTCCCCCTTTAAGATGCTCATCGGATACAGGTAGGATACTCTGGAGCCGAAGGAGCCTGATACCCACTCCATAATGCCATCCTTTTCAACCGACGCACGCTTGGTATTTAAGTTGAACATATTCTTGGACCAGTTTTCTATCGTGGAATAGCGAAGCCTTCCGCCTTCCCGTACGAACAGCTCCACACAGCCGGCATGAAGATTGGCCACATTGTATTTCGGTGCTGAACATCCCTCGATAAAGTGAAGGTTGGCTCCCTTATCTACAATAATCAATGTATGTTCAAATTGTCCTGCTCCAGGTGCATTTAACCGGAAATAGGACTGCAAGGGAATCTCCACCGAAACGCCCGGCGGAACATATACAAAGGAGCCTCCGCTCCATACAGCACCATGCAGGGCGGCAAATTTATGGTCCCTGGGGGTTACCAGCTTCATAAAATGTTCTTTTACTATATCTTCATGCTCCCTTAAAGCACTTTCCATATCGGTGTATATGACACCCTGGCTTTTTACTTCTTCCCTTACATTGTGGTATACCACTTCAGAATCATACTGGGCACCTACACCGGCCAGAGAGGTTCTTTCAGCCTGTGGGATTCCAAGACGCTCAAAGGTATTTTTAATATCCTCCGGCACCTCATCCCATTTCAGCTGCATCTTGGTATTGGGCCTTACATAGGTAACAATATCCTCCATATTAAGCCCTTCAAGGCTTGGTCCCCATACCGGAGCTTCAAGCTCATTATATATTTTTAAGGATTTTTGCCTGAATTCACGCATCCAGGCAGGGTCATTCTTCTCTAATGATATGGCATTTACAATTCCTGAGGTCAACCCTCTGGAAGTCTTATAGGAGGCATTTACCTTATCCTTAATATCATAGATACTTCTATTGACATCCTCTACAAAAGTCTTATTCTTAACCGTTTCCATGATGTCCTCCTTTCTTTAGCTGAGTGCTAATTCCTTAAAGCCTTTCCTGTTTACTTCATCAATAAGAGAGGCATTACCTGTCTTGACCAGCTTTCCGTCAACCAGAATATGCACATAATCAACCTCTAGATATTCCAGTATTTTTGTGTTATGAGTAATAATTAAAAGGGAATTGTTCTTATTTTTAAAGGCCTTTACACCCTTTGAAACTATCTTAACGGCATCTACATCAAGGCCCGAATCCGTTTCATCCAATATAGCAAGCTTGGGGTCTAACATCAGCATCTGAAGGATTTCCGATTTCTTTTTTTCACCGCCGGAAAAGCCTACATTCAGATATCTCTCTGCATATTCCCTGTCCATGCCGAGGCTTTCCATGGTTTTATTCATTTCCTTTCTGTATGCCAAAACCTTTAAAGGCTTGCCTTCTACGGCTATCTTGGAAGTCCTCATAAAACTTTCCAGGTTTACTCCTGCTAATTCCTCGGGATTCTGGAAGGATAAAAAGATACCTTTTTTGGCTCTTACATCCGTCTTTTCGTATGTAATATCCTCTCCTTCGAAACGGATGCTTCCTTCCTCTACTTCATATTTCGGATGTCCCATAATCGAATATCCTAAAGTTGATTTACCTGCTCCATTGGGACCCATGATAACATGAACCTCACCTTTTCTTATATTCAGGTCTAATCCATTTAAAATGTCTTTCCCATCGGCACTGACCTTAAGTCCTTTGATTTCGAGTAATTGCTCTGACATAGTACTCACCACTTACCTTTCTTTTATTCTGTACAGGGATGCCACTTAGTAAAAACTTGTTTTTTAATCCTACTGTTTTAATCCCCACTAATTTAATCCCTATTATAATACTCGGATATAACCTTTGCAAGCCCCAATTGCTTTTATTCTCAATTTCAGTGTACAATTCCGCTTTCAATAAGAAGGAGCAGCTGCTTATTTTTGCAGCTGCCCTCCTGTATTACCATTTCCCGTCATATTTTATGGGATTTGCTTTTTCATGACCGCTTTTGGCCTTTCCCTGTATTTCCGGAACCGGTTTTTCCTCGTTCTTTTTCCTGGTAATACCTATATTCCCCATAGTTCCATGAGGTTCCTCCTCATCCGGGCGTCTCATTCCTGCTTTTGCCATAGCAACCTCTTTCTCATCCTTTAAACATCATTATGCTTTGCAGACTGTTTCTTTGCATTTCTGGTCTGGTTCTGATTTTCTCTGGTTATGGGTGTCTGATTATCCGCCTTTTCCATTCGGGCCTTTTTATTATCCGGCTGACTGTCTTTTGGCATAATTTCCTCCTTTTCTGTTTGTTTTGCAAGATAAGTATGCTTCTGTTAAGAAAAGCTTATTCATTTTTATTTAACGCTGAATAGCCTCACCCCGCAGACTGTCAAAGGTTCTGTAAATATCAATCATGCCAAATCCCCATTCCTTATTGGGGTAGGTCCCTCCCGGATTCCGTTTTACTCCTCTGATCAGGAACTGCTTGACTTCCGTGGCATCCATTATACTACCTTTCCCTTTACCAGCCCCATTCGACGGAATTTTAATTTTCACACTATTCTCTTAATGTGTCCTTGTATAAAATATATGCGCCGTTCGCTCAATTAATATCCTGCAAGCACGATAAAAAAGCCCGGGAAAGGCAAGCTTTCCGGGCTTTTTATATTTAAATCAGTTCAGACTCTTTATTCTTTATGCTATTTATGCTGCTTTCTTAATATCTCATGGGCAGGATTTCACAATAGTCATCCAGTGTGCCATTGTTATAAAAGCATTCGATAATCTTCTTTCCTAAGGGATCCAATTCCGGTGTATTGAACTTTTCAAGCTCAGCCTTAAAGAAATCAACTAACATCTGAGCACCTTTATCATAGCCTTCAATACCGACCTCAGCCTGAAGCTCAGGGCGAAGGAAATCTTTTCTGATATAGCGTCCGTCAATACGGATGGATTCCTGACAGTAACCAAGAATATTGCAGCGTGCTTCCGTTAAATGCTCCGGCTTGAATTTTGCTCCGCCTCGTCTTGCAATATACTCTCTTGCAACCCACTGAGGCATGAAGCCTACTTCATATACACCAATATGCTGATTTGGTATCAGGACATATCTGGTATGGGTGGAATTTTTAATCTGATCCAACAGAAGATTAGCCTGGGTTACCATCTTACCGGTTGCAAAGGGCCAGTAGGAGCCTACACCTTCACTTGTCATCTTGTTGGAGGAATTGATGCTGGGATTGTTATAGCCTCTGGGTGCTACCAGCCTCCATAACCATGCAAGAGCCGGAGGAAGTATATGGAATAAGCCAATAACGCCATAGCTTGGCCTTTCCTTGGTACAGGGCGGTGTCCTTACACCAAAGCTTCTGATATCCACCTCTACAAGGTCACTTACTACGTTTTGTACAAACTCCCTTGGAAGAATTACTCTTGGATTCGGGCAGGGCTTGCCGTCAGAATCTAAAATATGTTCCCAGGGAAGGCAGGTCGCTCCTTCAATAGCCTGCATGTTTATATATACTAAAGGTCTCGGCGGCTGAATTAAGGTACTTTCCAACTGAGGAGAATCCCCATATTTCTTAATATTATCCAAACGTAAGAACCAACCGTCTTCCGCATCCTTTACTACTAATTTATGGCTTTCATTCTGCATATCCGTATGGCACAATGCCATATCATCGGTAACGGGACGAAGCTCGCAGGCGTCAACCAGTTCGATATATGTTTTTTCATTGGTAATGGTGTTCACACCAAGAACAACCTTACCGTCCAATTCTCTATGGATATTTTCGGTCATTTCACTCTTTCCGCCGCCGGATGCACCTTCATGCATTATGACGATTTCATTGTCATAAGGAGTGATTACCTTTACAGTGGAAGCATGGCATGTTGTCCAGCCTTCATTTTCACCTATATTTAACAATACACCATAGATACCTTTTTTAGCACTGGGACCGGGATAGAGATTATAAGAGAATACCTCATGAACATCATCAAGCCTGTTGTGTACAACGATCTGCTTACCGTCAAAATGGGTGTGACGGAAAGGAGGGGCCAGATAAACAACGGCTCTTGGAGTAAAGCCTTCTTCCATATCATTTATGCTGACAAATTCCTGCAAATCTGCCATAGCTGCGCCAAAAAAAGCCGCATTGACAGGCGCAAGTAAAATAGAGGGATATCCGTACTCTCTGCCGCCTGACATAAAGGGAACAATAAGCAAATCCTGCTCCTTAAGCCAGCTAAAGGTTTCTTCCCTTAATTCCTTAAAGTCTCTGTGATAAAGCTCCTGGTATCTTGGCTTATCCGTACCTTTTTCATCTGATACAATACTGCAGTCAGGATCCCTTCTTCTCATATAATCTTCCGGATAGTTGCCGATTACACCATTTCGGCACCTTGTTACGGTAGCTTCCAGAACGGAACCTTTTCCTTCTACCTCATATCTGACTTCGTATTCATTTCCTCCTTGGGGACCAAAGGAAAGAGCAAGTAATTCCTCCTTCGTAGCAGGTACTACTACGCTCTTACAGCTGCTCAGTATTGCTTTTACATCTTCTGAGAAATTAAATTTTTGTAACAATTCTTTCACCTAATCATCCTTTCTAGCTATGTGTCCTTCCTGACTATATATCAGGACCGGCACTTATAAAAACCGATACCCTGCATCGGTTGAGGACATCGGTCTTCAACAGCTTTTTTGATTAAAAGCTGTCTTTGCTGTCTGCTGTACTCGTCAATCTGTAAATCCTATTGCCTGCCGTCATTTTCACCAGTTTTCATTCCTTAAAAAGTATGCATTTTTTCATTTTAAACACATAACCTTAAAAATGCTGCTTTTCCACCGATTATACCCCATTTTCCTACTACTGTCAACCTGACTTTTTCGGACAAAAATCAGGCTTAATGGTTTAAACACCAGAAAATTCAGGGCTTTAAGCTTTTGGTGTAATTGTATACAATAAAACAATTTTAATCAGTTTAGGCTTTTCTAGTACTATTGAATTAGAACAAACGGATAAATTTATTAACTCAGCTTTGATAAATGCATGTATTTTTATAATAGAAATTGTATATTAACACATTGTTTTAATCGTAATCAATTTATAGGATTTTCATCGGTCCAGAAGGAATATAATTCAATCCGTTTATCCTTATATATAGTACTTTGCCTGTGCATTCCAAAGATTTGCATAAATTCCTGCTTTCTCCAGCAGTTTCTCATGACTTCCTCTTTCAGCTATCTTCCCATTTCTTAATACCATAATGTCATCACAAAAACGGCAGCTGCTCATACGATGTGATATATAAATACTTGTCTTATTCCGGACAAGTTCATCAAAACGGGTATAAATTTCATACTCACTGAAAGGGTCCAATGCTGCTGTCGGCTCATCCAGTATTACAAAGGGGGCATCCTTATAAAGAGCTCTGGCTAGTGCAAGCTTCTGTGCTTCTCCGCCGCTTATATCCTCTCCCCCGCTGTTTACGGTATAAAGGCTGGTATGTAAACCTTCTTTTTTCTTTTGCACCCAGTTCTCTATCCCTGCCTGCTTAAGGCACTTTAAAAGCTTCTCCTCCTCCCACTTTTTTCCTGCCGCTATATTGTCACTTATTGGAAACGCAAATAGCTTAAAATCCTGAAAAACCACACTAAAAAGGCTTAAATATTCCCGGTGATTATATTTCCGGATATCTACTCCGTTTAATGTAATGTATCCTTCCGTAGGATCATAAAGGCGGCATAAAAGCTTTATAAAGGTACTCTTCCCTGCACCGTTTTCTCCCACCAGCGCCATTTTATCTTTTAACCGTATTTTGCAGGAAACCTTACTAAGGATCTGTTCACTGCTGCCCGGATACGAAAAGCTTACTTCATGAAATTCAATTTCATATATATTATCCAGACGCTTCTCAATTGGTATACTGCCCGTTTCCCTTTTATTCTCCAGTTCCAGAAATTCAAGGAAACAGGACATATATCCACACATTCTCTCAATATAAGAGTTATTTTCACTAATCTCAGTAAGAGCCGTACTGAACTGTGCCATTGCACCTGCATATTTGGTAAAGGAGCCAATACTTACTGCGCCTGCCAGAATCTTAAAAAATACCATAAGATAAGAAAAGGTAATAAATATACCATTGGCGCAGCTGTTTAAGGTAATGGACTTTTTATACATCGCAGTCATTTCTTCGTAGACTCTGCGGGTAATTTTTCTCCAAATACCATACCTTTTCATAATCATTCCCTTCATATCAAAGATACGGATAACCTTACCCTTCGTATAGTCCAAAAACACCTGATTCAGCATGTATCCAAGCTGATGTTCAGCTTCTACATGGCTTTTTCTGTTGGCATCCTGTTTCTGGGTAAGTTCCTTTCTGATTCCTCTTTGCCAGAACATAACGATACTAAGCACCAGAGTAAAAGCAGCCAATGACACAGCAGGTGAAGCTGTCCAGTTCAGTACCCCGCTGCTTACCGGCTTTATAAAACAGAGCGTTAGTATCATAATAATGGATAAGGCAATCGACAGAACCGCCGTAAATATTTTTTGGTAACATTTTGCGATATAATCTATCCCGCCGTACATCCTCATAGTAAATTCCGTTGTATTGATTTTTTCCTGAACGCCTGCATTTTCCATAGTTTCAAGATCAAGAGCCAGGGCCTTTTCTCTAATCAGATACTTTATGCCAAGAGCAGAAGCCTTTCCTTTATATTCAACTGCCTGATTAAGTAAATCTACCAACAGCCCAAGCACCAGGTTTATTCCTGTCAGCAGAATGGCTGTCTGAAGAGCTTCATCATAGTTTCCGGCTGTCAGATAATCAATGAGCCTGGCAAAGAGGAAAAATCCCGAATAGGGAATCGCAGTCTGAAGAAGAGAAAGCAGCATGGAAAGAGGTATAATATCCGGATCGGTTTTATGCAGCAGCTTCATTAGCATGAAACCTGTTTTGTGATAACTGAATTTTTTCCCTATTCCACCAATCATAACCGTTCCTCCTTCCGTAAGTTATCCTGTTCCCTGTAATAATGGGCCTGAACCTGAAACATACTGCTGTATTCCCCCTGCTTTTCCATCAATTCCTCATGGCTTCCTTCTTCTATGATTTCACCATTTTTCATTAGAAGTATCCGGTCGCAGAACCTGGTAGAACTCAGCCGGTGGGATATAAACACACTGGTCTTTCCCTTCACATAGCTGTTGTATCTTTCATACATTCTGCTTTCTGCAAGCGGGTCAAGAGCTGCCGTCGGCTCATCCAGTATGACTACCGGTGCATTCTTATATAATGCTCTTGCTAACATAAGCTTTTGCATTTCTCCTCCTGAAAACAGGATTCCCTCCCTGTCCAATTCCTTTCCCATGGAAGTTTCAAGCTTCCTGGGCAGCCGTTCAATACGTTCTAAAATATCAGCCCTTTTCAAACTGTCAATAAACTGCTCCCTATTAACTTTCTCATTCGGCTCACAGGTTACATTATCCTGAATGGAAAAGGCAAAACTGAAGACCTCCTGAAAAATAACTGCAAATTCCTTGAAATAAATTTTTTTTGGTATTGTTCTTATATCCACTCCATCCATAAAAACAGCTCCCTCTGTGGGAGTATAAAGTCCGCAAAGAAGCTTTACCAGTGTGGATTTGCCCGCTCCGTTCATCCCTACCAGTGCACTTTTCTCATCCGGCTTCAATATCAGATTAATGTTCTTTAGAGCTGGGGTATCTCTTTCCGGATAATAAAAGCTTACATCCCTGAATTCGATGGTATGGCTCTGTAAGAGAGGTGTATCCAAGCTGTCTTCCTCTTTTGGAATCTCCTCATGGAAAGCACGGAAATCATTTACCACATCGCTGTTAACACCCAATTCATGAAGACTGCCAAATATATCCTTCATCCAGGTACTAAAGCCTGCCGCTACTCCCAGATACACAAGAAAAGAATCCAGAGGCATCCCCTTTGTCATCCGATAAATTAAATACAGATATAAAACTCCTTCTCTTACAAAATAAGTAAGCCGCTCCAGTATATTCTGCAGATAATACCTTATGTACTCCTTCTTAAACCATCCAAGCCGCTCTTCCTTTAATTCCCTGTAAGCCTCCCGAAACCACTCTTCCATACCATAAATCCGCATGTCTTTGCCGTTTTCGGCATTAATAATCTGTCCATTTAAATAATTTATTTTTTTATCAACAGGCACCCATTCATCTTTATGACTGTCAAGCCATTTACGGTTATACCGGTTCATGATACCATTTAATACTGCTGCCAGGATAAGCAGTGCCAGAATCCATGGATTTAAATTGGCGGAAATAATGGAATATACTGCAATTCCAAATAGATTGGTGAGAAGAATCATATTCTGATCAAGCATCGCTTCCACGCCAACATCGTTTCCTTCATAAAAGGCTCTTTCTGCTCTTCCCAGCCTGTCCCTCCCTTTGGAGCTTTCAAATTCGGTATATTCCATATCCAATATATCTTCCAATAGTTCATCACCCATATCTATGCGGAAAAGAAAGAGTATTCCCTTTATCTTCTGATTTAAGAAGGTTAACAGTACCCTAAGCAGAAGAACGGCCAAAATATAACATGCCATAATGAATATGGACTGCCAGAGCTTTCGCCCTGATAAGTAAAGCCTTGCCACCACCCCTGGAAGGGCAACCGTTAACAAGGGCAGGCAGACCGACACCACAATTCGCAAAAACACTAACAAATAATATATTTTTCCTTCATAAAATTGAAGCTTTCGAAGTAAATACAAAATATTTTGAGATATACTGTACTTCCTCATATCATGTCCTAAAAACCCTTTTCATTGGGTACCCTTTCTCATCTGATTTCACAACCGGCTGCTTTTTATGACAACTTTAGCACAATCAGATTATGCCGTGGTTCAATCTGCACGAAATGCATATGTGATGCACGAGATGCACATATCCCGTATGACAACATATATGCCTCAAGACTTGCGAACCTTTTGCACGAAACGCATACTTGCGGAAATGACAGCCCTTATGACTCAGGTCCGCCAATTTGAATATTTGCTTCTTTCGTACTTCCCATTACTTTTATAGGGAGCGTTACCTCTGCCGCAAATATACCCGGCTCATTCTGGAGATTTAAGAAACCCTCGTATTTATCTACTAATGCTTTCACACGCCTGACACCAAGCCCATGGTTACCTCTTTTATTTGTTATGTAATTCTTTTCGTTAAAATTAGGTTCCTCTTTTGCGGAATTCTGTACAGATATGTAGAATTGCTTCTTAATAACAGCAATATAGACTCTGACAAAGCGTTCCTTTTGCGGTAGCTGTTCACATGCTTCCATGGCATTATCTAGCAGGTTTCCAAGGATTACGCATAAATCCACCTCCAGCAAGGGTATATCAGCGGCTAATTCTGCCTTACAGGTTATTGCAATTCCGCACTTTTCCATGAGGGAAAGTTTACTGTTAAGAATGGCATCCAGCATCAGGTTTCCGGATTTTACATAGGCATCCACTCTGTCAAGTTCCTGCTCCAATTCATTGAGATATTGCTCCAGCTTCTCCTTCTGGTTAAAAGCAAGATGAGCTTTCATTACCTGTAAATGATTATGATAATCGTGGCGCCATCCCCTCATATTCAAATATATATTTTTGATTTCTTCATACTGGTGCTTTAACACTTCTTCCCGAAAGCTTGTACTATCTTTTTCAAAGCCTTTCTGAAATTCTGTAAAAGTCCTCTCTAACACAATAAAAATTAAAAAAGCGAGAGCAGTGACTGCTATATACAGTAAATGCAGGCGGCTGACCTGTGTCAGCTCTGAATTTTCTTTCTCCAGAATAATACTCATATTGCCAAGAACAGCTGCTATCCCACCAAATACTAAAAATGTCAGAATAAGATATTCCATTGCCCTTATACTTCGTTTAACCGTTAAAAGAAAAAGGCAAAGCCCAAGAAGAATAGCTGTCATCATCTCCTTTGATAAAAAAACTGCTCTGCCTGTAAGCAGATTTGCTGTGGTCATAAAAACGCCTGGAGCCAGAAGATAATACCAGTGGATAACCAAGGGTTCCTCATCATAAAGATAGTCATATATAATTAAAAGCAGTGTTATTGCCGCCCATACCCCTATAAGGCCTGTAAAGGAAAACAGTATTAAAAATGAGCAGCCGGTCAGAAACAGCACCGCTGCCCTCATTCTGCCTTTTTTAAGATTGCCGCACTGGTAGAGGTAATAGATATAGAGAACCAGCCAGAAACTTTCAAGTATTAAATTCATTGGCTGTCCCCTTCCAATCTTTTGATTCTGTGATAAGCCAGATATGCTTTATTGAGATTTTCCCACTGCCCCCTGGCGATGGGAATCTGTTTGCCTTCCACTGAAACTTCTTTTTTTGTTATGCATTCCACTTTTGCCAGATTAATGATATAAGACCTGTGAAGCCTGTAAAAGCCCTCCTCTTTTAACTCTTCTTCAAAGCTGCTTATACCTTTACTGCTCCGGTATTCTTTGCCTGCTCCATAGAAGTAGGTATTATGTCCTGCACTTTCCAGATAGGATATGTCATACAGGGAAATTCTTTGAAGGGTAGCACCATCCTCCAAAATGATACAGGGATTTTTACAAAGCCTTGTATAGCCAAGCAAAAGACATCGAAGGAGTTCCTCCTGCCTGACCGGCTTCATCAGATAAGACACCGCTTCCACCGAATACCCTTCGAATACGTACTGTTTCATTCCTGTTACAAAGATATACTGAATCTTCCTGCCTTCACTGTACAGTTTTTTCGCCAGTTCCATCCCGCTCATCTCTTTCATCTGTATATCAAGTATCAAAATATCTAACCTCTGATTCACTTCATAATCAAACAGAAATGCTTCTGCACTTTCATACTCTTTAATATTGACGGCAACCCTTTTACTCTTCCCCCAGGAGGCAACATATTCCGCCAGCAGTTTCAATTCTGCCTCCGCATCCTCACAAATTGCAATATATACCTGACTTTCCATTTACGATATCCCCGCTTCCGGTACAAGTTTTTTTATCTTCAGTTTTTGGTACAGATTTTCGCACAGAGTTAAGAACTCCTTTTCTCCCATTCCCTTAATGGCTGCTTCTGAAGCCAGGATTTCCATCTGCTTTGTCAGTTTTTCCTTATAAGCCGCATCGGTATTTGTTCCGCTTATAACAACCGCTCCCCGCCGGCCATCCGTCAGGATAAAGCCCTCGTCTCTCAATAAGGCATAGGTTTTATTCACCGTCATTGGATTGACTCCGATGTCCTGAGCCAGATTTCGTACTGTGGGAAGTTTCTCCCCCATGGACAGCATGCCGCTTCCTATTCCTCTTATAATCTCATTGCGAAGCTGCAGATAAATTGGCACTTCACTTTTAAAATCAAGGCTGACTATCATAACCTATCTCCTCCCCCAGCAAGCTGTTTAGTTCTTTATAGATTTTTTCCGTTTTTTCTGTTTCATCATCATTGATGATAATAACACCATTCTCCGTATAGCATACGATAAAGGGCTTATGCCTGGCTGCAATATACATCCTGCAATTCCCTATACCGTCAAGGCGGTAGTTTCCGGTGGCATAGATTCCATTAGCAGTGCCAAAGGTTCTGATTCCATCGGGTATTTTCTCCAGCAGCTCCACCTTTTGAATATGATCAATTTCTACCTCTTCTTTATAAAAAGGGCTTGTAATGGTGATTCTCTGCTTATCTATGGTAAGCTCCGTCAGTTCATGGCGCACGTCAAGCACCCAGGGATACAGAAAGAAATAAGACAATAGCAGGAAAAGGGCACTAAAGAAGACGACAACCATCAGCCTGGCTTTGGGATTTCCCATGTTAATGCCGCAGGAGGTTCCTTTACTGTTATTTGCCTTAAATATTGCCGGGTCATAGGGATTATTGTAGGAGGCTCCCAGCAGACCGATTTTCCAGAATTCATCCTCGTTGTAGCTGTATTTCTTCTTCCCTTTTAATACGTGCTCCTTCATTTCCTTTAACCCCACCAGGCTCTGTATGGCCAGGGTAAGGATTATTACAGCAATGAAAGCAAAGACGGCAGTTGTGAAATATACGCTTTTGCCTTTCAGATTTCCCGCAAACAGCAGAAACACTCCTACAAGGGCATCATTTAATGCCAGCAGGAAAATAAATTTACCGATATAATAGAGTCTGCTCTCATTTAAAAGCTGATTAATTTTCGTATCCTCACAATAAGTTGCGGCAGGGCTTTTTGTCCAAAAAATATATAATATAATCAGCAGGATCATAAAGAAACCATTGGAAGCTATGGAGGCCGAATTATTACTCCGAAAGCTTGCAATTATACAGCCAGCCTGTACTGCTGCAGGAATCAGCAGCAAAAGGGCAGGGAGCTTTTTCCTGGAGCCGGAACTAAGGCTTAAGTCAAACTGATAACCTTTTTCCTCCGCTTCAATAGTCCACTGCTCTTCTTTTTTTATCGCAAGGAGGGAGTTCCTGCTCTTTTTGTTTATTCTGGAATAAATGAAAAACATCAAAAAAACGGAAATTGCGCAGATTACTCCTTTATAAGGGAGGGGCAGATAAAAATAAAGAGAAAAGGCTGCAAACATACAGGTCAAAATTCGGCTTCTACGGGTTAACCCAGCCAGCAGCTCTTTCACTTTCCCTTCCTCCAGAGCCCACTCAGGTATGGAGACATATAGCGGCTTTCCCCCTGCTGTCCTTCTTTCCTGATAATAGGTAAATGAAACAGAAAAAAGAGTTAAGTAATATAGAAACAGCAATATTCCGTTTAATGTTAACCTTTCCATCAATTCAACCTCTTTCCATGCCGATTCTTCATTATAAATAAGCTTATTCAGCGGCATTTTGTATTTTTGTATTATACATTATAATACAAAAATGCGAGCTTTACAAGTAAATTTATCCAATTTTTATTTCCGAATAAAAATTAAATTTAGACAGTTTGTTTCTGAAAGCTATACATTGACCTTGCTATTTTTCCCTTTTTATGCTATACTGGATACAAAATTTTTTTAGGAGGAATATTTACAATGGATCCTGACCCTGACGGGGATAATATTTTAGTACAGATAGTAATACTAGTCATTATTACAATTATCAATGCATTTTTTTCCTGTGCCGAAATGGCTATGGTATCATCAAACAAGAACAAAATTAGGCGGCTGGCTGAAAACGGTAATAAAAGAGCCGGTCTGGTTCAGAAAATTATGGAGGAGCCTACCAAGTTCCTCTCAACCATACAGATTGCAATTACCTTAGCCGGTTTCTTCTCCAGTGCATCTGCCGCTACCGGATTATCCGGCCCTTTGGGGAATTGGTTTTTAAAACTTCATATACCCCACGGAGATGAAATTTCCTTTTTTGCAGTAACCTTGATTTTATCTTATTTTAACCTGGTTTTCGGTGAATTGGTGCCGAAAAGGATTGCTTTGACAAAGACAGAAGAAATCAGTATGTTTGTCGTTAAGCCGATTAATACGATTTCCAAAATCACCTCTCCTTTTATTCGTTTTCTTACCTTTTCCACGAACCTGGTAATGAGAATATTTGGTTCAAAGGCTGCTGTACAGGAAGATATATTATCCAGAGAAGAAATCAAGTCAATGATTGATGAAGGACAAGTTCATGGTGTTCTTAATGAAAACGAAAGGGAAATGATTAATTCCATTATCGAATTCGATGATAAGCTGGCAAAAGAAATCATGACTCCAAAGGTTAATGTCTTTGCAATTAATATCCTGGAACCCACTGAAAATTATATTGATAAATTGCTTGATACCAAGTATTCCCGTATTCCGGTGTATGAGGATGATATAGACAATGTAATCGGTATCCTGTATTTCAAGGATTTTATGAAGGAAGCCATTAAGGTGGGCTGCAATAATGTTGACATCCATACTATTTTAACAAAGCCATATCTGGTTCCCGACAGCAAGAATATATATGAGCTGTTTAAAGAGCTTCAAGTCTCTAAAAACCATATTGCCGTTCTTATAGATGAATACGGCGGCTTCTCCGGTATTGTTACTATGGAAGACCTGGTTGAAGAAGTTATGGGTGATATCGAGGATGAATATGATATTTATGTTCCCAAGATCAAAAAGCTGGACAATTCCACTTACTTATTGGACGGACTCCTTACTATCGATGAGTTGAATGATGAATTGGATTTAGACATATCTTCTGAAAATTATGATACCATTTCCGGTTTTCTTATTGATACCATGGGTGCAATTCCCAGTGATGATGAAGACCGCACAATAGAGATTGATAATTTGGTATTTAAAATCCTCTCCGTTAAACAAAAGAGAATTGATAAGATTAAATTATATATAGGTACTTCTGCCTGATAAGGGCAGCAGATAAAAAAAGAAAGGCTGTGACTCCCTGTTGTAAAAGGGGCTGCAGCCTTTTTTTCTATAGCAGTTCTTTATAACAGTTTCATGGTTATTGCTTCTGTGGTTATTGCCTTACTCTCCGCACATTGGTTATAATGCTTCACAAAATATTGCAGATACAGCACTTCCAGTATATATAGCTGAACAATAGAAGTGGTGGAGGCTCCCCCATCCAAAGGGCCTTCATTGGAGCCGCATAAAAGAACTGCATCTGCTCCGGCTGTCAGGGCTGTTTTTGTAAAATGGGTTATAATAACAGAGGGACAGCCATTTTGCTTTACCAGCTTATGGACTTCTATCATATCCTTGGTAGAGCCGGAGTAGGAAAATATAATGGCCAAATCCCTGGAATCCAAAAGGGAAGCAGCAATATGCTGCATATGGGAATCTGAAACAAACTCTACATTTGGAATAATTCTCATAAACTTTTGTTTCGCTTCCAGAGCAATGGCACCGGAGGAACCCACCCCAAAGAAATGAATCCGTCTGGCGGCAGACATAAAATCCACTGCCCTTTCCAGCTGGTTAAAATCCAGCAGCTGAAAGGTCTCCTTTAAGCCATCCATATGGGCAGAGAGTGTTTTTTCGCAAATGGTCCTTGTATCATCACCGCCTTCAATAATCCCAGCCACTGTCTCCTTCTCTCCCCCGTTTTTTGTGATGTCCTGGGCAAGAAGCATTTTAAATTCCTGATAACCGTTGAGATTTAATTCTTTGCAGAAACGAAAAACCGTCGTATCTCCGACTTTACAGTTAACAGCCAGGTCCGTTATGGAGGTATACAATACCTTTCTGGGATTTTCAAAAATATAATCCGCTACCTTCTTTTCCGATTTTGTAAATTTCGAATAATTCTTTTCTATACTTTCTAATATTCCACCCATGGCATTCCTCCCTAAAGCTGCAACGGCTCTTGTGAAAATAATTTTCATATTAATTTTATCTTTCCTGTATCATCCTGTCAATAAGGAGCTATAATAATCAGAATCGGAGCTATAAATAACAGAATTTCTATTCATAAACAGATTTTTATGAAAATAATTTCTGTTTTTTATTGAAAATATTTTTTATTTTCCTTGATTTTTTTCATTACGTAAGCTACTATGATTTATATAAGAACCTAAATAATTATCTCTTAACATTACATGAATTTTCCAAATAAGTAAATCAAAAAATGCTTTGCATTTTTAAACTTATTATTAAACAGTGTTGCAGGTAAGCTTACGATACTACATGGGAATTCGGTTGAATGGAAATACTAACACTGAAAGGATGCCACAATACAAATTCCTTCAACCTCTTTTATTTGTGGCGTAACGGGTATAAAAATGAACTTAATAAAAGCCAACGGTTATAAGGATTTAAGCAGAAAAGCGGCAAATGTAATCTCCGCCCAGGTTATCTTAAAGCCAAACAGTATTCTCGGTCTTGCTACAGGCTCCACTCCGGTAGGAACCTATGAGCAGCTCATTGAATGGTATCAGAAGGGTGACATTGATTTTTCCAGAGTGACATCCGTTAATCTGGATGAATACTACGGCCTGTCTCCTGAAAATTCCCAGAGCTACCGTTTCTTTATGAACCAGCATTTTTTTGAGCATATTAATATCAAGCCGGAAAATACAAATGTTCCTAACGGACTGGCTGGTAACCCGGAGGAAGAATGTGAGCGTTACGAGAAGGTAATTGCTGACCTTGGCGGTATTGACCTTCAATTGCTGGGTATCGGACACAATGGACATATCGGCTTTAATGAACCGAATATTTCATTCGAGAAAACTACTCATGTGGTTGAATTGGATGATACTACAAGAAAAGCAAATGCCCGCTTCTTTGAATCTCTCGATGAGGTTCCGAAAAAAGCTATAACCATGGGGATTAAATCCATCATGCAGTCAAAAAAAATACTATTAGTTGCTAACGGCCCTGACAAACAGGATATTATCCAGAAAGCAATATTTGGACCGGTAACTCCGGAGATTCCTGCTTCTATCCTCCAGTTCCATCCTGATTTGACAGTGGTCTATTCATTTGAATAGGAGGTTTTATTATGATATTAAAAAATGCATCCGTATTTGTAGACGGTAAATTCCTACCCGCAGACATCACAGTTTCCGACGGCCGCTTTGAAACCATTGACAGCAAAGCTGCAGGGAAAGCAGCTTCCGGGAAACAAACTGACGATGAAATTATTGATTTAAGTGACAAGCTGGTCATCCCTGGGTTTATTGAGCTCCATTCCCACGGCTGTATCGGTTACGACTTCACCACTTCTGCTCCTGAAGAGCTTGAAAAGATGTGTGAATTTTACAGTGAGAACGGAATTACTTCCATTCTTGCCACTACCATGACCATTGGCTATGATACATACAAAAGAGCGATGCTAAACATCAAGGAAGCCTGCGAAAACAATACCAAAGGCAGCCGTATTATCGGTATCAATATGGAAGGTCCTTTCCTTGGCGCTGCTAAAAAAGGAGCTCACGACACCAGATATCTTCTCTCCATAAACGAGCAGAAATATGAAGAGCTCAACGATCTCTCCGGAGACAGGGTACGTTTAATTGATCTTGACCCCGACTTGCCGGGTGCTATTCCCTTTATAGAAAAATACAGCAAAAAGAAAGTAATCTCACTGGCACATACAGCCTGCGATTATGAAACCGCTGTCACAGCAATCAAGGCTGGCGCCAGCCATGTTACCCACCTCTTTAATGCCATGAACGGACTTCATCACAGAGCTCCCGGCATCATTGGTGCCGTATCCGATTACCCTGTCAATGCCGAAATCATATGTGACGGTATCCATATCCATCCTTCCGTAATGCGCCTGGTATTTAAAGCCTTTCCGGAAAAATTGATCCTTATCTCCGATTCCATGAGTGCTGCCGGTCTGGAAGACGGCTCTTACGAATTAGGCGGCCAAAAGGTATTCGTAAAGGACGGAAAAGCGACCTTAAAGGATGGCACCATTGCCGGTTCCACCACAACGATTTATAAAGCCTTCAAAAAATGTATTGAAATCGGTATTCCTGTGGAACAGGCCGTGCTTAGTGCGACCCTTTACCCTGCAAAGGCAATTCACGCAGAGGAGGAAATCGGCTCCATCGCTGCCGGCAAGCGTGCTGATTTTATTATTATGGATAAGGCTTATAACATTGAAAAAGTATATTCCGGCGGAAAATTACTCGTTTCCCACTGACAATATATAACTGAATAAAAAAAGGTAAAAAGTACATTCTAACTACTGCAAAGAACTTTTCAAATCTTTCGCTAAAAAGTCATCGTACCCATTAGAAAGGAGATTTAAAAATGGATGTTAATTCAAGCATCGGTTGCAGAGTAACGGAATGTCAATATCATGCAGGTGATTCACAGCATTGTACACTGGATAAAATTATGGTTGGCAAAATTGAATCCTACTCTTCCAAGTCTGAAGATACGGATTGTGAATCCTTTAAACCCAAAGAAGAAACAGCCTTTTAAATCACAAAAGCAGGAATGGATAGATGATCTCCATTCCTGCTTTTGTAACAGTGCCAGAAAATCAGCCCTGAAATAGTGAAATCATAATTTGAAAAACAAGTGTATAGTATTAACTCCGATAATTACCCTTATTAATTTTCCTGATTTCTTCCAAAGGTACTTTAGGACTTCTGTCATAGTTCAGCAGTCCATTGGTCTCCTGTTCCACATCGGTAAGCTGGGTGTAGCAAAAGCCCTGTACCAGCTCAGAACTCATTAACGCAGCAACAATATCCTCATAGCGCTTCAAAAATTCTTCCCCAGTGACCGCACTTGAATAGCCCCATCCCTTGACCTCATCCTGGCGGAAATCAATACCGCCGCACTCACTGACTATGATTGGCTGATTCCGATAGCTCCAGCCAGATACATACAAGGCTCTGCCGCTTGGGGTAAATTCCAGGATAGTATCAATACAGCTGTAGCGCTTCTTCAGAACCTCTTTTGAGGCTTCATAATCGTGAATGGTCAGAAGGTCTCCTTCCGTATGCTCCCATCCGTCATCATCTATAACAATGCGGGTTTCATCCAGTGATTTTGTAATATGCAGCATTGCATTGCTATGGCCCTGCTGCAGTTTATTGGTTTTTATATCATGAATGCCCCAGGATTCATTCAGCGGAGTCCATGCCACGATGGAAGGGTGGTTATAATCCCGAAGTACAGCCTCACTCCATTCCGTATACATTCCTGCGGCATAATCTCTTGAATACAGATAGGCGCTGCCAATCTCTCCCCATACCAGCAGTCCCATCACATCCGCATGATATAAGAACCTGGGATCTTCTACCTTTTGATGTTTTCTGACTCCATTAAAGCCCATTTCCTTGATAAGCTTAATATCCCTGACGAAGGCTTCATCCTCCGGAGCCGTTAATAATGAATCCGGCCAGTATCCCTGGTCCAGTAATAGCTTTTGATAATAAGGCCGGTTATTCAGCAGGATGGTGCCATTGTCAATTGATATTTTTCTCATGCCAAAATAAGAGCGGACCGTATCTTCCATGACCTCATCCTTAGAAAGCGTAAATATCACATCAAAAAGCCTTGGACTCTCCGGCGACCATGTCAGATTTTCTACGAAATTCCAGGATTTTAAGGCCGGCTGATTAAGTTCTAAAGTAAAACTGCCGTTCATAGCCCTGGGCTCTATCCTGCAGCCCGTAACATAGGTTCCGTTAAAGCTTATTCTGGTATCTAAGGATAATTCCGTACTTCCGGCAAGATAATATTCAAATCGAACTGCCTGTTCATCCAAAAGCGGAGTAATAAAGACTTTTTTCAAATGATTTTGGGATACTGCCTCAATCCAGACGCTTTGCCATATACCTGTTGTCCTGGTATAAAAAATACTTTTGGGCTCTTCCTCCCAGTATTGCTTCCCTCTTGGTATCTCCAAATCAGTATAATCGTCCCATACCTGCACCCGTATCACATTTTCCTCCTGATACCGGACACAGGCTGTAATATCTGTAAAAAAGCCGGTCTGTCCGCCGGTATGCTCTGTAACCGGAATGTCATTGACCCATATCCTGCAGAAATAATCCACCGCACCAAAATGAAGTACTATCTGTTTATTGAGCATTGCTTCCGGTAACGTAAAGCTTCGCCGGTACCAGACTTCCTTGTGCATTTCTGTTTCATTAATTCCTGATAGCTTTGTCTCATAGGCAAAGGGGACTGTAATTTTACGGTCATAGGCTTCCCG
>NZ_FRAC01000048.1 GCF_900142215.1 Anaerocolumna jejuensis DSM 15929 | reverse complement strand
AAGTTATACAAAGTTCAAGAACTGTTAATCTTCAAAAAATAGAGTTTCCAGAATTTGATTTATTTGTTTTTACTCCGCAGTACTCAGGTTCTAATGACGTTGAATCATATTTTTTTGCTCTTACTAATGAAGATGCTTTTTTATTTAATTTTGAATTTAATAAAGCATCTGGAAATAATGATAGTAGTGTAAGTTCTATTATACCGATAATATCACAAACAAAAAGCGAATATAAACCTAAAAAGCAAGGTGATAATCTAATAATAAAAACCACTCTAAATATAGGTGATAATGATTTAACGTTATTTGAGATTACTTTTAATCCAGATTTAAAAAATAGGATAATGAAATTTATCAGTAAATCTAAATTGGAATGATAAAAGGGCTGTTGTTCGACTAACTATAATGTTAAGCAACAGCCCTCTTTGAGACTGTGAAAAAAAGTCTGTAAAAATGTAAACATAAAGTAGGTCTTCTATGATAAAATCATAGTGATTATTTCGCATGAATGAGTCCAGTACAGAACAAAGTTCCGTACCCCATATCCTCTTTTTATACCACCTATTCACGCATGGAACCATACACTTGAAGCCCTTCACGTTTAACAGAAGAATTACTGACAACATAAAAATACTTATTACTGGATACCCGTCACATAAAAATGAGCTGTTTATGATTATTTTTAAATAATTTTATGGATCAATTACTCATTGGAATCTTCTTTATTTTTTTCTGAAAGATCTTTGTCCAATAATTTTTCACTTACATTATCTGGCATATTATCTATTATATCAGAAATCTGGGGAATTTGATTGATTAAATCAGCGTTTCCCTAGATTATAACTACTCTGTCTCCCTTGTTTCCAGTCCCCATCAGTGGTGGAATACAAAAAGTCCGCTATAGTATTAAACATTTTACTTCCTGCGAGGAGATACATTACTTCTATCAATAATATCTTCATGATATAAAAATCTTAATACGTATGCACAATAATGTTATCATCCATAATGCGTTCAATAGGATCTCCTGTCACATCTTTTATATTGGTAAAGGAACAAGGAAGGCCACGTCCTGTTAAAATATTGGGTTTGTCCATCAGCTGGAAATGCAAATGAGGGCAGTTGGAAAGACCTGTATGCCCCACTTTTCCTATAACCTGACCTTGCTTAACTCTATCTCCTTTTTTTACAGTTAAGCTATCCACAATCATATGTCCATAGAATGAACTTTCCCCATTTGCATGCTGTATGATAACATAGTTACCAAATTGAGAAGCCAATCCATATATTTTGAAATACGGCAATCTTTCCTCCCATACCCAGGAAGTCGTAATTGGTATAGAAGGGTAGCAATCAATCACTTCACCATCTGCGATGGCCAAGATGTCCTTTCCATATATAACATAGTCTTCCATTTGCATATTTTCCTTAAAGGAAAGTTTTTGCTCTTTATTATATTGAGCCATATCAATGGCAAATTCCATAGAATAATGCTGTCTATGGTCTAATAAACAATTGTAATTCCCGCAAGTGGAAACACATCCTTCTATTGGAAATATATAGTTGTTTTTATTCTCATAGTTTATTAAAGGAATAGATAGTGCCTGCTTATATTCCTTCCCTTCCATTTCATAAAGAACTTGAACGGATAATAAATCTACCATTTCTTTATAAACCATTACAAAATATTCATTAAATAATCCTGTTTCCTGATTTGGCATCAGGGTTACAGAGCTGCTGTATTCTTCTGTATTCCAGAATCCTTCTTCCCCTAAAAACAGCTGTGCGCCAAAGCCTCCTCCCAGCCAGGTGCATTCATGTGCAAATCTTTCAACTGCATTTGTTAATGCCTTATCACAATAAGTTACCTGCTTTACAAAGGTTTCAGCAGCATACAGCTCCATATTAATCTGTTTTAATACCACCGGTTTATCAGCATCATTTTTTATCTTCAGCCCATGAAGTAAAAAATTAGATTCAACATTTCCATGGGCCTCATTTGACATGTTAATAATATAATCTTTTGGTATCGTTCTTATTTCCATATTTCCTCCCGTTCACACAAGTCTACCTTGTATAGAATAAATAGTTTCTATTTTACCATGGGTACCGCTTCCTTTCCTTTTGTTAAGAAAATTATATCACCTGGCAGATAGAAACAGATACCTCATAGATTTTTACAAAATAAGATTGTACCAGGAGCAAAAGCATTCATACGCCTTTACTCCTGGTTCACACCAAAAATATTTTACTTTCCAATTTTTATCAGCAGATCTTTTTCATTGTCAGTTTCCACCGAAATAACTTTAGCTGGATTTTCGACTTTTATCATTTTCCCAAGTGTTTCTTTACAAATATAATCCATCCAGTTTTCAGGTGCTTCTCCCTCAAATTCAAGAAGAATCGTATCTGTAATTTCACATCCTATTAGTTTTCTTGCTTCTTGAATATTTCGTACAATATCTCTTGCCAGGCCTTCCTGCTTTAATTCTTCTGAAAGTGTTAAATCCAAGGACACCACAATTCCGTTGTTACTTGCTACATGCTGACCTTCTTTTGCCCGATAGGTTACTAATATAATACTTGAATCAAAGCTTTCCTTTATATTGTTGATTGTCAAAAGCACCTCTCTGTCACGCAGCTCAAATTTCTTGCTTTTAATTGCTTTTATGATATCAGAAATTCTATCCGGATATTTATTATGAATTTCATTAAAATTAGGTGCAAGATTTATTTCCGCGATATTCTCCACTTCGTTTAATATCTCAATATTCTTTACATTCAGCTCTTCCGAAATAATATCACGAAATTCCTCTACAACCGTATTGCTGTTATTATCAGATAGTGCAATTTTTAAATCACTTAACGGCTGGCGGTTCTTTATTCTGTTCTTATTACGAATGGTTCTTGCCAAATATATAATATTCTGGACAAGTGCGACCTTGGAAAGTAATTCTTCCTCCTGATATTCTTTTGGGATATTAGGCCACCCGGTTAGATGGACAGAATATTCACCTGTAAGAGTTTTGTATATCTTTTCAGATATTATTGGGGCTGCCGGCGCTAACAGTTTTGTTAAATTTACAAGAACATAGTACATAGTTTGATAGGCACTCTTTTTATCACCAGACATTCCGCTGTTCCAAAATCTTCTTCTCGAACGGCGAATATACCAATTAGTAAGACCATCTACTAATGACACCAGATATTCTACATATTTATCGACCCGGTAAATATCCATATTACCGGTAATGCTTTGAACAGTTTCATATAACTTTGCAAGAATCCACTTATCCATCTGATTATCTGTTTGCAGGACCTCTGATTCTTCTGATTTGAACCCATCAATATTTGCATAGGAAATAAAGAAATTGCAGGCATTCCAATACGGTAAAATGATTTGTTGATAGGCATCCTGAATACCTGACTCATCAAACAATAAATCTCCAATCAGCATGGCATTTGTCTGATACAGGTACAAACGGAATGCATCTGTTCCATACTGTTTCATCAATTGCATGGGGTCCGTATAGTTTTTGGAGGATTTGGATAATTTCTTCCCATCTTTGGCTAAAATTGTTCCGTGAACAATACAGTTCTGAAATGCATTCTTATCAAACAGCGCAACAGCAAGAACATGAAGGTAATAAAACCAGCATCTGATTTGTCCTGTGTATTCAACTATAAAATCACTTGGAAAATGTGATTCAAACCATTCTTTGTTTTCAAAAGGATAATGCTTTTGTGCAAATGGTACCGAACCGCTTTCAAACCAGCAATCCAGTACCTCCGGAACTCTTCTCATGGTTTTCCCGCAGCATTTACACTGAAAGGTAACCTTATCCATATACTGTCTGTGAAGATTCGTCAGGCGGATTCCAATGGCTTCATATATTTCTTCTATACTGCCCATAACCTTTCTTTCGCCGCATTCTTCACATTCCCAAATAGGAATTGGCGTGCTCCAATATCTGTTTCGTGAGATATTCCAGTCCCTTGCATTCTCCAGCCAATTTCCAAAGCGCCCTCCCTTTACCGTTTCCGGTATCCAGTTTATCTCCTCGTTTAATTCGATAAGGCGGCCTTTTATTTTATCAATATTAAAATACCATGCATCCATTGCCTTGTAGATCAACGGACGTTTGCACCTCCAGCAGTGAGGGTAATTATGCTCTATCGTTCCGTCCGCTACTGCTTTTCCATTCTCATATAAGAACCGAATGATAACCGGATTCATTTCAATAACATTTTTTTCAGTATTAGGGTCATAAAAATCTGTGACCTCCTCTGTAAAATGTCCTTTTTCATCCACTGGGTTAACAAGAGGTATTCTATTTTTCTTACAGGTCCAATAATCATCTTCCCCAAAGGCAGGTGCCGTATGAACTATACCAACTCCTTCATCCTCACCAATATAATCTGCTGTAACTACTCTAAAAGCGCCTTCTTCTTTTTTATCAGCAAAGTATTCAAATAAAGGTTCATACTGTACTCCTGCTAATTCTTCCCCTTTGCATTCTTTTATTATGCTAGGTGAATCCCCGAATATTTTTTCAAAATTTTGCAACGTGTTTTTACAGGCAACAAAAATTTCATCCTTCATTTCCACAAAGGAATAAATAAGCTTTTCACCAACGGCAAGGCATAAATTTGAAGGGAGTGTCCAGGGTGTTGTTGTCCATGCCAATAAATATACCGGCTTTTCATTCATTGACATTTCTGTTTTAAATTTTGCAATAATCCATCTGTCTTGTCTTAATCGGGTTGAATCTGATTCTCTTGTATCTGAAATTGATAATGACGTTTCACAATGCATACAATATGGTGTTACACGGTAGTCTCTATAGATTAGCCCTTTATCATAACATTGCTTAAAGGCCCACATAACGCTTTCCATATAATCCGTGTTCATTGTTTTATATGCACCCTCATAATCTACCCACCTGGCCATCTGCTCTACATATTCTTTCCAGGAGTCATTATTCTTCGATACAATTTCAAAGCATTTTTCATTAAATTTATCGATACCCAGATTTTTTTCGATTTCATTTTTATCCGATATTTCCAGTAAGGCTTCTGCTTGATTTTCAATAGGTAAACCATGGCAATCCCAGCCCCAGACACGGGGTACAATATATCCACGCATTGTCCAGTATCGTGCAATCATATCTTTGATAAAAGATACTAATACGGTTCCATGATGGGGTTTCCCAGTTGGAAACGGCGGACCATCATAAAACACAACTTCTTTTCCAGCTTCTTTTTCAACAGACTTTTTAAAGATATTCTCTGTCTTCCAAAATTCCAAGACCTCATCCTGGATTTTAGCTGCATCCGGCTTTCCTGACAATTCCTCATACTTCATATTTAGTCACCTTCCTTTTAAAATACTATAGAAAACACTGCATTTATACGCAAAAAAAGCCTCATCCTGTTCTAGGACGAGACCAATGAGTACCCGTTTATAACCACCTATTTGAACATACTAACATATGCCATCCAGGTAACGGTGGATTACCGACGAGGCCTAACTCACATATATATGCTTTCAGCCTGTAACTCCGAAGGGATGTTCAAAATTGTCCTACTTTTACCAGGATTTCACCCTCCCTGGTTCTCTGTGAATTTCGTTCAACTTCTACTGTCTTCATCAACATTTTATATAATAATATATTCATTCCCAATAAATTGTCAAGTTATTTTATAAAATAAAGACTTCTTTTTTATTCTATATGCAGCACATCGAGGTGTCTAAAATAGGTGAAATCCTACTTCTCTCATCATCGACTTCCTGTTGATATTATGCTATGATAGAATAATACATATTTATTAGCAACGAGTAGTTATTTTGATTATGTTAAGGTGAAGAAATGGAACATAAATACATTACAAACGATAAACTTAAGCAGATTCCCAAACTCCCGGGAATTTATAAAATGCTGGATTCCCAGGGTGTTATTATTTATATCGGAAAGAGTAAATGCCTGCAAAAAAGAGTTCAATCCTATTTTGTAAAAACCCCAAAGTGGGAAAAGGTAAACCGGATGTTACCGATGATCAGGGATATTGAGTACGTTGTTACCGATACTCATCTGGAAGCCCGGTTGCTAGAGTGTTCCTTGATAAAGGAATATAAGCCCCGCTTCAATGCCCAGATGAAAAACGACCGGAACTACTGTTTTATAAAAGTAGCGGACTATAATAAATATAATCCCCTATCCGTAATGGAAGAACGAACAGAGCATTGCTTCGGCCCCTTCAGAAGCAAATACACCATTAGTGAATTTCTGGTCAAGCTGAAGAATATTTATCCGATTACAAGAAACGGCAGCCAGTATGAGTTTGAATATCATATATTTCCTATTGCTATGGATAAAGCTCTATTTGATCAAAATAAGGCAGTTCTATCCGAGCTTCTTGCATCACAAGACAATCTTCTCTTACTGATCAATGCCCTGCAGTCTAAATTAGAGGAAGCCGCTGATTCCTACCGGTTCGAAATGGCCTCTGTTTACAGGGATATGATATCCTGCTTTAAAATGATTAAAAACGGCCTGAATGGCTATCAAAGCCTATCCTCACGGAGCATTCTGCTAAAGCTTCCTTTGGATAATGGCTGCTATAAGCTGTTTTATATTCAAAATGGAAGTATTATTCATAGTATGCTTACAGACAAGGTTACGAAAGATATCCGGAAGGATTTCATCAAGGCCGGTAAATTACTAATACCATCTATACATAGCTTTCAGGAGAACGAAAAGGAATGGATTGATTACCGGGATATCATATATTCTGAAATTTCCGATCTGCCTGAGGAATTGGTAGAATTGCTTTAGCTGCAGTTCTACAGCAGACATTCATCAGAACATGCAAGTAACGAATACTGTATAATTAACCCACCATAAGAAATAAAGCTTAATTATGGCACTTTTAAAGTTTATCCACTGCTTCCGTTACCTTCAATAGCTTACCGCAAATCATTGTATTTTTCATAGCTTCCAGCACCAATGGGCCTTTACCGTTTAGTATTTCTATATAGGTAAGGGTATCTTGTATGGTTATTATTCCAATGTCCTCTGCCTTAACACCTTCCAGATTGGATATGATTCCAACAAAATTGGTGGCTCTAAGCTTCTTTTTCTTTCCGCCATTGAAACGTAATTTCATTATCTCCTTCTTTAATTGATCACTTTTCATTTTTTTAGGCTGAGGAGCCGTATTCATTTTTTCATCAAAGGAAATTTTTTGAATGGATACCTCCTCTTTGGTGGGCCTTGTTATTTCCTGAATTTTAAACCCAATCAGCTCTTCGATATCATGCAAATATCTGGTTTGTGCCGGGACCACAAAGGAGATAGCTTTCCCCTTTTGCCCTGCACGTCCTGTTCTTCCTGTACGGTGGACATAATTTTCCTCATCAAGAGGAATGTCATAGTTCATAACCAGAGAAATATTCTCTATATCTATCCCTCTTGCTGCTACATCCGTGGCTATTAAATAGCGGTACTCTCCCCTTTTAAAACGCATCATTGCAGATAACCGGTCCTTCTGTTCCATGCCGCCATGGATTTTATTACAGGGATAGCCTAAATCCTCCAGACGATCACATACCATATCCACTCGATCCTTTGTACTGCAAAAGATGATACAGCTATCCGGCTTTTCCATAATCATAACATCGGTAAGCAGTTCAAATTTATCTTCTTCATTTGCAATATAAAGAAAATGATTAATATCAGCTGTCATGATACTGGTCTCGCTGACATCTATGTTAATAGGGTTCCTCATAAAATTTGACGATATACTTTTTACTTCATCGGGCATGGTTGCAGAAAACAACATTGTCATCCGTTCCTTTGGCAGTTCTTTCATAATTGCTTCTACCTGTTCAATAAAACCCATATCTAGCATTCTATCAGCTTCATCAATTACGAAGCAGTTAATTTTATTTAAGGTTAGCGTACCTCTCTTTATGTGATCCATGACACGCCCCGGCGTACCCACAACTACATGTGTTTTCTGCTTCAACTCGGCTTTCTCAACAGAAAACTGGTGCCTTCCATAGATTGCTGCTGCATTTATTCGTTTAAATCTGCCAATATTGATAAAATCCTCTTTTACTTGAACAGCAAGTTCCCTTGTTGGTGTCAGAATAAGTGCTTGTGGTTTATTTTCAAGCCATTCAATTAATTCACAAATCGGAATAGCGTATGCGGCAGTCTTACCGCTGCCCGTCTGTGCTTTGACGATAAGATCATTTTTTTCTAAAGCGGAGGGAATGACTTTAGCCTGAACTTCCGTAGGTATATCATACCCCAGACCATTAAGCGCCTTTAAGATATCCTCGCTGATTCTATAATTGTGAAACTTTTTAATATCCATATTAATCCTCAGGCATATCGCAAGTCCGCTTGCGATACTGCTTAAATAAAAAGTAAATACTGTTTTTTATTTTCGCACGAGCCTCTCCTTCCATTCATAACTGTATAATACCAAAATGGATTATTTCATTTTAATAAATTACATTCTAACCCATTTTACATGAGAATACCGTTCAATGCAATTAAAACTGTTTCATTCATGCCATTCACTATAGCTTGCATTTTCTTACAGATTCTTTTATTATGCGTTTGCTATTATTACATGCATTTGATATCATGTAATTTATAGGAATATTCGAATTATATATTAAAAATTGATATTTAAAAAGGTGGAAGCAAGAATGGATAATCAAGAGCAGAAACATCAGCGTCGTCCCAGGTATAAAGGTACTCACCCAAAAGCTTTTAAAGATAAATATAAGGAACTGCAGCCAGAGCTATATGCTGATGCCGTGGCAAAGGTTATTCAAAAGGGCAATACTCCCGCTGGTATGCATCGTTCAATTTGCGTGAATGAAATATTAGAATTTTTACAAATTGCCCCCGGACAAACCGGATTGGATGCGACCTTAGGTTATGGCGGTCATACCTTAGAGATGCTTAAATGTTTAAATTCCAAGGGGCACTTGTATGCTACTGATGTAGATTCTATCGAATTACCGCGCACAAGGGAGCGTTTAGAGCACTTAGGTTATGGCTCAGAAATTTTAACAATCAGGCAAACAAACTTTTCCAATATAGATCAAATTACTTCCGAATCGGGACCGTTGAATTTTATATTGGCAGATTTGGGTGTCTCTTCCATGCAGATAGACAATCCGGAAAGAGGATTTTCCTATAAAACAGAGGGGCCACTAGACTTACGGCTGAATCCTTCTAAAGGCATTTCTGCATCGGAGCGTCTTAAAACAATTTCACAGGATGAATTACACGGTATGTTGTTAGAAAACGCGGACGAGCCTCATGCCGCGGAAATCACCCGTGCTATTATTTACGCAATAAAAAAAGGAACAGACATTACAACAACAAGTCAGCTCCGTCAAATTATTAAAGATGCTCTGAAATTCATTCCAGAAAAAGATAGAAACGATGAAATTAAAAAATCCTGTCAAAGATGCTTTCAAGCATTGCGAATTGATGTCAATAAAGAATTCGAGGTGCTGTATGAATTTTTAGAAAAACTTCCTGCTGCCATGGCGGAAGGCGGGCGTGTTGCTATCCTCACTTTTCATTCCGGCGAAGACCGTCTCGTTAAGAAATCTTTTCAGCACTTCTATCGTGAAGGAATCTATAGAGAAATTGCTCCTGAAGCTATTCGGCCATCTGCTGCCGAATGTAATTCCAACAGCCGTGCTCGAAGTGCCAAACTACGCTGGGCTATAAAAGCTTAATAGAGGGGGAAGCCATTACAAGAGTCGAACACTTTTCTCATTACAGCATATAATATAAAAAAAATTAAAAGGTTTTATTATGGAGTTACTTGAATTTGCAGAAGAATTCCCTGAAATATACACCATGCTCAATGACAATGTCAATGATACCATCGATTACAATAATATGAACGGTGAAGAGACCCTCTTAAGTTTAGATAATATGGTAGACAGCCTTCTAACTCAGTATGAAGAAAATAATTATTACGGCTTCGATACCGTTGATAGTCAACAGATAGACGGTTTCGGAAGAGACGGCTTCGGAAGAGATGGCAGAGGCCGCCGCAGACGACGCAGACGTTTCCGTGAATTTAATTTAAGGGATATATTACGACTTTTATTTTTTAGAAATTTATTTGATAGACGCCGTCATTAAAATGAGAATACACACCCAAAGATTGTGTGACCCTCCAAAGGGATGCAGCCGCATCAGTTTGGAGGGATTATTATTTACCCCATTACCTATTGAGTTCCTTTAATCCAGTTCCTTTATTCTATAATAAATATAGTTTGTTCTACTCCCCATATCATTTCCAAATCCAATACAGCCATTTTCATAAACAGAATCCATTTCCTCATTAAAAAGAACTTTTTCATTGACCCATAATTTAATTTGATTATTCTTTACAACGATTTTAAATTGATAAGGAACTCCAAACTGCCATTGATATGGAACCTCCTTTAAAATCTGATAATCCTTTTCTTTTTTGTATAATCTAATAGTCTGATTCTCAGCTAGTCCTACTGCAAAACTTCTGATTCCCCCCTGTACCCGGAATAAAACATTATGTCTTTCTCCTTTTACTGGAATTAATGCAGCAGTAAATTCATAATTTTTCCAGTTAAGATTACCGGTATAACATTCTGCCGGCTTTCCACTTCCGCTGACTGACAATCCGTTTATATCAGCACGAAGCATTCCTCTGAGAAAGCTCAAATGAGCAGGCTGAACATGCAGGGGATTCCATTTTTCCAGTGGCAATCTGCTTAATTCCATTTCATAATCTGCTTGATGAAGGATTTCTAACTCATCCAGATATAGCACTTCCGTAAATTGCGTTTCTCTTATACCACCTTCTAAGCATATCAAATAAAATCCAACTTCTTCTATAATTTCAGTATGCCCCTTTGGCAATTGAAATTCTATTTTTTCCCACTGAGCAGATAACAATTGTGTGTATTCCTTTAAATAAACCAATTGGTCTTTTATTCTATCTTTGAAGTAGGGAACCACCTTTATCTGGTTAGCCTGCCATCCATTCTCCTTCCCTTTCAAGTAAGCCCTTATCCTATCTCCCGGATACACGGTAGGGGAAAATTCAGGATTATACCGGCTGTCATCAAAGTCATCCGGCCGGTAATACGGTTTATAATACAAATAAAAAGAATCTCCATTATCCGTCCAGGGTGATACAACCTTGAGCGAATGCTTCCCTTGATAAGCTTCTTCTGTCGTATTGGATAAAAGTATCTTCTTACCCTCTGAACTTCTTACCCGCATTCCATGGATTGCCGTTGGAAATTCGAAATGAAAATAAGCCCCTTCTTCCTTCTCAAAGACTCTCTTCCATATTTCATCGGGCTCTAAATTGTAAATTCTTCCGGTTATCTTTGCACAGTAGGCAGCTACCTGGGATACCGTCTGAATATTCAGAAATCCAACCGAGCTGGACGCACAAATAAAATCATGGATTTGTGGAAGCCATTTTTCATCAATGGCATCAATTCCATTCCGAACACCTAGGATGGCTCCCAGGTTTCCAACATTGCAGTCCGTATCCCATCCGCACATATTCGCAATATTTATAGTTTTGCTAAAATCGCCCTGCCCATGAATCAAAGCTAATAGAATAACGGCTGAATTGGGAATGATATGACAGCTTCCTTCATAGTGCTGGTATCCGAAATATTCTTTTACATATAGGAAACTTTTTTCCCAATCGTCATCATTTCCTTTACAGACAGGAATTACTTGTTCTGCCATTCTTGCATATTCACTATCTTTTGGTATTACTGATAAACCGGCTTCTATAATCGTATCCATATCTTCTGTCAGAAAGGCCTGTGAAATACAGGCGGCAATAAATTTTGCACCAAAAATTCCATTTCTATCATGTGTTACGGATGCCATTTTTGCTGCCACTGCAGCCGCTTCCGCCGGTCTTCCCGGGTACACCAGTCCCCAGCAATCCGAAAAAATCTGCCCGCCAATCTGCTCTGCTGTAGCACTTCCATTTTGAGCAATGGAGCCACTTTCCGGCGCCCTAATTCCGGATAACAAATTTTCATAAGCGGTATGCTCGGTTGAAACGCCATAACCGCCCCACCAGAAAAACCCATGTCCGTCCCCTACATAGTTCAGCATATTATCTGCTAATTCCTGCTCTGTGATCTCACTGCCCTTACAATAATCCTCCAATGCCCGTAAATAAAACATAGGACCATTAATATCATCATCGGAGCAGAAATTTTTAAAGGTCACCGGATAATATTCAATCTTTCCAAAACTCTCTTTAATTCTTTCGTAAGGCCACCCTTCAATATTAGCGCCATGAATGACTCCAATAACTTTTCCTATCCAGCCTCCATATAATTTAATAAAATATCTATCATCTAATATCATAGTTTTACCCATATCCTGTCCTATTGGTTCTATAGTTACACTGCCTCGTAATAAATAAGTAATATTATATTATCAGCCTTTTACTGCTCCAATAATAATACCTTTTATAAAATACTTTTGAAAGAAAGGATATACAATGAGAATAGGCAATGCGCCCATAACGGCAATCGCCATTTTGATACCTGTTGACGGTAATACGATATCCTGATTTATAGCAGCACCACTCTGTGCATTGGACAGCAGGAACTGAACATCCATAAGCATTTTGTTCAGCAGCGACTGGACACTATACATGGTATCTTTATTGATATAATACAGACCATTAATCCAATCATTCCAATAGGATAAGCCAACTAATAAGGTTACTGTTGCCACAATTGGAATTGACATTGGCAATACAATTTTGGTTAAAATATGCCTCTCCGTTGCCCCATCCATACGTGCTGCTTCTATAACTGCTTCAGGAATATTAGTAGTAAAATAAGTTCTCATCATTATGACATAAAAAGCGCTCATCATTAATCCGGGAACCATATATGCCCACCATGTATTTTTGATATGAAAGACCTGTGTCCACATAATATAGGAAGGTACCAGACCACCATTAAATAACATGGTAAAAAATATAAAAAAGGCAAATACCTGCCGTCCTGGCAGATCCTTTCTTGATAACGGATAGGCAAATAGAACTGTTAAGAATACGTTGGCAAGAGTTCCTGCAATCGATACACCAAAGGAAATGATATAAGATCGCAGAATAGTTGTAGAATCCACCAACAAATATCTATATGCATCCAATGACAGTTTTTTTGGAAAGAAGCTATAACCATAGTGAGTTAATGTTAGTTCATCTGTAAAGGAAGAAACAATAAGCAGTATAAATGGAAGCAAACATAATATTGCTAATACAGTTAAAATTACATTTGCCATTATTTGAAAACTTGTTCTTCTTTCAACCATTTTGTCTTTTCTCCTTTAGAATAGCGCATCTTCTTCGCTTACTTTTTTTACTACAAAATTTGCTGTCAGAACCAGAACAAACCCGACAACGGACTGGTAAAAGCCTGCCGCCGATGCCATGCTCACGTTATTCAGCGTAATTAAACCACGGTATACATAGGTATCAATTGTATTGGTTACGTCAACTAATAATCCACTGTTCAGGGGTACCTGATAGAACAATCCGAAATCCGAATAGAAAATTCGTCCAATTGACATCAAGGTCAAGGTTATAATTGTAGGTTTTAAACAAGGAAGCGTAATGTGCTTGATTTGCTGCCATCTGGATGCACCATCTATAGCGGCTGCCTCAAAATATCCCTTATCGATACCAGCTAAAGTCGCGAAGTAAATAATACTGGTATAACCAAATCCTTTCCACAGATGCACTGCTGTTAAAATGAAGGGCCAATATTTTGGTGATGAATACCAGGGAATCGGCTTAATTCCAAGTGGAATAAGAATACTGTTATTGATGAAGCCTGAGTCCGAACTTAAGAAAGCATAGACCAAATAACTGACCACCACCATTGATATCAAAAAAGGAATTAGTATAATTGTTTGATAGATTTTTTTCAATCTGACTTCTTTAATTTCATTTAATAATATAGCAACCGCTATAGCCAGCACCGTACCCAAAATAATAAAAGCAGCATTGTAGCATAAGGTATTTCTGGTAATTACAAAAGCATCTTTTGTTTTGAATAGAAATTCAAAATTTTTAAAACCCACAAATTTGCTTGCTGAAATTCCTTTGGAATAATTATACTGTTTAAAAGCTATTCGCAACCCAAGCATTGGTATGTAATTGTTGATAATTATATATATGACACCTGGTAACATCATCAGATATAGGGGGATATATCGTTTGAGCCGTTTTAATTTTTTCCTTATCTCAAGATTCATCTAAAAAACCTCCGATACAGAATAATAAGGGGGGATAGCCGTGTTGCCACCGTTTCCCCCTTATATGCTGTTATAATCTGTGAATTATCATTTCTTTGCAGCTAACCATTCATCTAATTGACTCTGCTTTTCTTTAATAATGCTATCCACACCTGCATCCTTTAAATCTTTTATGAACTGAGGCAATGCCACCGCAGGATCTACCGAACCGCATTCCAATGCATTCGCATATTTATTTTTGACATTATTGCATGAGGTAACTTCATTAATTACATTTAAATTATTCCATCCAAAGCCTTTACCTGGTGAAACAATTGCAGTTTTGTTATAGTCATCCGTTTGTTTCCAAAGAGTTTCGTCCGCACCTTCCCAAACAGGAGTAATCATTTCATTGAGCCATGCCCAGGGATAGCTGGGATAGCCTGTGTTGGTTCCGTCAACGCCTTTTGGATAACGTACCATGGTCTTTGCTTCATTGGCAAATTCATAGTGTTTTCCTTCAACACCATTTACTAATATATTCTGTAATTCAGGATTCGTATAAATTTCATTCATAACCTGTACGGTTCTTTCCGGTTTTTCGCTGTTGTGAGCAACATACCAAAGAATGTCAAGTCTGTTAGTCGTCGTATAGGCATCCGTCATTGGCAGTACTACTATTTCTTTACCGGAAGCCTTCTGCATCTCCGCTTCGATTCCGGGTTTTACATTTGTAAAGCGTCCAAATGCCTTATTCGAAGCAATCATATTTGCCCAAGGTTCTGTATTGGATGCCGCATCTGGCATGATTAATCCTTTTTGTGCCCACTCATATCTTCTCTCTGCGATTTTACGATAGGCATCTGTTTCATACCAGTTTACTACTGTTGTATTATTGGGATCTGTGCAATTTTCTAATACACCAAAATCACCGCCTAATTCATCATTCGTAGTCATAGTGTTCATTGATCCGCCATTAGACATCACCGGGTACATATCCGGATATTTCTCTTTCACTGCCTGCAAAAGCGGCACTAAATCTTCTTCTGTTTTAATCTTTGAATAATCAAAGCCTAATTCATCCGCAATTGATTTGACAAAAGCAAATCCCCATGCCACTGCTTTTTCTTTATTGGCCGGAACTGCATAAATACCGCCATTTATTGATGTACATGCCCAATCATCCCCACTGATCTGTGCTTTCATTTCCGGTGCATATTCATCCAGATATTGTCCAATTTCTACAACCTGCCCGTTACTTACTGCTGAGGTAAAACTGCCTCGGTCATTATAGAGCATATCCAGTTTCTCACCGGAAGAAAACATAAGATTTACTTGCTGTGCATAAGTACCAAATCCAACCCGCACTATATTCAGCGTAGTATTATATTTTTTTTGTAATATCTCGCTTGCCAATGCGGAAACCTCTTCACAATCTTTTGTTCCAGCTGTTCCTGGCAGCATGATTTTAACGGTATAAGGTTCCTGCTTGCTATAATCCTTTGCCTCAGTTTTGGTTTCTTCCTTATCGGAAGTATCATCCGCTGCTTTTCCTGTTACCTCTGCGGAATTCTTTGTCCCATTGCCGTTTGCCTTATTCTCACTCTTTCCGCATCCTACCAGCAATGTGGCCAACAGAGTAATTACAAGCAAATACGAAATTGTTTTTTTCATATTCCAACACTCCTCCTAAATTTTTATTAGGTATGCACTTACTGCTACCTATGGTTAAATTATAGCTGACTTTGTTTAACGCTAACTACCCGGAAAATGACACAAAGTATTCAATTCATGACTAATGATTTGAATACTTTGTAATTCTACTTATGATTTTCTTGTTTGATTTCACTGGGGGAGATTCCAAAAACACGCTTAAATGACTGTGCAAAATGTGAAAAGTTGCTATATCCAACTTTTGAAGCAACTATGCTGACAGAGAAATTTGTTGTTCTCAATAAATGATTTGCAATATTCATCTTTTCCTGCTGGATATAATCCGAAAGCTTAATCCCCTTTTCCTTTTTAAAGAGTCTGGATAAATACTCAGGATTCAGATAAACAGCTTCTGCAATATCTTTTCTTGTAATATTCTTCTGGATGTTCTTATGGATATAATCCAGTATTTCATCCATTCGTGATTCATTGAAATTCTCCTGATTATCCATTCCCTTCAGATAATTCATTGTAAACACAATCAAACTTTTCATTCGTATCACAGAAGTATAGGAATTCATCAGGGCTTCATAATTATAGTCACTTTCTCCCTCCATATAAAGATCACTCTTTACATTTCCAGAATTTTTTATTCCCTCCCAGAATAAATATACATAATCCTTATGGAACTTTCGCAGAGCTTCATCGTTCATCCTGCCGGACTGAGTCATACAATCCAGATATTTGCAAGCCTCCTCCTTTAGTAGGTCATAGTAACCATCTTTGATGTACTGAGCCCATTTATTACAATCCGGCGAAATATATTCCTGTCCCATCTCCATCGTATTGTACGCTTCCAGTATGCCGTCTTTTTTAATTACATTTTTCCTGCTTCTCTTTTCCAGCCTTTTAACCTCATCAGGTATTTCTGAAAAAATCGTTGTTTTACCTGGATACAAAGCAACTTTACATCGAAATAGCTGTTCTGCAGTCCGCATAAACAACATCATTTTCTGTTTTAAATCCAGCCTTTCGTCCTGTTTTTGATATAGAAGTATAAAATGTTCGCTGTCCAGACAAATAACAATCAGTTTGCCTATTTTGATTGTAAGTAATTCATTCCAGATATTATCTATGGCATAAAACAATAAGTCATTTTCCCATCTTTCACCCTCAAAATCAAACAATTGAATCATAAGTATTTCACATGAGCTATCTGCTTCCAAGGTATAAGATAAAACAGATACATACTGAACAACTTCCTTCACATCACTTCGCAATGCAAGCAAATACTCTCTCAGAAGACTGCTCAACGTCTGTTTTTCTCTTTTTTTCAAGTCTAAAGCATAATTATAATAACTCTTTACAGTAGTATCCATCTTAATCTGATCAATTGCTTTTTGAAGAGAGCCTTCAATTTCTTTATAGGTAACTGGTTGTAACAGATAATCAAACCCCTGCAAATGAACTGCTTTTTGTGCATAAGAGAAATCAGAATGAGCTGTAAGAAAAATACATTTCATAGTGTAATGCTGTTCTATTACCCACTCATACAAATCCAAACCGCTTCCCATGGGCATTTCAATGTCACAAAGCAATAATTCAATTTGATGCGTTTGAATGATATTCTTCGCTTCAATAATATTGTGCGCCGTAAATTTCTTATCAATCGTTATCAGTTCCCAATCTACACCTGCCAAAATCCCCTCTACTACCATAGGCTGATCATCCACAATCAACAGATTCATTCTTCTTTCTCCTCTCTTTGCTCCTTAGGAACTTTAACAGGCAAAATCATCTCACATTGCGCTCCATCCTCCAGATTGTTACATTGCAGCATTGCCTTCTCACCATAGATCAAAAATAGCCGCTGACAGATATTTGCTATTCCAACATTATTCTCTGTGTATTGATATGGTGTTTGCTCATTTAATTGTTCCAGTACTTCCTGTTTAAAGCCATTTCCATTATCTGTAATAATAATGTCCAGCATATTCTCCTCTTCCATTGCCAATTCAATAATTCGAATGGTTATCCTTAAAGTCTGATTCGTTTTTCTGCCGTATTTGAAGGAATTTTCAACAAAGGGTTGAATAAGTAATACCGGAATAATACAGTCTTTCAACTGTTCTTCTATTTCAAACTCACATTCAACATCCTGTTCTAAGCTATACTTCTGTAATGAAATATAATTTTTTACGTGGTTAATTTCATCTCCGATTGCCACCAAAGACATATTGTCATTAAAAAAGTATCTCAAATAACTGGATATCTGAATAATCATACCCTGCATCTTTTCATAACGTTTCAATTCGGCCATGCCATAAAGGTTCTTTAAACAATTTAAAAAAAAGTGAGGTTTTATCTGTAACTGGAGATATTGCAATTCAGCACGGTTTTTCTGTAATCTTCTCTCCCAGGATTCTATTTTGAGATTTTTTATTTCTGTCATCATCTGGTTGAACGTAACATTTACTTCCTGAAATTCTCTTATTTTATAATTAGAATTCACTTTTTCATCAATATTTCCATCCCGGATTTTCTGCATGGTTTTAATCAGAGCTTCCATTGGTTTGAAATAGGACTTAGATATCAGTACATAGCAAACAGGAATCAGTAATACCATAAAAAACGATAAAAACAAAAATAATGACTGCATCCGATCCATATGGAAGAAGTAGCCTTTATATGGAATAAAATAAAAAAAGCGAACATGCAGCAAATCAGAATATTGATTTACGACCAGATACTTCGCCTCATTCTCTGTCAGATAATATTCGTGATCTAATTTATTCGTCACAAGCTCACTCTCTCCTACTTCTTCCTGTTTAGAAAGTGCTTCACCCCGCATTGTTGTATAATAAAGAAAGCCTTCTCCTTCCGATCTATTCTTTATTTGATTTTGAATGGTTACACTTAAATCCACAAACAGGAATGTATATCCACCGTTATAACCTAGCAGACGTACCAAAAATCCCTCTCCGTTAACACGAAAGGGCTGCCACCCCTTCGCACTTTTCTCTTTCGGATTCAGAAGGTATTCTTCTACAATCCGGCTCATGCCCTCTTTTGTTTCTATCGAATACCTGCTTTCCTGGTAAAAAAAGCGTTGCAGATCATTTTTTTCAGATACCAGGCATATGCTTCCCAGATTTTGGTTATTCGTTAGCAAGGTTCTATACTTTAATCCTATTTCATAGCCGGACAAATGCTTGGTCAATTTATCCACCTTATGTATCATATTGGCATGATCATAATTGTTTGCCCAGTAATCAGCTATCGTCTGACTTACCTTCTGCAGATCATATTCCACTTGTGATTGATATAGATTTATCGTATTCTTACCACTTTGCGCAACTTCATTGTTTAAGGTTTTTATGGAGTAATAATTATAGAACAGAAGACAGAAAATCATGGGTATTACAAATATCCCCATCGTAAAAATCAAATGCTTCTTCAACGATATTGATTTGAATTTCATATGTATTACCCACTCTCTTCTTTTATTCTTTTACTTTCATGATGTATAAGCTAGTCCTGGCTGATATGCAAAGATACTTATATTCTTTATCTTTCCAGATCATGCAGGCAGGTCTCTTAGCTAATGCAATTGTTCTAACCTGCTCCCCCATATAACAATAGAGTAAATTATCCGATACATAAAGCTCTCCATTGTCTGAAGCTATGGCACTATATTCCCCCTGTAGGCCACAATTGCCGGATCCTGCAAATTTAAATCCTGATCCACTTTTAATTTTAAAACATATTTATTATACTCATCCACCGCATAAAAAACTTCATTTTTCTGGACAGCGCACAGCCCTGTTGCTCTTGCCAGAGCTGGATTATTCGTTATCCCCGTTATTCCATCCGGTGCTATATAGCAGGTTTCATCCGGAAGCTGTATTACCGTTTTCATATCTCCATTATCCCTCCACTGATTTACAGGATAATATAATCGTTTCAAAGAAGCCTCCGAACGCAGCTTAGGCTCTAATTCACAGAAAGAGCTTTCACCCTTTTCCGTATTTAAGCTTAAAACACGAATTCTTCTATCTTTTCTGAAGAAGGCATAGAAACACGCTCCAAAATCCTCACGGGATCTTTCCCCATATTCTTCGATATCCAATTCCAAAGCCCCATCCTTTTTTGCATATTTAACTGGCTTGTATTCAATTACCATAAGCAAATTTCCCAAAGTGTCACAGGCAAGGGATAATGGTCTGTAGTGAGTAGATAACAATAATTCGATTTTAGCAGATTTCTGATCCCATTTATACACTCTTTTTAATCTGGAATCACAAATATACAAATTACCATTTCCATCCGAACACATAGAATCAATAGAATCCATGTTTTCCAGAATAGCTTTCGGCTCCCAGGGTCTGTCTGGCAGATGTATATGAGTTTCAGTATCTTCTATCCATAGATTTGCTAACTGCCAGTCTCCTACGGTCTGCTTACTATTGGCATCATAAACCCCGTGAAGAATGGTATATTTCATCTGCGTATAATTATGAAAATTTTGGATTTCTATCCTTTTACAATTCCATGTTCTGATAACCGATTCATACGGATTATCAATCCAAATCACACGAAATGCATATAAATTAGCAAAGACCAGATTTTCACAGCAGGATAATTCAAAGGGCTGGCAATAGCTGCCCTCTGCTGCTTCTTCTTCTGTTTGAATACCATAGAATTCCCAATTAGCAACATGTTTCATTAATATTTCCTGCCTTACATGATGTTCAGAAGATATCTGATACATGATTCCCTTTGTGGCCGTATCCGATATATAAATACCGGCTGCAGCATATGGGCTGGCAGTCCATAGGTTTTTAAAAGTGCCTCCTCCCTGGTTGGTAATCCAAAGACTCCAATACTGGGAATCCCAATCATAATCTTCATTATAATCCCATGTCCTGGTCTTATTATAAGGAGGTAAATGCTCCATAGCTTTATCAATACGGCCATGTCCACCTGCAAATTTTATATCATAAAGATAAGAAGCCCTGCCGGACTGCCACTTAATAGCAACAGCTCTCGGATTTCTTCCGGCACAATCAAGCCCAATGCTCTGAATTCTGTTCTTTCCATTTACAGGAGTTTCAAGCATGGCTTTGGGGGCTCCCACTCCGGCAAACTTATCTGCATTATCTGTCAAAATAATCTGTGTTGCAATCGGAAGGAATCCTAATAGCTGTGTATTTTCCCTTAGAATAATTGTATCACTAATCCTGTATTTTCCCTGTGGGAAATACAGGATATCTGAAGCTTCTATTGCTCTTCTGATTGCCTCGGTATCATCTGTAATTCCATCTCCCTGCGCGCCATATTTCTTAATATTGGTCCAGTCCTTTTGAAGCGGTAAGTCAGGAGTATCGATGGAGTAATCATATTTCTTATCAGAGTCATCCTGTAATTCTAAAACTGTTTTTACTTCCATCTCCGAATTTCCGTATACCGCCACCGCACCATGAATAAAGGATTTAACAATATACTGATCAGAAACCCCAGGATAGTTTTTTTCACTTTCTTTCATATGGACTATTATTGGTACCGCTTCTGCCAGTATATTTCTCATATTATATTGTGTACATACATTCTTCTCTGAGGCAACTAATAAACCCGTAGAAAGCTTAGCCAGACAACAGTCTTTCATAATTACCTTATCCCAGTAACCATCCATGGATTCTACTGCTGCAGGTATTTGCTCAAATCCTACCCGAACCATTGTCATACCGCTTTGTGTACATAGAATACCGGATTTTCTTTGTCCTGTAAAATAGCAGTCTGTCAGAACAAATGGCCATCCTGGCGAACATTTCCCTGTATAAATCCCCCAGTCACCGCCTGAAAAAGATAATTGTTCCATTTCATTTCCTACCGAATGAATCCCTGCAAGGCCATCTCCAATCTCAAAATGACAATAGGAAACATAGCAGTTCTGTGCAAAATGGGCACGTATCACCACCGCATTGCTATTGTCTGCTTCTATTGCAAAATCAATATTTGACAAAGCACTATAAAATGTACCTGGGTTAGCATCTTCTGCCTCTTCCTCCTTTTCTGGCATATTTGCCGTAAACCAGCACATATATTTTGCATTTTTTATGTTATGCCCACTATCCGAACCAAAGCCCTCCGCATTTTTAATCAATGTAATTTTAGGTCTTTTTAAACCAAACCCAAACAGTCTTATTCCTCTGGGGATATAAATTGTTTTATCGATATAATATTCTCCCTCTTGTAACATAACAATTCCATAACCATATTTTTGTTTAACTTGGTAAAGAGTCTTTTGCAGTATATCTGATATAACAATCTTTCCCGGCTCTAATTCCAGTCCGTCCTTTACTGATACGACCTCAACTATTTCATCCTCTAAACAGCTCTGATAAATTGACCGATAGGTAATAGTATTTTTCATCTTTACTCCCTCCTGATAATTTTACAGCAGTTTCTTATAAGTATAGAAAAATGGGAATGTAAAAGCCACTTAATATATGATATGAATTATCATTATAATGACTTTCTATGCACCATTTATGATAATCTAATTTCTTCCTATTGACCACTTCACAGCCTTCTGTTAGCTTAGACTTATCAACGTCCATAAGTATAAAATTATTTTCACAGGCTTGCGTTCTGAGAATGAAGGCAAGCACTCATTCTCAGAACTTGGAGGAAAATTATGAAACAGTTATTTATCAAACAAATTCTGGAGGCTCTAGCTGTTGGTGACAGTTTCTCAAAATCAACTGAATTTGCATCAAGAGAACAGATTAAATCCTCCTTTCAATCCATAGATTCCCTTTTGCTGCCTTCTGAATCCCTGGCACATAAAGATATGCGCTATGGCCAGGTTACAGATGACACGGAACAGAATATCTTTCTGCTTGAGGATTATTGTAAAAGTGGTAATATCACGCCCGAAGCAGCCGCAAACAGCCTGATTCGCTGGTATAAGGAATCTGCGGAGCCAGAAAAGTATATTGGCCCCAGCTCTCGGAAAGCCATTCTTGCAATTATGGATGGTATGGAGATCAGTCTTGCAGGAACTTCAGGAACCTCCTGCGGCGGTATTATGCGTGTACCATCTGCTTTTTTATGCAGTACTGATTTAAATTCTCTTGAAAAAAATATTATCAGTACGTTACTGCCTACCCATAATACAAATACAGCTATGGAAGCAGCTATCGGCTATGGTCATGCCCTTTTTGCCATGACGAAAGAGCACACCATAGATGACATCATACAAGCAGCACAAATGGGCTGTAAAATAGGCCGCAGGATAAACAACGAAGAAATGGACCTGGCCTGTGTTCCTTCCTGTCAGGCCCGTCTTCCGGTTCTTCTTCATTTTCTGCCGCAGTTTGATTCTGATGACAAGTTATTAGATTTTTTATTCTATGTTTTTGGAACTACCATATCTTCCTGTGATGTTTTTATAGCTGCATTTTCCCTGTTCCTTTGGTGCCGGCATGATGTATATAAAGCGATTCGTATGTCCGCCATGCTTGGCGGTGACACCGATACTATTGGCTGCCTTGCAGCTGTTCTTTGCTGTTGTTACGGGAAGGGACACAATATTCCCGAACAGATTGTACATACTGTAGTATCCGTTAATAACCTTCAGCTTGATGACTTATCCACACAAATTTATCAATACAGAAAGAACCAAAACAAAGCAGGAAAGAAGGACTCTTTATAAAATGAAGTGGCTGTTGCAAAAGGAAGCTCTGCAAAGTATAACTTGCAGAGCTTCTTTTTGCAGCAGCCACTTTCAAATAACAATTTGCCACCGACGTTGATATTACGGTCTTACCGCTGTTCCATCCGGAAGGCGGCTGAACAGCCAGCTATGATTCATCTCTATTGCAGGATACTTAGCTGCCTCCTTCTCATCAAATCCAACACCGATTCCAGGTCGGTCATTCACATATGCATATCCATTATTTACTACAGGGCAGCCTGGAAATACAACTTCTTCCGCTTCATTAAAACCGGAAAATTCCTGAATTCCAAAGTTATGACAGTGCATATCAAGATGCATCTGCGCAGCCATTCCAATTGGTGAAAGGTCATTTGGTCCATGCCATGCAGTACGTACTCCATAAGCTTCACAAAAGTTAGCAAGTTTGATTGCCGGTGTCAAGCCACCTATATCACTTAGATGGACACGAATAAAATCAATCCATTGATTCTGAATTATTGGTATCCATTCCACAGGATTTGTAAACAACTCGCCCATTGCAAACGGAACCGCTGTCTGCTCTCTGAGATATTTATAGAAATTCGCCTGCTCCGGTGATAATGAATCTTCCAGGAAAAACAGCTTAAACTGCTCAAGTTCTTTGGTGAATGCTAAAGTTTCTGAAAGAGAAAGCCTTTCATGTACATCATGCATAACTTCAATCTCCCAGCCAATGTCACTGCGTACCCTGTCAAATAGCTTAATAACACTGTCCATATACATCCTTGGGTGGTAATACGCCCCATTTTCCGCACCTCTAGGTTTCACAATCTGCTGGCGTTTTCCTCCAAAGTTTCCTCCATACGTACCCATATGACATCTAATATAGCGATAGCCCTCCGCCTGTAATTCCCGAATACATTCTTCAACTTCCTCAATACAGCTTCCATCCGCATGCCTGTAGACGGCTATTCCTTCCCTGGCCTTTCCGCCTAATAAACTATACAAAGGCATATTGGCTAACTTTCCTTTAATATCCCAAAGTGCTTCATCTACGCCTGATATTGCATTATTAAGAACCGGCCCGTTACGCCAATAAGAGCTGCCCATCATTGTCTGCCAGATGTCCTCAATGTTATGTACTGATTTACCTTTCAGCATTGGACAAAGGTACTCTTCTACCGCTGTTACCACTGCCTTATGTCTCCAGGTAAAAGTAGCACAGCCGTATCCAAAAAGTTCCGGCTCAGATGTCTCGACCTTTACAATTACAAGATTAATTCCCCTTGGCGCTGTGACAAAAACTTTTATATCCCGTATTGTTATGTTCTCCATACTTTTCATCTCCTACTGTTATATTTTAAATACACTTGTAAAACCTCTTCAAATCATTGATTTTACCAGGTTTTGTTACTTATTTTATAAATTTTATCCGATTATCATATCATAATGGTTATGTTCTCACGAATTCCCGAATTCTCTCCTCTCCTAATGTAAATAAACTTAGCCATAAAATAAAAACTCCATATAGTTATCATACAACCGCTTATATGCTATTTCATTGCAATATTTGGTTAAAAATCACCATTTTTTATTTGTTTTAATATAATTGCAAAAAAAATAGCTAATGCCTGTAAAGCATCAGCTATTCATACTTTTTTTCCTTTAAATTATGTACGAATTTACGATATTGGAGAGGTGAAAGTTCCATAATAAATTTGAACTGCCGCAAAAATGTATTCACATTACTATAGCCACATTTTTCAGATATAACGAAAACACTATCACTATTATTTTCTAAAAGTTTAGCTGCTTCACATACCCTGACCATATTGATATATCGATTCAAATGATACCCATAGTGTTTCTTGAAATCTTTACTAATGGTTGAAGGATGTAAAAAGAACTTTTTGCTTAAGGAAGTAAGATTAATTTCCTCGATAAAATGTGTATCAATATATTCCTTAATCTCCGGCATTCTGGTATTTGAGGCTGTGATATTCTTGTTATTTCTTTGAAAATGCAAAGCTCTGAATAACACTACCGCAATCTGAGTGATAATGCTTCTTTGCATCTGTGACTGAAAAGGCTTATGAATCGTTTCCTCATTGTTCAAATAACATAACATATTCAATATTTCATTAAAAATATCCCGATTTATATTTTTATAATAAACATTAAAATCCTCCGGAGTAGGAGTTGCAAAAACCTTAAGTAACTCATCATCCATGATTATACTCTTATAATAGATTGAGCTGATTGTAAATCCGTACCTTAAAAAAGGAAGCCGGTCAATTCTCCTAAAATGGTGTTCCATCGGTCCAATTACCAAGATATCATAAGGCTCCACATGATATTTTTTACCAGAAATATAATAATCTGCAGAGCCTTCCTCAATAGCCAATATTTCACAGGTATTGTGGATATGGGACATTTCATTCTTCTCATATTCACAGGTACGTGATATATTATATTTGTCTTCGCTAATGGCCCTGAAATGCTCTGGTTCATAATAATCATTAATTTCTATCTGCATACCCAATTCCTTTCCAATTCAGCACATAAATATGAGAATACAAGATTTCAGGTTATATCTGTTTACCCTACAATTATACCAACAAAAATATTTCAATCAAGTTTACTGATTAAACATTACTATTCTGATTCGTCAATCCGCATCAACCCACAAATGATATTTACCGCAATGCAGGCACTTAAATAGATACCCTGTCACGGAGCCGTTCTTTACAAGAAATTCTCTGACATCCTCATATTTACCGCGGGCATCATACTCTGCAAATACTTCGTTAGCAATTCCCATCTCTTCCAGTTCCTTTGTGCCGACTTTCCCTATATAGGCACAATAGTCATCGCAGCATGCAAGCCAGTACTCGCCCTGCCAGCTGATGTATCCCGGGGTCCTGTGGAAGAGTTCATCTTTTTTGGCTGGATCGCTGACTTTTTCCGCAGCCTGAATAAAATCTCCACCAAATTTCTTTGCTGCTTCTCCGTTAGCAACACATTCAAGGCACAGACACTCTATATCCTCCTCGCTATACATATTTTCGATATAGGCATTGACTTTCTTGCCACAGCATTGACAAATGTCTTCCTTAAAGACAACCATATCACTTTTATACAGGTTTGGATAATACTTGAATTTTGGTAACATTATTTCCCCATTATCGTTAGGCTTCATGCCAGTTTCTCCTTCACAAATTTCAATTTGCTTCATACGCCAAATAATCCCGCTTATCAACTTCCAATTGTATCTCTAATGCTGCCTTTCCCCGGAAGCATATTCATTCATGCATATGTCAAGCACCTCTCTGGCAGGCCAGCTCTGAAAGGTAAACTTCATTAATTTCTGCAATAATTCCTATTGTGGATAAATAAGGGGATTATTGGAATTGTTTCTGCTTTTTCAGAAGTTTTATCCACAACCCTTGGCCAAAAGAATTCTACTTCCATTCTTTCTGTGAATTATTTTTTTGAAATTTACTCTTTTCAGATATCACTTCCTTTGGTATACTGTTCCTATCGGAAAATGCTTAATGATGTGCGTTTCTGTGTGTAGGATATATCTTCCCTTGTTAGTTGCCGACCAAAGCTGGCTAACAAATCGGAAGATATATTTTTTATTGTCTTATTTA
>NZ_FRAC01000055.1 GCF_900142215.1 Anaerocolumna jejuensis DSM 15929 | reverse complement strand
GAGCTCAGACAGTGGTATAATTTTACCTAGGAACAGCTGCCGCCATTTAAGTGTCATTAGGGAACTCCTCAATAGAAAATTACAAAAGGTAAGCCAAAATCATCTGGGGGTTGGCAATAAACCCTTGGACACAGCTGTTGTTTTGATTGGTCTTATAGGGTTTTGGGCACAGCAAATGTATAGAACCAAATAATGGATATACACAGATGACCAAGGGGGTTGTTTTGGCATTTTGTCTCAAGAGGTCCCTTATGACACTTAAGCGGCAGGAAACGTGACTAGGTGAAGCAGTGCCACTGTTTGAGCTTGATAACTAACACAGCCCTATTTGTTACAGCGAGTTTGGCACTGATTTGCCTGCCAGTTACGTTTTCTGCCGCTTTAGTGGAATATGGGTTCTCGCATAACAAAAGGTCAAAACAACCCCCTTGGTCATCGTCCGCTTCCATAAACTTCCTTTATACGTTTGTCGTGACCATAATTTAAAATATAAGGAATCTAGATTTCATTTAAGGTTTTATTCTCCCCATAACAATTGTATCATAGAATTTTCCGTCAGAAAGCAACTTGTCTTTTCGTAATACCCCTTCCGTCCGAAATCCCAGCTTTTTATATAAGCGTATCGCCGTTTCATTTGTCTCTAAGACACTCAGTGCCATTTTCTTAATTTCATTGTTATCTGCCCAGAATATGGAACGCTCCAGGAATTTTTTCCCAATTTGGTGTCCCCAGTAATCCTTAAGCACACATACACCGAATTCTACCTTGTGAGAAAGTCTTTTTAGCTCGCTGCCTTCGCACCTGGAAAAACCCACCAGCATCCCATCAGCTGCCGCAACAAGAAATAAATTTCTGCTGTTTTCCGTGTCTGCTTTAATTAACCGGCGAAATGCAGCTTCATCCAAATAGGCTTCTCCGCTTTCTCTGTCTAAATTCTCTGTTTCCACATCAATCTGCAGCCGCAGCCTGGAAAGCTCCTTCGCATCTTCTTCCGCTGCCGACCGGATGACATACTCCAAACCCTTCTCAAAATATTTCTGCTCTTCTATTCGCATACTTTTCCTATATGATGTGTTTATAGACCAACATCAATACCCTTCCATCCATATTTTATTACACCGGTGCCTGCCTTAATCATATATTTTAAAATTACTGTTTCTACCTGTCTGAAGTACCGCTGGAAATAAAGAGTCCGTATTCCTTCGGGATTTTAATGATACCATTTTCATCTTTTTTATTCTCAAATACCTCGTACAGTCTATCCCTGTTTTTTTCTTTGATATCAAGGATAGACCCCATGGAATAAATATAACGGATTAAATCATTGGTATCTGTAATCTCCAGACTGTCAATGTAATTCCTTCTCACCACACGATTAAAATACCTGCCAAGAAGAGCTCCTCCGTTCTGCAGTGTAAAGATATTCACATCCCCTTTTAAATTATTCTCCTGCAAAACCGATTGAATATATGTATGAATGCCGTTTTCCCCGTAGGTCGCCGAATAGAATTTCCCCTCTGTTTTTAATACCCTTGCCACCTCTAATAACGCTTTCCTTAAGTCCGGTACATGGTATAGCATCATATTGGCAATAACAATATCAAAGGAAGCATCCTCATAAGGTATCTCTTCTATATTAATCCTTTCAAAGCTTACATTGGAATAGTTTTGGTATTTCCTCCTGACCTCTTCTACCATTCCTTCTGAAAAATCCGATAAAATAAGGGAGCTGTCCTTACCGATAAGCCCAATCTTCTCCTTCCACATGTCACCGCTGCCACAGCCAAGCTCCAATATGCGGCAGCCATTTCCCAATTCATACTGTTCATAAATCCAGTTACCAAACCCCTGCTTATTTGTACTGTATTTACTATGTATTGCTATCCGGATGTCCAGATTATCCGTTTTTTCATATTGCTTTGCCACACTGCCGGCATTATTCATATTGTTCATGACAGCCTCCCTTATTTTGTATTGCCCAATACCTTTACTTCTTTGATTTACGCGCCCATATCGCTGCTATTATTTTAGCATATTTAGCAGTAAATAAACATAGAACATTTTCTTATTTTTTACAATTTCGCAATGATAACTGCAATAACCCCTGGGTCAGCTCCGTCACGGCAAAGAACTCCTATATTACCAGCATATGGTGGCAAAGGGAGGTCAAAGGGCTTTTTCTCAGGGTTATCTATTACAAATTTCTATTAAAATCTTTTCATATTCCTTAATATTTCTTAATTCCCCGTAATCTAAGTTGTTATTCCCGCTACAAATGTTATAATCATTCATATTTGAAAAATTACAATAAAAGGAGGTTGATGTTTCTTGAGTACAGTGCAGCAGATTTTAGTAGTTGATGATGACACCGATATCAGAGAGGTTCTTCGTATTCAACTGGAAAATAAAGGCTACTTTGTTTCAGAGGCTGTGAACGGCAAAGAAGCTGTTGAAGCTGTCTCCCTCAATCCCGATATTGACTTAATTATTTTAGATGTGATGATGCCTGAGCTTTCCGGCATTGATGCCTGTGAAGAAATCCGTAAGCTATCCTCCGCTCCCGTATTATTTTTAACTGCCAAGTCAAAAGAAAGTGATAAGGCAATAGCCTATGAGAACGGCGGCGACGATTACCTGGTCAAGCCTTTTTCACAAGCGGAATTACTAATGAAAATACAATCCCTGCTGAGAAGATATATGGTTTATAAGGGAAAAGCCGAATCCGGCAGCAATAGTTCCCAGATACATCTGCAGGATATTTTAATTGATACCCCAAACCGTACCGTTTACCGTGAAAATCAAAAGATCGACCTTACTGATACGGAATTTCAGGTATTGATGTACCTTGAACGAAATAAGGGAAAGGCCAAGGACGCCCAGGCAATCTATGAAGGTGTCTGGAACGAAAAATTTTTTCCTGCCTCTACCAATACGATTATGGTACACATATTAAATCTCCGCAAAAAATTAGAATTGGATTTTAACAACCCTTCGATTATACGCACCATCTGGGGAAAGGGTTATCAAATTGATGAAGCATAAGAGGTTATTTTCTTTACGGTATAAACAGATATTCATATTGCTGTTAGGAACGCTGGTCAGCCTTGGTATGTACTTTTTAGTACAGTCCTCCGGAGATTTCCTGATTGAGAAAAAATATCTTAACGAAAAAGCCGAAACAAAACGGTTGGTAAGCTACCAGAAGTCCCTTGAAAGCTACATCAGGAAAAATCATGTATCCATCAAGAATGTCCGGGCTATTTCAAAATGGGTAAAGGCTCATAAATACGTATATCTGGTTATTTATGATGCGGATGAAATTGTTTATGAATCCGGATATTGGGACGATAAATATACTGCCTATGAAATTACCGGAACCACCGACCAAGGCAATGCCGCCGGCCCTTTCGAAGAGGCAGGGGGCAGAGCGGACATAGAGTCCAGCCTTGACCGTTCTGTAAGCCGGATAGCTTTCAGTGACGGCACCTATACCTCATCCATCCTGGACTCCTCGGAATTAGAATGGTATAACATTGTAACTTTTGTTTCATTGGGCGTTTTTTTCTTTTTTCTGTTTTTGATATTAATACTCTATAACCACCGTATTATAGCCCGTATCATGCTGCTGTCAAAGGAAGTGTCCCTTATCGAAAAGGGCAATACAGAACAGCCGATTATTCACAGGGGAAATGATGAAATTACTTTGCTTGCGGTAAATGCGGACAATATGCGCAATTCAATTATTGCAAGACATAAAAGCGAAAAAGAAGCCTGGGAAGCCAACAGTGAATTAATCACCTCCATGTCCCATGATATCCGCACACCATTGACATCCTTAATCGGATACCTGGAAATTCTGGATGCAAAGAATTACCATTCCGAAGAGCAATTGGATAAATATATAAAAAGCTGCAAAACGAAATCCATTCAATTAAAGGACCTATCCGATAAGCTGTTTCAGTATTTTCTTGTGTTTGGAAAAGAAAAGATTTTGATGCAGATGGATACCTTTGATGTCAGAATCCTTTTTCAGCAATTACTTAGCGAGCATGTCTTTGATCTAAGCAATCTTGGATTTCAGGTGAAAACAGAATTTGTAGAACAGTCCTGTATTATAACGGCTGACATCCAGTATTTAAAGCGCCTGTTTGATAATTTGTTCTCCAATGTCAGAAAATATGCCAGCCCTGAGGGTCAGGTGACTGTAATCGGCTATATCGAAGGCAGTGACTTAATTATCAGCATTTCCAATGACATCAGGAAGGACAGTACAATTCAGGACAGCACCAACATTGGATTAAAGACCTGTCAGAAAATAGTGGAACAAATGAACGGAACCTTTATCATCCAAAAGGATTTTTCCCATTTTGAAGTCCGCACCGTTTTTCCGATTAAACCTATTAGAGAGGAGTAAATTCCATGAGAAATGTTTTGGAATATCTTGAACATTCCGCCGAAAAATATCCGGATAAAACAGCAGTAGAGGATATGGCAAATAAATGCTCCTATAAGGAACTATTACAGAATGCGAAACGCATTGGCAGTTCACTGGCAGCCATTGAAACTCCCGGAAGGCCTGTGATTGTATTTATGGATAAAAGCATAGAAGCCTTAACCGCCTTTTTAGGAATTGTATATGCGGGATGCTTTTACATCCTGCTCAATCCGGAGCAGCCGCCTTTACGGATACAACAGATTCTGGGTGTTGCAAAAGCAAATTATATCATCACTCCCGGTGAAACTGCCAATACGCTTCGGGATATTGAATTTACCGGAAAACTGCTTCCTTATAACGATATTATAAATCACGAAATCACCGAAGAAAAATTACAGCTTATCAGAGCTTTGTCCCAGGATATCGACCCATTATACTGTAACTTTACTTCCGGTTCCACCGGTATACCAAAGGGCGTTTTAGTAAGCCACCGTTCTGTCATTGATTTTATGGAGTATTTTCCTTCCCTGTTCCACATTACAGAGGCGGATATCATCGGCAATCAGGCACCTTTTGATTTTGATGTATCCGTTAAGGATATTTATTCCACCCTTAAGACCGGAGCGACCATGGTTATTATACCCAAAAAGTTTTTTTCTATCCCCATGCAGCTCCTTGACTACCTCTGCGAGCATAATGTAACGACCCTGATATGGGCGGTATCGGCCTTATGTATGATTACACAGTTAAAGGGCTTGACCTATAAGGTTCCCCAAGCCGTAAACAAGATTTTATTCAGCGGTGAAGCAATGCCCATCAAGCATCTGAATATTTGGAAAAGGTACCTGCCGGATGCCGCTTATGTGAATCTGTACGGCCCTACGGAAATCACCTGCAACTGTACTTATTACCCCATTAACAGAGACTTTGAGCCCGATGAGGCATTGCCGATCGGAAAGGCATTTCCAAATGAAAAGGTCTTCCTGCTGGACGAGGAAAACCATCAAATCACTGAGGAAGGAACCACCGGTGAGCTGTGCGTTTCCGGTACGGCCTTGGCCTTAGGCTACTATAACAATCCCGAACAGACCGGGAAGGCTTTTGTGCAGAACCCGCTGAATTCCCGTTATCTGGAGCCAATTTACAGAACGGGTGACCTTGCCTTTTACAACAGGGACGGTGACCTTTGCTTTGCAGGCAGAAAGGACTTCCAGATTAAACATATGGGGCACCGCATCGAATTGGAAGAAATCGAGCTGATCATAAACAGCTATCCGGGCCTGGAAAGAGCCTGCTGCCTGTTTGATACGGTAAAGAACCGGATCATAGCCTGCTATGTGGGAGCTATGGAAGGAAAGCAGCTACAGAGCAGGATGCAGGAGTCCCTGCCTGCCTATATGATTCCAACAGCCTTTTACTCCTTAACAGAGCTGCCAATTACCGCAAACGGAAAAATCGACAGGAAAAAATTATTGGAGGTATACGGAGGTAATAACCATGAACGAAGATAAATTCAGCCAGGCAATCAGCCAATTTAAAACTCCCTTCTATCTCTTTGATACGGACAGATTGGCTGTTCAAATCCAAAAAATCAGAGCTTCCCTTGGAACAGAGGTGGAATTATGCTATGCCATGAAAGCCAATCCCTTTCTTATAAAAGAAATGGAGGACATTATTGAGAGCTTTGAAGTCTGCTCCCCCGGTGAATTCCATATATGTGAGCGCTCGGGCGTCAGTATGGATAAAATCGTCCTGTCCGGTGTTTATAAAAAGCCTGAGGATATCGAATACGTTCTGAGCAAATATGGGAATCAGATCATTTATACCATTGAATCCCTTTCCCATTGGGAAATCATTGAGGAATATACGAGAAAGCATCAATTGCCGGTCCGGGTTCTGCTGCGTCTGACCTCGGGTAACCAGTTTGGCATGGATGAAAGCCTGCTTCGGCAAATCATTGAAAAAGCCCCCTATCCCTTTATAAGCATTGAGGGAATTCAGTTCTTTTCCGGAACACAGAAAAAGGCTCCAAAAAAACTGGAAAAGGAGCTGAGTATGCTTGACGGGCTTTGCCTGGATTTAAAAGAGCAATATGGCTTTCAGGTAGAAAAATTAGAGTATGGGCCAGGCCTTCCCATTTGCTATTTTGAAGAGGAAAAGGACGAGGAGGAGGAAATGCTAAGCTCCCTGTCCCTGCTGATAAAAGATCTGAAATTCGGCGGTAAGGTGGCCCTGGAAATGGGAAGATTCATAGCTGCTCCCTGCGGAACTTACGTAACAAGCGTTGTGGATACAAAGATAAATAAAGGCCTGTCCTACTGCATTGTGGACGGAGGTATGCATCACATAAACTACTATGGGCAAATGCTGGCAATGAAAAAGCCCCCCATCCACCTCTGGAATAAGCAGGACGGGGAAACAAAGGAATGGACCGTATGCGGCTCATTATGTACCGTGAACGACGTCCTTGTAAAGCAGTATCCCTTTACAGGCCTTCGTCAGGGAGATAAATTAATCTTTCACAAGGTCGGCGCTTATTCCGTAACAGAAGGTATTTCGCTCTTTCTCAGCCGTGAGCTGCCCCAGGTGCTTTTATATTCGGAGAAAGATAAAATCCGCCTGGCAAGAAAGAATTATCCTACGGATATCTTAAATTATTTTGAGCTTTCATGAAAGCTTATATAGATTGTAAAGAAATATTTTACAAAACCAAAATTATCAATTACTATTATAAAAGAACATAAAAGGAGATTAAAAACATGGAAAAATTATTAGCTATTTTAGAGGACATTAACGCAAATATTGATTATGAAACAGAAACCCGCCTGATTGACGGCGGTCTGCTGGATTCCTTTTCGATTCTTTCCCTTATTCCGGAACTGGAGGATGCCTTTGGAATCGAAATCACCCCTGTTGATTTGGTGCCGGTCAATTTTAATTCAGCAAAAGCTATGTGGAGCATGATAACAAGGCTGCAAGAGGAATAATACTATGACTTACAATTCACTTTTATACCTTTTAGTATTTTTACCGGCTGTCCTGCTGTTTTACCAGCTTGTACCGGCACGGCACCGCCCGAAGGTACTTTTAATTGCCAGCTACATTTTTTTCTGTTCCATAAGCGGGAAGCTTCTGGTGTATTTGCTTCTTTCCACGCTTTCCATTCATTATATAGGACTTTGGCTTTCCTATAGCAGAAAAGACTATCTGGTAAAAGAGCAGGCTGCGGACGATAAAAAGGCTCTGAAAGCTGTCTACGCCAGGAAAAACCGCGGAATACTGTGGTTTGGAATCGGAATGCAGCTTGGGATGCTATTGGTATTAAAATATGCCGATTTCTTTGGGGGGAATATTAATGAGCTGTTAAAGCTGTTATCCTCCCCGGTACTTCTGCCGGAATTTAAATTTGCCTTACCCATCGGTATATCCTTTTATACCCTGCAGGCAATTTCCTACCTGGTGGATGTATATTACCAAAAAATAGAGGCAGATGACAATCTGGGAAGATTAGCCTTATACATGGCCTTTTTCCCTGGCCTTATGGAAGGACCTATCTGCCGCTACTCTCAGACAGCCGAGGCCCTGGATGCAGGCAAGCCCCTGGAATATAAGAACATAACCTTTGGTACACAGCGGATACTCTGGGGATTGTTCAAGAAGCTCATTATTGCAGACCGTTTGAATATGCTGGTGGTAACAGTCTTTGACAAGCCGAACCATTACGGCGGAGTTACTGTTATCGCAGCTGCTATTCTCTACACCTTTCAGTTGTATGCTGATTTTTCCGGCTGTATTGATATGACAATCGGTACTGCTGAAATGTTCGGCGTGACCATTCCTGAAAACTTTAAACAGCCCTTTTTCTCCAAGAGTGCTTCTGAATTCTGGAGGCGCTGGCATATTACCCTTGGTGCCTGGTTAAAGGATTATATCTTTTACCCCATATCCTTAACCAAGTTTGTTAAGAACCTGGGCAAAAGTTCAAGGGCGAAATTCGGGAAACACATGGGACAGATTATTCCCTCCTCCATTGCCTTGTTTGGCGTATGGCTCTGTAACGGCCTGTGGCACGGAACGGGCTGGAATTATATTTTCTTTGGCTTATACTATTTCACGCTGATTATGCTGGGCAATCTTTTTGAGCCGCTGATACAAAAGCTTACGGATTTCTTAAGGATAAACCGGAACAGTGCTTACTACCATGTATTCCAGACAGTCAAGACGCTGCCCATTATCTTTATCGGAGAATTATTTTTCAGGGCAAATGACCTGGCCAGCGGCATGAAAATGTTCGGTTCTATTTTCACCGGCTTTCGTATCGCTGATGCAGCAAATGGCACCCTGTTAAATCTGGGGCTGTCCCTAAAAGATTTTGCAGTAGTATTTGCCGGCTTTGTACTGGTATTAATCGTTGGAATCTTACATGAACGTGGAATTTCCATTCGTGAAAAAATCGCCGGCTGGAACATTGTGGCACGCTGGGGCTTCCTGTATGCGGCTATCCTGCTGGTAATCATTTTCGGAGCCTATGGCAGCGGGTATATACCGGCTAAATTAATATATGCAGGATTTTAAGAGGTAAAACTTATGAGAGCTAAAATAATAAAACCTATTTTATTTATAACCGGGATGTTTCTTTTATTGTACGGTCTGTCCTATTTCTTCCTCCCCTATAACAGTACGGGTGAGGGACCCTATAAGAAGATGAAAGGAATCTTAAGTGCACCGCCCCACACAATTGATTATGTAACAATCGGTGACAGTGAGTGCAGCACCAGTATTTCCCCCATGGAAATCTGGAGAACCCACGGCTATGCCGGCTACAACTGCGGTGTACCGGGACAGCGCCTCCAGGATACCTACTATATGCTGGGTCAGCTGCTGCAAAAGCAGTCACCAAAGGTAATCTTACTGGAAACCAATTCCTTCTACCGGAATTTTAAATATACAAATGCCCTTCAGGGTGCTGTTGATGAAACTGCTAAAAATTTATTTCCAATATACAAATATCATAACAGCTGGAAATATTTTAATATTGATATGTTAACGACCATGAACAGAAAACTTCCTGCCCTTCCAAAAGCCTATAAGGGTTACCAGTATAATATCACCACAAAGCCTTACACAAAGGGTCCCTATGTTCGCAAGACAAGAGTGCGCCAGAAGATAGGTGACCAGCCTTTGCTGTATTTAAACAAAATCGTTGATTTATGCAAGGAAAATGACATTCAGTTGATTTTATACAGTGCTCCCACGCCTTTATGCTGGACCTATGAAAAGCACAATGCCGCAGCAGCCTTCGCCAAAAAGAATGCTCTGCCCTATATTGACTTGAATCTACATACCGCCAAATTAGGTATAGACTGGTCAAGAGATACCCGTGACAGAGGAAATCATCTGAATTATTACGGAGCTAAAAAGGTAACAGACTATATGGGCTTATATTTATCCACCCACACTGATTTAACAGATCACCGCAAACAAAAACAATACCTGTCCTGGAATAAAGCATTGAAGAAATACTTAACCCTGATCTGGGAGGCCTGATCCCTGCCCTGGTTAGTTTTCTGTGCTGTAACAGTATAGAGGCACCTGCTATATGGATATGCTACTCCCTGCGGTAAACAATTATTATTTAACTGTTTACCTGGCAGGGGGCGGTTCATATAGCAGATGCCTCTTTTTTATATTTATTAATTATTTATTGATAAAGATTTTTGTATTTATGCTGCCTTATTGCTCTTTTTAAAACTATTACTTAATCACAAAGTCACAGGTAAAACCAGTTTTTGAATATACTGCTTTTACAGGGCTGTAATTGCTGATGATATTCCCCTTCAAATACAGCTCTTTTAAATTCACCAGCTTCTTTAATGCTGTGATACTCTTGATTTTATTCTCACGCAGATAGAGCTTCTGCAGGTTTTTCAAAGAAGACAGTGGGTTTACGGATACTATCTGGTTGCCGTTAAGGGACAGCACTTCCAACTTGGTCAGTTTTTTAAGAGGACTGATGTCGGATATGGAATTACGCTGCAGATAAAGTACCCGAAGCTTTGTCAGGCTTTTCAGGGCTGTTATGTCCTTTATGCCCAATTGTCCGGCATCCAGATATTCAAGATTAGTCAACCGGCTGATATCCTTTAGGCTTTTTACTCCCTGGGGCAGCTTTAAGCGGTATATGCTCTGTATTTCTGAAAGTGACAGCTTACCGGAGGCTTTTCCAAGCTTCTCTCTGACTGCCTTTTCTACGGCTTTATCTGAAAAGCTTACATATTTACTGCTTTCTGGCGGCTGGGTATCATAGGAACTCATTTCTGAGATAATCGTATTCCAGCCGTTCAAATGAAACTTCAATCCTGTGGAATCATTATAATCCGGAAGATTTGCAAGGCTCCAAAGGGAAATGCCTCCCAGGCCATAAGCCTTTGCTAATTCAATCTTTGCACTGATACTGGTACTGTCTTCATAAATCATCACATTCCAGGACTTGTCAGAGGTATTATAATATTGAATATAGGGGCTTTGCAGCTCATTATTATACCCATAGGTGATATTCTGCCCATAACCATCTGTGTTATCCACCCGTGCCTTTACAGCTTTATATAGCGGGGATACCCTCCCCTGGCGGCTTAAGGTCCCTGCCGGAAGCGTCTTCCAGCTTTGTGCATTTGCCGCATCAAACTGCCACTGGGCAGTATCGAAGGAAATCTGAAGCCAAACTTTTGAAAGCTGTGAAGCATCTGCGGCCCCTTGCCGCATCTCCTCTAATGCCTGCCTTAACTTCGGTACCGGCGCCAGACTATTAATGGGTTCCAATGCATCGTAGCCGGTATACTGCTCAACCTGGCTCTTTTTCAATTTCTCCGACGGCTCATAATCATGTGCCATGATAATTACCCTGTCTGCAGCATCCAATATGGCAGAATAATCATAACCGTCATAATATAAGCTGGGATTTACCGCTACATACAGCTTTTTCCCAATGGAATCCAATTGTGTCTTCAGCTTTGCTAAAAACTGGTTGAAGTAAGTACTGATCTGGTTCCCATCCTTGTTGCGAAGTCCTTCAAAGTCAATCACCACACCGTCATAATATATGCCTTCTCCCTGGGTTATATCCGCCTGCATGGCATTCATGACAGCCTGGACCATGGCTGACTGTTCATTGGCATCCGGCAGCAGCTTCATAGAATCACTGCCATCCATATATACACTTAACTGAATGGACTTTCCTTTGCTCTTTGCATATTCTATGGGCTGGAGGTAATCCTGGGGGTAATAGAAACCATAATTACCATTCTTGCCCTTTACGGTATTGAGATTACCGGAATCCCCTCCATCTATCCTGCTCCAGGCAAAACTTACGGAATCCAGATTATCTATGTATTGCTGCATCTTATCGGAAAAAGCTCCATTGGAAGGGTAAAAGCCATGCAGCTCTCCCCCTTTTTGATTCCCTGTACCGGCAGTACTATCAGCAGCCTGGCTGCCGTTACCCGGGGTATTTTCCGCAGCAATTGCAGGCAAGGGCTGTATGGTATACACCATCATCATTATGAAGCATATACACAGTCTGAACATTCTGCCTGCAAGCTTGCTTATCGTGCTTTTCTTATCTGTTATATTACTTTCCAACTTAAAATAACCTCCTATGTATTGAAATAGTATCAATGATACTGCCAATCCTGTTCCCGTTTATGTACAGGATTGTACTTTTCTAACACTAGAGTACTCTAATGGGACCAATCTGTCCACTTAATTTTTTATTAAGAACCAGCTGCTTAAGAATCAAAATTCTCCAATAAGCTGCTCCTTTTCTCCGGTCTGGCATCTCCATGCTTAACCAGCAGCATGGTACACAGAGATAAAAGTGAGAACACAACAGCATATGGAAAGAGTGTATAGTAGGAAATATGCTCCAATAAAAATCCCGACACGATGGGTGTAATTATCTGTGCCGACATGGAAAAGGTGTAGTACAGGCCGGTATATTTCCCAACCTCCGAGCCCTTGCTCATCTCAACCACCATGGGGTAGGAATTCACATTGATGGCTGCCCATCCAATACCCGTTACTGCAAAGACAAGATAAATCATGACTGAAAACTCCTGGAAAAGCATTCCTGTAAAATAGGAGGCAGTTAAGAGCAGGATTCCTCCTATTATTGTATTTTTACGCCCGAACTTCCCGGAGAGCATTCCTATCGGTATGTAGCTTATGATAGCAGCAATCGTAGCGACCAGCAGGCAGTTGGCAAAGCTGCCGCCCTTTAAATCCCATACCTTAACGGCATATCTGGAAAACGCAGTCGTTACGGCATTATATGCCATAAACCACAAAAATATGGATACCAGTATAAAGATCAGGCTCCTTTGAACCTCTTTGGGTAATTTGCCGGTATCCCTTCCGCTCTGCTCTTCGCCTTCGCCTTCCTCTTCCTCCGACTTGACCGCTAATTTATTTTCCTTCACCCTGCTCACTAAAACCATAACCGATATCAGCATTAAGGCCGCAACTGCAAGGAACACAAATATATAATCCGGTTTATCCACCTGTTTCACTAAAAGCTTGATCATTACAAGGGAAAATACACCGCCTGCCGCACCCATCAGGTTGATGACCGCATTGGCCTTGCTCCTTAACGGCTTTGGCGTTACATCAGGCATTAAGGCTACTGCCGGAGAGCGGTAGGAGCCCATGGCAACCAGCAGTAAAAGCAAAGTTGTCACAAAGAGTACCATATTTCCCAGCATATCGGCTGCCGGGAGTATCATCATTAATACCACCGCAGATATAGTACCAAACAGGATAAACGGTGTTCTTTTCCCTAATTTGGTATTTACCTTATCCGAATAGGCCCCAAATACAGGAAGCAGGAAAATGGCTAGAACATTGTCCAGGGCCATTACCGTTCCGGTCACCGTCTCTCCCAGCTTAAAGGTATTCTGCAGCATCAAAGGTATAATCGTATCGTACAGCTGCCAAAAAGCGCAAATTGACATAAATGCCAGACTGATTAAGAAAGTTCTCTTATAGTTTAGTTTCATCGAGCTCTCCTTTTTAATATTTTCACAAATGCTTCTATCTTATTAATAGCATTAAAGCAGTGATTCTACAAGCGTTATTATGAAAATTTTAACAACAATTTACGTATTATAATCAACTTGCCTGAATGTATAAAAAAAAGCCACAGGCTTCATGCACCTGCGGCTTTTTCGCCTGGAATGACAAGCGGAAAACAATCCTGCCCTAATCCTTCCAGAACTTTAACAATATTTATCACGAAATTAATGTTTTGCTCATTTTTCCAGCTTCAGCTTAGCAAATGCATCTGCAAATGCCGTATTCACCGGTTCCTTCTCTTCCTTCTTTACCTGGTTCATATACTTTGCAACATCCTTTTTGCTGACACCGGCACCTTCCTTCTGGCGTCTTTCCTGGAAGGCTGACAATTTCTCCTTGTGTCCGCAGGAGCAGGTAAAGGTCTGCCCTTCCCCCTGTCCTGTCAGTTCCATCTTCTTATGGCATACCGGGCATCTGGCATTACTGGTTCTGGCTATGGTTTCACGATGTCCGCATTCCCGGTCCTGGCACACCAGCATCCTGCTGTTTTTACCGTTAACAGCTAGCATATTTTTACCGCAGACAGGGCACTTCTTATTGGTCAGATTATCATGCCGGAATTTACCGTCACCGTTCTTGATTTCTGTTACGATTTCTTTGGTATAGGCAGTCATTTCATCCATCAGCTCCTGCTTTTTCAGCTTTCCTCCGGCTATTTTGGCAAGCTTCATTTCCAGGGAAGCCGTAAGCTCCGGCTTCTTCAAATCCTCCGGCACCAATTCCAAAAGCTGCTTTCCCTTGGAAGTAATGACAATGTCCTTACCCCTTTTCTCCATAAGAAAGGTATTGAACAGCTTCTCAATGATGTCTGCACGGGTTGCCACTGTTCCAAGTCCTCCGGTCTCACCCAGGGTTTTGACCATCTCCCTGTCCTTTTGTTCCAGAAAGTGAACGGGATTTTCCATGGCAGACAGCAGGGTTGCCTCGTTAAACAGAGCAGGGGGCTTTGTTTTTCCCTCAGTAACTGCAAAGACAATGGGCTTTAATACATCGTTTTTCTGGAGCCTTGGCAGGCTTTTGCTTTCTGTGTCCTCATAAGAAACCGTTTCTGAAAGGCTTTCATATACCTCCTTATAGCCTAAGGATTTTGTTATTCTGCCCTTAGCAGTAAATTCTTCACCTTCTGCCCGTACTTTTACAGTGGCTTCCTCATATTCATAAGGAGGATACAGAACTGCAAGGAACCGCCTGACCACCATATCATAGATTTTTCTTTCATCCGAGCTCATGTTATCAAGATTCACATACTGCTCCGTCGGTATAATTGCGTGATGGTCACTTACTTTTTGATTGTCCACAAAGGAGGAATTTGTAACGATTGGTTTTCTCGCTAACAGGGCGGCCGATTTTTTGAAAGGTCCTATGCTGATGGCTTCCAGTCTTTCTTTCAGGGTGCCTACTATATCCGTTGTCAAATACCTGGAATCCGTTCTGGGATATGTCAATACCTTATGATTTTCATATAAGCGCTGCATGATATTTAAGGTTTCCTTCGCTGAGAAATCATACCGGACATTTGCATCCCTTTGAAGCTCCGTTAAATCATACAAGCCGGGAGAATAAGACTTTTTGGTAACGGTATTGAATTCTGTTACCAGGCCTTCCTTCCCCTTTAGCTTTTTTACCAGCTCCTCTATTCTGCCTTTATCCGGGATCGTAGTCCCTCCTGATCTGGAATCCTTCCAGGTAAGGGTCATTCCATTTACCTGGCCAATCAACCCAAAATAGGGTGTTGGCTTAAATTTTCTGATATCCTCTTCTCTTTTTGCGATCATCGCCAGAGTTGGTGTCTGAACACGGCCGCAGGAAAGGCTTGCATTGTATTTGCAGGTAAGGGCCCTTGTGGCATTCATGCCGACGATCCAGTCCGACTCTGCTCTTGCCTCGGCAGCCCTGAAGAGGTTGTCATATTCCCTGCCGTCTTTTAAATGGGAAAAGCCTTCCCTGATGGCTTTATCCGTAACGGAGGATATCCATAATCTCTTAATGGGCTTTTTACTGCCTGCCTTTTCCAGTATCCATCTTGCCACTAATTCCCCTTCCCGTCCGGCATCTGTGGCAATAATAATATCCGACACGTCCTTCCGGTGAATCTGCGTTTTTACTGCCTGAAACTGCTTCCCGGTCTGCTTCATTACAACCAGCTCAAACTTTCCCGGCAGCATGGGCAGGTCGTCTATCTTCCATTCCTTATATCTGTCATTATAATTTTCCGGGTCAGCCAGGGTAACCAGATGTCCCAGTCCCCAGGTAACGATGTATTTTTCTCCTTCTATTACACCGTTCAGATTTTTTGTGCATTTAAGTACCCTTGCGATATCCTTTCCCACAGAGGGTTTTTCAGCTATTACTAATGATTTCATAATTAACTCCTATTTGCTTCTGATAAGCAGTCCTGCGCTGTTTAAGATGGCTGCTATTGTCTTCACTTCCTGATACTTACCCTGTTAATTGTAACATAAAATACAGAATAAGTCTTCCCAAATACTGACGGAGGCAAGCAAATGCGAAATCAAATGATGGATACCAGAGGACAGGTACTACAATTCCTTCTTTTCATAAATTCCTACCGATATCCTGTAGGATAAAACAAAAATAAGCGCCACGATAAACGGTGATACATATAATACATGCTCCATCTGGACATCCGTTGGCTTTGGAATATTATATTTCTCCATCAGCTTTGCAAAAGCAACTAGCAGGAACGCCGGAACACCAAATATAACAAACATGATCATTCGGGCTTTCTCAACACCAAACCGGAATAATACCGGCAGCACCAAACTAAACAATAATAAAGCTACCATAATGATTGCACCGCAGGCTGCCAGGGTCTCTTTAATTGTTCCAAACTTAAGCACTACGTTCATGATGCATCCAAATATTCCGGAAACAACTCCTCCCACTACTGTGAGGAGCACCAGTAATACGTATTTTTCCAATACAATATCTTTTTTGATCAGGGGCATTGTCAAGGCATATTTATCCCATTTGGCTGCTTCATCATAGGCAATTGAGGTCATTACCAGCATGGAGGTCATCAGCACTGCCATCCCAATCAAATAAGGTGCATTTTTCATAGATAACGAAAATACCCCCAGTACTGCAATAGCTAACACTATCTGTTTTCCGCTTTTCTTTAAATTCACAATGTCTTTTAAAAGTAATCCTTCCATCTTATCTCCTTTCGTAAATATCAAACCTTTGATTTGATATTTCTGAATACGCTCGAAGGTACAATCTTAGTGTGAAAATTGCTTTTTAATTTTCACACTAA
>NZ_FRAC01000071.1 GCF_900142215.1 Anaerocolumna jejuensis DSM 15929 | reverse complement strand
GGTTAGTGGTGTAAGGGCATATAAATATGTTAAGACAGGTGAAATAATATATGATCGCGATATTGCTCTTGGTAGTGGAATAGGAAATTTAACAATGGGAGCGAGTAAGACTGTACCTGAAATTGCAGATTCCCAACTTGGTAAGAAACTTGTTGACCATGCAGCTGATTATGGGTTAACAAAGTCCAAAGAAGGAGCTGTTGCGTATAAGCAGATTGTACAGAATTCGCTAAAAAATACAACAGTAGTAAGAACAGGTACCTGGAAGACACTCGGTGAATGTGAGTTTTGGATTTCAGGTAATGACGTATCAATTATTAAAAATGGTACATGGGTTTCAACATTTCCACTTACAAAGTCAGGAACAGTGGATTATATTAATAGTTTACCAATAGTAAAGTAGGTGGTTTAATGGGTGCAAAAATAGAATTATGTTATTTATCAAATGATAATATTAAAAACATATTGAATAATCTCATAAATGTATTATTTCAATTGGGAATAAGCTATAATGAGAATATTCAAGGAGAGTACACATATTGGATTGATAGTCCATTTTGGAATTTTGGTGATTCTGATACAGTAGTTGAGAAGTGCGAGAATACTTATAAAACACTTAATGATATGAATGATATTTTAAATTTACTTTCAAATAATTATTCTCCAACATTAACATTTGGATTGAATTTGTTTGAAAGAGATATAGCGTTAGTGGTATCAATTTTTGAGAGTGAAGAAAATTGGAAAGAAGTTAAAATTGCTCTCGATAGGTATGAAGCATATGATTCACAAAATGATATAAAAAAGGAAAAAATATTACTATTCCTCAATGAATTATTTTGTATATTAGCAGAAAGCTTGAAACCTTATTATGGTATTTGTGCAACTGAAATAATGGGACTGGCGACTTCACCAGAACAATTATTTATTGAGAAAGATACATTAGGGGATTTTAATTATTTTTGCTTGGAATTGGTTTCTAAAATAAATTTAAAAGTATATAAAAACGACTTTATAGTAAAAGAATTAACGGATGGCAGTGTTATATTAGTAAAACAGTATGGGTTATTTAATTTGGGATATTAATAACTGATAGAACCAAAGTACACCAAAACAAAATGAATATGTGTACTATATAAGGTCACACAGTTTCGACTGTTGTGACCTTGTTTTTTTATAAGCACTTGCATTGGTGCTATTCAGGAGTTATGATGTGACCAAAAGTATGGGGTGATACTGATGGTAGATATTGATGAAGAACTGAAAAAGGCACAGATTAAGTATATTCAGAAAGAACTGGAACAACTCCGGTTTTATTATAGCGAAATTACTAATTTAGGGTTTTTACATATCCTTTGTGGTTATGAAGAATTGCTAGAAATAACTGTCACAGAGCTAAAGCCAGATACTATGACGCAGAAATTGGAAGGTTTATAAGCGAAGACAGTTATAAAGGTGATAACAGCATCATAATTAGCTTAAATCTTTA
>NZ_FRAC01000050.1 GCF_900142215.1 Anaerocolumna jejuensis DSM 15929 | reverse complement strand
ATTCGGATTGTACTGGACAATCATACAGTCCATACATCCAAGAAAACCAGGGAGTATCTTGCAACAAGGCCCGGAAGGTTCCTATTTGTATTTACACCAAAACACGGCTCTTGGCTCAATATGATAGAAGCGTTCTTTGGTAAATTTGCTCGTGTATGCCTGCGTGGCATAAGAGTTCAAACCAAACAGGAACTGGTAGATCGCATCTATCAGTATATGGATGAAGTCAACGCTGCACCGGTTGTTCCACGGTGGAAATACAAGATGGATGAGATCAGAGTATAGTTTTGGTGGTTAATTCAAAAACATTGTACTAGTTTACTTCCTGCCTTCTTAAAAGTAAAATAGTATAAACTTATAATTTTCATTTGTATTTCATTATGAAAGTGGGAAAAAGCATGACATTAAGACATTTATCTATCTTTATTGCAGTTTGTAAATATAAAAGCGTAACAGCGGCGGCAGATAAGCTGTATCTTGCCCAGCCTACGGTCAGCCTTGCCATAAAAGAGCTGGAGGAGCATTATCATATTAAGCTGTTTGACAGGATTTCCAGAAAGCTTTATCTGACGGAACCCGGACAGCAGTTTCTGGAATATGCAACGCACCTTGTCTCCCTGTTCGACGAAATGGAGAACAATATAAGGGGCTGGGAAGCCTCCAGCCCTGTGAAAATAGGTGCAAGTATTACCATTGGTACATATCTGCTGCCGGAATATATTACCTTGTTCCGTCAAAAGCGCCCCGATGTGAAAGTATATGCTACAATTGAGAATTCCGCTGAAATCGAGAAAAGAATCCTGAATAATGAGATTGATTTTGCCCTTATTGAAGGCACTGTCCATAATGGGAATATTTTAAGCTGTCCTTTTATGGAGGATGAACTGGCATTAATCTGCGGAAACCATCATAAGCTTGCCGGCTGCGAACCCCTGGATGCGGAGCAAATGAGGGATTATGACTTTATCTTAAGAGAAAAAGGCAGCGGCACCAGAGAATTATTCGACAGCACCATGCTTGTCCATGGCATTTCCATTAAGCCCTCCTGGGAAAGCATCAGCACGGAGGCCATTATTAAGGCTGTTGCCGCAGGCCACGGTCTTTCCGTATTATCCTGCAAACTGGTGAAGCCCTATCTGGACAGCCATGCGATCAAACAGCTTACCTTAAACGGAATCCGGTTCAAGAGGACCTTCTACCTCATTTACCATAAGAATAAATTTCTGACCTCCTCCGCGCTGGAATTGATTGAGCTGTGCAAAACCCACGTTTTCTGAGCCTGTACCATTTGATACCCGGTCATTCCCCGGTATATTCATCCTCCGGTACAAAGCCTCTGTTTTTGACCATTTCCTTAAACCACAGAGCGCTGTCCTTTACTATCCTTTCCTGGGTCTTAAAATCCGTATGGACCAGTCCGAAACGATAGGTATAGCCGGCACTCCATTCCCAGTTATCCAACAGGGACCAGAGGTAATATCCCCGGATATCCGCCCCTTCCTCCATTGCTTTATGAATCCAGTACAAAAATCCCTGTATGTAGCGGATACGCTGGGTATCATGAACTTTTCCCTTTGCTGTAACCTCCTCTGAACAGTTATAGGTTCCGTTCTCTGTTATGTAGATTGGAATCCCGATTTTATATTCCCTGTTCAGGATTCCGATGGCATCGTAGACAGCCTTGGGATAGAATTCACTGCCATTTTCCAGAAAGTTTCCGCCCTGGCCATTCTCCTTCCTGGGCTTTAACAATTCAGAATCGGCACAGGAAAGGACCCTGTTATAGCAGTTCAGGCCAAAATAATCCAGAGGCTGCTTTATTCTTTCCATATCCCCTTCTTCCATAACAGGCATACAGTTATTCTCCTTCATATATTCCAGAAGCCTTTCACTGTAGCATCCCTGGAAAACAGGATTCAAATAAGAGCGGTAGGTCTTTTCATTCTCCAGCTCGGCAAGCTCCCTATCCTCTTTGCTGCCGGCTCTTAAGGGATGATGATGCCAGATATCTACTACCATGCCTATCCTGCTGTTCTTTAAGCCGGCTTCCCGGAAGCGTTTCACTCCCTCACCGTGGGCTAAAAGCAAGTGATGGTTTGCCTGTCTTCCAAAGCTCTCCGACCTTCTGCCCGGAGCAAATTGCCCCAGTGCATAGCCCACATAGGTGGCAATGGGCTCATTGACCGTTGCCCATAAAGGAATGCTCTCACCAAAGGTATGAAAGAGAAGGCTTGCATATTCCCCGTACCATTTTACCACTTCCCGGTTCAGCCAGCCCCCTTCCCTCTCCAGTTCATAAGGCAGGTCCCAGTGGTATATGGTGGCATTGGGCACCATGCCGTTTTGATGGATACTGTCTATGAGCCTTTTGTAGTAATCAAGCCCCTTCTGATTTACCCTTCCCCTGCCCTCCGGCAGGATGCGTGACCAGGAAAAGGAGAACCGGAAGGATTCCATATTCAGCTTTCCGGCAAGCTTAAGGTCCTCTTCATAAGACCGGTACATATCGCAGGCAATATCCGGTGTAGTTCCGTCCGCTATGGCCCCTGGAATTCTTGCAAAGACATCCCAGATGGATAAACCTTTTCCGTCTTCCAGGCTGGCGCCTTCCAGCTGCGCCGCACTGGTAGCCGTGCCGAATATAAAATCCGCGGGAAATTCTATTTTCTTCATAAATGCACTCCTTTTGTGATGCTCTATCTTTTTTAATTCTCTACCTTTTTTGATGTTCTACCTTTTTCTGATGTTCTATCTTTTTCTGACGCCTGCCCTTTTCTGACACTCAATCTATTACTGTCTTTCGCTTAAATAGCGACGGATTTCTCCCTGTTATACTGTCTTGCCTAAATGGCGGCTTCACTCTGTTATCTGTTTTTCCCATCCGGAAACCTTATCTCAGGCTGTGTAAAAAGCCCCTGTGGCAGTAAAACATAGCCCTCCGACCATTGTTCTCCTGTGGTCATGAAATTATCCGGTCCATAAGCTGCTGCCTTTGCAGGAAGCTGATGCAGGGGGCCAAAGGTGTTCCTCCTGGTAAATACCAGCTGGATTTCCCTAAGGCCTGCTATTTCCGCCTTAAAGGGAGGAAAGGCAAGTATCTTTTCTTCCTCTCCGATCAGCTTCACACAGGCTCCTCCGAAATCACCCAGACTTACCAGAAGCCTGCCGTTACTGCTTTCTCTGCTTTCTCCTTTTTCCCTGCTGCCATTTATAATACCTTCTGTCAGATAGGATAATTTACCGGAGTAAAAGGGAAGGCCCTGGGAGGTAATATCACCTATCCTTAATGTTTTCGGAAGCTCCGTCAAAACCGCCTTCCGGTTTTCCTCCTGCAGGCTCACACCAAAATACCCCAGCAGATATACGGCTTCTATACCGCCCGTTCTCCCATATTCACAGATCACCTCCAGCGTATTTTCGCCAATGGACAGGTCTTCCGCCGGTATCCGTACCCTGTCATAACAGATATCAATCCATTTACCGGTGCTTTCCCGGTTGATTTCCTTCCCGTTCAGGGATATTTTTAGAACCTTATCAAGACTCTCAATTGCCACGGATAATTCTGCAGGAAGTATTTCCGTATAAAAATCATAACGGAGCGTAATCTTATGTATCTTATCCTTACTTTCCTCATTCCTGTTTTCCTTATCTTTGTTTTCCTTATCACTGTTTTCCTTATCTTTGTTCTCCTTGTCGCTGTTTCCCTTATCTTTGCTTCCCTTATCCCAAACTTCCATCTGCTTCTTTTCGTACCAGGGCTGAAGCATTTCTCCGCTCCGCCAGGGATAACCGAACTCCGTTCTCAGGCAGCGGTCGGCTCTTAATACCTCCTGCCTTGGGATTACCCGGTTTTCAGGGGTGATTACTGTTACCATATCAAGGACGCATATATTTTCCTCCTCCAAACGGTAGGAATAGGAGCTTGTGTCCGTATTTTCCCGGTATCCTTCCCTGCAGTCTATCAGAAGAAGTCTTTCCTCTGCCTTATCAAAATCCAGAAAGCAGATAAGCCTGCCGTCTCTATTAAAGGTATTTACTTCCGTCCTCTCTCCTGTTCTTGCATCCCAAAGCTCCGCTTTATTCCCTATTCCCAAATCGATTCTTACATTGGAAAAGGAGGTATTTCTGTCTGTATTCAAAAGGAATACGGCTTTTTCCTTTGCCAGGCTTCTGACCTGCGCCAGGATGTGGCTGCCTGCTGCTCCTTCCACACCGATTTCATTACCCGAGGCGCAGATACCTTCAAAGTCCTCCTCCCAGTTAAGCTGCCATGCTTTACCGGCAAGTTCGGCAGCTTTTTCCGAGGGCCTGACATCTATGAACTTCGGCGCTTCACCAAGAAATATAAGCTGTCCTCCCTGCCTGTTAAATTCCTGTAACAGGGCCAGAGTGGATGCTCTCATCGTATCCATGCCAGCAATCAGTACCTTCCGGTAGGAGCCTTCCCCTACAAGCAGTACCCCAGCTTCCACTCTTCCATGCCTGGAAAGAATGTCCTCTTCCCCATAATCAAAGTCAATCCTTCTCCTTACAAGCCGTTCAAATACTTCTGTATACTGCTTCTCCAGCCTCTGAATCTCTTCGTCTCTGGCACTTAAGACCTCAAAAGCTCCGGCATATGCCCTGGCCCAGACACTTTCGATTGGATTTAATACCAAAAGTGAGCAGTCCGCCGTTCCTTCCGTCATCAATACATGGATTCTGGAAAAATAATCCTCCAGACAGGCATATTCCCGGTACCAGGCGGACTGGTGGAAGATACTGGCAGGATAATCCCTTTTTGCTTCTCCCTTCATGGTATACCAGGAAAGATGGGGACATCTTAGGGTAATGCCAAAGAGTGCCTGCCAATCCCCGGCATATTTGTAATCCTGAAGGCTCATTTGCCAGCCGGTACAGCCGTAGAGCTCGGAAAGGACCCATTTTTTGTTCAGCTGCCTTGCAACGGAGACTACCTGCTTTACAATCCAATAGCAGCGGTTTCCTTCCGACAGAACATCCACGCCGGGATAATCCATATATTCATAAAAGCGCATCAGGGAACCCTGCATGACCGTCTGGGCCGTGAGGGAGTCCTCATGAAGAACATGTCCGGTAAAGAGCATATTCTTCTTCCTGAGCCAGCTTTGAATGGGCACAGCAAAATTTTCAAGGAACAGCTCCTGGCATAATTCTATATAATCCCTGGTAACCCTTGAGAGCCCGCTGCCGGCAGTTTTCAGGAAAAGCTCCGGAAGCTTTTCTTTTAAATCATATCCGAACCTTTCTTCAAAGGTTTCAAAAAGTCCTGGAGTAAAGGGTACGGCATTTTCCCTTCCCTCGGAGAAGGTTGAAAACAGTGCTCCTCTGTGGGGCTCATCGGTAAAAATCCCCTGTATATCCTTTCCCAGACGCTCTCCGCAGTTTTGGGCGTATTTTTCATGGGTGGCCTCGATGAATTTTTCAACAGCCTCCTGCTGCATGGTGTCCAGATAGGTATATCCATTATAGACCTCTCTGCATTCCGATTCCTTTATATAAAAGCCTACCAGCACTTCCTCTTCCTGTAAGAAAGTTGTTTCCTCCACCTCTCGCTCTAAAAGGAGCATTCCTTCCTTCAAGGTAACGGCAAAGACAGCAACGGCATTTTCCCACTGACAAGCTTTCCGGCTCTCTTTTCCATACAGCTCCATTTGAAGGAAGGAGGCCCTGTACTTTTCTTCCCTGGTAACGATTCCCCCGGCACTTCCCGAAGGCCAGCGGTCCTCGTCATAGAGCCAGGCCTCAAGTCCTTCCTCTTTTGCATGATCCGAGCAGGCATTGATCAGCTCAAACCATTCCTCCCCCAGATACTCTGTTTCAAGACCGGTTCTGGAATGCATGAAGAAGCCTCCAAATCCCATTTCTTTTATAATATCAATCTGCTTCAGCAGTTCATTTTTATCCAGCTTCCCGTTCCAGGCCCAGAAGGGCTTCCCTCTGTATTCCATTCCGGGATTTCTAAAATCGTCGTATATTTTTCTTTCCATAGGAACTCCATTCTTATAAAATACCATTGAACAATTTTATTTACCGGCATATGCATCCTGGTAAATCTTAATCATATCATCCACACCCATTTTCTTTAAGGTGGCAAGATAATCCTCCCAGCTCTTATCAATGTCCAGTTCCCTGGTTGCTGCCTGGGCAATATACTGGTTGATATATACATCCACATCCGCTTTTACCGTTGCTAGGGTTGTGCTGTCGCTGTCGGAAATATTTAAACTGGGAAAGGGGGCTGCCCCCATTTTTACTATTCTTTTCTTTTCATTATCCAAAAGCTTTTCATCCGGGTCCGTCATACCGGTAAACCAATAAGAGGGCTGAACGGAGGGGTGATTTGCCGCACCCTGCAGGGTTGCATTGGCTCTTAAGGTACCGACATCCTCACCGTAAGCACCAAGAATCCATTCCCAGGTACCATCGGCATTTGTCTTATAGGTTTTATCCTTAATACCAAGCCATGCCAGCTTACTGCCCTCTTCCGAATAGAACTGATCAATCCATGCCATCGTAATTTCAGGGTTTTTGCACTTGTCCGTAATGGCAAAGGTACCGCCGGTAACGCCGGAGCCTACCGGGAATACGCCATTTTCAAAGGGTGTAAGGATTCTGAAATCTTCATCCCTACCCCGTCCTACTGTTAAGAAAGCACCTGCATCAAAGAAGGAGCCAAGTACATCTCCAGAGACACCAAGAGCTTTCTGCTGGTCTAATTTCTGGGTAAAGGAGTTCTTGCTCAAAAGCCCTTCTTTGTACAGCTTAGTGACATAGGCAATGAATTCCTTGAATATATCGGAGGTGGGGACATAGACCAGCTTATTGTCCATAATGGCGCAATTGTTTGCCATATTGATCGGCACTCCGAAATAAGGCAGCAATTGGGTGATTGGTGTTGCGTCACTGGTGGCAATAAGAGGTATTTCATCATCAGGGTCACCGTTTCCGTTGGCATCCTTATCCTTAAAGGCCTTGTAGACCTGATACAGTTCATCTAGATTCTTCGGCTCTGAAAGGCCTAAATTCTTCAGCCATGCCTGATTAAGAAACAGTGTGGGCAAGGAAGGTGACGGGTAATCCAGCTCCGGCAGAGAATAGATATTCCCGTCAGACGCTGTTATATACTGCCAGGCATCATATTTATCCAGAGCGCTCTTTAAATTGGGAGCATATTGATCAATTAAGTCATTCAAAGGAATCAGGATTCCCTGCTTCCCATATTTCTCCTGCTCCTCCCGGGAAAGACCCGCCTTAAACACAACATCCGTATAGGCATCAGAAGCAAACATAAGACCTTTTTTCTCTGCGAGATCACTTTCCATGGAGGACTGGACATCCCAATTTACGCCGGTCTGCTCTTCGATATACCGAAAAGTTGGATTGTCTTTTAAATCATATTCCCCATTCATCACTGCAAACATTGACATGGTCAAAGGCTCCGCCAGAGGAAAGGTGATACTGCCTGAAGCTTTCTTTACAGTATCGCCGGCGGCCCTGTTTTCGTTCTTCTCTTTGCCCCCGCAGGCTGCAAGGGAAGAAACGATAAGTAATGCCATGAAAACAGCAGCTATCAGTTTTTTCACTATGTTCCAATTACTTTTCTTCATGTAATACCTTCTCCTTTTTGGTATAAACCAGCTAAAACACTTTTCTCTGTGAATACTTTTAACTATACCAACAAGGCTTCCTGTAATCAATGTGCATTATGCAAACAGGTGCGTAAATTCCCGTAAACAAGTTTTACATAATTACCTTTACAATTACAGGAAATAAGCATGATATGCAGATAAAATCAGTATCTTTCCCAATGGCAGCGTCCTGTCTCGTCGCATTGGTCAATTGCTTTGAAAACATAATAGATTGGCTTCGGAGCGTCAAAACCGGGCTTATCCTTGTTACGCCTCCATAGCCCAAGATTAAGGCTGCCGCCCTCTCCTGCATTGTCACCATGGGCATGATAGATAAAGCTGTCAATTTCGGGTATCTCCATCACGGCACGATAAGCCCTTCCATATGCACAGGCCTGCAAAATCTCACTCTCGGGCGTCCAGCTGGAATTAAAGCCCTGCTCGGAAAGGATTATCCGGCGGCGCTGGCCTTTGTACAGATTTTCTTCACGGTAAAGAAAATCGCAAAGCACGCCAAGGTTTTTAAAGGTAACCCGGCAGGTATCGTTGTCTTCCGTTGCGGTTTTATCATTCCAAAAATCCGGGAAGCTGAGATTTTCCGGATATGGGTGAAAAGCAACATTCCAGTGAAAATCGCCGTCGGCATTGGCGTTTTCAGACAGGTTTTCAAGGAGGTAACGGGAGCCGGTGTACTTCTCCTTTTCCCTGGTATTCAGAGCACCCGTCCAAAAATGGTCGAGGGAAGCATAGATGCGCATATTTTTATATACCTCCACCGATGCCTGGCAGGCTATCCGGAGAGCCGTTGTATATTCACGGGCGATTTCCTCTGCATTCTTGTGCCCTGAATTATTCCAGACCCAGTGGGAATTTACTTCATTGGAAATTATCATTCCGACCGCACGTCCGTGTTCCTGGGAGGTATCCGTATAGCGCTTTGTGAGAAAGGCTATAAACGCGGCATAGTGCCGTATTCCCTCATCTGTTATGACATTAAAACCGCTGAGCAGCCCGCCTTCGTTTTCCCGGTCATTGACATAATCGGGATGCAGCAGCACGCCGTACATATCCTCGGGGGTGGCCAAGGGCCAATTTTTCGTACAAAGCAGTATCAGCGTTACGGTGATTCCGACGTCGGACATCTGTTTGATACTGCGGTCGCAGGAAGCAACTGCCTCCGAATCGAAATAATAATCACGGCCGTCATGCCGGAACAGGATGCAGCCCTCCGGTTCCGTCTGCATCAGGTCACCGATGCAGACGTTATAAGCACAATGCCTGGCACCGATTGAAATCGCATCATCTATCATGGCCGGATTAATCTGAAGCCCTTTTTTCGTATCAGCTGGCGGGTAGGGATAATCGTTTTCCGGTGTCATGGTGAATTCTTCGGCATAGCTTTTTCCAGTGAGTTTCTCACCCCTGTGATAGAGCTCATAGGCAAGATAGAGGCCGTCACGGCCAAAGGCATACCTGGGGATATACACGCGGCAGCCTTCGGTTTCAGCATCGTATGTACCAAGTTCGATATGCTCTCTTATTGCAGGTGAAAAGGCTTTAATTTTTATTTCCTGGACATCTGTGTCAAACTCGAAGCAAATTGCATCATCTCCGATTGAAATTTTCTTTACAACCATAAATAATATCCTCCTATACTTTCATACAATTCAGCCTTTTACGGAACCAATCATTATTCCCTTTACAAAATGTTTCTGTACCAAAGGATAAAAACACAGAACCGGCACGGAGGATACCACGATAACCCCGTATTTAATTGTCTGAGCCAGCTTCATCTTCCTCTCGGCTGCTACCGGATCAAGGCCGGTCATATCAATATTTACCTGATTTTGTATCAGCAAATCCCTTAGAAAGGTCTGTAAGGGAAGAAGCTCCTTCTTATGAATATAAATAAGAGCCGAAAAGAAATCATTCCAGTGGCCTACCGCATAATAAAGAGCGATAACTGCGATTACAGGCTTTGACAGCGGAAGTACGATACGCAGCAGAAACTGCAGGGAATTAGCTCCGTCCAGTTCTGCCGCCTCCTCCAGACTTTCCGGTATGCTGTTCATGAAATAGGTCCTGGTTATGATAACGTTATAAATGGAGATAGCTCCCGGAATAATCATGGCCCAGATGGTATTCACCAGATTCAGCTTGCTCACCACCAGATAGGTGGGAATAAGGCCGCCGCTGAAATACATTGTCAGCATGAACATGAACATAAAGAAATTCTTTGGCATAAAATCCTTTCTGGAAAGAGGATATGCCGCGCAGACGGTCAGCACCAGGTTAATAAGGGTTCCCAGTACCGTATAGATAATCGTATTGCGGTACCCCAGCCAAATGCTCTTATACTTTAAAATCTCCCTGTAAGCCTCAAGGCTAAAGCCCTTTGGCAATAAGACCACCTTACCGTTCCAGACGGCTGCAGGATCACTGAAGGATGCAATAACGATGAACCAGAGAGGCCAGGCAAATAAAAAGAAAAATAGAATCATCAATAAGAAATTGGTTGTATCAAAAATTTTATCAGAATGGAGCATACTGCCTGCCCCATTAACTTTTTTACTCCTCCAATCCTTTCCCGTTACCATAGACTTTCCTCCGTTAATTTTTTTGAAAATTTGTTGGCCGCTATTATCAGCACAAGATTAATTACGGAATTAAACAGTCCTACTGCTGTAGAATACCCATAATCGTTATTTACAAGACCCACACGGTATACATAGGTGGATATAACGTCCGATGCCTTAAAGTTCAGGGAATTCTGCAGCAGGAAAACCTTTTCGAAGCCTACGTTCATAATCTGGCCCATGTTCAGGATAAAGAGCATCATGATGGTAGGTTTAATAGAGGGCAGGTCCACATGCCAGATTCTCTTGACCTTGGTAGCTCCGTCCACGATTGCCGCTTCGTGAAGCTGGTAATCTACGCCGGAAAGGGCGGATATGTATATAATGGAGCTAAAACCCATTCCCTGCCATACACCGCTCCATACATAGATGGATTTAAACAGTCCGGGCTTTGCCAGAAAATCCAGAGAAGGAAGGCCGAAGAAGCTTCTTACGGTATTGAAGATTCCCGTGTCGGGATTTAAAAATATGATAAGCATACCGCTCATAACAACCGTTGAAATAAAATAAGGCGCATAGGATACCATCTGAACCGTCTTTTTCAAGTGCTTCTGTCTTAAGTAATTAAGCATCAGGGCAAAGATGATTGGTATGGGGAAGCCGATAATCAGACTGTATATGCTGATACCGATGGTATTTTCAATCAGCTGGCGGAAATTATAATTGCTGAAAAACCTGGTGAAATTATCCATTCCTACAAATTCACTGCCCCAGATGCCACGGCGGATATTGAAATTTTTAAAAGCCAGCTGAACACCATACATGGGTACATAAGAAAAAATAACATAGTAGGCAACCGCAGGAAGTATCATAAAATAAAGGATATAATTTTTCTTCATATCGGCACCCAGCCGAAGGAAGAAATTCTTTTGTTTTAACGTTTTATTCTGTTGTTTCACAAAATGCCCCCTTTGAAGAACAGCTGCTGCAAGAAAGTCTTTTGGAACATTTTGCAGCAGCTGACCATTACATATCATTTTCTATAGGCAGGATTTTAACCTTACTTACCGGTATATGCATCCTGGTAAATCTTAATCATATCATCCACACCCATCTTCTTTAAGGTAGAAAGATAAGAATCCCAGCTCTTTTCAAGTTCCAGCTCCCCGGTTGCTACCTGGGCAATATACTGGTTGATGTAGGTATCCACATCCGCTTTTACCGTTGCAAGGGTTGCGCTGTCGCTGTCCGAAATATTTAAGTTAGGGAAGGGCTTTGCCCCTATTTTTACAATTCTTGCCCTTTCTTCGTCCAGGAGCTTTTCATCAGGATCCGTCATGCCGGTAAACCAAAGGGATGGCTGAATGGAGGGATGATTTGCAGCTCCCTGCAGGGTCGCATTGGCTCTTAAGCTGCCGATATCCTTACCGTAATCACCAAGTGCCCATTCCCAGGTACCATCTGCATTTACCTTATAGGTCTTATCCTTTATACCAAGCCATGCCAGCTCGCCGCCTTCTTCCGAATAGAACTGATCTATCCATGCCATGGCAACTTCAGGGTTTTTGCACTTGTCCGTAATGGCAAAGGTACCGCCTGTAACGCCGGAGCCTACAGGGAATACACCATTTTCAAAAGGTGTAAGGATTCTGAAATCATCATCCCTGTCACGGCCTACCGTTAAGAAAGCACCTGCATCAAAGAAGGAGCCGAGTACATCACCGGAAGCACCAAGAGCTTTCTGCTGGTCTAATTTCTGTGTAAAGGAGTTCTTATCCAAAAGCCCGTCTTTATACAGCTTTGTAGCAAAAGAAATTAATTCCTTGAATTTATCGGAGGTGGGGACATAAACCAGCTTATCGTCCATAATGGCACAACTGTTTGCTGCATTGAACGGCACGCCCAAATAAGGGAGCAGCAGGCTTATCGGTGTTCCGTCACTGGTGGCAATAAGAGGTATTTCATCATTGGGATCACCGTTTCCATTGGCGTCCTTTTCTTTAAAGGCCTTGTAAACATTGTACAGTTCATCCAGATTCTTCGGTTCCGAGAGGCCTAAATTCTTCAGCCATACCTGATTTAAAAACAGTACGGCAATGGAGGGTGACTGGTTATCCAGCTCCGGCAGGGAATAGATATTCCCGTCAGATGCTGTTATGTACTGCCAGCCATCATGTTTGTCAAGGGCGCTCTTTAAATTGGGAGCATATTTATCAATTAAGTCATTTAAAGGAATAAGGATTCCCTGCTTCCCGTATTTCTCCTGCTCTTCCCGTGTAAGCCCCGCCTTATACAGAACATCCGTATAGGCATCAGAAGCAAACATAAGGCCCTTTTTCTCTGCGATATCACTTCCCATGGATGACTGGACATCCCATTTTACGCCGGTCTTCTCTTCTATATACTGGAAGGTTGGATTGTCTTTTAAATCATATTCCCCATTCATAATTGCAAACATTGACATGGTCACAGGCTCTGACAACGGGAAAGTAATACTTTCAGCTGCACTGCCGCTATCCTTGCTGCCGGAATCTTCCTTGCCTGAAACTTCCTTTGTAGTACCATCTGCAGCCTTGGTTTCATTCTTCCCTTTGCTGCCGCAGGCTGCCAGGGAAGAAACGGTAAGTAAAGCAATTAGAAAAACAGCTATGGATCTTTTCGCAATATTCAGTTTACTTTTTTTCATGAAATACCTTCTCCTTTTTTTGTTTGAACTTTAAAAGCGCTTTTCTTTGTGATCACGTTTTTACTATAACAACAGGAATACCTGCTTTCAACAGACAATAATTTATACGGGTACCACAATTTCCGTACCCTCTTCAAAGTGGCTTATTTACTGACTTTTTTGCATTTACGTGCAAATTGTTAGGTGCTCTTCTAAAATAATGTATCCTCCCATTACAGGCTTATCCAATTGTTTTTACAGGCAGACTATTGTATGATTTACTTGGAGAAAACTATATGTGACAGAGAGGGTAGATTGCTATGAAGTCAGTTTTGGAAAAAAAGAACATAACCTTTATCAAATATTTTTTATCGTACTTAGTTATATTATCCGTTTCCATTATGGGCTTTTTTTATGCGGTGCAGTTTGAACTGAAAAATGTATATTTTAAATCCTTAAACAACCAGAATTCGGCAGAATTGAAACAGCTGGAGGATATTATTGCCTCCCGGTTCTTTGAGATTGACCGCATCCACCTGCTGATACAGGAAAACACCATCATGCTGTTATCCCGGTATACCAACGATAATTATTACAGCTATCTTGCCGCCAAGGAAATCCAGAATCATACGGTGGGTAATTTTCTGCTGGATGACGTCCTTTATCTGGATAAGAAACAGGAGTCCTGTCTTTCCTCCAAGAAATTGGTGCAATACCAAAATAATCGCTTTTCCGTCTATTTTGACGGAAAGTTTAAGGAGCTGCCTTTAAAGGACTGGTATGCGGACAGAAAGAACAAGCTTGTCTACTGGAAGGGAAAGAAGGAAAGCCTGTTTTTTTATATTCCTTCCATCTCAACAGAAAACTACTACCTGGTATATGTAATCAATGAATTTGAGTTTAAGAAGCTGCTGTCGGCCGCCATTTCCCCCAGTGTTACTTCCATATGCTTTACTGACGGCAAGGGTACTGTAATCTCCCAGGTCAATGGAGAGGAAATCTCACCCTACCTTTCCAGCCTCGAAAAGAAAGAGGATGGTTACTACGAGGTGGATAAAGCCTCCATAGCCTATGTACTGCCGCCTTTATTCGGAAACTTCCGCATATTGGCCCTTTCCAGCAGGGAAATGGTCTTAAGCTCTGTCAGCAGCGCCTTTCAGAATACCTATCTGACCTTTATCAGCGTATCCATGTTCGGACTCCTGCTGATAATGCTGGCCATGCAGATAACCTACCGGCCCCTGCAGAAGTTGACGAAAAAAATAGCCCCTGAGATGAATTCCCAGGGTGGATATTTGCAGCAGATAAGCGATGCCTTTGACAGCACCCTTAAAAAGAACCGCCAGCTCCAGGCCAAAATCGATAATTACCGGATAATAATGCATGAATCCATCCTGAATTCCATCCTGGTGGAGAACAACGGTTCCAAGGGGGAGGATATCTCCCAGATTGACCAGTTTTTCCATCCCCATTCCTATAACAGCATCTTTTCTGTGAAAATACTGCTCTCATCCAATATTTCGGCAAAGGAAATCAGGGATTTCATTCTTCAGGCCCTGCCCTCTGACGGCGCCTGCCTTCTTCTGGAGCAGGCGGAGGCTTATGCCGTGTTCTTAATTAATTACTGCGGTACGGAAAATGACAAGGAGGAGGTTATCAGCCTCTTATTTCAGGATTTTTATAAGGAGACAGCCTGTAAGACCGCTATCAGCAATATCTCCTCCAATCCCATGGATATTCCTGCCCTTTATGAAAATGCCCTGCTGGCATGCAGCTTCTGGGAGGCGTCTCCTGTGGTATCCTACAGCAAAATAGCCGACAGCATACCAAAGGAGACCAGCTTTTCCTATCCCTATAAGAAGCTTGAAACTTTCTCAAAGGAGCTAGAGAACTTTGATTTTCCCAAGGCCAATACGACCCTGCGGGAATTATTTGAGCTTATTGACCAGAAAACCAATCCGGATTTCTTTATCCGCTGCATCCTCATTGATATCATTACTGTCATCATTAACCTGATGAACAAATCCGGCATCCGTTTTGAGACTATAAACGATTTGTATTATGAAACCCTCTATTACTGCAGAACCCTGAGCTACGCTGAAAAGCACGATGATATCAAGGCAAATATGTACCATATCATTTCCGTATTTGAGGAGGAAACCGCCAATTCCTGCATCCACATCTCCCAGGTAAAGCAGTTTATCCAGGAAAATTATCTGTCCAGCGAATTCTCCAATACCATGCTGGCAGACCATTTTCATGTAAGTATGGCTTATATGAGCTATTTATTTAAGAAAAAGACCAATGAAAATCTTTCGGATTATGTTTGGAATCTAAGGCTGGAAAAGGCAAAGGATATGCTCCGGAATACAGATTTATCCATCGATGAGATAAGCATACGGATAGGATACTTAAATCCCTCCAGCTTTCGCAGGAAGTTTAAACAGACCATGAATACTACACCCTCCCATTACCGGATATAGCTTCCCCCTTTTGCCCTGCTGCTTGATTATCTTAACACAATCTTAATACCATAGCAGAAATCATAACGCTATCCTGATTTTCCTTATGCTATACTGTTTTAATAAGCAAGGAAAAGGGGTATATTTCAATGCCGATTCATCAGACAGATTCGAATTCACTGTTAAAGCAGCTTTCCACCCTGCCGGCAGGAAATAAACGGGGCAGGCTGCGGATTTATTTTGGCTATGCGGCCGGTGTAGGTAAGACCTGCGCCATGTTAAGTGACGCTCAGGAAGCCAAAGAGAACGGCACTGATGTGGTTGCCGGATATATCGAGCCCCATGTGCGGCCGGAAACCATGGCTCTTCTGAAGGGTCTGGAAACCTTGCCTCCTCTGGAATTATCCTATAAGGGTGTTCAAATCAGGGAATTTGATCTGGACCATGCCTTGCAGCGCAGGCCGGCTCTTATTCTTGTGGACGAACTGGCTCATACGAATGCCGCTGTCTGCCGCCACAAAAAAAGATACCAGGATGTGGAGGAGCTTCTGCAGGCTGGGATTGACGTATCTACCACCATTAATGTCCAGCACATCGAAAGCCTCAATGATATTGTGGAATCCATTACTGGCATCTTTGTGCGGGAACGTATTCCGGACAGCGTGTTCGACAGCGCCGACCAAATTGAGCTGGTGGATATTGAACCCGATGATCTGATAGACCGGCTGAACAAAGGGAAAATCTACCGGGAGGAGCAGGCCCAGAGGGCACTTGCCAATTTCTTTACGAAAGAAAAGCTGATTGCACTAAGGGAAATTGCCTTGCGCCGTACGGCTGATAAAGTCAACCGCATCGCTGTGCAGAATGAGCCGTCAAAGGCCAATGGTTCTTATGCAAATGAGCATATTTTAGTATGCGTTTCCTCCTCTCCTTCCAATGCCAGGGTCATCCGTACAGCGGCAAGAATGGCAGATGCTTTTCACGGCACCTTTACGGCCCTGTTTGTAGAGACCTCGCAAACCCGGGATTTAGAGGATAAGAACAGGGCAGCCCTCCGGGAGAACTTAAGACTGGCCGAGCAGCTTGGCGCGCAGATTTCAACGGTGTACAGTGACGATATTCCTGCCCAGATTGCCGAATATGCAAAAGCAAGCCGCGTATCAAAAATAGTCATCGGGCGGTCTGCCCACTGGAAGAAATGGCCCGGCAAAGTTAATTTTATCGATAAGCTGACTGCCCTGGCACCGACAATTGATATTTACATTATTCCGGACACCCAGGCATCCTTTCACCATAATACCTTCAAATTTTTAAAACCGCCGCCGAATCTATCCCTGGCTGATACGGGAAAATCAATCGCCCTTTTAGTTGTCTGTACCTTAATCGGATTTTTGTTTGACTATCTGAACTTCAGCGTAGCAAATATTATAACGGTCTACATTTTAGGCGTCCAGCTGAATGCCATAGTGACAAAGGGAAGGCTGTACAGTGCCGTATCGTCGGTATTAGGCGTTCTCCTGTTCAATTACTTTTTTACAGAGCCGCGCTTTTCCCTGCAGGCATACGACCCAGGCTATCCGATAACCTTCCTGGTAATGTTTGCGGCTTCTCTGATTACCAGCACCCTGACAAAGCGGATAAAGGAGCAGGCTCGTCAATCGGCGCAGAAAGCCCACCGGACGGAAGTCCTCCTGGAAACAAGCCGTAAATTACAGCAGGCTAAAGGGAAAGAAGATATTTTAAGTGAAACCGCAAAGCAAATGGTAAAACTGCTGGACCGGTCTGTGATCTGCTATCCTTCGCACCGGAACAGCCTGGCAGAACCTACGCTTTTTCCAAAGAAGGATGCACCGGCTGAACAGCAGTCTTACTTCGGAACGGAAGAACGTGCAGTTGCCGAATGGGTATATAAGAACAACAAGCGTGCCGGAGCTACGACAAATACTCTGTCCGCAGCCAGGTGCCTGTATCTGGCTGTCCGGGGAAGCGGTATGGTGCTGGCAGTCGTCGGTGTTGCCATGGACAGCGAAGCTCCGCTGGAGGCCTTTGACAAGAGCCTTTTAATTGCAATGCTGGGAGAATGTGCCCTGGCACTGGAAAAAGAAGAAATCAATGAAACCCAAAAGGAGATTTCCATGCAAATGCAGCAGGAACAGCTCCGGGCTAACCTGCTACGTGCCATATCCCATGATCTGCGTACTCCTCTGACAAGCATTTCCGGGAATGCCGGCATTCTCATGGGCAATTCCAGTGTGCTGAGCGAAGCCCAGAAACAAAGCCTTTACACGGATATCTATGACGATTCCATGTGGCTGATCAATCTGGTGGAGAACCTGCTTTCCATTACCCGGATTGATAACGGAACGCTGAATTTGAATCTTCAGCCTGAGCTGCTTGAGGATGTCATTACGGAAGCACTGCTCCATATTAACCGAAACAGCACGGAGCACGATATAAAAGCAGTCCTGGAAGACGAGCTCCTCATGGCGAAAATGGATTCCCGGCTCATTATCCAGGTGATTATCAACATCGTGGACAACGCAATCAAATACACACAGAAGGGTTCCCATATAACAATCTCCGTGAAGAAGGAGGGCCAATTCATACTGGTGGAAATCTCCGATGACGGTTCCGGTATATCAGACGACGCCAAGGCCAGGCTCTTTGATATGTTCTATACGGCTGATAATATCCGCGGAGACGGCAGGCGGGGACTCGGACTGGGGCTTTCCCTGTGCAAGTCCATTATCCACGCCCACGGAGGCACTATTTATGTAAAAGATAATATTCCGCAAGGTACGGTATTTGGCTTTACCTTGCAGGCGGAGGAGGTAAATGTTCATGAATAAACCATTAATACTGGTCGTGGAGGATGATAAAGCCATCCGCAAGCTGATTACCACGACCCTGGAAACCCAGGGATACCTTTATCACACAGCTGAAACAGGGGAAGCCTCTATTCTGGAATCCGTCTCCAGGCAGCCGGATATCATTATCCTGGATTTAGGCCTGCCGGACATGGATGGGGTGGACATCATAAAGAAGGTACGAACATGGTCAAACATTCCCATTATTGTTGTCAGTGCCCGCAGTGAGGATAAGGATAAAATAGACGCATTGGATGCCGGTGCGGATGATTATCTGACGAAGCCCTTTAGCGTCGAGGAACTGCTGGCAAGGCTCCGGGTAAGCCTCCGCCGTATCCGTTACGACAATGAAAAGCTTCTCAAGGATTCAACCCTTTTTACAAATGGCAATCTGAAGATTGATTATGCCGCCGGATGTGTCTGGCTGGATGAGGAGGAAATCCACCTTACTCCCATCGAATATAAGCTTCTCTGCATGCTGGCTAAAAATGTAGGCAAAGTCTTAACCCACAATTTTATTCTTCATGAAATCTGGGGCAATTATTCCAGCGATGTACCGGCGCTGCGGGTCTTTATGGCAACTCTGAGAAAGAAAATCGAAAAGGACCCCTCCAAACCCAAATACATCCAGACCCATATCGGTGTGGGCTACCGGATGCTCCGGGCTCCTGAGGATTAATAGCGGGGATTTTTGCGGACGGAGAAGAACGGCAAGGAACGTACCTACTTCCCTATGATTGGAAAAGAGGACTATTTGAAATTTGAAACAGGTGACTTCATGGAACGCTTTCATGACAATTCCTTTGCCAGCCTGGTTACAACCCTCTATGACGGCAAAAAAATAAAAGACAGCGACCTTGACGAATTGGCAAAATGGCTTAAGGACAGGAGGGATTAACATGGAAGCATTTTTAGCTGCCCTGCTGCAATGCACCCTGTCCATGTCAGTTATAACACTTCTTTACGCAGCAGCCTTGCCAATACTGTCAAAACGGTATGCTCCCAAATGGCGTTACATGATTTGGCTGGTAATAGCGGTTGGCTGGCTAATTCCTTTCCGGCCTTTGATTGAGCTCCCTTTTTTACCCCCACAGGGCACAAATACACCCTTAATGCCCGTGCCATTCACTCCCACATCCCCGGTGACAAACAATACTGCGGAGGTATTGACCAGCGCTTCTGAAACAGTAACAAAAATGCCGCAATTATCAATATGGACCATTGGCCTTCTCATTTGGCTGGCAGGTGTCCTTTTCACGTCAGCCTGTCACCTTCTGCGGCACAGGCGCTTTATGAAAATGGCAAGCCGATGGAGCGATACCGTAACCACCCCCACGATTTTAAACCTACTGAACATTCTGAAACGGGAACAGGGCCTTAAAGCAAATATCGAGTACCGGACCTGTTCAAGTATTTCAAGCCCTATGATGGTCGGTTTTTTTCATCCCGTTATTCTCATGCCGCCAATACAGCTTTCCGAAGAGGAATTGACCCTTATTTTGCGGCACGAGCTGGCTCATTTCAAGCGGCATGACCTATGGTACAAAGCAATGATATTAGCGGCAACTATTCTGCATTGGTTCAATCCGGCAGTCTATTTGATGGCGCGGGCTGCTTCCCTGCAGTGTGAAATCTCTTGTGACGCCCTTGTATTGCAGGATGAGGATATGCAGACACGTAAGCAGTACGGTGAAACGATTATTGCGGTTGTAAGAAACGGCAGGACATACCAAACCGCACTGTCTACCAATTTTTATGGAGGAAAACGAGGTATGAAGAACCGAATAATGTCTATGCTAGACAGCAAACGTAAAAAAGCCGGCGTTGCCCTTCTGTGTTTTGTGCTGGCGGGAATTATACTCACAGGTGCAACACTGGTTTCTGCCGGAAGTCAGTCGGTATCTATTCCAAACACGGCATTTACAAAAGATGAATACAAAAAGCTCTTAGCCTTGCGCTTTGATGGTTATAAAGATATGCGCGTGCAGGAATTTCAGCAAAAGGTCTGGAAGGCTACGGATACGGAAGGCTATCGGAACCTTTTAGAACGATTTTATCAGAATGACCAGTTGAACGAAATGAAGGATACGAATGATATAGCGGCCTTCCTGTTTTACGAGCTCACACCGCTTACTGCGGAAAGCTGGAAATCACGCTATTTCGGCAATGGAGGCATGACCGGCTATGAGAATGCCAGCAACGCGCAGTTTGAATATACCTCTACCCTATCCATTTTAGATGCCAAACGCTTAAAGGTCGGGGAATATACCAAGGCCCGCAAAGCAGTTATGGATGGACTTCTGACCTTTTTCCAAAGTCAGCCGGAAAAGAAGCTGCAGGATGAATCCGGTATGAAAAAAGCCATTGATGCCGAAATTGGCCGCCTCACAAAAAAATGGAGCAGCAATGCCTTAACCGTCAGTGTTGAATATTCCTTTATACCATTGGAATTAATCGAAAGCAAGGAAAGCCAAAAAGAAAGTAAGGATAATCTTACGGAAAAACGAGAATACCCCAATGCCACCAGGGAAGATTACCGTTCCTTGATGAAACTCAAAACAGCGGATTATCAGAAACGGAAGCTGACTGATTTTAATGCTGACCTGCTGGAATGGGGAAATGAAGATTATGACAGAGGCGAAAGAATTGGAATTGATACGGCCTGGAATGATTTTGCCGTAGCCTTGACGCCGGAAGAGCTTTCTTTCGTAACCCTTACAGTCAATTATTCCGGTTCGGAAAATGCGGCTATGATTAAGAGCAGCCGTACCGGAGAATCCAAAAAGGATATTGTGTTCAGCAGCAGCCTCCCGGTAAAGACACTGGAGCAGGATAAAGCAGTGATGGTATTTTGTTCCTTATATTATCAAGGCTCCTATCATATCCTGGACGGCAGTATAACTGTTGGAGAACGCGACCGTTGTGTTGGCGGGGTTATCAGCGGTATTCAAAAGTTTTGGAACAAAACAGGTATCGAGGAACTATTGACTATGAACGAAGGAGATATTCTTGCTAAGCTTCAAAATATTACAGCTCAGTACAGCAACGAACAAATCGCCGTCTCCATCATTCCCAGCCAGGTATCCTTTGAAAAATCTGATGAACGGCGTATTAAAAAATAGATTTTTCTGAACGAATGTGGTCTAAAACCGTTGTTTCAGCGGCGGAATAAAAGGCTCTCACAAATAAATTACAAGCAGTGGTTTTGATATGAAAGTCAAAGCCGCTGCTTTTCTTTGTATAAAATCCATCTTAATACCATTTTAATCCTCCCCGGAAAACCCTAACACTAAACTAATGGCAAAAATGCTACACTGTACAGGAAATTAATTGAGATAGGAGGAATAGAATGTGGATTTTTTAATGCTTGGTATTTTAGCCGTCAGCTACTTTCTGATCAAGCTGTTTGCAGACTGGTGCGAGCACCAGGTTGAGAAATCTTAGAGGAGGTAATTATTATGATATTTCTTGGAATTTTGATTGTTGCGCTGGGTGGTTACCTGCTATATGCCCTGGTCAATCCCGAAAAATTTTAGAAAGGCGGAGAAAATACAATGCTTCAAATAATTGTGATATTGGCAGTTTTTGTTGCTCTTATCATCCCAACAGGAAAGTACTTATATCATATTGCGGCAGGTCAGCATACCGCTGCCGATCCGGTATTTGACCGGCTTGACAATGCTGTTTACCGTGTGTGCAGTATTGATAAAAAAGAAATGAACTGGAAGCAGTATGCGGCAGCTATGCTTGCAACCAATGCAATTATGGTATTTATCGGTTATCTGATTTTAAGGCTGCAGTCTCTTCCGGTTCTGAATCCCAATAGCATCGGCGGAATGGAACCCAGCCTGTCCTTTAACACCATCATCAGCTTTATAACAAATACAAACCTGCAGCACTACTCGGGGGAATCAGGACTTTCGTATTTTAGCCAGATGATGGTAATCACCTTTATGATGTTTACATCTGCGGCCACCGGTTTCTCCGTTGCCATGGCCTTTACACGAGGGCTTGCCGGAAAAGCAAGTTCTGTGGGAAACTTTTATGTTGACCTTATCCGCATCACAACAAGGGTTTTACTGCCCCTTTCCCTGCTGGTCGGACTGATTTTGGTCTCCCAGGGCGTACCGCAGAATTTATCAGCCAATGTAACGGTACAGACTATTGAAGGAAAGATGCAGGATATTGCCATGGGACCCATAGCTGCACTTGAATCCATCAAGCACCTGGGAACAAACGGCGGAGGATTTCTTGGCGGCAACTCCTGTACCCCCTTTGAAAACCCCAATATCCTTACCAACATGGTAGAAATGCTGTCCATGATGCTGCTTCCAGGCTCCTGTGTAATTGCCTTCGGGCATATGGTCCGGGACAGCAGGCTGGAAAAGAAGAATAAAAAGGAAAAAAAGAATCTGATTGGCAGCGAGGCAAAGCCAATTTTTGCAGTAATGTCCATCCTACTTGTCATTGGTTTCATCGTATGCTTTGCAGCCGAAAGTGCCGGAAATCCCCTTCTTGAAAAGGCAGGCCTGAGCCAGAGCATGGGCAATATGGAAGGCAAGGAGGTCCGGTTCGGGATTGCCCAGTCATCACTCTTTACAACGGTTACCACAGCCTTTACCACTGGTACGGTAGACAACATGCATGATACTCTCACACCCCTCGGAGGTGCCGTTCCCCTTATGAATATGATGCTGAACGTGGTATTTGGCGGGAAGGGCGTTGGTTTAATGAACATGATATTGTACGCCATACTTGCTGTTTTCATCTGCGGGCTGATGATTGGCCGTACACCGGAATATCTGGGCAAGAAAATTGAAGGGAAAGAAATGAAGCTCACGGCACTGGGTATCATCATTCATCCTCTGCTGATTCTGGCGTTCTCAGCCTTAGCCGTCGCCCTGCAGGCCGGCCTTGCCGGAATCACCAATCCAGGGCACCATGGGCTGACACAGGTCCTATACGAATATGCCTCTTCCGCTGCCAATAACGGTTCCGGCTTTGAGGGTCTGGCTGACAATACTTACTTTTGGAATATCACTACAGGGCTGGTCATGTTCTTTGGCCGTTATCTCTCCATCATTATTCAGCTTGCCATTGCAGGCTCACTGATGGCAAAACAGTCAGTCAGCGAATCCATCGGTACCCTGAAGACCGATACAAGGACCTTTACCATATCCCTGCTCATGGTGGTAATTATTATTGCCGCACTGACATTTTTCCCGGCGGTGATTCTCGGCCCGGTAGCAGAACATTTAACCCTGTGGAATTAAGGAGGACACTTTCGTGAGTAAAGAAACCAAAACAAAATTTGTAACAAAGGATATTTTAAACTCCTCCATAAAAGGAGCCTTTATAAAGCTGAATCCACGCTACATGATGAAAAATCCGGTCATGTTCGTGGTGGAGCTGGGCTTTGCCGTCACTCTGCTGCTCTGCTTTCTGCCCGATATTTTCGGTGATACAGGAAGTAACCTGCGATTGTATAACGGCATCGTAGCTGTCATTCTTCTGATTACCGTACTCTTTGCAAACTTCGCGGAAGCCGTTGCGGAAGGCCGGGGAAAGGCACAGGCCCAAAGCCTGAAAAAGACTCAAAAGGATATGCAGGCCCGTATTCTCAGCGAGGACGGAAGGGAAACCGTCATCAGTGCGGGCATTCTGAAAAAAGGGGATATCGTTCTGGTAAAAGCCGGTGAAGTCATTCCCAATGACGGAGAAGTTATCGAAGGAATTGCCTCGGTGGACGAATCTGCCATTACCGGAGAATCCGCACCTGTATTAAAGGAAAACGGCGGTGATTTTGCCTCTGTTACCGGCGGAACAACCGTTGTAAGCGACTGGCTGAAAATTCAGATCACCTCAAATCCCGGAGAATCCTTTCTCGATAAAATGATTTCCCTGGTAGAGGGTGCTTCCCGTAAGAAGACCCCAAATGAAATAGCTCTGAACACCCTCCTGGTAAGCCTGACCATTATCTTTTTAATTGTTATTGTCACCTTATATCCCATTGCGGTTTACAGCGGTGTCCGGCTGCAGATTTCCACCCTGATTGCCCTGACCGTATGCCTGATTCCAACTACGATCGGCGGACTGCTCTCAGCCATCGGAATTGCCGGCATGGACCGGGTCACACGCTTTAATGTTATTGCCATGTCTGGAAAGGCCGTTGAAGCCTGCGGCGACGTGGATACCATGATCCTCGATAAGACCGGAACCATTACCTACGGAAACCGCATGGCCTCCAAATTTATTCCCGTGGGCAAGGAAATCGAACAGGACCTGATCCGCTATGGAGTAATAAGCTCTCTAAAGGATGATACTCCCGAAGGAAAATCCGTGGTAGAGCTTGGAGAACGGCTGAGCGGAAAGCACCAGGAACCGGAAATGGGAATGGAATTCCTGGAATTTACCGCTCAGACCCGTATGAGCGGTGTGAATCTTCCCGATGGCACAAGGATACGAAAAGGTGCTTACGATGCCATTCAAAAATACGTCGGGGACCTGGGCGGCCAGATACCAAAGGATTTGGAAACAAGGGTCAATGAAGTATCGAAGCTTGGCGGTACTCCCCTGGTGGTCTGCGCAGGAGACCGTATCTTTGGAGTAATCTATCTGAAGGATACTATCAAGCCGGGACTTGTGGAACGTTTTGCAAGGCTTCGTGCCATCGGGATTAAGACCATTATGTGTACCGGTGATAATCCGCTGACGGCAGCCACCATTGCCCAGGAGGCCGGAGTAGACAGCTTTATTGCGGAATGCAAGCCGGAAGACAAGATTAAGGCTATCAAAGCCGAACAGTCTGAGGGTAAGGTCGTAGCCATGACCGGTGACGGTACAAACGATGCACCGGCACTTGCACAGGCTGATGTGGGAATCGCCATGAACAGCGGAACCTCAGCTGCCAAGGAAGCGGCAAACATGGTTGACCTGGACTCCGACCCCACGAAAATACTGGATGTGGTGGAAATCGGCAAACAGCTGCTGATTACCCGGGGTTCCCTGACCACCTTCAGTATTGCCAATGATGTTGCCAAGTATTTTGCAATTATTCCCGCTATGTTCATGGCAGTTATTCCTCAAATGAAGGTATTAAACATCATGCAGCTTTCAACACCCTACAGCGCAATCCTCTCCGCTTTGATTTTTAACGCTGTCATCATTCCCTGCCTGATTCCCCTTGCCATGAAGGGTGTCAAATATAAGCCTCAGCGCTCAGAGAAGATGCTGTCCCATAATATGCTGATTTATGGGCTTGGAGGCATCATTGCTCCCTTTGTGGGTATTAAATTAATAGATATCATCATTACCCCACTGCTGTCCCTATTAGGATTATAGGGCGGGGCATGGAATTAGAAGGAGGTCCTTTTATGGACGGTTTTTATGGAAATATTGGTATTTTGGCAGTCACCCTCGCAATTATTTACGGATGCAAGAAAATACTGGAGTACTATGATTATAAATATTCCGGTTACTATGAAAACACCAAGGTTTATAAGGCCGCAGATAAATTTGTACATGGCGCTGCTTCCGATGATGTTAAATCACTGTTAACAAGCTGCTTTGACTTTGACAGGGAAGATGCCGACGAAATCCTGAGACGCTCTCTTCCCCATAGAACTGACAAAGACGGAGGCTACCGGAGGTTTATAAAGTCTGTTAACCGGGTATTAGGTGCCAGGGTTTATCATTATGATACTGTACATGTCAAATATTGAACATTTTACAGGCTTATCCGGTATTGCCGTATTTGATTCGAATATTGTTTCTGTACTTACTTTTAGAATAAAAATAGAGGAGGTTTAGTGTGAAAGAAAGTAGAGGTCAGCCAAAAAGTGGCGCACTTGAACAAGCTGTCGAAAATGGCTACTTTTGAGAAAGTAGATGATTAATGATGATTAGGAAGCCAGAGGTTCTTTTGGCGGAGGATATAATCCTTCCCGTTCTAATAACTTCAGTGCTTGTTTGATAGCCTTTGCTTTCTGCTTTTCAATTAAAGCTTCAGGCATATCGATTTTGTATAAATCGCTAGGATTCCACTCTTCGCCAGTAGATAACATTTGGTAGATTGCAGTAAGAATCATTCGAGCGATAGCAACAATGGCTCTTTTCTTGCCACGGCGTTTTGTAAGAGATTCATATTTCTTTT
>NZ_FRAC01000051.1 GCF_900142215.1 Anaerocolumna jejuensis DSM 15929 | reverse complement strand
TGGCTATGCATTCTTCCGTATTAAAAGTGGAAGACATCTCCTGCATACTTCTTATATCACAAATATTTTTCATCAGTGGCATAGTTAGCATGACATCACTTGAGTAGTCGATGTAGCTGGAATGTCTTGGGTCATGAACTCCGGCAAAATCACTCCAGAGGTCTTTGTAAAAATGTTTCTGTACTTTTAAAAATTCAACCAGAGGATTCCCCTCGGATTTTTTTAATTGTCTTCTCTCAGCTCTTGTCATCAGTAAAATACTCCTTTGCGAAAAACTTTTCTTAAAGTTTATCACAATAACAACTGTCAAGCCTATCTTAATTGTATGAATCAGTGCGAAAAATATTTACCTTTCAGAGCTGAATAGAAGTGATAGACATCGCAATGGAAGTGCATAGCTTGTTTCGGTTGCAATGTAAAAAGGCTGTTACCAAAAAGAAGTCTTATACCAGGCATGTGCATAAACTCATTTATTCATTCATTAACTGGTATTCTTCTTTTTGCAACAACCTCATGAACGAAAGGAATTTCAGGACTTATTATTCAATAATGTAAGCACTGACGATCTCACCATAAAAAGCGGTATGATAATCCTTGTTTGCACCGTGAAAGGAGCTGTCGACATCCTGAGGATAAAAGGCCTTTCTGTTTTCTTCCGTAACTTCATTTTCAGCCTGTTTCTGCTTGTATACGACCCTGCACTCAAGAGTTAAGGGCAATTCCTTAATAGCGGGAACGGAAATTTTATCGGGGGTCTCAAGGGTCAGGCCCAGTTCTCCTATTTTATCCGTTTCGTGGCCGGATTTCGTTCCGCAAAATCCCAGTATTTTTTTATTATAAGAACCATAGGGGATATTGATGGTGAATTCAGGATTTTTTTCGAGCTGTTGTTTTGTAAAGCGATTTTCTCTGACGAAAACAGTGAAGATTGGTTTGGACCATTCAATTCCAAGGGTACCCCAGGAAATGGTCATAGAGTTTACTTTTTCCTCTGTCTTAGTGGTCAATAAAACACCGTTACTGACTGCTTTCATAATATCCTTTGCATAATCGAATACGTCAATTTCTTTTCTCATAGTGATAGCCTCCTTGAAAATTTTCTTTCTATATGATAAATTAATATGAGATTAACGGCAAGTATGCACTTTTTAGTGAGTTACTATCCAGAAGGAGAGCATTGACAATGAATAATGAGGTAAATGTTAAGCCCTTTGCCTATGCCATGTCTTTGATTGACGGCAAATGGAAAATGCATATTTTATTTTGGCTATGGAAAAACCATATTTTACGGTATGGTGAGCTAAAACGCTCCCTTGGAACGATTACCCATAAAATGCTCAGTACCCAGTTGAAGGAACTGGAACGTGATAATTTAATTATACGTAAAGAATACGCACAGGTTCCTCCAAAAGTAGAGTATGCCCTGTCAGAAAGAGGTCTGACCCTGATGCCGGTCCTGGAATGCTTATGTGAATGGGGCAATGAACATATGGAGGATAATTGCTAGGATTTCGCTAATTTTTACGGAATTGTGATGGAGTAATTCCATAGTAATTGCGAAAGGCCTTACTAAAGTAATTGCTGTCAGTATAACCAAGACGGTCGGATATCCACTGGATTTTTAAAGACTCATCCAGAAGCAGTTCTTTTGCCCGTTCCATACGGACTTGAAGCACATATTCATAGATTCCGATTTCATAATTTGCTTTAAATATTTTGGACAGGTATTCCTTTGAAAAATAATATTTATCGGAAAAATAAGAGAGCTTTAAGTTTTGGCTGTAGTTTTTATCAATATAATCCTTAATAATGGCAGCCACTTCACCGGCAGAAATGCTCTGCTCCTCCTCTGTTTTCGTAAAATCCATACTTGGATTAAGAAGGTGCAGGGCCTTCTTAATGGAGGTGTTCAATTCTTCTTCCACAATGGGCTTTAAGATATAATCAATTGCCCCTAATTTAATGGAATTCTGGGCATAGTAAAAGTCATCATACCCGCTGATTACAATATACTTCGCGTCAGGAAATTCCTCTTTGGCACTTTTTAAAAATTCAATGCCGTTCATTACCGGCATCTGCATATCTACAAAAACAATATCCGGGCGCAGTTCCCGCATGGCATATAAGCCTTCCTTTCCATTGGATGCAAGGGAAGGTGGGTCCATATGATAAGTGTGCCATTTCCCAAGCTTACCAATAGCTATCTGAACTGCCTTTTCATCATCAACAATTAGTGCTTTATACATCGGAAACCTCCTTTATGGCAGGAATTAACATGGTAATGGAAGTGTAGCTTCCCTCTTCACTGGAAATCTGAATGTTTGCCTTGCCGGAATAAAGAAGCTTCAGCCGGCTGTTCAGGTTGATCAGGCCAATTCCTGAATTACCATGGGAAATTGTGTTTTTATCAAATTCCTCCTTAAGTGTTGAAAGATAATCAGGTGAAATACCGCAGCCGTCATCCGCTACCGTCACGGATAAAAATTCCTCCTGAAGCCTTGCGGTAATGGAGATATGGATGGCATCCCCATTTTTCCCCATGCCGTGAAGAATGGAGTTTTCTACCAGGGTCTGAATACTTATTTTGGGAATCAGTATGTCCATACCTGTTTCGTCATTTTCAATGAAAACATTTAATTTTTCCTCCAGGCGCATTTTCTGAAGGAGGATATAGTGGTTTACATACTCCATCTCCGAAAAGAGACTGACAAAATCACCGCCTTTAATGGTATATCTTAAAATACTTGCCAGAGAAGTAATCATAAGGTGAATGCGCGGCTGGTCATTGATTAAAGCCTCCGTGGATATTACCTGAAGGGTGTTGTACAGAAAATGAGGATTTAACTGGGCTTCCAGGGCAATGAGCCTGGAGGTTTTTTCATTGATTTCAGAGATATAGTTCTTCTTAATCAGCTCGTCAATGTGCTTTGTCATATAGTTAAAGTCATAGGACAGGTTTGCAATTTCCCGGTTTCCGCCAATATCAACAGTGGAAGTAAAGTCACCGTTGCCGACATTTCTCAGATTACGGGCCAGGGTGGAAAGCGGATTGGTAGTCAGGCGGATCAGGATGGTTATCAGTAAGACTGCAATTCCCCAGACAATTACCCCCATCAGAAAGCTGATTTGAAAAGAGCGGTTGATTGCGGTATCCACCACTGACAGGGGAGTAAAGGAAACCAGCTTTAAGTGGTAGGCATCGCTTTCACTGGTCGTTACAATAAAGGGCTCATTTTCCACTGACATAATGGAATATTCCCGTCCGGCCTTTTCTTCAATTTCCGTCAGGAGACTCTGGGAGCCGGCGTTTATCCGGCCGGTATTTCCGCTGTAGAGCAGGCGGTTGTCCTTGTTCAGGATGCAGATAAATTCTCCGTTGTTATTATGGTTTCGGTTAATGGAATCCACGTAGGTCTTGTCTACTGTGAAATTAACAATGGCAATTGGTTTCCGGTCCTTGATACGGATGATGCTGTGATAAAAATCAATAAAAGCCTTATCGGAATCCGACGGAAGAATGACAACATTATCCCCCTTCTCACATTGGGAAAAGACCTCTCTATCGGAAGCGCTCAGCTGGGAAGCGTCGGCTATTTTCTGTGCCTTTGCATTGCGCCTGAATTCTATTTTTTGGTGTATAAGATAAATGTTGTAAGAAATCAGGTCATTTCGGGAATAATAATAAGCGCGTATCTGATTTTTCATATAGCTCTTCTGCCAGACATCAATGGGAGCCGTCAGGCTCAATATCTGACTTAATCTGGTATCATAGCAGGGCTGTACGGAAAAATAGACAAGGTCCTGGATATATTTCTCCAGATTTTCAGTTTCCAGGTTCAGCAGCTGGTTGGAGGTCGTTACCTCTGTTTTTAGTATCGTATTTCGGTTTCTTGAATAATTGTTGACCAATATTACAAGAATGGTTATAGAGATGACAAAGATTGTCATGACAAACAACTGAGTCCATAATGGAATACGGTTTAGAAATTGAAACAAGCGTTTTTTATACCTCATAGTAACCTCCCTTTAATAATACCCCTAATGGTATCATACAATAACACTGAAAAAAAGACAATTTGTCAATTTGATTTGTTCACTATTTTACCTATGTTTGTTCTTGATTTTCTATTTTTTATGCAATATAACTCATATATAATGAAATAGACAAAAAAAATATGCAAAATGAATCAGAAAGGGTGAGAGTAATGTTCGCATCAAAAAGAAAAAGAAAAGAAGCACTGGAGAATATTTTATATACAGTTCCTTCCGTAATCCTCGTTTCTTTAATGCTGTATATTCCGTTTATCATGAGCGGATACTATTCGCTGACTGAATGGAATGGAATTGCCAAGGAACCAACCTTTATCGGTCTGCAAAATTTTAAGACGATATTTTCAGAAAGCATGGAGTTTCGGAAAGCATTGATTTTTACCGGAAAATATACTCTTGTGTTTGTTATCTTATCCAATGTCATTGCAATTGCCCTGGCAGTGGCCCTGACAAAGAAATTCCGCCTGGTCAATGTGGTCCGGGGAGTGTTCTTCATACCCTATATCATGAGTATGACCATTGTCGGTTTTATCTGGAAATTTATCTTTACCCAGGGTTTCTCAAGACTCTTTGAAATGACGGACTGGGGAGTATGGAATTACAGCTGGCTTGGAGATCCAAAGCTTGCATTTTACTCCGTTGCCCTGGTGGGAGTCTGGCAATCCCTTGGATTTTATATTGTTTTATATATTGCAGGGCTCCAGGCAGTACCCAAGGATGTGCTGGAAGCGGCTACTGTTGACGGGGCATCCGGCAGGAAGCGTTTTTTCCATGTGACCTTACCTCTGCTCGGACCTTCCATAACAACCTGTATCTTTATGTCCCTGACCAATGCGCTGAAAGTGTTTGATATTATTTTAGCCCTGACCAAGGGAGGCCCCGGAGGAGCTACCTACAGTGTGGCTTTGCAGATTTATAAGGAAGCCTTCCAAAGTAACCATTACGGCCTCGGCTCAGCGGAATCCATTATCTATTTCTTATTTGTACTGATTATTACACAAGTTGTGTTAAAGATATTCAGCAGCAGGGAGGTGGAAAGCTAATGCATGCAAAAACAAAACGAAGACTCTTTCATGCTACATTTCTTTTCCTGATAGCAGTGCTTGCCATTATATATATTTACCCGGTATTTTTAATGTTTATGAATTCCTTTAAGCCCTTTGGGGAAATTGTTTCGGACGCCATTGCTCTTCCCAGCAAGCTTGCCATTGAAAACTATACCTATGTTATTGATAAGATAGATTATGCACACCTGTTTTTTAACAACGTACTGATTACCGTGGTCGGTATTCTGGGAATTGTTTTCTTCTCCGCCTCCACCGCTTATATTTTGGACCGAAGGAGAAACCGATATACGAGAATAGTGCACTTTTTAATTATTACACCAATGCTGATTCCCTTTCAGACAATTATGATAACTCTGTTAAAGACCATGACAGTGATTCATCTTTCAGGGAGCAAGATTGGCCTTGGCATTCAGTATTGGGGCTTTGGTATTCCCATGGCAACCTTTATCTTCTATAACTTTATGAAGACCATACCAAATGAATTGGATGAGAGCGCCAAAATTGACGGAGCATCTACCACAAGAACCTTTGCATCGGTTATCTTTCCCTTGCTGAAGTCCGTAACTGTGACCGTTATCGTCCTGGATGTGATGTGGATTTGGAATGACTTTTTACTTCCTCTTCTTATGGTAAACAGTGATAATAAGACAAAAACTTTGGTCTTGGCGGCATATACCTTTATCGGCCAGATGAATACCAAATGGCATTATGCCATGACTGCAATGGTACTTGCCGTAGTGCCGTCCATTATAATTTTTATACTGCTGCAAAAATACATTGTGGAAGGGGTTGTGGCAGGAGCGGTAAAAGGCTAAGGGGGGATATATTATGAACGGTTTGGCAAAAGGTTAGTTTTTCACAAGGGGTCGGCAATTTGCACAAAATAGAAAGCATGAATGCTTCGATTACAATGTATAAGAAGTCCTAATTCTCTGAAGATTTTGTGCTGGACATATCATCAAACAGATAACTCGCTACGCTTGAGTGCACTTAGTGAACTCAAACAATCTGTTTGATGATATAGCACAAAATCTTCAGAGAAAAGGACTTCTAATACATTTCCATAGGCGCATTCATTCTTTCTATTTTGTGCAAATTGCCTGTGGTTATGTAGAAACGGAAGATTTGTCGGTGAATTATAATATATTTTACCCATTGATTTATGGAAGTTCCACATCAGCGAGCAGAAGCGGCATGCTGGGACTAGAGATTCCTGATATTCATTTTGTGCAGCGATGCATGAAATTTATATAGGCACCATGCCTATCATGGCAAATACATTTTCTATAGGAGGTATTTTATGAGGAGAAAGATTATAAGCATGTTACTTTGCGGCATTATGGTTGTGGGTCTGCTTGGCGGCTGCGGAAAGACCAATAAGCCGTCGGACACATCCGGCGAGACACCGACCAAAGAAGCGGAGGCGACAAAAGGGGCCGCCACAACAGCACCGGATAAATCCGAGAAGGCGGAAATTAACATATTCATCAGTTCACCGGAATATGCAGATTCCATCAATACACTGATTGAGGAATATAAGAAGGTTGCACCCAATGTTACCATTAATTATGAAACCACACAGAATGATTATCCGACCCTTTTAAAAGCTAAATTGAATTCAGGAGATGTACCGGATATTTTCTCTTCTACATCAGGAAAGGAAATTGATGTATACAGGGAATGGTCCTATGATTTGACGGACCAGCCTCTTGCAAAGACTATACTTCCTGCTGTTGCTTCTTCCATGAAATCAACGGAAGAGGGCAAGGGCCTTTATGGAATTGCAATTAAGGGAAATTATTTTGGTATGATTTATAACAAGGATATTTTTGATAAAGCAGGAATCAAAGAGTTCCCAGCCACCGTATCCGCTATGAAGACCGCTTGTGAAAAGCTTTCTGCAGCAGGCTATACACCATTTACAACAGGCTACAGCGAATGGTGGGTATTTAAGCATGTATGGCAGCACTTCCTGGCAGCGGCAGCCAAGGGTGCCGGAACCGATGTTGCTTCTTTGGTAAAATCCTTTGAAGAAGGAAAAGCAAAGGTAAAGGATTATCCGGAATTATACAATAACTTCTTTGACTTTATTGATTTAACTGTAAAATACGGGGACAAAAAGCCTCTGGAAACCGCACTGGAAAATGAAGAATCTGCCTTTGCCAGCGGAAAGGCTGCTATGGTAGTAGGCCAGGGTGCATGGATTGAAGGCGATGTAAAAGCCATTAATCCGGACATCAAGATCGGTTTTAACGGATATCCTGTTACCGAGGATGCCAGCCAGTGCCAGGTAATATCAGGCTCCGACCAGGCGCTTCATGTATACAAGGATTCCAAAGCCTTACAGGCAACTCTTGATTTCGTTAACTGGTGGTATACCTCTGATTATGGAATCAGCTGGTTTACAGATGTAGCAGGAGTAGTACCTCCGGTAACAACAAAAGCAGAAAGCAATTTTGATATCATTAAGCAGGGCAGTGAATTGGAATCAACCGTTGGTGCAGCACCTCTTGGTGTATGCTATTCCACCGACAGCTGGCACCAGGTATTCGGTGAATTAATGCAGTCCTATATATCAAAGACAGCGGATAAAGACGCTACCTGCGCTTCTATTGAAGAGCAATGGAAGACAATTGACGGAGCACAATAAACTTTAGGCAGGAGGAAATCATCATGAAGTTTACAGAAGGGTACTGGCTCAGGAGTGAGAGAATTGAGGCTTCTTATGCTTCCCAGGGCTTTCTGGTAGTAAAAATCGAAAACGGAATGCGTATTGTTGCAGCAGAACGTCCGATTTACAGCAGGGCGGATGCCATGAATATCTCTACCATTACCATCGATTTTGTTTCTTACCGTGAGAATGATATTCTGGTAAAGGCCAGCCACTATGAGGCCTACGAAGAAAAAGAGCCGAGGTTTGAGCTGAAGAAAGCTTCCTCTCCGGTTGAGGTCAGCATTACCGACAGCGAAGCAGTTATGACAGCCGGAAAGGTATCGGTCCGTGTCAACCGGAAGGACTTTTGTTACCAGTTTGAAGCAGAGGGACGTGTAATTACTTCCTGCGGATTCCGTAATCTTGGATATATCCGCTATGACAAGAAACCGGCTACCATGTTTCCGGAAGAAAATTACCTGGCATCCCTTTACACACCCTACATGATGACAGAATTGTCCCTGCGCCCCGGAGAATGTGTTTATGGCTTTGGGGAACAATTTACCGCCTTTGTAAAAAACGGCCAGGTGATAAACTGCTGGAATGAAGATGGGGGAACCTCCTCCCAGATAGCCTATAAGAATATTCCTTTTTACATGACAAATGAAGGATACGGCATTTTTGTGGACCATTCTTCCAATGTCTCTTTTGAGGTAGCAAGTGAAAAGGTGGAATATGTAGGATTTTCCGTGGAAGGGGAAGAGCTTCGGTATCATTTCATCTATGGACCTGGGCTGACCCAGGTACTGGAGCACTATACGGAGCTTACCGGAAGACCGGCACTTCCCCCGGCCTGGAGCTTTGGCCTGTGGCTTACCACCTCTTTTACTACCAGCTATGATGAAACTACCACCAGCCATTTCATAGACGGAATGGCTGAGAGGGATATTCCCCTTCGGGTCTTCCATTTCGACTGCTACTGGATGAGGAGCCTTCATCTGTGTGACTTTGAATGGGATGAGGCCGTCTTTCATGACGTCCCTGCCATGCTAAAGCGCTACAAGGAAGAAAAGAAGGTGAAAATCTGCGTATGGATTAATCCCTATATTGCCCAGGGCACGGAATTCTTTCGGGAAGGCGCAGACAGAGGCTATTTCTTAAAGCGGGCAGATGGAAAGGGTGTCAAGCAGGTTGATTTTTGGCAGCCGGGAATGGCAATTGTTGACTTTACCAATCCGGAAGCAGCGAAATGGTATACGGATAAGCTAAAGACACTGCTGGATGCCGGAGTGGACTGCTTTAAAACAGATTTTGCGGAACGTATCCCCATTGATGTGGCTTATTATGATGGCTCCAATCCCAAATCCATGCATAATTACTATACCTATTTATACAACAAAGCCGTATTTGAGCTTTTAAAAAGGGAAAAGGGAGAGCAGGAGGCCGTGTTGTTTGCAAGAAGTGCAACAGCCGGCTGCCAGCAGTTCCCGGTGCATTGGGGAGGAGACTGCTCTGCCAGCTATGCTTCCATGGCAGAAACACTAAGAGGCGGGCTTTCCATCACCATGTCCGGATTTTCTTTCTGGAGCCATGACATTTCAGGCTTTGAACAGACGGCAACGCCGGATTTGTATAAAAGGTGGGTGCAGTTCGGCCTGCTTTCCACCCACAGCAGACTCCATGGCTCCGGCAGTTACCGGGTGCCCTGGTTGTTTGATGAGGAAGCCTGTGATGTACTGCGGTACTTTACAAACCTTAAGTGCCAGTTAATGCCCTATATCTATGAAATGGCTGTTAATGCACATGAGACTGGTATTCCGGTCATGCGTCCCATGATTTTGGAATATCCCAAGGAACCGGGCATGAGCTGGCAGGATATGCAGTATATGCTTGGTAAGTCCCTTCTGGTTGCACCAATCTTTCATGAGGAAGGAAGGGTATCCTATTATCTGCCGGAAGGAAAGTGGGTAAGTCTTTTAACGGATGAAATAAGAGAAGGCGGAAGCTGGTATACGGATACTTATGATTATTTCGGTCTTCCCCTTTATGTCAGGGAGAATACGCTGCTGGCAAGAGGAAGCCAGACAAGGCTTCCGGATTATGATTATGCCGACGGAACGGTTTTCCACCTGTACCAGTTAAAAGACGGGTGCAGCACAGGAGCAAATGTGCCGGACATAAAAGGAAAGACTGTTCTTACAGCCAGGGCTGAGAAAGAAGGAAATATCCTTACCTTACAGGTATCTTCCCTGGAGAAGAAGCCGAAGTTCATACTCCATCATATTGAAAGGGTGAAGGAGGTCAAAGGCGGAAAAGCGGAGAGCTGTGAAACCGGCTTGTGTATTATTCCAAGTGATGAAAGGATAGAGATAGTTCTATAAATAAATATAAAAGTTACAAAGGAAAAACGCCTGGGTCCAGGCAGTTAGAAACTGCCAGCCAGGCGTCTTTTTTTGTATTGTAGGAGTGGAAAAAGCTATTATATAAATAAATACTTTTGGGTGCTTATTCCTGGAAGGATTTCCAGAAGGCACCGTCCTTATTGATGAGATTGTCAATATCGGAGAAAGGTATATTAAACTGGGGAAAGCCTGCGGCATAAGGGGCAATGGCTCCGGAGTCAAAATAAAGTGTCAGGGTATCCTTGCTGAGATAGAAGAACTGCTTCTCGGTAACATAGGTACCATCAACATTATTATAGGACATGCCATCCTTCTTTTCCTGTTCTTTCATTTGTTTGCGTGCAATATTGTCCAGAGTTTTGATGTATTTACTGTCCTTCTTAAAAAGGTCCTTGAACTGGTAGAAGGTACCGGTCTTGGTATCTATAAAGTAGTAAAAAAGGAGGGGCGTCCCATGGGCAGAACCAAAGTAATCATCATATCCGGTCTTGCGGATGATCAGGAGGTCCTTGATCTGCTCTACGGAAAAGTTATCATCTACCATCAGATTATCCTTTAGGGTCAGCTTCATCCTGTCAGCGGTAAACAGTCTTTCCAGCTTATTATTAATGATCTTTTGAACACTGGTATCAGCGAGGCCTTCCAGCTTTGGATAATAGACTACAACATATTTGTTCGGCTTAACCTTTACGGACTGAACTGTGATGCCGGAGGGAAGGGCTGTTGTCTCCGCATTTTTCCAGACAGAGGTACCGTCCATCTTAAAATAAGATATCTTATTATCAATATCTGCCTGAACCACATCACCAAGGACAGTCAATGTTCCGCGGCCTTCCTGTTTGGGGAAGGAGGAAAGGACATTACCCTTTTTATCAATCAGATAGGTATATTTGCTGTCGGTAAAGGAAGCATAGTTATTGTTATAGCCGCTGAGGTCGTAATATTTAAAAGGTGTCAGCTGTTTTCCGCTCTTGTCAAAGATAGCAGAAGGCTTCACGGAAACTAGATAACCTTCATCAGCGGCCAGTTTCTTTTTAACACCGAACAACCCATTTCCAAGGTATGTAATTTCGCTGTAATTTGTTTTCAGAATGGTCTTTCCGTTAATATCCTTCACACCTTTCAGGAAGGTGCTGGTGCTGTTATAAATAGCATAGCCGTCATCGGTCATATCATAATAGGCATTCTTGGTAGGTAAGGAATAGGTATTCAGAATCTTACCCTTACTGTTGATGCGGTAGTATTTACCTGATTTTGATACGATTGCGGTATGGTCCTTGCCAAAGTTTCCTGCAAAATTATAAGCTGCTTTCAGTACGACCTTGCCTTCTTTGTTGATGTATCCATAGTTATAGGTTTTGCTGTCGCTGAAAGAAGCAAGACCATTATGAAAATCGTTGATATAATTTTTGGACCTTAAGATGACTTTTCCCTTTGTATTGATTACCAGAAAGGTTTCATCCTTATTAACAACGGCTAAACCCTCCGAGAAGTTTCCAGCCCCGGCGTAGGAAGGCTTTATAACAACAGAGCCTGTTTCATCAATATAGCCATAAAGGTCGTTACCATCTTTTACAACATGTATGGGATAAAGGTTAGAGCTTTTCTCCGACTGGGTGCCGCTTGTGACAGCCGGAGTGCTCACCGGGTTGACGGTGGATGCGTTTGCCTGTTTTGTATTACTCATATTGCAGAATACAACAGAAGCGCATATTAATCCAAATAAGGCAGCCTTTCTAAGGCCAATGTTTCGTTTCAATTTCATTTCCTCCCAATTTCATTTTATTATTTTCTGAAGAGCTTCCCTGCTAACAAATCTATTATATTCTTTTTGCCGGGAAATGCACGTTACGTTTCTATGAAGATTATTAAATGTTATTTAAGAAAAACAATCAAAAAAGGGTAGGTTATGGAAAAGATTTTTAAGAAGATTATGGTAACCCATGGCTTTACAGGGATTGGCGCACTTGCTTTTGTAATGACTTTGTTAAAAGACTTCAGGATTTTTCTTCAGAGGTATTTTATGGATTTTTTGAAAGAGGGGTATGCTGTACGCTGCGGAAGGCTCAACAATTATTGGATGCTGCTCGAAAGACCGGGGCACCAATGGTGCTGATGGATGAATGGATGCTGCAGGAGCTTTCCTGGACATGCAAATAGCTTGCGGAGTAAAACTACTTCGCAAGCTATTTTCTTATTAGGGCATGTCTGAAGATTCATTGCACCGTTCTGCCACCCCGGCATAAGCAGTTTGCAGACAAACTCTGGTCAGATAACAATATACCCATATGTTTCGCATTTTGTGGCAGGTAAGTCCCCAACAAGATATATTATTTTTTTGTAACAGGTATCCATACTTCGTACTGGGCATTTTGCGGGTCGGTATTTAAGTAGACTTCGATATCCGGACCATTATCGTATTCATATCCGGAGGTAGGAAGCCATTCTGTTACAATGCGCTGTTCCAGCTCCTGTATTGCCTGGGGACACTGGCCCTCACCGGAAAATATAGCCCAGGTAAAAGGCGGAACCGTATATTCTTCCAAGGTATTATCAATTGCCTTTGTGCTTGCAGCAGCGATAAAATATTTCCAATCCTCCTGGTCGTTACAGATGCTAATTCCCAAAATTCCCTTGGGTGCACTATCCATCAGGGATACCAGTTTCGGAACGGTTCCATCCATTGCGGCATTTTGCCACATTTGCGGTACAATTTCAAAGTTCTTTTCAATTTCCTTATATAACGGCTGTGAGATTCCAACGATACGGAAGGCTTCTTTTGCTTCAATTCTGTACTTCATTTCTTCCACTCCTTTTATTGTGATTTTGAAACTAATCGGAGGAAAAGCTTTTATGGAAGTTCCTTCTTTCCTGACTGATGATGGCGCAATACCATGAACACTTTGAAAAGCCCGGTTAAATGCAGTCGGAGAGGTATAACCATATTTAAAGGCAATATCTATGATTTTTTCTTCCTTGTTTTGCAGGTCAACTGCTGCTAAGGACATCCGTCTCCGGCGAATATATTCAGACAGTGGAATATTTGCCATATAAGCAAACATTCTTTGAAAGTGATATGGCGAGCAGAAAGCTATTTGGGCTAGCTGCTCATAACTGATTTCTTCTGTTATATGTTCTTCAATATAGTTTATTGCCTCATTTAACCGGTCAATCCATTCCATTTAATCATTTCTCCTTATAAGTAAAGTATATTTTTAAGCCGCCGGATTGTCCTCTCTTTTTATGCACGAAATAGCGAGGTTGCGTGTGATCCTAGCAGCGTCTATGCATTGACTTTACTATACCACGACAGGGAATAATGTGTCAAAAGTTTATCCAATAAACTGTCTTAGTTAATTATAATATAGGCTATATAAAAGAAACACTGGGACATGGGAGAAAAACGATTACATATAATTTATTGTAGGTTTCTTTGATAAAACTTTATGTTATAAGATAGTGATGGAACTAAAAGTACCCAAGCAAATTCTGGGACAAAGATAATGGAAGCCCTGTAAAAGAAGCTTCCATTATTTTTAGAGATAGTTGATATCATGATTCGAACACCTTTAAAAAACCATAAAGTTTTTTCTGTACTGACTATTTGGCTGAACTCCTGTCGATTGCGCTGCTTATATTATCATCTTTTGCAAAGACTGCTACTGAGGCACGTTCACCTCTTAAATAAATACTGCTCTTAATATTGGCCTGCTCTGAGGGGGTGTACTGTGCTGTTACGAGTGGACGGGACATTTCCGAAGTTGTCTCCTTAAAAGGAATATTCCCCCAGATTACTTCAATTAAGTCCCGTGCCCTCTGTCTGACATCTTTATCCGCAATGTCTGAAAGTGTCGCTTTGCTTTCCCACTGCAAGTCCTTTGCAGCATTACCGGGAGAAGAGCTTTCTACGCCAAAAGCTTTTGATAACTTCTTTGAAAGGGTGTATTCTTCAGCTTCCTCAGGATAAAATCCAAATGCAGTCAGGTAAGCGGTGCCCCCCTCTGAAAAACTCTTAAAGTCCAGTTTTACAGTACCTTTGAAGCCCCAGCAGGTTTGCACCTTACTCAGGATATATCGATTTGGAACAGTTCCTTTCTCTTGCTGAAGTGTAACCCCATTACCTTCCAGCAAAGATGTAACTTTTTCTTTATCCATACCCCAGCTAAGCCCTTTTATGGGAAGCCATAGATTGTCTGTTTCGTTGCTTCTACTGCAGGCTGTCAGGCAGGCAAGACACAAAAATAATAAACATGATATTTTAAGCCTGCGCATTTAATTCCTCCTTAAATATGACCAAACCCAAAGAAATATAAATCCATGTTTCTCCATGTTCCATTGATATAAACCATATCCACTCCAGCATCATGTGCTGCCCCGAAATTCTTATCATAATAATAGGTTTGGCTAGGATTGGATGTTGAATAAGACGTATTACTTGGGTTGGTAACCGTTTTTGTTGTATCTAAATAATTTGAATCCGAAGCGTTCCAACGACCTATTATGCCATATCTCATGCTTGTTACAGCATAATTATAATCACTATAAGGCGTTACAGTCATAGTAGATATTCTGATACTATTAAAACCATCTGTGATCTTAGTTGAGTAATAAACTCTTGCTGATATATAGCATGTTCCATATCCATCCAAATAATCCTCATAAGATGCTATGTTAGTCGCAGTTATTTTTTCTCCATTTTTATCAAGTAAAAGAAATGTATCGGCAACATAATCTGTAACACTGTCTCCATTTTGATAAGATTTTTCTGAGAGCTTTTGTACAACCTGAATCTCATTATTTTCAGGGGTAACTGACCTCATCTTTGACACACGTTCCTTTGACTCAGTAATTGCCATCTTAATAAGCATGTCTAGATTGGTTTCTACATTATAATTCTTGATTTGAATAATTTGGGAGTCTTTCGGGACATCTTTTGGTTCAGCAGCATAGGATGCTGTAGGAAACAAAATGGTAAGTGCAAATACAGTTAGTAGTGCAAACATTTTGTGTTTCATAATAATCGTCCTCTCTTTTGTAATTTTTCAATAGTATATCACCAACTATCGTAATAGTAAATACATACTGTAAAAGATTAGTAATTTTATGCAACATTTATTATAGTGTATTTGTGCTTGATATATAATAGTTTATTTCTGTTTTCCATGTAAGTGTTTAAAAATGTTTCAAAAACAGTGCTCTGCCTTTTGTTCGTAGTATTGTATTGCATAAAAAGACCATGCTCTGGTTCACTTCTGGCGCATGGTACTTATGTGGTTCAGCTGTTTATAAAAAATTATTAGCAAAGAGCGTTTTAATTTTAGCTAAAGGAATTACACTTAAGCATGAAATCATAATACAGCTCCCCTATGCTCTTGTTACATAGGGGATGCAGAGCTTCCGGTGCTATTTCATTCAAGGGCTTCAGCACAAATTCTCTTTCAAGCATCCTTGGATGGGGAAGGGTTAGCAACTCATTATTCAAAACAAGGTTTCCAAATAATAAAATATCCAAATCAATAGTGCGCGGGCCCCAATGGATGAGGCGCTCCCTTTTTAACTTTTTCTCAATATCACCACAGACAGCCAGCAGCTCATAAGCTGTAAGAGATGTTTTTACCTCTGCAACCGTATTCAGAAAATCCGGCTGCTCCGTATAGCCCACAGGAGCAGTATTGATATAGACAGAGACTGCAGTAACCCTGATGCCCGCAGTACTTCTGAGCATCTCTAATGCCTTGGTGAGATTTTCCTCCCTGTTGCCGATGTTTGAACCCAACCCGATATAGGCTGTAACAAAATTATCACTCATTTCTTTCACTCCTCTGGCGCTCCAGTTCCACAGCCGCAAATTTAAGATGATGTCCCATAGGTGCCCAGGGCTTTTTCAATAAAATACGAATTTTTGTAATACTGGGGTATGTCCTGAATAGATACTCTATTACGTTCATGGCCGCAGACTCAATTAAATTGTACTTTTTAAGCTGCATCACTTTTTGAACATCAGCGCATATATCCGCGTAGCTCACGGTATCTTTTACATCATCGCTTTTTGCCGCCCTTTCCAGATTCACATCCATCCAAAGGGAGACCAAAAACATCTGTCCGTTTGATTTTTCTGCCGGTGCCACTCCATGGTAGGCATACACCTGCAAATCCTCAATCATTATTCTGTCCATTGCAATCACCTCACGATACGGTCTGTCATTACTGCCGCCCTGGTATTTTGCAGCACATCGTGGACTCTCACGATATCTGCACCCTTCATAATTCCGATTGATGTAACAGCCAAGGTTCCTTCCAGCCTGTCATTTATCTCAAGTTCAAGGGTCTTTCCGATGAAATTTTTCCTTGACGCTCCAAGCAGAATAGGATAGCCGAGTTTTTTCAGCATATCCAGGTTCCTCATTACTGTCAGATTCTGTTCCCAGGTCTTCCCGAAACCTATCCCTGGATCCAGGATTATATTTTCATCCTTTACCCCTGCCTTTATAGCCAGCTCAATGCTTTCTCCCAATTCGGACAAAATATCTTCCATCAGGTTTTCGTATTCCGTATTGGCTCTGTTATGCATAATACAGACGGGTACTTTGCAGGAAGCCACGGCATCGGCCATTTCGGGGTCTTTTTTCAGTCCCCATATATCATTTATCATATGAGCGCCGGCTTCAACTGCAATCTCTGCTGTTTTGGCTTTATAGGTATCAATGGATATTGGCAGCTCAATTTCTTTTGAAAGCCTTTGAATGATGGGGATAATTCTTTTTATCTCTTCATCGGCCGATATCGGCACAGCAAATCCCGGCCTTGTAGCTTCTCCTCCCACATCAATGATGTCTGCACCTTCTTCTGCCATTTGAACGGCATGTTTTAAGGCAGAAGCAGGATCAAAATATTTTCCGCCATCCGAAAATGAATCCGGTGTTACATTTAATATGCCCATAATGTAGGTCTGTTTTCCCCATTTCCATACCCTGTCTGCTATGTTCATTTCTTCATTTATCATATAAATAGCCTCCTTTTAATAAAGCTGTTACTGCCCGATTGCATAAGAGATTTTCATAGCTCATTCTCTGACGCCTGTTGCGCCTTAGCCCTTACAGCAGTCTTTATAATTCCATATTTCATTTGCTGGTTTCGCTGTAACTATCCCTTCTGCTCAGTTTATAGTGATAGGTTCTTATGATACAGAGTTGTAAGTTTATCCGCTATGCTCCGGTCCGTATTGAACCTTCCGCGGGAAGTTGTTGTCATTGTAACCGCATTTGTGCTTTTAATGCCTCTGGCCGTCATACAGGCATGCCGGCCTTCGATGATGACGGCAACATCCTCTGTCTGAGCAGCCTTCTGCAAGATTTCAGCAATATCCGAACCAATCCGCTCCTGGAGCTGCAGCCTTTTGCTTACCATATCCGCTATCCTTGCAATTTTGCTCAGTCCTACTATTTTTCCATTGGGAATGTAAGCTACGGTCACTTTCATATCATACATTAGCGCAAGATGGTGCTCACAGCAGCTGAATATATCTATATCCCTCACCATTACAATATCCTGGCTGTTTTCCGGCTGATATAAGCCGTCTTCAAAGCTTTTGTTAAACATCCCTGCAATTTCATCGTTTGTATAATTTATTCCTTCAAATCTTTCTTCACACATTCTTGCAACCCGGGCAGGAGTTTCCAAAAGCCCTTCACGGGCAGGATTTTCTCCCAAGGCCAATAAAAGGCCTCGTATGTGTTCTTCAATCTTAGCTTTATCTATAGCCATTACTATTCTCCTTTATAGGCTCTTTCCGTTCTATGCAGCGTTATTAGTCTGTACATTAGGTCCTGGCATCATGTGAAAGTAAATAGCAAAGTATTAAATTTACCATATTTTCAAAAAAACCTCCTTAAATATGGCAAAATTCATCGCCACATAAAGGAGGTATCGTTCCAATATGCAGCAGCGAGATGCGATAATTGTACGGCAGCTTTCATACGGCATACACCTATATGAAAGCTTCCCTCCCGAGACCAACTCTCCGTTTCCCGGGCCCATAACCCACAATTATCTACTCTGCCATTTTTAAATTTCAATCCGGATAATAAATGATAGCTAAAAAAGGGCCGACTATCCGGACTACTTGCCCAGACGGTCGGCTCTTTCTGTCATACTCCCTTGTGGTTATCCACATCCGTCAGTCATATGACCCTTTATCCGTTATACTAAATCAAAAATGTATTTTTGTCAATAAAGAGAGTACTGCCTTTTTCGGAAAAGCTATTAATTGACTTCCTATATTTAGATATGTATAATTAAATTATGCAGAGGTAATGTAGCTGACACACCCTTAAAACTGCTTGAACATTGTGAGCTTCTTTGGGTGGTTGATGCAGTGGAAATGGAATGACAGTCGAAGGGAGAGCATTGTTTAATGGGTCTGGACAGGGAATGGAATCACCTTGAATTTACCCGGCATGAAATACCTGCGGCGCACCGGCCTTTAGAGGAGGAATTGTCATTTTATAACGCCGTCAAAGAGGGGAACCTTATTTATGTGGCGGAAAACTGCATCCGCCAGGTATTCCTTCAGTCCGAAGGGATGGGACTTTTATCGGATAATTCACTGCAGAATATAAGATATCATTTTGTAGTTACTGCTGCCATGATTACGCGGTATTGTATCGATGGCGGTATGGAAGCGGAGAAGGCCTACTGCCTCAGTGACTTTTATATTCAGAAAATGGATAAATGCCAGAGCAGAGACGGGATAGCCGATTTGCACCAGTCGATGTGTTATGATTTTACGGGGAAAATGCAGTTGTTGCAAAGACATAATATCTTTTCCAAGCATATTGTACGGTGTATCGATTATATTTATAGTAATATTCATAGCAGAATCACCTTAAAGGATCTGGCCGGCTACCTGGGCTTATCAGAATGTTATCTGTCCAAGCTGTTTTTGGAGGAAGTCGGCATTTCCATCCATGAATATATCCGTGAAAAGAAAATGGAGAAGGCTAAAAATTTATTAAAGTATTCCGATTATTACATTGCGGATATCGCCAACTATCTCTCTTATTCCTCTCAAAGCCATTTTACCCAGATCTTTGAGAAAGAGGTTGGCTTGTCACCGAAAAAATACCGGGATAAATATTACCGAAAAAGCTGGAGCGGAGGGACAGATCCATCCTAAGCTGCAGGAGGGTCTTATCCTGCTTGATATTTTTAAAGGAAGGCTGCAGTCAAACAATATTCTGGAAATCGAATAACCGTTTGACTGCAGCCTTTTTCTGTTACTTTATTTCAATCACGCTGACACCGGTCAGCTCTACCGTTCCGGCAGGTGTTTCTGTGCCGCCTGTCTTACCGAAGGAGAATACCAGATCGCCGGAGGTATCACTGTCCCCGTTCATAGTAAAGGTGCCGGTATAATTATATTCTTTCTCCGCAGTGAGAACGATGCTTTCGCCGCCGTAATACGCATAATTTTTTGAGGCATTTCCCATCAGGGCAAGCTCAACCTTCCGGTCAGCGCCGGACTTGAAGACAGCTTTTACTTGATAGGTTTTTCCCTTATCGAAAAAGAGACCGCTCTGCTTTAACTGAATGTGCCAGTTCTGACTTCCCGGATTGGTGATATTAAACGTAATCCTGCCGTTTTCTGCCGTATAGACTGCGGCCGCACTGCTGTCAACATAAGGAGACCAGTCCTTCAGACCTTCCATGAAGCTTCCGTTTTGAACCATCTCTTTACCAGACAATGTAACCTTTTCAATCCGCACATTATCAATGTAAACGGTGCCTTCTTTTCCTAACAGAAATTTTAAGGCTGCTGTGTTTGCTTTCAGGCCGGAGGAAGCAGAAAATTTAAACTTAAAGTGCTTTGTTTGTGCGGATAATTTTGCCGTAAAGGGTTTTCCGGCAACCGCTGCCTGAATTTCTTTTGCTTTTCCAGCCCGGGCATCAAAAGTCAGAACATAGGATTCTCCCGCTTTTAAGGCAAGACCGTTTTGCTCTACTATAACATCCCCCTGCTTCTCCGATGCAGAAAGCTTCTCTGATGCAGCAGGAACCTGTACCTTTAATTTTCTGACATAGTCTGTATTGGTAACCGTTATAGATGCATTTACCTTGTTCGCACTGATTTTCCAATATTCCAGACGGTTTGCCCCCTGATCAAAAGTACCATTGTATACATAGTTACCATTTGGCAAGGAGGTTTTTACCGGTTTCGCAACATCAAGCTGTCCTGTTTTCACCAGACGCACATGTTTAAGCTGTACTGCAGCCGTTGGATTGCCGGATTTCTGAGCGCCAAGGTTAAATTCCAATCGGCTGTTCTCATCTGTATCGGCGTTCATGGTAAAGTCATAGGTATAGGTCTGATAGTTGATGGTTAAATAAACCGTCTGATCCTCTACGTATTTTGTATAGTTTAAGTCCGGCCCATCAAGTCTTAATAGCATGGCCCGATCCGCATCCGCTTTGGCTTCAAAGGTAAGCTGATACTTTCCGCCTTTGGATAGCGGAATTCCTGCCTGCATCGCCTGAACGGCATAATCTACAGTTCCTTCACTCTTTAATGAGACCGTCATGACATGCTCTGCGATGGAAGCAGCAGCATCACCGCCGCTCTGTGTCTTGAGAAACCAGCTGTCGGTATCATCCATTGCTTCTGCATTGGAAAAATCACTGTTTATGATGTAATTGCCATCTGCATCCGGCTCTCTTAAAGTCACGGCTGCTTCCTTCAAAACTACATTTTCATCATAGGAAGGCTTCTGATATACCTTTACGTAGTCCACCAGCATTTTTGCCTTAGAAAAATCGGTGTCAGCATTTGGATTTCCCGGCCAGTTTCCCCCAACTGCAACATTTAAGATCATATAAAACTCCTGATCAAAGGGGGCAGGATAGGTAATGGTTCCAACACCATCCGTACTGGTATACCATTTTGTCTCTGTCTTTGTCAATTTCCCATCTACATAAAAGCTGATTTTTTCAGGCTCCCATTCCATGGAAAATACATGATAGGCATCGGAAAAATCGCCGGAAGACAGAATTTTAGTTCCCTGGCTCTGTACATCACTACCGGTTTTACTGTAATGCAGCGTCTGATAAACCTTGGCCGGGTCATTGCCTAAAAGCTCCATGATATCAAGCTCTCCGCATTTCGGCCACCCGCCGTACAGTTCTTCCCTGGCCGGCATCATCCAGATTGCAGGCCAGATACCCTGCCCCTTTGGCAGTTTTGCCTTAACCTCAATCTTTCCGTATTTAAAATCCGCTTTATTCCGGGTATTAATTCTTCCGGAGGTATAGGTGGTATTCCCTGTCACGGCATTCTCTGTTTTTATCGGCTGAATTACAAGATTTCCATCCTTTACATATACATTATCAGAGGAATCGGTATAGCTCTGCAATTCATTGTTAACCCAACCCGGTTCATGCAGCTCATAATTCCATTTGGAGGCATCCAGGGTATTTCCTGAGAAGTCATCGCTCCATACCAGCGAATATCCCTTTGAATCTGCCGCTTTTTCTGTTGTTCTGCCTTGTACATCGGTAATAAAGTATTCTGCCGGAACGATTGCCGCTACCAGGATTGCTGCCGCTATGGCAAGTAATCTTATTTTTTTGATTCTCATAAAGCACATCCTCCTTGTTTATAGGGATAGCGTATCATTTTTGCAAGTGCAATAATATCATATTTTTTTTGCTTTTATCATAATTTTGCTATATTAGGCATTAAAAAAAGGTACTCCATCAGAAAACAGAGAAGTACCTATTTTTAAAAGGACAATGTATTTTACTACCCTTGGAATAACACCTTCTAATTATGGATAGATATGCCTGATAGCCGCATTTACAAATTCCGCAAGTCCTGGTACTTTACTATCCAGCTCAATTTTGTGATCCAGGTATGCCTGTCCGATATTGCGAAATGCTTTGTCATCGCATGGTATAAATACATTTAAAAATTCCCTATACATAGCAACCGCTTCTTTTGCTGTCAAACTGTCCGGACCATCCTCCATTGCTTTATTGAACTTTTGGATAACATCACTGCAAAGAGCAATAAGCTTATCCAAATCCTTGCTCATTATTTTCGAGGCATTTTCTACAAAGGATTTATTTTGGGAAACTAAGTCGCTTTTTATTAACGGAAGAAAAAACCCGCTTCCCATTATTGCCTGGATTTCGTTTAAGTATTTTTTCTTTATTATCTCAATTCTATTTTTATCAAAATCCCTAAGCATTGAAATATCAAAATTGTCATTCAATATACGGTCAACTGACTGAATCAACTTTTGCAATTGGGATTGTTTTTCTAAAAGAACTTGTTTATGGTGCCGCAATAACTCTTTTTCCATATCCTTTGGGTTTTCAAGCATCAATCGAATGTCACCAAGGGAAACGCCAAGCTCTTTATAAAAGAGAATACTCCACAATCGGCGCAAATTCTCGTCATCATATTGGCGGTAGCCTGATTTTTTCACCGAACTGGGCGGTAATAATCCGATTTCATCATAATATTGTAAGGTGCGGCGGCTTACACCGGAGAGCTTGCACACTTCATTTACACTTTTCATCTTTCATTCTTCTTTCCGGCTGTTAGGTAAGCCTATATAATAATCTCAAATATTTTTCAAAAAGCCCTTGACTCGCACGCTGCGTTACAGTTTATGCTTTCATTCTAAACGAAATGCAGCGCTTTGTAAAGTGAAGAAAGATGGACACGAGCGTTAGACATAATAAGGAGGATTTATTTAAGATGAGTAAGAATGAAAAAGCTCCGGAACTTGAGCCGATTCCAAAGAGCGTCATGAACATTGCCTGGATTTTAGTCCTTGGAGCAATTATGCCACTGCTTGATTCAACAATGGTCAACATTGCCATCAAGCACTTGAGTAATGATTTCAGTATCGGACTTGATTTAATTCAATGGGTAATTACGGGGTATGTGTTATCCATGGCAATTTCAGTGCCCCTTGTTGGCTGGGCAGTTCAGCGTTTTAATGGTAAATGGTTAATGACAGGTGCCAATATAGTATTTTTAGCTGCTTCAATTGCTTCGGGATTTAGCTGGAATATCAATTCATTGATTATTTTCCGGATTGTTCAAGGTTTCGGTGCCGGCTTTATTATGACCTTGGTGACTACTTTGTGTGTTGAAATTGCCGGAAGGGACCGAATGGGACGTATGATGTCGACTGTTGGTATCCCAATGATCCTGGGCCCAATCCTTGGCCCGGTTATTGGCGCCGTGATTGTCCAATTCATGTCATGGCGTTACATTTTCTTTGTCAACGTTCCAATTGGTATTATTGCCATTGTTTTAATGATTTTGAAGCTGCCTGACTTCACGCCGGTCAATATTAAAGCTAAATTCGACTTCATTGGCATTATTTTATTGGGCGCCAGTTCAGCCGCCTTGATTTATGGGATTACTAAAGCCGCGAAGAATGCTACATTTAACAACAGCACGACTATCGGTTATGTTGCTGCCGGTGCCGCAATTCTGGTCATTTACATGATTTACGCTGCTATCAGAAAGGAACAAGCAATTCTCCCATTACATTTATTTAAGATGAAAAATTTCAGCGCCGTCATGGCCGGTTTGTTTCTTGCAGGGATTGCCACCAACGGCCCAATGTTGTTATTACCTTTGTTCTTACAAAACATTAAGGGCTTCTCAGTTCTGAATACCGGATTGATCCTGATTCCACAAGGTATTGGTATGTTAGTTGCCCGCCCCTTGATCGGCAGGCTAACTGATAAATTGGGTGCACGTAATGTTGTCTTGGTAAGTTTGGTATTAACCATCGCCGGCACTATTCCATTTGTTTTCTTTGGGGAGGCATCTTCACTTATTATCGTGAGCATTGTCTTGTTTGTCCGGGGTATGGGAGTCGGGGGTATCACCATTCCAATGATGACGGATGCATACACCGGTATGGTCAAACAAGAAATTGCCCAGGCCAGTGTCGGAACTCGCCTCATGCAAAATATTGGTGGTGCGTTTGGCTCAGCGGTACTAGCAACCGTTGTCAGCCTTTCAATCCAGGGTAAAGCACCAACAATTCCGCTCATGACCACTGCTTACCACGATGGTTTTATGTTAGCCTTGGTTCTGAGCTTGGTATTACTCATTCCGGTTTTGTTCTTAACTAATAAGAAAGCTAAAGGATAATATATATCTGTCGACTTTCCATATGACATGTAAAAAGGGGCTGTAAAATAAGTCTTTAATTAAGAATCGCCAGTTCCGACAGATGCCGGTTCTGGTGATTCTTCGTTTTTTTACCTATTATTTATGATAATGATTGATTTTTCCATAAAAAAGCGTGCACTTAATAAAGCTATGAGTATAGTTCTTGGATTTTATGCAGCCAACTTGTTTCTCTGCTTTTTATTATGATATTTATAAAGATTAAAACCACAAGAAATCAGTGTGAGTTCAAGAATTGCGTTTTTCTCACCTCTTCGAAATAATCTTTTGTAGGATTTATCCCATTTTAAAATGCCAAATGTTCCTTCTGCCTGAATACTACGATTCATTCTCAACAG
>NZ_FRAC01000052.1 GCF_900142215.1 Anaerocolumna jejuensis DSM 15929 | reverse complement strand
AATAAATCAAAACTTCAACAAGTTAATTTCCGTAGTCTGTGGTGTTACCCACATACTTTTACTGTTTTAAGGTTGTACCATTTCTGGTACTGTTCTTTATCAAGATTTGAAAGCCAAAGCTTTTTTATCTTGAATGAAATTTTAAAGAAAATTTCAGGGTTGTTTCACTGTTCAGTTGTCAAGGTTCTTTGTCGCTTTCTGCGTTTATTTCTTTCATTCGTTAACGCGTCAGCAGAAGATATTCTATCACGTTGTATTCTGTTTGTCAACATTTATTTTAAATTAATTTCAATTTTTTATTTCATCGAATTTACTTAAAATAAAGCGGAGAAAGAGGGATTTGAACCCTCGCGCCGCGTGAGCGACCTACACCCTTAGCAGGGGCGCCTCTTCAGCCTCTTGAGTATTTCTCCAGATACTGAAACAACGGATTTTATTCAGTTACACCTCTACATGTTAGCATAATGTTGCTGCACTGTTACCACGTCAGGTGCATTAGTTAGTATAGCAAAAGGGCTGTCTTTTGTCAATCACTTTTTAAACAATTTCCAAACAATTTTGTATATATTACTTTTATCCCTCATTTATAGGGGTTTACAATCCTTAGTCTACATAATTTTTGGGATTAATATTCACTTTTTTGTCGACAATTCTAACATTTTTCTAGTTGTTTAATCTTTATAGTTAAATTCAATCAAAATACTTATAGCAGGAATTATTTTTGAGAATTTAAAAATTCATTCACGGCAATATCATATAAGTTATTGCCGGCACAATCGATTACTACTATTACAGGAAAATTTTCTACATATAATTCTCTTATTGCTTCTGTACCAAGATCATCATAAGCAATCACTTTTGAGCTTTTTATTTTTTTTGAGAGCAAAGCACCGGCTCCTCCAACAGCAGCAAAGTATATACCCTTATTTTTTACAACCGCTTCTATTACTTCTTTGCTTCGTTTCCCTTTTCCTATCATTCCTTTCAGACCCTTTTCCATAAGCAAAGGAGTATATTTATCCATACGGCTGCTGGTAGTAGGACCTGCGGATCCAATTACCTGCCCTTCCTTTTCCGGTGTGGGTCCTAAATAATATACAAGACTGTCCTTTATAGGGAAAGGTACTTCCTCCCCTTTAAGAGTTGCCTCATACATTCTTTTATGAGCAGCATCCCTTGCACTGTATATTGTTCCGGTAACATATACATAATCTCCAGCGCTTAAACTTTGTATAACTTCATCCGTTAAAGGAGTTTTAATATATTTTTCCATACTGACTCTCCGTTTTCATTGTATTCTTTTTTTACAATAACAGCTATGCTTTCGTAAGCTTGCTTATGATACTGCTTAGATAGAAATTTGAAAAAATATTATATTTCAATCCATACTGTTTTGTAACAGGCACACTTACGCCAGTCTACTATCAGACGAAATCTAAATAGCTTTATAATGTTTTTATACACTTTTTTAAAATTTCCAAGGATGTTTATCCACAAAACACTGCCTTCTAACGGCATTTTGTGGATAAATCATTAAAATTTTTATATAGTTCTGGATATATGCCTGTTAACGTGGCAGCATATATTTATGGCCACCGGCAATGCTGCAATGTGAGTCGGATAGACCTCTATATTTACCCCCAGGGCCGTTACTTTTCCTCCGAAGCCTCCGGGTCCAATACCAAGCTCGTTGATTTCTTTTAACAGTTCTTCCTCCAGGTCTTTAATATGCTCTGTCCCGGAAGGCACATCAAGACTTCTGGTTAAAGCTTTTTTTGAAAGAAGGGCAGCCTTTTCAAAGCTTCCTCCAATACCGACTCCCACTACAATGGGAGGACAGGCATTAGGTCCTGCTAAAAGAACCGTTTCGATTACGGCTTTTTTTACTCCCTCAACACCATCTGCAGGTTTCAACATATAAATACGGCTCATGTTTTCACTTCCAAAGCCTTTTGGCGCTACTGTTATTTCGACCTTCTCACCTGGAACTATCTCATAGTGAATAATACCAGGTGTATTATCTTTGGTATTTTCTCTTAACAAGGGATCTGAAACGACTGACTTTCTCAAATATCCTTCCCGGTAACCCTGTCTTATCCCCTCATTAACAGCATCCTCTAAGGAAATTCCTTCTATCACAGCCTGCTGCCCGATTTTTAAAAATACAATTGCCATACCGGTATCCTGGCAAATGGGTATCCCCTCTTCTCTGGCAATTTTCATGTTTTCTTCCAGCTGGCCAAGAATCTGCTTCCCCAAGGTGCTTTTTTCTTCTTCTGCTCCTTTGCTTATGGCATTATTCACGTCCAAAGACAGGCGGTAATTAGCCTCGATGCACATTTCTTTAATATTCCTGGTTATGGTATCCGTATGTATAGTTCTCATAGCAACCTCTTTCCTGTATGATAATATTCTTTTTACAGAAAAAACAGCCCAGGCATAGAGACAAATATAATATTCCATCTTCTGCTTAGGCTGTTCTCATTATTTACTCATCTTCTTCATCATTCTCCGGATTGGGACTATCATAGTCTTCTAACTCTTCTGATTCTTCTTCCGATTCATCCATAAAATCCTCATCCAGCTCTTCACTGTCAAAAGATCCACTGTTTTCTTCTTCCAATTCCTTTTCCAGTTCCTTGATTACTTCTTCATCGGAACTCTTATCCTTTACCTTTGCGATACTGGCAACTGTAATGTCATTTTCCAGATCCATATTAATTAAACGTACACCGGATGTTATTCTGCCAAGATTGGAAATACCACTTACCATAAGTCTGATGACAATTCCCTCTGTGGTTATTATCATAACTTCATTTTCTTCATTGACAGCTTTTACGCCAATTACATATCCTGTCTTTTCGGTTATCTTATAGCACTTAACACCTTTTCCGCCTCTTCTTTGTACACTGAATTCACTCATTTCGGTACGTTTTCCCATACCCTTTTCTGAAACGAAGAGCAGACACTCTCCCTGGGTATTTAACTGCATACCTATGATTTCATCATTGTCCTCCAGATTCATACCAATTACACCCATGGATGCACGGCCTGTCTTACGTACATCCTTTTCATTAAAGCGGATGCACTGACCCTGTCTGGTGACAAGGATGATATCTTTCTGGTTATTTGTGGCTTTTACTTCTATCAACTCATCGTCTTCTCTGAGATTTATCGCCTGAAGACCAGTTTTTCTGATATTCTGATATTCCATAATAGGAGTCTTCTTAACAATACCTTTTTTGGTTGCCATAAAAAGGTATTTGCTGTCATGATAATCCTTTAACGGAATAATGGCAGTGATTCTCTCCTCCGGCAGCAAGGAAAGAAGATTAATAATCGCCGTTCCTCTTGCCGTTCTTCCGGATTCCGGAACTTCATAGGCTTTCAGACGGTATACCCTTCCCTTGTTTGTAAAGAACATAATATAGTGATGGGTAGTGGTCATCAAAAGCTCCTCGATAAAATCTTCATCGATGGTCTGCATTCCCTTGATGCCTTTTCCTCCTCTGTGCTGGCTCTTGAAATTATCCACTGTCATTCTTTTGATGTATCCGAAGCGTGTCATAGCAAGCACGATACTCTCATTCGGTATCAAGTCTTCCGTGGTAATGTCGTCTTCATCAAAGCCGATGGAGGTTCTTCTGTCATCACCGTATTTATCCCTGATTACGGTAATTTCATCTTTGATAACCGTAAGCAGCTTATTTTTATCGGCAAGAATAGCTTTATATTCTGCAATTTTATCCATTAATTCTTTGTATTCCGCTTCCAGTCTCTCTCTTTCCAGACCTGTTAATGCACGAAGTCTCATATCCACGATAGCCTGGGACTGTACCTCCGACAGCTGGAAGGTCTGCATTAATCTTTCTTTGGCAATTGCTGTATTTTGAGAAGACCTTATAATCTTTATTACTTCATCAATATTATCAAGGGCAATTAACAATCCCTGTAAGATATGTGCCCTTTCTTCTGCCTTGTTTAAATCATACCTGGTTCTTCTGGTTACGACTTCTTCCTGATGCAGTATATAATATTTAAGCATATCATGAAGATTAAGTACTCTGGGCTCATTATTTACAAGTGCTATCATAATGGCACCAAAGGTATCCTGCATTTGGGTATGTTTATATAATTGATTGAGAAGAACGTTGGCATTTACATCCCGTCTTAATTCGATGCAGATACGCATACCAGTTCTGTCGGATTCATCACGAAGCTCCGTAATGCCGTCAATTTTCTTGTCTTTAACCAATTCCGCAATTTTTTCAATTAATCTTGCCTTGTTTACCATGTAGGGAAGTTCCGTTACGACAATACGGTTCTTTCCGTTTGCCATGGCCTCAATATTGGTTACAGCACGAACTTTAATCTTACCTCTTCCTGTACGGTAGGCTTCTTCTATTCCTCTGGTCCCCAAAATGGAAGCACCGGTAGGGAAATCGGGCCCTTTTATGATTTGGAGAATTTCCTCAATGGAGGTATCTCTGTCTTCTTCTATGCTGTTATTAATTATTTTCAGAACTGCATTAATAACCTCCCGTAAATTGTGAGGAGGAATATTGGTTGCCATACCTACGGCAATACCGGAAGTTCCGTTAACCAGCAGATTCGGATATCTGGATGGCAGAACAGTCGGTTCTTTTTCCGTTTCATCGAAGTTCGGTATGAAATCAACCGTATCCTTGTTGATGTCGGAAAGCATTTCCATGGATATTTTACTTAATCTGGCTTCGGTATAACGCATGGCGGCAGCACCGTCACCGTCAACAGAACCGAAATTTCCATGCCCGTCAATCAGCGGATATCTGGTTGAGAAGTCCTGTGCCAATTTAACCAGGGCTTCATAGATAGAGCTGTCTCCGTGGGGATGATATTTACCCATGGTATCGCCGACAATACGGGCACACTTACGGTGAGGTTTATCCGGCCCGTTGTTTAACTCTATCATGGCATATAATATTCTTCTCTGTACCGGCTTTAAACCATCCCGCACGTCCGGCAGTGCGCGGGCTGCTATTACAGACATGGCATAATCGATATACGATGTTTCCATGGTCTTTTTCAGATCGACTTCGTGGACTTTGTCAAAGATATTCTCATCCATTTATATTCCTCCATTTATTCTTTGTCTGCAAAGTACGGATTATATATCCAGATTTCTTACGTATTTTGCGTTTTTTTCAATAAATTCCCTTCTGGGCTCTACCTTGTCTCCCATCAGTGTTGTAAAGGTCATATCAATTTCTGAGGATTCTTCATCATCAATGGTAACTCTTAAAAGAATTCTTTTTTCCGGATCCATGGTTGTCTCCCACAACTGCTCCGCATCCATCTCCCCTAAACCTTTATATCTTTGTATCTTATTATTGCTGTCACGGCCGATTTCTATAAGAGTCTGTTCCAACTCAACTTCCGAATAAACATACTTTACAGTTTTTCCTTTTTCAACCTTGAAAAGAGGCGGCTGCGCCATGTAAACATGCCCCTCTCTTATTAAGTCAGGCATGAAACGGTAGAAAAAGGTCAGCAGCAAAGTACTGATATGGGAACCGTCCACATCGGCATCTGTCATGATTATGATTTTATGGTATCTTAACTTTGAAATATCAAAGTCATCTGATATACCTGTTCCAAAAGCAGTGATCATAGCCTTGATCTCATTGTTTATCAGTATCTTATCAAGTCTTGATTTTTCAACATTTAAAATTTTTCCACGCAGAGGAAGTATTGCCTGAGTAGCTCTTGACCTTGCTGTCTTAGCGGAGCCACCGGCAGAATCACCCTCGACAATATAAATTTCACAGTTCTTGGGATCTTTATCAGAGCAATCTGCTAATTTTCCCGGAAGGCTCATACCTTCCAAAGCTGTTTTTCTTCTGGTAAGGTCCCTCGCCTTTCTTGCGGCATCCCTTGCTCTCTGGGCCAGGATTGACTTTTCCAGTATCATTTTGGCAACGGTCGGATTCTGCTCTAAAAAGTAAGTAAGCTGTTCACTTACTATACTGTCAACCGCGCCTCTGGCTTCGCTGTTTCCCAGTTTTTGCTTTGTCTGTCCTTCAAACTGGGGTTCCGGAATCTTAATACTGACAATAGCGGTAAGACCTTCCCTGATATCTTCACCCGAAAGATTTCCCTCGTTATCCTTCAGGTATTTATTATTTCTGGCATAATCATTAAAGGTCTTCGTAAGCGCATTTTTAAAACCGGCAAGATGGGTTCCCCCTTCCGGTGTTGTTATATTATTTACAAAACTATAGCAGCCTTCCGTATAGGTTCCGTTATGCTGCATGGCAACTTCAACGTATACCTCATCCTTGGTGCCTTCACAGTAAATGATTTCAGGATACAGCGCATCCTTGTGTTTATTCAGATATTCCACATATTCCTTGATACCGCCTGCATAATGAAATTCTTTTTCCACCTTTTTTTCTTCTCTGTCGTCGATAAGAACTATTTTCAAATTTTTGGTAAGAAATGCCATTTCCCTTAGGCGCTGCTTCAAAATCTCATAGTCATATACGGTTTCTTCAAAGATTTCCTTATCCGGCAAAAAAGTAACTGTTGTACCCATTCTGTCAGTATCACCAATTACTTTTAAGGGATAGACTACCTTGCCCCGCTCAAATCTCTGTTTATGAATCTTACCATCCTGATAAATCATAACCTCAAGCCATTCGGAAAGAGCATTTACTACAGAAGCACCTACTCCATGAAGTCCTCCTGATACTTTATATCCTCCTCCGCCGAATTTACCTCCGGCATGCAGAATCGTAAAAACCACCTCAACAGCAGGAATTCCCTTTTTATGATTGATACCTACCGGTATTCCTCTTCCATTGTCCACAACTGTTATGGAATTGTCCTTATTGATGGTAACTTCAATCCTGTCACAGACTCCTGCCAATGCTTCGTCCACTGCATTGTCTACAATTTCATAGACCAGATGATGCAGTCCTTTTGAGGAAGTACTGCCAATATACATACCCGGCCTTTTTCTTACTGCTTCCAATCCTTCCAGTATTTGTATTTGATCTGCACCATATTCCGTACTCATACATTGCCTCCTGTCTTTTTCTGGGTGAAATCCATCTTATCAAAATTTATGCTGGTAACAGTCCCCTCCGTAACCTTAAACACCCTGTCACATTGAATCCTGTTTTGAACCATTTCCTCTAATCCGGTACAAGTTATAATTGTCTGTATATCATGAATGCTGTTAAGCAGATAATTTTGCCGTTTCCTGTCAAGCTCTGAAAGTACATCATCCAACAACAGAACCGGACTGTCCTTGGTAATTTTTCTGACTACCTCAATTTCTGCTAATTTAAGAGAAAGTGCTGCCGTCCTTTGCTGCCCCTGGGAACCGAATTTGCGGATATCAATTGTTTCGTTGAAAAAACTGATATCATCTCTATGGGGGCCCGTACCCGTACTTTTTATGGCTACGTCCTTTTCCAGAGAGTTCTTTAGTCTTTCCATAAAGGAATTTTTATCAGTATTTGGCTCATACTTTATTGTCAGAGATTCTTTTCCGCCGGATAACTTACTATGTATGTCAGCAACAATCGGATTCAGCGTTTTTATAAAACTTTCTCTTCCTTCCATGACCTTTAATCCATGAAATACCAGCTGTTCATCCCATACACTAATTGTATCCAATAATTTCCTGTTGAAACTTATCTGCTTTAATAAATTATTTCTTTGGGCAATAATTTTATGATAACTTGATAAGTGATAAAAGTAAACCTTGTCAAGCTGGGACAATTCCATGTCTAAAAAACGTCTTCTTTCCGAGGGTCCGTTTTTAATTATACTTAAATCCTCCGGAGAAAAAAATACGTAATTTACAATTCCAAGGAGCTCACTGGATTTTTTAATGGGTATTCCGTCAATAGCGGCTCCCTTTGCCTTATTCTTCTTAAGATGTATATCAACCTTATGAGGAATTCCTTTATTCTCCAGTAAAACTCTGATATGGGACTCTTCTCTGCCAAATCTTATAATTTCCCTGTCCTTACTGTTCCTGTGGGATTTTGTGGTTCCGCACACATATAAAGACTCCAGTATATTGGTTTTTCCCTGAGCGTTATCTCCATACAGGATATTGACCCCCTGGGAAAAATCCATGGAAAGATTCTCATAATTCCTGTAATCCTTTAATTCTAATGTCTTTATAAACATACATGCACCACAACTTCAATTATTTTTCAATTTTTATAAGCTGGTCCTTATACTCGACTTCATCACCGGCATGGAGCTTCTTGCCTCTCTGGGTTTCAGTCTGACCATTGACCTTTACAAGACCATCCTGTATCACAAGCTTTGCATCCACTCCTGAGTCTACATAACCGGCAGCTTTTAATGCCTGTCCCAGCTTAATATACTCGTCTCTTAGTTTGATAACTTCCATGGCAGCCTCTCTTCTTTACAATAGCAGATTATTGGACCGCCGAATTAAAATTAACCGGCAGCACTAAATAAATATAGCTTTCTTCCTTGTCTCTGATAATACAGGGCATTTTTGAATTAATGAGATAAATCTGTACCTCTTCATCATCAATTACCCTTAAAGCATCTATTAAAAATTTAGGATTAAAGCCGATTAAAATATCTTTTCCCTCTTTGGTAATATCCATTTCTTCATCCATGGAACCAATGGAGGAATTCATTTTCAGCTGCATATTTCCATCTGCGATATTTATGATAATTGGTTTCTTATCAGATTCCTTCACCAATAGAGTGGCTCTGTCAATACAGCTTAGTAATTCTTTTTTGTTGACCGTTACTTTTGTTTCATAATCACTGGATAACATCTGGTCAATCTTAAAGAAACTACCTTCAATAAGTCTTGACAGAACTAAGGTATCATCAAATTCAAATATTACATGCTTGTCTGTAAAATAAAGGTCTGCTTCATCAGCGAACTCTCCTGACAGAATTTTACTGACCTCATTTAAGGTTTTGCCGGGTACAATTACTTTCATATCCGGATAGGGCTGGTTCAACTTCACTTTTCTGATTGAAACACGATGCCCGTCTAAGGAAACAACCTTCAGCTCATCCTCCTTTATTTCAAAAAGCTCACCAGTCATTATTTTATTGCTTTCATTGTCAGCGATTGAAAAAACTGTCTGTCTGATAATTTCCTTTAAGGTAAACTGGGATAATACGATTCCACCGTTTCTTTCAATATTGGGAAGAAAGGGAAACTCTTCACTGGAGGAACCGGATATGTTAAATTTTGCTTTTTCACAGGTTATTAAGGTCGAATAGTTCTCAGTTGTCTGTATGGTAACATCATTATCAGGCAGCTTTCTGATAATCTCAGAAAAGATCTTAGAGTTCAGTGCTACAGAGCCTGGTTCAATGACTTCACCTTTTGCAATTGTTTCAATTCCCAGTTCCATGTCATTCGCAATTAACTTTATAGTATCTTGTTTAACATCAATAACGATGCTTTCCAATATAGGCATGGTAGATTTGGCAGGTACTGCTTTCAGGACAATATTAATACGATTCAGCAGTTCCCCTTTGGGGCAGATAATTTTCATAAATGTGTATAACTCCCTTCCGGCGTTTTTTATATAAATATATATATTAGAATTTGTTAGCAGTAGTAATAGGGGGTGTTAGTTTGTGTATAAGCCCTAAAACGGTAAGAAACATAAGTCTTAGAACAAAGGATAACCTTGTGAATGAAGTATATGGGGGTTTCGGATAAAAATTTTAACCTCTTAAAGAGTTTTAAAGTTATCCAACGGCTGCTAACAGGATAATGACATTCTGCTAACAGCCAATTGTGGAAAAAAAATAAAACCTTTTAAGGGTTAATCTTCTTAGTAAGTACATCGATGGTATTTTGCATACTTGGATCCTTCTTTATATTCTTCTCAACCTTATCAACTCCATGAAGAATAGTGGTATGATCTCTGTTTCCCATTACCTTACCGATATCTGATAGTGAAAAGTCTGTAAGCTTTCTGCATAAATACATGGCAATCTGTCTTGGATAAGCAATGTTTCTGCTTTTATTAACAGAGTAGATTTCATTCGTAGTTATGTTGAAGTGTTCTGCTATTACATCTACGATTAATTCAGGAGTCAGCTGCTTCTTATTATCAGGAGAAATAAGATCCTTTAAAGCTTCTTCGGCCAGAGTTACATTAACCTCCTGCTTTTTCAGGCGCGAAAGAGCTACAATTTTCGTTAAAGCTCCTTCCAGTTCACGGATATTGGATTTGACATTGGTTGCGATGTATTTCATAACTTCATTATCAATCTGAAGCCCGTCCAATTCTTCTTTCTTCTTTAATATAGCCATTCTTGTTTCATAATCCGGCTGTTGTATATCAACTGTAAGTCCCCATTCGAATCTTGATCGGAGCCTTTCCTCCAAAGTAAGGATATCTTTGGGGGGCTTATCACTGGATATGATAATCTGCTTTTTGGATTCGTGAAGGGTATTAAAGGTGTGGAAGAATTCTTCCTGGGTACTTTCCTTACCTATTATAAATTGAATATCATCGATTAAGAGTACATCAATATTCCGGTATTTCTCACGGAATTCCGTAGGGGTGGTATTTACATTACGAATGGATTCAATCAATTCGTTTGTAAACTTTTCGCTGGTAACATACATTACCTTGCTGTTTGGATTCTGTTCCAGTATATAGTGGGCAATGGAATGCATCAAGTGAGTCTTTCCAAGTCCAACACCTCCATATATAAAGAGGGGATTGTATATTTCCGCTGGTGATTCCGCTACGGCAAGAGAGGCTGCATGGGCAAGATTATTATTGGCACCTACCACAAAGGTATCAAAAGTATAACGGGGATTTAAAAAGGAAAGCCCGTTTTTTTGATTTTTGCTCTTGCCTGAGGATTCTGTCATGTCATCAGCGGTTTTCGTTACCTGTATCTGGCTTTCCAGTATAAATTCTATGTCATAATTATGGTTCATAATTTCAGTAATTGATACTTTTAGCGGTATTCCGTATTTTCTGCTGATGAAATTTTTACTGTCGGGACCGATCATTTTATCATCGATAGAGATGGTTATTAAATTGCCTTTAACGGAATACACTTTTAATGGAAGTAACCACGTTTTAAAGGAAACATCGGTCACACAATGTTCAATTTTAAGATATTCCAGTATTTCATCCCATTTTTCCTGTACTTCGTTCATTACTCTAATCTCCCTAAAATAAAATTTCATACATTCTTCTTTATATAATATAACAAAATTGTGGATATTTCAATGAAAATATGTAATTAAAATGGTCCGGGGAGAAGGATATCCCCATGGTAAAAGTGTTTATAAACATGATTGTGAATATATTATACAGGATATTAACAGTCACGAACATGGGGAAAAAAGAGGAATTTGTGAATAAGCAGGTTAGAATATTCACACCATTTCACAAAGTTATCCACAAATCATCAACAATTTGTGGATAACTTTGTGTGAAAAAATTGTTTTTAACACTTTTTTTGATTTTTTGCAATAATTATACTATTTATGGAAATAATTAATGTAAAATACTTACAATTAATGAAATTTAAAATTGGAATACCTTCAGGTACTTTATGGTATGTCATAATTGAATGGAAGAAATACTTGACGTACAAGCTTTTCAAAGATATAATAGACATAATATTTTATATTATTAAAATAGAATAAATACGCTTACCATTATGTCTTGGTATATATTAAGGAGGTGCCCGTTATGAAGATGACATTCCAGCCTAAAAAAAGAAGCAGAGCTAAAGTTCATGGCTTCCGTGCAAGAATGAGTACTGCCAATGGCAGAAAAGTATTATCCTCAAGAAGAGCAAAAGGCAGACACAAATTATCAGCATAGGTCGCATTACTGTGGCCTTTTCTTCTCTTCACTAATTGTAAAGAAAGGGCCGTGATATTTTGAGATTATCAGAATCTATGAAAAAGAATGCCAACTTTAAGACCGTTTATAAAAGCGGTAAATCCTATGCCAATACGTATCTTATAATGTATGTAATGGAAAATAATACGGAAAGAAACAAACTTGGTGTTTCTGTTAGTAAGAAAGTTGGCAACAGTGTAGTAAGGCACAGGATTACAAGATTAATCAGAGAAAGTTACAGATTAAACGAGGAAATGTTTAATAGTGGTTTAGACATTATCGTTATTGCAAGAGCAGGAGCTAAGGGTAGAAACTACTTGGAAATTAACAGTGCATTATTGCATCTGGCAAGAATGCATAAAATTCTGAAAGAGACAATTAAATCGTGATGAAGCGAGTTTTGATAGGAATTATAAAATTTTACAGGAAATTTATTTCACCCTTAAAAGGAAGGTCAAGCTGTATTTATGTACCTACCTGCTCTTCTTATGCTATTCAAGCACTGGAAAAATATGGTGTGTTCAAGGGAGGATATCTTACAATCAGACGTATTTTAAGATGTCACCCTTTTCATGCTGGCGGATATGACCCAGTGCCATAGTGGCAGATAAAATTACTGCAAGTTCGGAGTATCCAAGGAGGAAAAAAATTGTTTGAGGCAGTATTAACACGAAGCGGTGGTATATTAGGGCCAATCGCAACTTTATTAGGAATGATATTAAATGGTATCTATGAATTTTTAGGACTATTTGGAATACACAATGTAGCATTGGTTATTATTTTATTTACGTTTATTGTAAGAGGCCTTATGACTCCTCTGACCATAAAGCAGCAGAAATTCAGTAAGCTTTCTGCTAAGATGAACCCTGAACTTACAGCAATTACAGCAAAATACAAAGGTAAAAAAGATGAAGCATCCATGAGAAAGCAGCAGGCAGAAACCCAGGCTGTATACATGAAGTATGGAGCAAACCCCACTTCCGGATGTCTTCCCTTATTAATACAGCTTCCCATTATGTTTGCCTTATATCAGGTAATCTATCATATACCTGCTTATGTGCATGATATTAATATATGGTATAAAAATATCGGTGAGGCGATTCTAAACAACGGAAATTATCTTGATATTATGACGGAGTTTGCAAAAACCTCACAGGTTAATATTAAGGGCTTTTCAGAAGTAGCAAATGGTGGTTTGAGCTTAAATCACACAATCGACATATTAGCAAAATTCTCATCGGATAACTGGAACGAATTAATTACAAAATTCCCTGCACTGGAAGCAATTATAAAGACGAATTCCGCAAGAATAATCGATGTGAACAGCATTTTTAATACAATTAACATTCTTAACAGGCCTGGACTTAGTTTCCCGGGAATCATAATTCCCTTTTTGGCAGCAGGCCTTCAGTTTATACAGACAAAGCAGATGATGGCAGCAAACCCGACACCCATAGATAAGGATAATCCGATGTCTGCCTCCATGGGAATGATGAATAATGTAATGCCTATCATGTCCGGTGTATTCTGCTTTACGTTTCCTGTAGGTATCGGTATTTACTGGATAGCAGGTAGTTTATTTGCAATTATTCAGCAATTTGTTATCAATAGAATTCTTGCTAAGATTGATATTGATGACATGATAAAGAGGAATGTGGAAAAGGCCAATAAGAAAAAGGCAAAGCTGGGACTTGATCCCAATGCTACCATGGAAGATTTGGCTAAGACACAGACAAAATCAATTTCATCAAGGGTTCAGGCACCGGAAAAGACAAGTTCTACCGCTAACTATGCAAATGCAGTTAAGAAAAATTATGGTGATTCGAATTCAGGGAAAAGTGATAATAATTATAAACCGGGAAGCATTTCGGCCAATGCTAATCTCCTGAAATCGAGGAACAAGGATAATAAGGGGGATAAATAAATGGATTGGTTGGAAATTACCGCAAAAACTGTAGACGAAGCGATAACAGAAGCACTTATCAAATTACAGACGACAAGTGACCGTATTGAGTACGAGGTAATCGAAAAAGAAAGCAGCGGATTTTTAGGCCTATTCAATAAACCTGCAAAAATCAGGGCCAGAATGAAACAGGGTGTTGATTATGCAGCGAAGGATTTTTTAAGCAAAGTATTTAAGGCTATGAATATTGAGGCTACTGTTGATATTAACTATGACGAAGAAGAGTCCTCCATGGATATTAATGTATTAGGCGAAGACATGGGTGTGCTGATTGGTAAAAGAGGACAGACATTGGATTCCCTTCAATATTTAGTTAGCCTGGTATTGAACAAGGACAGCGAAAAATATATAAAGATTAAACTTGACACAGAAAACTACAGGCAGAGAAGAAAAGAAACCTTGGAAAACCTCGGCAAGAATATTGCATTTAAAGTAAAGAGGACAAAGAAGCCGGTAGCCTTGGAGCCTATGAATCCTTATGAGAGAAGAATCATACATTCCGTTCTGCAAAATGATAAGTTTGTGGAAACTCACAGTGAAGGCGAAGAACCTTTTAGAAGAGTGGTAGTGACCTTAAAGAAAAGTGCTCAGACAAAGGATTACAAATATAATAACCACGGAAATCAATATAAACCGCAGTACGGTAATAAGCCTAAAAAAGAATACAGCGGATACACTCATAAACAAAAAGAAGATGTAATTAAAACAAGTGAATTAGAATAAGAAAAAGGGCGTATTAAAGGTAATTGCTTTGATACGCCTTTTTTGAGAAGTGGGATTAGGCTTATGAGGGATTAAACGAATTATGCTTAGAAAAAAAGCTTAATTAACGAATCAAGCTTAAAAAATAGAGAAAAGAAAATAACGAAGAAAGGATGCCGGAATATATAAGTAGAATTAAGTTCTTTTTCGTCTCCTGGTATAAAAATGTCATATACTCCAGCATTTTTACACTTGGAGAAGAAAACTAAAGTTCAGCTATATAGTTCTTTTACTCTAACAGAAAGGCAGAATAACAGATTTATTCGGATATGGATAATGAGTACGGATACAATAGCAGCAATTGCTACGGCTGTTAATAATAATGGAATTAGCATCATTCGTATTAGCGGTCAGGATGCAATTATGGTGGCAGACAAAATATTTCAGACAAAAAAAGGAGACAAGAAGTTAACTTCTGTGCAAAGCCATACTGTACACTATGGGTATATAAAGGACCAGGAAGTTATTATTGATGAAGTGTTAGTTGTAATAATGAAAGCTCCCAATACTTATACCAGGGAAGATGTGGTTGAGATAGATTGCCATGGCGGCATTGTAGTAACGAAAAAGGTTCTGGAAGCTGTAGTTAAAAACGGAGCAAGGCTTGCAGAACCGGGGGAATTTACAAAAAGGGCATTTTTAAATGGAAGAATTGATTTATCCCAGGCCGAAGCGGTATCGGATATTATCAATGCAAAGAACAGTTATGCCTTAAAGAATTCCTTGAATCAGTTAAAGGGAAATGTATATAAAAAGATTGAGGAATTACGTAGCAGTATACTCCATGACCTGGCTTATCTGGAAGCAGGCCTTGATGATCCTGAGCACATTGATTTAGGAGATTTTAAAAATGTCTTATATGGTAATATCGGTACTTACAAAAAAGATATTCAGAAACTATTGGATACCGTTAATAATGGAAGATTGATAAAAGAAGGTGTTAAAACAGTTATACTGGGTAAACCCAATGCCGGCAAGTCCTCTCTTTTAAATGCATTAATGGGCACAGAACGAGCAATTGTTACCGATATACCGGGTACCACCAGAGATACGCTGGAGGAAACTCTCATGATAGGAGAACTGTGTCTTAATATTGTAGATACGGCCGGTATCAGAAGCACAAGCGATATAGTGGAAAGTATGGGTGTTAACAGAGCCCGCCTGGTAAGTGAAGAGAGTGATTTGATACTTTATGTTGTCGATGCATCAGCACCATTGGATGAAAATGATGATGATATCATAAATATGATTCAGGATAGAAATGCCGTTATTTTATTGAATAAATCGGATTTGGAGCCAGCTGTTACAGTAAAGGAAATGAGGGAAAGGACTGGCAAGGAAGTTCTGTTAATTTCCGCAAAAGAAAGAGAAGGACTGGAAGAGCTGGAAGAATATTTAAAGGGCATGTATTTTAAAGGTATGTTAGAATATAACGATGAAGTTTATATTACGAACCTAAGACAGGAAGAAGCACTGCGAATGAGTCTGGAAAGTCTTTGTATGGTGCAGCAGACCATAGAAGATGATATGCCGGAGGATTTGTATGCAGTGGATATGATGAATTCTTATGAAGCCCTGGGAAGAATTACAGGTGAACAAGTGGATGAAGATTTAATAAATACAATCTTCAAAGAATTTTGTATGGGCAAGTAAGATTTGGAGGTAAGTTTATGTCACATATATATGAAAGCTATGATGTCATAGTAGTAGGGGCAGGACATGCCGGCTGCGAGGCTGCCCTTGCCTGTGCAAGACTTGGGATGAATACATTAATTGTAACAATCAGTATGGACAGTGTAGCCCTGATGCCCTGTAATCCAAATGTAGGAGGAACATCTAAGGGACATTTGGTAAAGGAAATAGATGCTCTTGGCGGGGAGATGGGCAAGAATATAGATAAAACCTATATACAGTCCAAGATGCTTAATGTATCAAGAGGTCCGGCCGTACATTCCTTAAGGGCGCAGGCAGATAAGCAGGATTACAGCAGAGAAATGAGAAGGGTTCTGGAGAATACGGATAACTTAACATTAAAGCAGGCAGAAGTGACTGAAATTCTCATAGAACAGGAGAAAGTAACAGGAGTAAGGACATATTCCGGTGCAGTTTATCCCTGCAGGGCAGTTATTCTTTGTACAGGAACATATCTAAATGCAAAATGCATAACCGGAGATATCAGTAACTATACCGGACCAAACGGACTAAAGGCGGCAAATTATCTTACAGACTCCCTGAAAAATTCAGGTATTGAGATGTACCGTTTCAAGACAGGTACTCCAGCCAGAATTGACAAGAGGTCAATTGATTTCAGCAAGATGGAGGAGCAGTTTGGAGATGAGGAACTGGTGCCCTTTTCCTTTACAAATAACAGTGAGGATATTAAAAAGGAACAGGTATCCTGCTGGCTTACTTATACCAATGAAACAACACATAAGATCATAAGAGATAATATCCACCGTTCTCCTCTTTTTTCCGGTGATATAAAGGGAACAGGCCCCAGGTACTGCCCTTCTATAGAAGATAAGGTCGTAAAATTTGCAGATAAGGACAGGCATCAGGTGTTTATCGAACCGGAAGGAAACTATACCAATGAAATGTATGTAGGTGGAATGTCCAGTTCCTTGCCGGAGGATGTACAATACCAGATGTATAGAAGCGTAGCGGGCTTGGAAAATGCCAAAATTGTCCGAAACGCTTATGCGATTGAATATGATTGTATTAACCCTAATCAATTAAAGGCATCCCTTGAATTTAAAAATGTAGAAGGCTTATTTAGCGGCGGACAATTTAACGGCAGCTCAGGCTATGAGGAAGCAGCGGCCCAGGGACTGGTAGCAGGTATTAATGCAGCAATGAAACTGCTTGATAGATCCCCATTAATCCTGGATCGTTCCCAGGCATATATTGGGGTGTTAATTGATGATTTGGTTACCAAGGAAACACATGAGCCTTACCGTATGATGACATCAAGAGCAGAGTACCGATTATTGTTAAGGCAGGATAATGCAGACCTCCGCTTGACCAAAATAGGTTATAAGATAGGGCTTATTGGTGAAGAAAGGTACCGTAACCTTTTACAAAAAGAAGAGAGTATAGAGAGAGAAACCAAGAGAGTTAATCAGGCCCTAATCGGAGCCTCTTCCTTTGTTCAGGAATTTTTGATTCAGAATGGCAGCCAAAGCTTAAAGACCGGTACAACTGTGGGAGAGTTAATCCGCAGACCAGAGTTAAACTACGATTTACTGGAACCGGTTGATTTGGAAAGAAAGCCATTACCAAAGGATGTCCGGGAGCAGGTTAATATTAATATAAAATATGAAGGTTATATTGAAAGACAATTAAGGCATGTAGACCAGTTTAAAAAACTTGAAAATAAAAATATACCTGATAATATAGATTATGAACAGGTAAAAAGCTTAAGAATAGAAGCCAGGCAAAAGCTTATGAAATTAAGGCCTGCTTCTGTGGGGCAGGCATCCAGAATATCGGGTGTGTCACCGGCAGATATCTCCGTCTTGCTGGTATATTTGGAACAATTCCGTAAAAAAGATACTGTATAAATTGAAATAAGTTATTTGATTTGATATAAAGTTATGTGTGAGGTGTGAGAGTACGGTAATAGCTTTCACACCCCATTAATTTTGGACACATGCTAGAATGGAGTTCAATTTTTAAGGTCTTTCTGAAATATGAAATAGGAGAAAGTAAGAGAATAGTATGGATAAAAAATTAAAATTATTGGAAGAAGCCAAAAAGCAGAATATAACACTAACATCCGGACAAGCTGAACAGTTGATACAATATTATGAGATGTTGATAGAAAAAAATAAGGTCATGAACCTTACGGCAATTACAGATTTTGATGAGGTAATTACAAAGCATTTTATTGATAGTCTGAGCATTATAAGGATTTTTAATTTAAATCAGGCCCTTAAGGTCATAGATGTGGGAACAGGAGCCGGCTTTCCTGGCATTCCACTAAAAATTGCTTTTCCAAATCTTGATATTACATTAATGGATTCATTAAATAAAAGAGTTAACTTTTTAAATGAGGTTATATCGGAACTGGAAATGTCAGGTATAGAAGCAATTCATGGCAGAGCGGAAGATTTGGGAAGAAGTAGTTTCCATCGTGAAAGCTATGATTTATGTGTATCCAGGGCAGTGGCGAATCTTTCCACTCTCGCAGAATACTGTCTGCCCTTTGTAAAAGTAAAGGGAACTTTTGTGTCCTATAAGGGAATAAATCTGGGAGAGGAACTGGAGGCTGCGCAAAAGCCAGTTAAGACCCTTGGCGGAAAAATAAAAGAATTTAACGAATTTTCATTAAATGAGATGATGGGAAGGTCCCTTATTGTAATTGAAAAGATTGGGAAGACCCCTGATAAATATCCAAGAACAGCTGGAAAACCTGCAAAAGAACCGCTAATATAACTTAAAAGGAAAAGATGGTGGATAATTTTTCTCTTTCAGCAGTATCACAGGCAAGCTTGTGATATGTATGGGGATTGGAGTGTAAAATCCACAGGAATGGAGATTAACATGGTACAGGTTAAAATTGTAAAGGATAAGAAAAGTCTTTCTGAAATATTTTCAATTTGGGAAGCAGTATTTGGTAGAAATAAGTCGGATTTTGTTTATAACGATTCTAATATATATATTATTTTATATGAAGGATTAAAAGAAGATAATCCAATTGGTGCCGCTATGATAAAAGAAGAGCAGGATAATTGTCTGATTGAAAATCTTGCAGTAGTCGAAAAAAAGCGAAATCAGCAAAATGGTGAGTTCCTTTTGAGGTTTACTGTAGATACAGGATTTCAGTCAGGGTATGAAAAAGTATATGTTTTTACAAAAGTAAATAAAAGCAGTTTACTTGAAAAGGTAGGATTTGGCAAAATTGACGACAAAATATTTCCTAATATGACAAAATACCAAATAAACCAAGAAGATTTTTATAAAAAATGTAAGCATTAACTAAATGCATAAAAATATGATAAAAATATGATAAAATTATGTCAAAAAATAAAAAAGTACTTTAAATATTGAAAAAAATGGTATAAAATATGTTTATTAGAAATAAATCAGTATAAATATATTTAATGAATAAAAACACATTTACATTAGCCTGATATTCTAAAATATTAAATAATATAGGAGAATAATCAATATGATTTATCAGGAAGATAATATGGGGTTTATGGAACAGCTAAGAGATGCTTTATACTACGTAGATGATAATGAACAAATGGTTCAAAAGGAAATGAATCAGATTACCTTGAATTTAAAACTTTTAGAGGAAAAAAAGAAATTAATTCAAAAGAGTATCTCTGCTTTCTTGGTAGATAGTGTATCTGATGATGTTTATTTATTAAATATGGATGATAAAGATTTGAAAACCTCAAAATTAAAGAGTGAAAAATTACAGGTAGAAAAGGAAATAAAGGAAGAGGAAGAAAAGTTCCTGGAGTGTATTAAAAGGAAGAATAATCTTGATAATATAAAGAACTGTTTTTATACCTTAAAAGGAAACCTTTGTGAAGATACTTATGATATGGAAAAAGATATTAGTAAAGACAGCAAAAAGACGGATAAAATCAGTTATGAATTAGGATTAAATATAATAGAGACCCAGGAAAACGAGAGAAAGAGAATCGCGAGAGATTTGCATGATTCTACGGTGCAGAATCTTACAACAATGATGCATAAGACAGAGTTATGTACCCGCTTAATTGACATAGATCCGATTCGTGCAAAGCTGGAGCTTCAGACTATGGTTGGTACGATAAAAACAACTATAAATGATATGCGTAATATTATTTATGGTTTAAGGCCCATGACATTAGATGATTTGGGATTAATACCTGCTATTGAAAAATACATAAGGGATGTAACAAATAATTATAATATTAAAGTAACCTTGAAGCTGCATAATAAAGAGAAAGTATTATTGCCGGCAATCAATCTGACTCTGTTTCGTATTATACAGGAATCAGTAAATAACGCTATAAAACATGGTAAAGCCAATGGAATATGGATTGATATATATTATTCAGAAAAATCTGTTAGAGTACAGGTTAAAGATGATGGGGTAGGAATTAAAGATGAAACCTTGCAAAAAGCAAGTGAAAATATTTTTTCAGGTTATGGATTATCCATGATGAAAGAAAGGGTTTCTATATTATCAGGAGATTTCAGCATAGAATCAAAAGAAAAGGAAGGAACCAAGATATCTGTTAAGATTCCAAGGAGGGACTGTAATGAATAGTATAAGGGTAGTTATTGCGGATGATCACCGTATGATAAGAGAGGGTTTAAAACAGCTCTTAGAATTAGAGGGGGACATTGCAATAGTAGGTGAAGCAGGAGATGGTATAGAGTGTCTGGAGAAAATTGAGATAGCAAAGCCAGATGTATTACTACTGGACATCAATATGCCAAGAATGGGTGGTTTAAAAGTATTGGAAAGACTAAAGGAAATAAAGTCCACCACAAAGGTATTGATACTGACAATACATAACGAAATCGAATATTTGCTGAAGGCTGTTGAGATTGGTGTTAATGGTTATGTATTAAAGGATTCTGAAAGTGATTTATTAAGAAAAGCGATATTTGCTGTATACAGCGGTGAGACTTTTATTCAACCTAATATGGTTCCGCTGCTTAACGAAAAGTTAGAAGGTAAAGAGGATATGACATCAAGTGAAAGTCTTCTTACCAAGAGGGAAATGGAAGTTCTAAAATTAATTACGGAAGGTCTGTTTAACAAGGAAATTGCTTATAATCTTTCCATAAGCGAAAAAACAGTAAAAAATCATGTGTCCAATATTTTTAGAAAAATTTCCGTATCAGACCGTACTCAAGCAGCTGTGTATGCTATAAGAAATAATATTGTAGAAGTTTTATAAGCTTATGCTAATTATGATTGAATTTTATTGAATTATAATAACTTATCTGCGATAGTACATAAATATAAGAAAATAATTAAATTCTTCTATGTTGATAGATAAAAAATGCAAAGAGGCAGGATTGTTATCCTGCCTCTTTACTGTTATATTTGAATTGTATTTAAATATAACGGAAATTGCAAATGTGTATTTCAGTATTAAGATAATTATTTTTTTGGAAGTACTGAACGAAAAATTAGGTAAGATTGAATAAGTAAAAACATAGTTAACACTTAAGGGTTGCTCATGAGTAAAATACCATTAACTGGATTATTATTAGTTTATGAAAAATTTATTCAAGTATATATCAATAATATATATTTGAAAGAAGGTATTGTTAGCTTAAGAGATATAATTAAAGATATTGATATAAACCATATAAGGATACTAAGAATTAATGCTTTATATAATAAGGGTAAGCCAATAATAAGGGTAA
>NZ_FRAC01000053.1 GCF_900142215.1 Anaerocolumna jejuensis DSM 15929 | reverse complement strand
GTTTATTGCCAATCCCCAGATGATTTTGGCTTACCTTTCGTAATTTTCTATTGAGGAGTTCCCTAATGACACTTAAATGGCGGCAGCTGTTCCTAGGTAAAATTATACCACTGTCTGAGCTCACAGCTTTGCACTGTTACAGCCTTCCAGCGAGTTTGGTATAATTTCACCTGCCAGGAACAGCTGCCGGCATTTTAGTGGAATTCGGAACCCCGAACGAGAAAATCACGAAAGGTAAGCCAAAATCATCGTCCGTTCCCAATCCCCCCTTACTTATATCGTGGTATTATATTCTATTGACAAATATCCTGCCACCAGCTATAATATGAATGAAATTAAATATATTCATTCATATTGTAATAACAAACATGGAGGCACACCCGTGGAAGATAAAAAAACTCTGATTTACGATTGTGCAAAGGAATTATTCAGTGAAAAGGGCTTTAAGGATACCAACATTTCAGAGATTACCAAAAAAGCCGGGATGGCCGTCGGAACCTTCTATAACTATTACCCTTCCAAAGAAAAACTTTTTATGGATATCTTTCTGGAGGAAAATACGAAGCTGAAACGAGGTTGCTTTGAGTCCCTTGACCTGAACCAAAGTCCCCTGGTTATAGTGGGGCAAATGTTAAAGCTCAACGTAGAGGGAACCAAAGCAAACCCTATTCTAAGAGAATGGTATAACAAAAGTGTTTTTGAAAAGTTAGAACAAATTTATCGTGAAGAAAATGGCATTGACACAGTGGATTTCCTGTATGACGATTTCCTTGAGCTGGTGAAGCTTTGGCAGAAGCAGGGGAAAATGAGAAAAGACATTGACAGCAAAATGATTATGAGGATTTTTGCAGCAATCATAAATGTTGATACCCACAAGGAAGAAATCGGGCTTGAATATTTTCCTGAGCTTTTACATCAAATGACGGAGCTTATTATGAAAAGCTTGATGGATTGCTCCGAATAACAAAAACGGAGCAATATTTTTTACCTTCAAAATGAACGAACACATTTTTATTCATTCACTAATCAAATTAAGGAGGATTTCGATGGATAACCAACAGAATTACAGACCAGTTAAGCCCAAAGGCATTCGCATTCAAGTCACCGAAAATGGCGCTTTGACCACGAATGTGCTCATTCCGTATTTCGCCGTTAAGATGGGTCTGCACTTCGGACAGATGGCCGGCAATTCAAGAAAGAAAGGAAAAGCTGCGGATGAACTGGAACTGCTCAAAGATATTGACATAGAGGCTGTTTTAGATTTACTGAACAAGGGAGAGTTATCACTCCCCTGCCTGCTGGCAGAGGTTAACGAGCCGGATAAAAATGAGCATGTGACAATCACGCTGGAATGAAGCGGCCCAGGTATAACGGTATCATTATATAAAGATTGGGAGGTATGTGAATGAGAACTTCTAAAACTGGCAAAAAAAAGGGCAAAATCGGTATTGTTGTGTTGATTATTTTAGGAGTAATCCTGTTGGCTGCGGGAATTCCGTTTTTTGCAGATGCTCCGGGACGCCAGGAGCTTAAAAAGCTTACCATTGGAAGCGTTGACTTTACAAAACTGCAGGACGGAACCTATGTCGGGGAATATAAGGGAACCAAAGGAAAAGCCAGAAATGCAGCCGTTAAAGTCACCATATCCGACGGTAAAATTGCAGCAATAAAAATACTCAAAGGTGCACTGGACAGTCATGGAAAACCTGCAGAACTCACAGGCGGCATGACAATAGAGGATTTATTTAAAAGAGTGATTGAATCGGATTCCTTACAGGTGGATGCAATCAGCGGAGCGACCCTTACCTCCAAAGCCCACCTAAAAGCACTGGAAAATGCACTAAAACAGTCACAGAAAGAATAATCAGGAGGTTTCACATGAATATTGCAATTATTTCTTACTCTTTTACAGGAAACAACGATATATTTGCTGAATGTGTGTCTAGGGACTTACCGGCAAAACATATTAAAATATCAGGACAAAAGCCCATAACAATGGGCTCCATTATCACAGATATGCTCTTTGGCCGGACACCAAAAGTCCATCCTGCCCCGGAGACGCTTCGAGAATATGACCTTATCCTCTTTTTCGGCCCTGTCTGGATGGGGCATGCAGCTTCTCCCCTTCGGGCATATCTTAATTATCTGAAAAAAAGCCAGAAGCCTTACGGCTTTCTATCCATCAGCGGAGGAGCCGATGGCGGTAATCCCAAGCTGTCACAGGAGCTTATGAAAAGAACGGGAGCAAAGCCAGTTATTATGCTGGACCAGCATATAAAAGATTTACTTTCCTCGAATCCGAATCCCGGACGCAAGGATACCTCCGCATACAAAATCAGTGAAATAGAGGCAAAGAGCCTTTCTGACACAGCAATAAAAGAGATAAACAAGTTTTCCATGGTTGATTAAGTTTACTTTTAGCATGAATGGCCTTCCAAGGACACTTTTCAGTAAGATAATAATCTGAAAAGTGTCCTTTAAAAAAGTGTTAGTATTTATGACAAGCTTCTATATTTTCTATAGTAGAAGTAACTATCACTTTCCATGTTCTGTTGTTTATGTCTGATAGGTATTCGTTTCTCAAATAATTCAAAACCACATTTCTCGGCAAGATGGCAAGAAGGTGTATTTGCGCAATCAATAGTCAGTATAAGATACTTTATATCTGACATACGAAAACACCAATTGACTAAAGCATTTACTGCTTCTTCCGTGTATCCCTTTCTCTGATAATTCTCTGACATCAAGTATGCAACTTCAACCTCATTTAATGTATCTTCCAACCCCATGCCAACCATTCCTATCATCTCATCCGTATCAGGTAATGCGATTACATATCTTTTGTTTTCATAAATATCTGTTGAATCTTTTTTATTTTGGTGCCAATCAATATATCCAAAATAGGCTTGTGGTGAAGCACCAATTTCTGCCCCATCAGGCATAAAGCGAAGAACATTCTTTTCTCTGACAGTCCTATAAAGTTTTTCTGCGTCTTTTCTCTCAAAATCTCGAATTATTACATGATTTGTTTCTATTCTCATGACACTTTTCTCTCCCTACATATATAAATAATCATTGTCTTAAATGATAAAATTCTCAATCCTAGCACCATAATATCAGCAAAGCAGCCTCATAAATTTTTCTGAACTAAAGATGTGCTATTTTAATACAGTTGGTTGTTTACTACAAGAATGTACCAAATTGTAGTATTTTTATATATCCAGATTGTAGTATCTATTTATATTAATTATTTATTTAATAAAGCATATCAATTTTCAATGTTGATTAAAACTTAGCTTAAATTAAAAGCATAATTAATTCACTCTTCAAATATTTTAATTAAAATTAACTTATTAGCATAATTAGCATAACAATAAGATAAAATATACCAGGAAATAATGTTGCCGGAAAGCCTTTATACCAGGCTTTATTTTTTATAATTGAAATCAATATGATATTTGCCAATTGGCCTGCAAGAAGCACCAGAAATATTTTTCCCAATACATTTACTCCAAAAATATGTAAAGAAAATAGTACTATTGCACTGTAAAAATACAAATCTCCAACCCCAATGACTGGTTGAAGTCCTGGTTTCCCTGCTACAGGTAAGCATATGCATAAACGAGCCAGGGCATTGTTATTATTCATTAATCTGGCATTCGGTGTTTTTTTTCCTCTTTTTGTGAAACTGAACACATCCATTACTACTATTATTGAAATCATAGCAACAAAGCTATCCATGGATTTTATTACTAATGTAATAATCAGGTACGCTAAGGATGCGGCACCTATACTATTTAGGACATTAAGCAAATATAATAATTTTTTACTGAGTGGCCTCGTCCAAAGTATGATAATACCGGCAATGTCTATCAAAAATACTATTATAATAACCGGCAAAGTGATTCTGTTCAGCAAGGCAGCAAGGATACAGATTATAGCGGTCATCCCAAGTATATAACCATATTCCCATGATAATTTTTTCTTTTCCATTCCAGTCATTTTCCTACCTTTGAATTTATTTACTACTGCAAATCCGTATTTGATTCTTCTAATGAAAGGTTAACAGGCTTTTCCGGCAATTCACTGCTCAGATCCACATCTGTTGTTTCAACGTTCTTATCAACAATTTCAAAATTAACATGATCCATCCAGACTGTTCCTGTTCCATTTAGAAGAACACCAATATTAATAATATTGCCGCTCTCAGGTATATCTAACACGACCGAATAGTAATTCCAATCATTGGTTCCTTTAATTGGACGATTCTGCATATTATCAAATTTAACTATATTTGCTGTAGTACTATTAATCCTCATCCAAAGTCCACACCATTTCTCCACATTCAGGGTTTTAATAAATGCAGAAAAACGAATTCTTTTTCCAATATAATCCCTGGCCTTAAACTGCTGCATTACAGTCATATAATCCTCATCATCAATATTATCACTCTCACCTTTTATACGTACAGACCTGGTTCCTTTATAAAAAATATCCCGGTCAAAATCTACACTATATTCACTTGGTACGGTTCCAGTAATAATCCACCCTGGAATTAAATTGTTTTTTCCCATATCTGGTACCTCCTTAATATGAATCAAGTTACTCATTGCTTTACGATATCTGCCCGGCGGAAGGTTATACTCTTTTTTAAATGCCCTTGTAAAAGCTTCCTGGGATTCAAACCGATATGTGAGTGCAATATCAAGTATATTCTGCTGGGTAAATAATAATAATTTTGCAGCCTGAGCCATTCTGCGGTTTTGAATATGCTCAGACAGCCTGCTGCCGGTCTCATGTTTAAATATCCTAAGAAAATGATATTTAGAAAATCCCGCTATATCAGCCAGTTCATCCAAAGAGAGCTTATTGCTGAGATTTGCATCAATGTATGAAATTGTTTTTTGTATACTTTGAGAATAATTCATATCGGCTGCTCCTTTGAAAGATAGCTTGATTATAACATACTGTAAATTATTTTTTTGATTCAAATTGCGGTTTTAATTCCTCAAAATTAATTCCGCACCAAAGGCGAAGAATTTAAATTCAGAAATTTGCTTACACATTCAGCAGATTAATTCCTGTTCCAGCTGATAAAGGTAATTAGAGTAATAGAAGTAGCTTGAATACTTCATTTCATAGATGTTCTGGTATTAACCCTAAAAAAGATGCTATTTTTATTTAGAAAACAGAATTAATTAATCTCAAAAATCCACAACATAATAACATTTTTAAGCAAAAAAAGGTCTTGGAATATTGATATTCCAAGACTTTATCCATTAATTACATACATTACATTTATACTCACATTTGCATAAGAGATTATAATATATTACCTTAAAGAAGAATATAGATCAAAACACTGGAAGCGGCTTGAAAGCTGGCGTTAATATTGTGTCATTTATGTACATATTACTCATTGCTAATAATTGCTAGGAAGGCCAGTCTTGAAACCATGCATCATCTACAAATTCGTTCCAGCAATATGTTACTTTTGTTACCTTGAATTTCAGTTTACAAAAAACAGATTCATCCCAAGCTTCTCCATAAACTTCAACAATATCAGTATTACTATCATAAGAGAAATCCAAAACCTCTAAGTCAAGCTTGCTGAAAGATGATACTTCTATTTTTTTCTCATTATTGTCTGATAAAAACTTTGATCCTTCAATATATGTAGCTTCATACAGTATAACAGCCGATTTGCCTGTAAGTTTATGTCTTCCTGTATTATTATAGATATTATTCACTGTAACATCAAAGCCGTCTTCAAATAATAGAGCAATATCTCTTCCAACTTGTATTTCAGACACTAAATGGTCATGCAATGAAATGTTACTATCTTCTGTTATCACTTTATAATTCATTTCTGCTCTCCTTTTTCTAAACGAAAGCTCCCTCTGTAAGATACAAACATTATCTGCCAGTATGTATTATTTTGCTATAAATAATTTTCTACATACTCTTTTTCAATAAAACTCATAACCTCTATTAGATTTTCAAACTCTAAAAATGTCGGATATCTTACCTCCCCATCTTTGCAGTATGTCAAATGAATAATTACATACCTTTCATTTTCCATAACAAACATCACATCATCGTTTGATTCACTCTTTGCCACAGAATTCATGGTTTTCCCATATAATAGATGTCCAGGCTTGATTTCTTTTTTAGCCTCTTCCACAAAATACTGATTGGAAAATCCTATTAACGACCAATTAAAGTTTTCTCCATATTTTTCACATAAATTACTGAATGCCTCTTCGAACGTCATATCAAACCCACTCAACAGCTTCTTTACCTGTTCACTCAGATATTGAAACTCAGTACTGGGAAAATCCATCCAATTTTCTTCGTATGTTTCCTTATACTGATTCATGGAATATTCTTCAAAGCTCCTAACTACAGTCCTTGCAAATGCCAAAAATGAAAATCCGCTTTCCACAAAAATTTCTTTGTCAATTGGCATTATTTCCTTAATTTTATCTTTCGACAATACTCCACGAAGTCCAGCTTCTGTCCACAGATCATCATCAAATTCTGAATACAAGATTGATATACTATAGTCAGAATCATTTTTCTCTATACATACCATATATGTCCCTGGTTCTTCATCAAATACCACATAGCTTGTATTAACCTTATTATCTAAAATGTCCGAAATCATTTGGAGAAAATATTTGGGTGAATCGTTTCCCCATGCATCAGACGCAGAAATCTCCACCCTTTTATTATTTGAGATGAACTCTGCATCAAACCAGCCTGCACAAATTTTCTTAATCTCAAAATTCAGGAAACTCATGTTTGCTCTCCCCCATTATTTTAACTGAATCTGGAAACAAAAAAACTATTTCAAAACCCTCATTATAATCTTCAGTTACACTTATTGTAACCATTAAATGATCTGCTATTTGCTTCGCCAGATACAATCCCATGCCCGTAGAATTCTTTTTTTGTTCACCTATCTCACCTGTAAAACCTTTTTCAAAAATAAATGGTAAGTCATATGCTTTTACTCCTATTCCATTATCTCGTATTAAAAGCTTGGTTTGATTATTAGCTTTATCAAGTTTGATAGATAGCTGAATAAATGAACCAACTTCTTCTTTCTGATATTTAATTGCATTACTGATTACTTGAGTAATTAAAAATTGTACTCCTTTTCTATCAGAAAAGACCTTCAAATTTTCATAATCAGTAATCACATTTATATTTTTCTCCTGCAATAAAACCTTGTATTCGTCTATCACCTCATAACATACATCTTTCAATGACAGCTCCGTAAAAAAATAATCACTCCGCGCTGATTTTAACCTTGCATAATACAACATTCTTTCTATATCTTCTTGCATTTTTGTTCTTGAATACTCTAACCGATTGTAAGCAGCAGCAGAAATTTCATCTCTTCGATTGTCCATTACAAATGTCATAAGTGCTAATGGTGTCTTTATCTCATGTGCCCATGATTCAATGTATTCCTCATATTCCTTCCTATTTTCTTCTTGTTTTAAAATACTTTCATTTTTTTCACGCAGCACTCTACCCATTTCGTTTATGAACTCCTGGTCAAATCCTGTAAATAATTTTAGTACTCTTTCCTGTTGAAACAAAGAAGGCTCCTCTAAAAATTCGATTAAAACTTTTCTCCTTCTTTGATCTGTTCTAAATACTATAAACCCAATTACGCAATATAGAAGGAAGGACCCTAAAAGCATTGCCGAAAAAATATATTTAAAATTTTTTTCATCTAACAACCATAGCATTGTCCCAAATAGGATATTCAGCAAAATAATCGAACATATCCATATACCATATTTTTCAAACATGTGTATCAATGTTTTAAACATATCTCATTTCCTCTATTGCTTCAAATTGATACCCCTCACCTCGAATTGTTGTAATTTTAAAGGCAATTTCTAATTGACTTATTGTTTTACGCAGTCTTGTCATATTCACCTGAAGAGCATTCTCATCAATGTACTCTGTTGTTCCCCATAATGCTTCAATCAGCATTTTACTTGTAACAATTTCTCCATAATGGGATAATAGCTGCCCCATTATTTTTCCTTGATTTTCTGGTAAAACCAAAGAATTATCCTTGCTATAAAGCGTGTACGTCTGAACATCCAAACGTAATCCTTTTACTTCAATGAAATGTCTCCTATCTTCTGAACGCTTAAGTAAATTGGTAATTCTAATTAATAATCGTTCCTTATGACACGGCTTATTCAAATACTCATCAGCCCCTAATCCCAAGGCATGCAGCTCATCTTTTAATTGATTCCTCCCTGTTAACACAAGTATAGGAACTGTGCTTTTTTGTCTGATTCCTTTACATATTTCAAATCCGGATACTTCTGGCAAATTCAAATCTAATAACACTAAATCCGGTGATTGCCTGAGAACCTCTTCTGCTGCATGAACGAAGTCGACAACACATGATACTTGATACTGCTCCTTTTCTAATATTGCAACAATTTCATCACGCATATAACAGTCATCCTCTACAATCACAATTTTAATCACACCAAACCTCCTAACTGTCCTCTCTTTTGATTTCAATTATTGTCTTTATGTTATTATCACTAATTCTTTTTACCGATATCATATAACAAAATTCTACCACACCCAAAAACAAAATCATAGCACATGATATTATCATTAACAAATTTACTTCACTACGCATAGATGTTGTAGCAACACCTGTAAATAATGATCTGGTGCCAAAGAGTGCACTGACCGATGCGGCAATAATTGGAATCGAAAAGTACCAGGTAATTTGCTGCCTTGCACTCATACATAATTTTTGATAATCTGCACCAAGACTAATTAAGGTCTGATACCGTTTTTTTGCTTTTTGCTGCTGCATTAAAAACTGAACTCCCATTACAGTATTCGATACTATGAGAAAAATAATTGCCAGATAGATAGTCGTATAACTGGCTGCTACCGTATAAAACAAGCTTCTGCCCATATTCTGCAAGTAGCTCTCATATTCCAGGCCAGTTGTATCCAAAATAGTATTTACCTTTAAAATAGCTTGCATTAAACCATTATTTTTCAAATAAGCTTTCTTTAATGCTGCATTCCAGTAAGAACTACCAGCCTTGTCTGATACCAAACTGGCATATAAGTCATCCGGAACAATAAGTCCATAACTAATTGTAATACTTCTGTCCGTAACTATACTGTCTTGATAAAGTCCATCTATAAGCTCATATTGTTCATTGTTTATCTCAATATACGGCCTTTCTTCAAGAACACCTCTTAAAATATTGGCTGTATTTCCATATGAGAATTCTGAATCGTTATAGAGTGCAGCTTGATTTTTATTTAACTCTATTTCTGATTTACCAGCTATTTTTAATAACTGATTATAGCTGGATAATGAAATTAAATATGGATGATCAAAATACTGAAGATTATTTAATAGAATATCTTTATCCTCTGCAGCTTTGTACTCTTTCACGGCATTCATTAAGCTTTGTGCCGAAAAGCTAAATTCTTCATTTAAAAGTCCAATTTTCATTTCAAACAACTTATCAATATACTTATCCAGTTCTTTTTTTTGGAGCTCTGACTTTATTGTCTGCCCATTTCCTTCAAAAGTATAATCAAGTACATGCCGTTCAGAGTAATTAAATACTCTCCCAACAGCTACCCCATAAGAAAACAGGCATAATGCCATCATAATCAGCAAGGATGAGATAGCTAACATATTGGGTTTGTGAAAAACCGATTCCTGCAGCTGTCGAAATGTAAAAATCCTTAAGCCATTCTTATTTTTATGTTGAGTTAAAACAATTTGAAACAAAATCCCAATTCCATGAAATAAAAGAAACATCCCACAAAGTCCAATAATAACAGTAGTACCCATGAAAAGGGTATTCTCCCATGCATTTCCTTTGATTGCATTGCTATATGCAATTACCAGAAGAACTATTCCTGATAATAGCTGTATTAGAATTATACTATTATTTGTTTTCTTATGCTTTTTTTCCTGTGTTTCAGTCAACAATATGTTTATTTGCTTTTTTGAAAACTGCGCACAGAGAATCATCAATGCAAATAATCGGATGATAAAGTAACCTATGATTGTTCCAATTATAGCTGTCAATGATAAAGAAAAACGATGGCCGATAATTCCCAATCCGACTATCTTTGCTATTACCAGGCTGATTACTTCAGATAGAAAAACCGCTATGGGTATTCCAATTAATAGTGAAAATATGCTATTCCACACTTCTTCAACCAGCAACAGGAATAACAGCTTTCTACGTCTCATTCCCAGCATTATGTACATGCCCAATTCATGACTCCGCCTGTCTAATTGATATTTCCCTGCAAAATATACAAGAAAAAAAAGTATAAACAGAGAAAATCCATAGATTACAGGTATGAGTAAGAACAATTTATCAATTGCATCACTTTCGATCTTTTTTAGAAATACTATTACATCCTGATTTTGCAATGATAAAATTATATAAAACGCTATAATTGATATTATTAAAGAAGAAAAGAATAGGCCATTTTCTTTTCTATTTCGTTTACTGTTTTTTCGAACTAAGTCAAAGAACATTAGCGCTTCCTCCTCCCAATTGTGCCATTACCTGAAGTATTCTTTCATAATAATCCTGCCTTAATTCCTCAGGATACTTTCTTCTCATTTCATGAAATATTTTACCATCCTGAATAAATAAAATACGATTACGATAACTGGCGGCATTGGCATCATGAGTCACCATTAAAATTGTAGTTTCCTGCTCATCGTTTAAATCTGATAGTTTCTGCATTAATGATTTTGCATTTTTAGAGTCCAAAGCTCCTGTTGGTTCATCTGCAAGGACTATTTCAGGATTTAAGACCAATGCTCTTACAGCAGCCACTCGCTGTTTCTGTCCCCCTGACATTTCATTTGGAAATTTATCCAGAACATCTTCAATTTCCATATAATTTGCTAACTCTTTTACTTGATTTTCTCTATTACTGTCTAATTTATTGTGAATAGCAATTGGCAGTATTATATTTTCTCTCGCTGTCAGATTTTCAAGTAACTCAAAATTTTGAAACAAATATCCGATTCTATTTCCCCTATACTCTGCCAGCTTATTTCCTTTATATTTTTCTATATTCTCATCATTTAACAGGATGCTGCCTGATGTTGGCTGTGTAGTTGTTGCAATACAGTTAAGCAATGTCGTTTTTCCCGAACCGCTGCTTCCCATGATACCTAAAAATTCACCTTTAATTACTTGAAAATTAATGCCATCTAAAGCCTTGGTCATGGAGTTCTTTTTTCCATAATATTTCTTGAGCTCCTTAACTTCAAATATCCTCTGATTCATTGCATTAGCCCCACTTTCTCAATTTAAATTATACTATATAAACAAACTTAAATTTTACATTGAAATTTGTTATATGCATTTATTATACAAAATTAAATATCCGTATAACACTTACAGTTATTGAAAGGTTTCTTTGCCTTTATTTCCGGTTAAATACGTTCTACCGGGTACTCTGCATTTGAAATCATATCTGCATATGACTTCAATCGGTAATTATACCCTTCATTCTTAAAGTCTGCGAATATAGGAGTAACTTCGACCTATCTAAGATGAAGATACCAGAAGAAGAAAAAGTACATACTCTTTATAAAGTTATTCGTTTCAATTTGAATGATAATTGCAAAAAAATTCCTTTTCTTACAATTATCTTAATACTAGCAGATGATAAATACTCATGGTATTCATGATTACCCGAACTTCATCAGTTAGTTATACCAACATTGCTGACAATTCTTTTCGTTCGTTACACGAAAGCACTAGTTTCAGCCTGCTTAACCGAATGTTTATAATAAGGGGGATTTGACGGTTTTATTGGAACTGTGGTTAACCCAAAAAACAGCTCCCTAGACCAATTCTCTGATTATAAAAAAATAAGTGTAAATGTTTAAGCACTAATGGTAGGCTTTAACATTTACACTTTTATAGTAATGACTATATGTATTAAATCATAATTTATTTTTATCATTTTACAATTTGGTAATTTTATTTACAACATATGTCTGTGCAATATAATCATGTAGCGCTTGCTTTTTATTTGTAAATCCTGCAATTATAAAGCCAATACCCAAAATACTGGAAAAAATATGACTCCAATATCGCACATTTGCCCTTGCAAATGATATCCTGGAAAAATCCATATTTACAACGATTATACCCATTTGTATTTTTCCTACTGTTGCCTGGTATCTAGATGACTCAAATAATGTACAATACAGCCAAGGAATTGATAAAATAATAGGCACACCTAATACCCCTAACACCATCTCTTTAGTTTTTTGGTCGAGTCCTGTGAAATCTAAAAGCAATTCAAATAACGCCCAACTTAAGATAAAAATTATAAATACAATACTGATAACTACTGCGTCAAGTAAATATGCAACAAAACGCTTCCAAAATCCTGCATACATAACCCTTCTCCTCAAATTAAAATTATATAATGGCATTGCTCCATCATCAACAATCATTATTTACTATAATATACCATTTTCTACCAAGTTTCAATATTAATTGTCTTGAATATATATTATTCCATTTGTAACCCAAGGACAGGGGTAGCCTTATTACATTACCATAAGCATAATTCCAAGCATAAAAAGCCTTGAAACGTAGAAATTTTCAAGGCTTTCATTAAATTTCTTATTATCTTTTTAATAATTTTCAACACCTGTTTTCAAGTACATTTGTTCCTTGTATGCCCTACCTATATTATCATCAGTTGCTTCATGTTTATAAATGTTCAGAAATACTTATTATTGAAACATAATTATGCCACATCTAATCTTTTCCTCAATGCTGAAACAAATTCTTGAAAGCTTGGAGAAATATTTCTATCCAACACAATATATTTTCCAACTTCTCTTGCCCATTCTGACTTACACTTTCCAACTTCACGGTATGTCGGATTATCCTTTTTAAACTGTTTTAGTCCTCCTTTATACAAAGCGTTTGCAAGAACTTCCCATGTTCCACAAATTTCATCTTGATTGTAATCTTTTAAAAAAGCAAGACGGATATCCGGATATGCTTTTTGTAATGCTTCTCTATCGCCAAGTAACCACGCTTCCATCTCCTCGATTGCTATACAAAAAACATAATCCGTGGTAATCATTGAAAGTTGAGCTTGGCTTTGTAGCTGAAGGCGAAATTCATTAGTATCTCTTTTGTCATTATCAAGTACAACAACAATAGCTGCTGGTATCCCTTTTAAACTCTTATCAAAGCCACGTAAAAACATTAATAAATCATCTAAAAGTTTATCCGTCTTTACTTTATTTACATTTCCCGAGATTTTTAATCCGCCTATCCCTTTAAACGCCTTACAATCATATGTTATATAATCATACTCAATCATAAGCTTTTCTATCACATGCCTAATGAATATTTCACCTGAAATGTCTTCTATTAAAAATTGAAAATGCACTATTACCTCTCCCTTATCCAAAGTATTTACTATACCACAAATCCCCTACAGGTACCCCTTCTTCTGTAAGATCTTTCACGAACTGATAATCTGATGCACGCTGCGCAACAGAAAATCCACTTTGTTCCTTTTTCAATACCCAGACATCGTCGGGAGGTAACGAGTTAACAAAGAATGGACTATGTGTAGTAACAAATAACTGTTTACTATATCCAGTTCCAACATTTTTCCTCATTTCTTCAGCTAAATCCGCCAGATAATGGTGATACAAACCATTTTCAGGTTCTTCAATAAATACTAACTGACGAGGATTTTTTTCATGTAACAATAGATAATAAGCAAATAATTTTAAAGTTCCATCCGACATTTTTTGAGAAAAAAAGGGATCATTAAAGCCTCTTTCCCAAAACTGTAAAACCATTTGTCCGTTAGGCATTTTTAAAGGTTGTATTTTTTCTATTCCTGGCAACTTCTCCTGGATATTTAATAAAATTTTTAAAAAATCCGACCTGTTTTCTCTATACATATATTGTGCAACATTATTTAAATTGCTCCCAATTCGGTCTAAATAAGGTTGTGGTGCAGCGGTTTGTAATCTTCTTGCAGCATCTGGTGTAAAATAGCATAAATACCAACTTTTTAAAAAATTTAAAAATTTTTCAATCCGTGAATATTGTTTCATGGCGCCTAATGTTGCGATGCCCAATTTCCTACTATCAGCTAAAGTAACTGCAACCTTATTACCTTCAATAGCACCAGTATCATCATCTTGTCCACCTTGACTTCCTTCAAAGGCAAAACCGACTCCATTTTGCAAATGAAGAAAAGATTTAGGCCAACCTCTATTTTCTACTCTGTACCGTAATCTCTCCTCTTTAACAAATGGACGACTGAACTTATCCAAAGCTATAGTTAATTCATATGTTATTGGACGAGTATTATTTGCTTCTCTGTAATAAATTTCAAAACTAATAGGTTCTTTTGAATTTTGTGAAAGGAGTTGCTCATACCCGCCACGATTCCCTGCATCACAAGCTGATTCTACACCCATTTCTAAACAATCCGCTATAAATCCAAAAGCGTCTGCAATGGTACTCTTACCATTACCACTAGGTCCTATGATTGTTACCATATTACCTAAAGGTTTTTCCCTTTGATGTGAAAAAGTTTTTCCTAAGACTATTTCTTTCAACGAACCATAATTTTTAATTGCAATACCTTCAATTTTGCCCAATACAATCACCTCTTTATCTATCTGAATTTCTTTTTAATAATGTAATATATTATAATACATATTACATTATTTGAACAGAACATTTCATTGATTTACATATAAATACAAAATCAACCTCGCTACATATAATATCAATATGCTTGTAGTTAAAAAAACCTCGAAACAATAATGTTTTCGAGGTTTTGGTATTTTGGGGCAATATGCTTTTTCCTATCTCTTTGTGAACTTTTAGCCATGATTTTAAAGACTTTCTATCGTTTTTGTTCTCTACTTATACTCCACTCATACTATCTGTTATTTTCTGTATTATTTAAAAACTCCAGAGCAAACTTCTGATTATTTGAAAATATTTTTGTTATTCAATTATATTCAAAATTATATCACTCAGACTTTATCAACTGTTGAATCTGCTCCGCACTGACTTGCTGGGTACTGTTCATAAAGTGTAGTAACCTCTGTGTTGCTGTTGTGCCTTTGGAATCCCCAGCATTCTTCTGAATATTTAAAACATTTTGTAATGCTTTTAACCAATTATCCGTACATTTCAAAAACGCAGCTTGCAAATTGTCATTCGTACTTACAAATCCATTATGTTCAGCCATATCCATATCTGCCATTAACTGATACATATCGACATCTTCACCTTTGTATTCCTGATAAGAATAATAGCCAAGCATCTCTGCCTTTGTTGCTGTTGCCGGATTAATAGAGTTCAAGTCAAGCTTGTAATAGTTTTCTTCCGCACCAGCTTTTGTTCTCATATACATAGTTGGATTATCCTCATCACTAGTTAAATCATAAAAATACTCAACCGTATCATAACCTGTTAATCCTGAATTATAAGTAATAAAAGCTGGCTTAACAGTATCTTCATTTGACCATTCACTGACCTGTGTCAGACCTTGTGTAATAGTTCCAGAATTGTTCAAGTTGTTATCATGATTTGCTGGTATCGACTTACAATTACAACCCATCTGTTCATAAATTTCATTACTGTTCGAATAAGGTACCGTCGTATTTGACGCTCTTACTCCCGTATCCTCGTTTTTAACTTCTCGGTCAAATGAAGCTGTTTTACACCCTATAGCTGTTTTTTTTGATGCATAATACAAATTATGCATTGCCGTATTGCTTCGTACCGCTGCATTGATAGCTACTGCCATAATTGTATCCTCCTAAAAATTGATTATTATGGTTCCTCTATCAGTCAGAACCATTCCGCTTTCTCACTAGGAGTCCAAGCGAAATAAAAAAAGCATTTTATTCATAGGTTAAACCCTTTGAATAAAACGCCATCCATAGCATCTATTATATCGTCATCATTAATATAATACTTAATGTCAATTTATAAAAAAATCCTTAATTCACCATTTGTAACAGTATTAATATTATCTTATTTATATCAATTTGCTATAAAGTGCTTCATGAATTTTCAACAAACTTTTGCTTATAAAGAATGTATTCCATATAAAAAGTTCTTCGGTATTCATCTTATAATTAATTAAAATTTCAGCATTCATTTTAAACTCCAATCTAAACCTCTAATAAGGCCTTAAGACTTATTTTGTCCTAATTTAATCCAGTTCCACCATAATGAATGATACTCCCTTTCCTCAATCTTATATTGTGTCTGGCAGTTGAGACATATAGCCAAATAATAATCAATATAATTGCTGTTATTCATATAGACAGTATCTGTAATTGTTATGAATCCATCTTCTTCTAGATGTCTGGGGTTAGAATCCTCTCCAAGAAGGCTGCAGGAACACCCCACACCATTCGAATGCCATTCTATCACTTCAAATGCCTTTTTTTAAAATCTACTATTGGGATGGATTAATCCTCCTAATTCAATATTATTTGTTTTAGATTTCATTTGAGTTAAATATGGCACAAGCTCCATTATCCTTTCATGATTCTGTCCTAATGAAATAATCCCACAACTTGCACTCCATATTCTTTGCGCATCTTCCGATAACATATCCTCAATCAATTCTTTTGTTGATTTTCTCGTCTGACTCATTCTTCCGTTCCTTTTCTGTCAATTATCTGGTCAATTTCATTCATAGCGTTTCCATGTACTCGATTGATTTTGTAAGGATCATTCTATTTATTATCTGGCATATAGTCTACTAATGCAACAAGTAATTTTGCCGTGCACTGTTGTACATATACTGTTTTTATAGAACTTACTTTCACCTCTATAGAAATAATTCTCATATGTTCCATCTGACATAATGTCAATAAATTCAGAGGGTTCATATATATCAATAGTTTTTACAGGATGATCTATTTTTCAAACATAAAAATACTCCTTCGATATTTTTTCCATTATATACCTTAATTCAATATATAACAATAAAAAAGCCACCCTACATTCCGTAAGATGCCTTTCATCACTTCTCCAACCGTTGTCACCCCAATACCTGGGCTTCTTCCTTGGCCTGTCTGCTCTCTTAATAGCTGCGTAAGCTGCAGGTTCTATGTAATGTTCGTGATTTTGCATTTTATCTCCTTTCATGGGTTCGACATGGTATCGAGGGTTTTACGCAATTATGCGGAATATCTTTCTCTGCTATTATAGTCAGCCTGGCAGGCATAGTGGTACTTCTTAACTACTGTAAATATCATGCCTTTATTCTGTATGTTGAGCTGCTCCATATTACCGGCCGGATCCGTTCCCTGCTTTATGAGCTGCACTAATTCTTCATTACTCATGTCAACTCCCCCTTTTTTTTGGTACAAAAAAACTACCAACGAATGTTAATAGTTGGTAGCTAATAATAAATAGTCATTCATTAACTGCTTCTAATTTGAATACAACCGGGCGTATGCCATCAGTACAACAAAGAATTTGTGACCCGTCCTGATTATTCCACGGCGCATATGTAGCACCAGCAGAAAGGGCATTTACCCCTCGATAAATATCAATCCAAGCCCAAGGACATAATCCCTTTGGCATTTCGGCACTACCTTCATAAATAAATTCATCACCAACATTCATAAGTGGACAAGGCCCAACTTCTTTACCTTCAGTCAGATAGCTATCAGCAAACTCTGGATAGAATTCTTTTCGTATAACTACTATTTTCACATTTTTCATTATAATCTCCATTCCGCGCGCCTTCAGGCGCGGCACAAATAGTAATGAAAGATTTTCAAAACCTCCACACCATGAGATAATAGCTTCAAGAAGCTACACTACAAAGCACGGGAGGAGGAGTTGTAAATTCTTTCTCGTTTTAGACAGCATTATAATCAGTGTAAGTCCTGCCTTTTCAAGCACAAATAAGTGGTACTACGAGTCCGTACACTAAGAATTGTTTTAACGCCTTGGTTAAATTGTGTGGCAGTTCAGTCAATGGCTTCTTATCTTACTAGGGAAAGGAGTTCGACCATGAAAGTTACTTATCAAACCTGTTGTGGT
>NZ_FRAC01000054.1 GCF_900142215.1 Anaerocolumna jejuensis DSM 15929 | reverse complement strand
GACTTGCATGTGTTAAGCACGCCGCCAGCGTTCATCCTGAGCCAGGATCAAACTCTCAAATTAAAGTTTAATCATTTTCAGAATTAACATTGGCTATTTAGAAGCTTATAATTTATGAATAAATCAAAACTTCAACAAGTTAATTTCCGTAGTCTGTGGTGTTGCCCACATACTTTTACTGTTTTAAGGTTGTATCATTTCTGATACTGTTCTTTTATTAAAGATTTCTTACTGTCAATTTTCGTTCTTATGTAATAGGAACAAAGTCATGATTTCTTAAATCCTTAAATGAAATTTTAAAGAAAATTTCAGGGTTGTTTCACTGTTCAGTTATCAAGGTTCATTTTCTGCTCTTCAAACTTCATTCAATGGACTTTTCAGCAGTTTTGCCTGCTTACTTTGTTTTCATTTTCTTCAGCTCGTCGGTGCTTTATTACTATAACACAGAGCAAGTTGTTTGTCAACAGTTTTTTTAAAGTTTTTTTATCAGTTAATTTTTGATTTTGTATGTAGCATGTAAATAATTATCAAATTTGTTTTTCGATTTAATATAATTTACATCAAAACTCAAAATAGCATTAACCATATTACTTAGTAAAAATAAATCTGTTGTCTTGTCTCTTTTTCAAGAGAGCCTATTTATACTAACACATTTGTTATTGTGTGTCAACCATAAATAATTTACATTATTTTCTGATTATTTTGCGTTATGTCCGTAACGCAGATACATAGGATAACACCCCTTCTTATAAATGTCAACCGTTTTCAGTAATTTTTCCAAATTAATTAAATGAAATAAGATTACTCCCTTAATTATACCCATCTGGACTTAAATGCAGCCAAACATTAAAACGGATTTATATACCCCTGGCCACTCCCTTATTTTGTAATCCTATGAAATTATTTCATATTTTACTTGACAAAAGCTTCCTACAAGTGTAATCTGTTGATAGACTACATATGTAGGAAGGAGGTTTTAGTTTGAAGGATATGAATTGTAGAATATCCGATGCAGAGTGGTTGATTATGAAGGAGTTGTGGAAAGAATCCCCTCAAACGACCACAAAGATAATAGATGCTTTAAGTATGGAAACCAACTGGAGCCCAAAAACCGTTCACTCCCTGATTGCCCGACTGGTTAAGAAAGGTGCTCTTGGTGTTGATAAGAATTCCGGACAGCATAAATTCTTTCCCCTTGTAACCAAGGAAGAATGCGTTCAGGAGGAAACCGGTTCGTTCGTTCAGAAAATATACGAAGGCTCCATATACAATCTGGTAGCAAATTTCATCCATGACGAAAAGATGTCAGCAACGGAAATGGAAGAACTGAAAAAACTACTGGATGAAAAGCTGAAATAAGGAAGGCGGGTGATCTTTATTCCTATTACAAACCTATTTGAACATGTTTTTTTACTGTCTTTAATGGGAAGTATCCCGGCAATTGGAATTCTTCTGTTAAAAGGAATACTAAAGGATAAGCTCAGTGCCGGGCTTCAATATTATATTTGGCTTTTATTGATTTTCAGACTTTTAATACCTTTTACCATAGAAAGTCCTTACAGCCTCTTTCACTTCATGCCTGCCTATGAAAAGACTGTAAGCCAGCAGCAACAGCATATATCACCGGCTGGAAAGGCTGACACGGCTTTGCCTCATAACAATACCGGTACCCCTGCCGGAGCCCCCGGTTTAACCGCCGGTAACAGCCTTCAGACAAACAGCCCAAAGCACAGTAGTTTTAATATTAATACCATAGCCTCTCTGTGGCTGGCCGGAACTATTACTATCTATCTCTATATTATATTGGTTAACACTGCATTTTTGATTAAATTGAATAAGTGCATTCCCTGCAGCGACAGGGAAGTTATAAATGCCTTGAACCACTGCAAGGAAAGGCTCCATATCACCCGGAAGGTTACTGTTATCTATAATGACCGGCTAACATCACCTATGGTTTGGGGCATCCTGCGTCCAAGAATTCTCATTCCCAGAGAAATGCTTCAACATCTGTCAGAGGAAGAGCTGAATTTTATCCTGCTGCATGAATTGGCCCATATAAAAAGAAAGGATTTGGCTATGAATCTGATAGGGATATTCCTTCAGGGGCTTTACTGGTTCAATCCGATCATATGGTATTCCATGCATAAGATGAAACAGGATTGTGAGATTTCCTGCGATGCTTCCGTACTCCGGGTTCTGATAGAAGAGGAATATAAAAAATATGGCTTAACCATATTGAGCATTATGAAAAAAATGAACGAAATCCATCTGGTTCCCGGTACCGCGGGTTTTGCAAGTAAACAAAATAAAAGGAGAATAATTATGATTACAAAATACAAAAAAACTTCCGTCAAATGGGCGGTCCTTACTCTGCTTTGTTTAGCCCTTTTAACAGGCTGCGCAAGTCTGACTGGCTCCAATAAAAATACAGCAGCAAATAATACGAACAAATCTGCAGGAAATAGTACAAATGGAAACAGTACGGCAGGAAACAATACAAATAACAGTCAGGGTACAAAGGACCAGGATACAAAAAATCAGGATGCTAAAGACCAGGATACAAAAACTCCAGACGCTGCAGATAATAAGAAAAATGGCGAGGCTGCTCCAGATGCAACTGCCACCCCAATCAGTGAAGCAGTCAGCTTTCAGCAGTATTTTGATATGCTTGGTTCCAGCAAAGAGGATTTGATAAAGAACCTGAAGGAAGAACCTGCCACCATTGATGAAGGCGGACTGGAATTTAAAAATAATGGACTTCGCGTATGGTTAGATACTGCCAACGACGCTTCCACTGTCAGCCAGATATTTACCGATAGAACCGATATTGACTTTAACGGTGCAATTATTGGTGACAAAATAGACAGCTTTAAGAATGCCTTAGGAGAACCTGTCAGCGATAAAAACGGGGATATGCATTTTAAATACCAGAAAGGTTTTATTTCTGTAAACTATGATACCAAAACAAAAGTAACCGTTGCTGTTTATCTTTTAAGCAAGGACTTTTAATTAAGAATATTTGATGGAAGCTAAGCATTCACTATCTGATTCCTTACTAGAATTATAAAATCAAGTAAAAAGAGCTGCTGAAAAACCTTACTGTCCGGTTTTTCAGCAGCTCTTTCTTAAAATCATATATTATTCGAGTATCTTAAGTTAACCTCAACTTTCGCTATATATACCTGGGATATAAAATGCAGCAAAGCGGCTTTCATTGGTCAGACAGCCTTTAAAACGAACAGATAGGTGCCTTCCTTTTTGGAGATTTCGAACTCTTCTGCTAATTTATAAGCATTTCGGTCATAAAATTTATGAACATACTCTCTGTTATGGGAATACAAAATGATTACTCCGCCTTCGTTCATATGCTCCCCTGCCTTTCTGAAAAACCTCCGGTAGAGTTCACGTATTTCACTGTCCTCTTTATGCCCCATGGCTCTGGGCATATTGGTAATGATTTCGTCAAAGAGATAGTCATGTTTAAAGTCAAAGAAATCCCGGTTAATATAATATACCGTATCACCGCTGACAGCCGTATTCTCCTTTGCTCTCTCTATAGCCTCTCCATAAATATCAAGCCCGTACATGGTTCCTGCTTTTACTGCCTGGTTTCTTTCAATTAACATGGTTCCCACTCCGCAGAAAGGATCCAGCACCTGGGCACCTTCCTTCAGATAGTCCTTTGCAAGAACCGCAATAAGAGCTGCCATGGTGGGCTGAATACTGGCTGCTATGACTTTTTTACGGTAATGAAACCTTTTATCCTCTAATGTAGTGAGTTTTATCAGTACATTAAACCTGCCTTCTTTGTTTTCTATGAGCCTGAGCTCCCACTCATAGTCAGAAGTGCTGTTAAGAAGCTGCCTGCCGGTCAGCCGCTCCAATTCTGCTGCAAATTTTCTGGTGTAACTGCTCCTTTTATCCAGCTCCATTTTTGCCTTCAGTTCCAGTCGGAAATAGAAGGGAGGATTTCCTTCATGTCTTTTTTTCAGAAAGTCGAGGAGACTGCTTTCTGCCAGCGCCCTGGCTCCTGAAGCAATATCCTTGTCAATGGTCTTTACGTCCTTTAGCATAAACAAAAGCTCCGTATAAGTTCTTACCGGAAGTACTTTTCCAAGATCATCACATTCCACCATAACTCCCGCATTAAATTCTCTGGCTTTCATTGTGTTCAGCTGCTCCAGGGTAGCCTCGATATAATTCCGGTTCGTAAGAAGAATCAGGGAAGAGGGCTCCTTGTATCCTGTAAAGACATGTTTCCCTGTCCCTTTTACCTTACGTACCAGCTGGGAGAGAAGCCTTAACTCCTCTTCCACATGCTTTTTATTATCATCCGTTAAGACAGCACTGCTTAATTCCCTGTATTTTTCTTCTAAGCTTTCCACATAAGCGGTATAATCAAAATTCTTTATAGCAGAAAGGTAAGAGCTTCGGACAAACATCTGCTCTTCCTTTTCATAAGCAGAATATAGCTTCGGAAGCGTTTCCTGAATCCCCAGCTCCCCCAGTATCAATGCCGTATTTTTTCTGACCTTTGGCTCTTCCTGCTCCAGTAATTCCAATAATACGCTATAATCCGACCCTATATAATAGAGCAGTGCTTCCCTCCCGTGGTCTGCCTTTAATTCAGCCTTTAATTGTATCAGATTCTCCCTGACATTTTCCTTTTCTTTTATTCTATCAAAAGTATCACGTATCATAATTATACCTCCTGCATAACGCAGACATGTCTGCGTTACTGCTTTAATAAGTAGTTTGAAAGGGACTTTCAAACTTGCTCCTCTGCTTACGGACCGTCCCAAACCAGACCCGGTTTCCCACATTATATCAGACAATAATCCAAATGTCACCGTCCACTATAAGTCTGCCCTTCTTTTACAATGTATAAAGCCACAAATACAGATAAAAAGGACCGGTTTACTATGTTGAAAAATGTGGTTTTTTATTGACTTCCCACTACTTTTATGCTACTGTTAGAGGTAATTAGATATAGGGGAGTAGTCGGCATATTCAAATAATTTACATTATTTTATGAATGTGCAGTTAATTAGCTTGGACATAGACGCTCTGGTTTTATATGAATCGACAAGACCTGTGTCCCTTTTAGGGTACAGGCTTTATTTATGTAAGTGTTAAAGCTGTGTTATAATACGAATGGCAAAACCCAATTAATCAAAAGTTGTACAAGTACGAAGGGAGATTTACAATGGATTTTTTACTATCGGGTATTACCTCTGTTACTGTCCCCCAATTGATCATGTATTGTGTGGGCATCCTATTAATTTATCTTGCTATTGCAAAAGGTTATGAACCTTCCCTGCTTCTTCCAATGGGATTTGGTGCAATCTTAGTTAACCTTCCTTTATCCGGGGTTATTGATCAGGTGCTTCCCGGTATCGGAAATACACACGGTATCATCCAGTGGCTCTTTGAATCAGGTATTGAAGCCTCAGAGGCCCTTCCTTTACTGTTATTTATAGGTATCGGTGCCATGATTGACTTCGGTCCTCTTTTATCTAATCCCATCATGCTTTTATTCGGTGCGGCTGCCCAATTTGGTATCTTCTTTACTATTTCGGTAGCGGTCCTGCTGGGATTTTCCATTTCAGATGCGGCATCCATCGGTATTATCGGTGCGGCTGACGGTCCTACTTCTATTCTGGTATCACAAATATTAAAATCCAATTATATTGGTCCTATTGCTGTCGCGGCCTACTCGTATATGGCACTTGTTCCGCTGGTACAGCCCGTTGCCATTAAAATGGTTACCACCAAAAAAGAGCGTCTTATCAGAATGCCCTATAATCCGGTATCCGTATCCAAGAGATTAAAGATCATATTCCCTATTGCCGTAACAATTATCGCAGGTTTTGTAGCTCCCCAGTCTGTTTCTTTGGTTGGCTTCCTGATGTTTGGTAATCTCTTAAGAGAATGCGGGGTATTAACATCCCTTTCCGATGCCGCTCAGAATATCCTGGCTAACCTGGTTACTCTTTTACTCGGTATCACCATTTCCTTTAGTATGAGAGCAGATGTCTTTGTAACCTGGCAGACACTTTTAATCCTGGTTCTTGGTCTGATTGCCTTTGTATTTGATACCGTAGGCGGTGTACTGTTTGCCAAGTTCATTAACCTGTTCCGCAAGAATAAAATCAATCCTATGATCGGTGCTGCCGGAATCTCTGCTTTCCCTATGTCAGCCCGTGTTGTACAAAAGCTCGCCCTGAAAGAAGACCCTACTAATCACCTGTTAATGCATGCTATCGGTGCCAATGTGTCCGGTCAGATAGCTTCCGTATTAGCCGGAGGTATTATATTAAACCTTCTGACCACTATCTTAAAATAAACGCTGAGGCGAAAGGAGTTCTCTATGGAACATAATTTTATATTATCACTTGATATTATGTGGAAGGGTATGTTTAGTATTTTCTGCGTGATTATTATTATTACACTGCTCATAATGATATTCCAGTGGGCTGAGAAAAAAATAACCGCCTGGTCTGAACGCAGACATCCCAAAAAGGCAGAATAATAAAAATAAAAGCTCCCTATCTGTTAATTAACTGCAGTTCTTAAACTGCCCGCCGTAAATGCGGAAATAATTAAAAGACAGGGGGCTTCTTTTTATATTTATTCTGCTTTCTGTGCCGCCAGTGCAATATAGCTGTAGGGCTGGTTGAAATGCGGCAGGAAGAAAAGGTCTACCAGCTTTAATTTATCGATGGTCACTTTTTCCTGAATTGCCAGGGAGAACATATGAAGTCCCATGGATATATCGTATTCCGAAGTCATCTGGGCTCCCAATACCACTCTGGATTCCTTGTCATATACAATTCTTATCTTTACTTTCTGATTGTTTTTCTCTATAAAGGCGGGTTTTTGTAAATCCTCATAATCTACTGCTGCTGCCTGGATTCCCAGCTTTGCAGCCTTTGTAAGAGTAAGTCCCGTTGAAAGCATGTTGACTCCCCAGATACTGATACCGTTTGAGCCCTGGACACCTACCGATTCCAGATCCTTTCCGCAGCTGTTGTGAGCGGCCACGATACCTGATCTGACTGCATTGGAAGCTAAGGCAATATAATTTACCTCCTGTACGGAATTATCATAAACAGTTGCACAGTCACCAATGGCATATACGCCCTTTACACTGGTCTCCTGATACTTGTCTACCAGGAATGCCCCATTTCGGAACAATTCCAGGTGATTGCCGCCAAGGGCTGTGTTCGGCCGGAAACCAATGGCCATAATGACCATGTCAGCCTTGTGTTCCCCTTTATCTGTTATTACCTTCTCAACCCTGCCGCTGCCTTCCATTTTCTGCACGGTTTCTCCAAAGGCCAGCTTCACTCCATGAGCTTTGAGGTTATCTCTCATGATGTCTGTGAAATCTTTGTCATAATAGCCCGAAAGACAGGTCTCAACACAATCGATTATGGTAACCTCTTTCCCGCAGCGTACAAAGGCTTCCGCTAATTCCACACCAATATAGCCGGCTCCTACCACTACCACATCCTTAATGGACTCATCCTTCAGCTTCTCAATTACTTCTTCCGCATTCTGATACAGTTTAACAAGCTGTACATTCTTTAAGTCTATTCCTTCTATTTTAGGTACAATCGGAACAGAACCGGTAGCCAGGATAAGCTTGTCAAAGCTCTCATGGTACTCTTTCCCGTCCTTTCCTCTGGCATGTACCACTTTTTTCTCATAATCGATATCTTCCACCGGTGTCTCCATGTATATTCTGGCACCTTTGCCCTCCAGCTTTTCCTTATTGGAATAAAATAAACCTTCCGGGCCGCTTATCTGCTTGCCAATCCATAGTGCCATTCCGCAGCCTAAAAAACTGATGTTGGAATTGGAGTCAAAAGCTACGACCTCATTTCCTTTGTAATTATCTAATATGGTATTTAACGCAGCCGTTCCGGCATGATTTGCACCTATTACTACTATTTTACTCATATAACCAGCCTCCTATCAAATTTTGGTATCTTCCTCTAGACACATTATAATCCTACATTGTTAAATTTGCAACTAGTTATTATTACTATTATAAAAATATTAACATATAGCTTTCTATGAGAATATGATAATATGGCATATTCTTTATTCTATGCATCTTTCTTCTATTTAAAACGAAAGGAGTATTTTTTATGATAAAACTTTTCCAATTTTTGAAACAGAAAATTGCTATAAAGAGAGCCAGAAAAAAATCCTGGATGATGTCAGAGAATACGGACCTGTACCTTCCATCGGTCAAGGCAATGGATTTTAATGCAGAAGAGGAAGTAATGCTTCCAATCGCTGATGCACAGTCGACAAAATTTATTGATATTAACAAGGATTTAAAGCCCTTTGGCTTTGCCTATTTCCGTCCTCAGAACATGTTTTATTCCCTGATGGATTGCTGGCAGCGTGAGTGCGGCTATTGCAGGCTATACGATGAAGGCTGTGCGGCTTTTAGTATGATTATAGACTGTGAACCCATTTATTTTGACTATGCCGGGAAGAAATGGCTGATTGAATTCTGGAAGGGCCAGTACGGAATGACAACAGGGTGTGAAATTGGCATATATAATACCGAAATTCCGTTTATCGATATCCCGGGCTTGTTTAATGGCACCTTTTATGAAACAGCATCGGATGAAGAAAGGATGCCTTTAGCTTTCACTCTTATTAAAAAGGATAAGGTACTTTTTTACCGGAGAGATCTTCACTGGTGGCTTACAGGCTTCCGCTTAGGTGAATTTTCTGAGCCGGAGGAGCTTACCATGCATGCGCAGATAACCTTAAAAGACACTGAGATGAGGGATGCTTTCATTGGCGGGCTTACCCGGGCCGGTTATAAAAACAGTGAAATTGCTTACAGAGGCACTACGGTAGGCTTTGTCTATGATAAGCCAAGAAACAAACAGCCCTTTACCCGTACTCCCATTCTGGAATTTATGATGCAAACCAATAATAAACGAAATTGTTTCGCATATAATGAAGCAACGAAATTAATCGGGGACCCGCTGGATAAGTTTGTTTATGTTAAAAATGAAGCTCCCAAAATGTACAATAAAATCCTTAATATACGCTGTTCACAGGAAATCTTTAAGAATTCTGACATGCTTAATAAATATAACATGGAGAGCAAGGCCGCTGCAATGGACTTGACGAAGCAAAAATAATAAATTAAAGTGTCAGAGAGGGGAGGTGTTCCATGTCTGTAGAGAAAAAGCTTAACAAAGCCTATCAGAATGCAGAGGAAATCCTTATAAATAAAGATACCAAGATAGTCCTGATCAGTGACTGCCACAGGGGAGTAGGCAACTGGGGTGACAATCTATTCAATAACCAGAACCTTTATTTTGCTGCCCTGAATTATTACTATGAAAATAACTACATTTATATCGAATTGGGTGACGGGGATGAATTATGGGAAAACCGGACGGAGGAGGACATTATCGCAACCCACAGCTATGCTTTCTGGATGATGTCAAACTTCTACGAGAGTAAACGTTTTTATATGCTCTACGGTAACCATGATATTGTAAAGCGCAATCCCGCCTATGTAAAGGAGCATTTTACAACGTACTTCAATGAGACCTATAAAAAGACAATACCGCTGCTTCCCGATATCCGTGTCAGGGAGGCTTTGGTGCTTCGTATCAAGAATACCGATCATAAGATATTACTGGTTCATGGGCATCAGGCTGATTTCTTTAATAATACCCTGTGGCGTCTTTCCAGATTTCTTGTAAGATACCTGTGGCGGCCCTTTGAGCTTATTGGCGTAAGGGACCCCACCAGTGCCTCCAAAAACTATAAGAAAAAGGAGAAAGTAGAGAAATACCTGATTGAATGGACAAAAAAGAATCATCAGATGCTCATTGCGGGCCACACCCACCGCCCTGTTTTTCCGGCTGTTGGTGAGCCCCTGTATTTTAATGACGGCAGCTGTGTCCACCCAAGATGCATTACCACCATTGAAATTGATAATGGATCCATTACACTGGTCAAATGGTCTGTACAAACAAGACCGGACCGGACACTTTATGTTGAAAGAATACCCCTTGAGGGACCCGTGCCGCTAATGGATTTTTTTTCTGCCTGATTAATTGGGACTGCTGCCAAAAGCATTGATTTCAGCAGTCCCAAGCAGGCATTTCACTCATTTTTAACAACTTAAACATATTTGATACAAACTCTTTTGGTATTATCTTCATGAAAATCAAATTGATGGAAAGGTATTAAAAGAGGTGACAGAATGAATTTAAGAAGTACATTAGATAAGAGAAAGCGCCATTCCCTGTCAATTAAATTTAAAATATCCCTGCTGTGCGCGACATTTATCATTGTTGCATCCGTGGTAAATTTCACCGTCATAAACAGGGTCTCTAAAAGCACTATTACAAGCAATACCCAGGCAACTATGAAAAACCTGGCGGACTCCTACAGCAAAAATGTAAATGATGCTGTTTCTAATATCAGCAACTCCGCCCAGTTTCTGATGCAGTCACAGGAAATAAAGGCATTGCTGCAATCCACCGATGCATCTGCTAAGACAGATACCAGCAGCATAGACAATTATATTTCAATGTTTTTAAATATGGATGAAAACAGGGAAGATATAAGCCTTGTCAGTACAGACGGCACTATACTCTATAGCTCCAAGGATTCCTTAAAGGGCCAGAATATCTCTGACCAGAGTTACTTTAAAACGGCCCTGAAAAATAGTACAAGCGCCCAGAGCGATGTGTTTATTTCCGATACCAGCAGTAATCCCTGTATTACCTTCGCTATTCCTTTTCGTAATATTGAAATGGGACAGGGTATGGACGGCGGTTTAGGTCCCATGCAGGATTCTATGGGAACCGCACCGGCGGATACCACAAAGGGCACGGATACTGCAGATTCCAATACCGGCAGCAATGCAGCCGGCTCCTCTTCTGATAATTCATCTGCCGCTGCCAATCCATCCGATGCCGAAATTATCGGTGTCATTACCGTAACCATTAAGGTATCTGAATTCAGCACTCTGCTGTCCGATATCTCCCTGTCAGGGATGGACAGCGCCTATGCCTATCTGCTTGATACCAGCGGAAATGCCATATACTACCCAAAGTCCGAAGTAATCGGTACCAATTTAAACATAGATTCTATCAACAAACTGACTGAAGAAATGAAAGCCGGCAGCACACCCAAAGCTACTACCCTGACTTATACCTATGATGGCAAGACCACCTTTGCTTCCTACAGCACCCTTAAAAGCAATAACTGGATTTTAGTACTTGCCGTGGATAAGTCTGAAATAATGGCACCTCTTAATAAAGCCACCTATAATTCCATGGCTATTACCCTGATCCTGACCATTCTCTTAAGCCTCCTTGCTTACCTGTTTGCAGGCAGTATCACAAAACCGATCAGAAAGCTTACGGATTATATTAACAGAACCGCCATGCTGGATTTTACAGAGGCTTCCTCCTTCCAGTCAGTACTTAAAAACGACGATGAAACCGGTGAAATGGGCAGAGCTATCAAAACCATGTGTGAAAACCTCAAAGGCATGATACAAAAAATCGGACAAGCCTCCGACAATATGCTACAAACTGCCGACAGCTTAAATGGCATAACAAAATCCGTAAATGACTATGCTTCCGATAACAGTGCTACTGCCGAAGAGCTTTCCGCCAGCATGGAGGAAACCGCTGCTACCACCGCACTAATCTGTAATAATATCACGAATATAGAAAACCACTCCCAGTCCATTTATTCAAAAGCCACGGAAGGTATCCGTAAATCCGGCCATTTAATAGACCGTGCAGGGCAGCTTAAGACCACGACGGAGAGTGCCGCTATCCGGATAAAAGAAATGTATGAACAGTTTCAATCCGATACCGCCTCAGCAATCAGCCAGGCTGAGACAGTCAATAAGATCAACACCTTAACCAATGTCATAAAGGAAATTGCTGACCAGACCACCCTCCTGGCCCTGAACGCTTCCATTGAAGCCGCCAGAGCAGGTGAAGCAGGAAGGGGCTTTTCCGTGGTCGCTAATGAAATCGGCTCACTGGCTGAGCAATCGGCAGGTACCGTTAAGAACATTAATGCCATTACCGCAGAAGTAAATACCGCAGTAAGGGCATTAACAGAAAGCCTTAACCGTTCCCTTTCCTTCTGGGAAACAAATATTCTGGCAGATTATGATTCTTTTCTTGAGACCAGCAGTGAGTACGGTGAAAATGCCCATGACATCAACCAATCCCTGGAGGCAATACACGGCGGCATCGACCTGCTGAAAGGGGAGCTCAAAAATATCAGTACCTCTATTACTGAAATCAATAATATGGTAGAAGACTCTTCTGCCGGTGTCGGAGATGTTGCCGCAAGAGATACGGATATCGTTACCCTCACCTCCGATACGCGAAAGATGGTCGAAGGCAACAGGGATAATGCCACCGAATTAGATACAATCGTTAAATCCTTTAAGCTGTAAATTAATTCACTGTATTTTGGGGGTTACCGGCTAAGAATGCGTGAATATTGTCCGTTAACATATCCACCAGCCGCTGTCTTGTTTCAAGGCACTGCCAGCCGATATGGGGTGTCATTATGCAATTATCCAGTGAAAACAAAGGATTATCCGGTGATGCCGGTTCCCTTTCCACTACATCTAAGGCAGCTCCGGCTATTTCCTTCTCTGTAAGAGCTTCTACCAGGTCCTCTTCCCTGATAATTGCCCCTCTTGAAGTATTAATCAGATAAGAGGCGGGCTTCATCCAGGAAAGCTTCTCTTTATCAATTAAATGTCTGGTATCCTCTGTTAAGGGACAGTGTATTGTTACAAAATCACTGTTCCTTAACAATTCTTCCAGGGAGACAAACCGGATATTCTCATCCTTAAAATCTTTCCTGGTTCTGCTGTATACCAATACCTTCATATCAAAAGCCCTTGCCTTTTTAATGACTTCCCCTGCAATCTTTCCTGCACCGATTACGCCAAGGGTCTTACCGCTTACTTCAAAATGTTTTACCTGAAGGTGTTTTGTAAAATTATCAAAGTTCTTTTCCCTGATCATGGTCTGCTGGGCCGGAAGGGAGGAGCAGAAGGACAGGATAAAGGAAAAGGCCAGCTGGGCAACCGCATTGGAGCTGTAGGAAGGAATATTGCACACAGTGATATTCTTCTCTCTGGCTGCTTTTATATCTATATTATTATAACCTGTTCCTGCTTCACATATCAGCTCTACACCGGAGGGAAACTTCTCAAGGAGCTCCCTTCCCACCGGGATTTCCTTGGTTATTACTATCTGCTGGCCTTTCACCCTGGACAGCATGTCCCCTGTCTCCGTTTTATCATAAAGGCTGATGTTAACCTCTTTTTTTAATGCGTCGAAATTTAATTGTTTATCAAAGTCAACCTTTGATGCGTTTAAGAATACTGCATTTTTCATTTACTTTTACCTTTTCTTTTTTTCCAGTAGTGTAGCACTATCTCTATTATGATGCAATAGAAAATCGTATAAAAACTTTTAAAAACGTTGTAAAAACAACAGACTTTTTCTCCTAAGCCTGTATAATGGTTATATCAGCAAAATTTAAATTAATATTGCAACTTTTCAATATAACCGATTCAACAAGTGGAGGATATAAGATGATACGAAAAATTATAAAGATAGACAAAGAAGCCTGCAATGGCTGCGGCCTGTGCGTAAATGCCTGTCACGAAGGAGCCATTGGCTTAATTGATAACAAAGCGGTTCTCCTGCGGGATGATTACTGTGACGGGTTGGGCAACTGCCTTCCCGTTTGCCCTACGGGAGCTATTACCTTTGAAGAAAGGGAAGCTCTGGAGTATAACGAAGAGGAAGTATTAAGAATGCAGAAAAAAGCAGAAGAGAGCAAGGTGCCGGATAAGCCCTTTACCGGCTGTCCCGGTTCCCAGGCAAGAAGTCTTCGCCCTGCTGCTCCCGCTGCCGTTGCTCCTGATACCGATACAAAGGCTTCTTCTGCCTCTGAAAGTGTTTCCAGACTGATGCAGTGGCCGGTTCAGATTAAACTGGTACCGGTAAATGCCCCTTATTTTAACGGAGCCGACCTCCTGATAGCGGCAGACTGCACAGCTTATGCCTATGCAGACTTCCATGAAGAATTTATGAAGAACCGGATTACGGTTATTGGCTGCCCTAAACTGGATGATGTGGACTATTCGGAAAAGCTCACCCAGATTTTCTTACAAAATGATATTAAAAGCATTACGGTGGTGCGTATGATCGTACCCTGCTGCGGCGGCATTGTAAATGCAGTAAAAGCTGCTATGCTGGCAAGTGGAAAAATTATTCCCTGGCAGGTAATCACAGTATCTACCGACGGAACACTAATTAATTAATTCATAATATATACAATAAAACTATAAGCTTAAATAAAAAAAGGATGAGGACGCTGCTTCTTGGATAATCCGGATAGCAGCATTCTCATCCTCTTTTGTGATTGAACTTTGCAAACTTACTTTCGTTAACAGTGCTTCTTTTACTTAATTACTTAATTAGAGAATAGCTGGGAGCAGTATACAGTTCCATTTACATTATATACACCGATGCCAATGTGATGGAAGCTTGCATTTAATATGTTTGCCCTATGTCCGGGAGAATTCATCCAGGCCTCCATGACCGCTTCAGGTGTATTATAATTATAGGCTATATTTTCACCTGCTGCACTTACACTGACATTGAATTCAGAAAGAACTGTACTCCATGCTGTACCATCAGGTCTTGTATGGGAGAAGGATTGCTTGATTTCCTTTGCACGCTTATTAGCCGGTGCAACCAGTTCATTGGACATGGTTAACGCAGATACACCTGCCTTGGCACGTTCCTGATTTACGATCTTAAGCACCTGGCTTGCAAAACTGCTGTCATAGGTGTTGGTATCTGTACTTCCTGCCGCAGGAGCCGGGGTCTTTGTAGGTGCAGGAGTTGTCGTAGGCTTCGGAGTCGGCGTATTTGTATTTCCTGACGTATTCCCGGTAATGGGAACTTTATAGGAATATACCTTATAACAATTAGTACCACCGGAATTCTTTACTCCGCTTACATTTGACCATACTACTTTGGTTGTCCCGGAATCTTTACTCTGCGCTGATTGTCCAGAAGCAGGGGCTGCCACTGCCGCTGATGAATATTTACTGTAATACTTAACGCCACTTACTGTTTTATAGGCTCTAGCTTTATAATAATAGCTCTTCGCAGAAGCCAGTCCTTTATCTACATAGGTGCCATTTTTAGTACTGCCGATATATTTATAGGTTCCATTGGCAGAAGCTGCACGGTATAGTTGATATCCGCTTGCCTTGCTCACATTTCCGGCCTTTAATGTAACCGTTGTGGCTGTTCTTTCTGTTGCTTTTACTGATGGCGTTTTAGCTTTTATTGGGTTAACTACTGCTGCTGATACTGATGTACCATTTGCAGCACTATTGATAGTGAGCTCCGGTGTAAAAACGGATGCTATTGTCAGAGTTGCTACAAGAATTGAAGATATGAAAAATCTTTTCATACAGTTTTGCCCTCCTAATTGTTCATCACAAGTAAGTTGCTCATTAAGGTTACCATAACGGTATAGGGGGGTCAACACACAGATTCTGGAAGAAGTTCATACCAGCAGACTTCAGGGGGGTACCCCTTTATTCACCAATAAAGCTGTTATCCAGCGTAACAACAAGTTCATATCTTTCATTCAATTCCTTTAATGCCTTGTCCATATCGGAAAGCAGCTCTTCTCTTCGCTTTTCGCCGTAGGAATAGGGTATCAGCATATCAAAAATCAATTTGATTTTTCCATCTTCTTCTATAATACGAAAATCATGAACAGATGCCTTCGGTTCAAGCTTCCCGATTACTTCTAAAATCTTTTGCTTTCTTAACAGGTTCTCCTCATCCTCCAGGTCCACCGGGTCCACATGGATTACAAGAAATATTCCCATTTCTCTTAAAATATCTCTTTCTATCTTATCAATGATTTCGTGGACTCCCTCCAGGTTCTCCTTTGCCTCAACCTCCACATGAATAGTAGCCATAATATGGGAAGGCCCGTAATTATGGACTATCAGGTCATGGGAACCCAATATTCCCTTATAGCTTTCTACCTTTTTCGTGATATTCTCATAGGTCTCTTTATCAATTGCCTCGCCCAAAAGAGGCTCCAGGGTCTCCTTGGCAATGTTGAAGCCAGCGATTACAACGACTGCGGATACAACTGCTCCCATCCAGCCGTCAATTTTTAATCCCGTTATTTTTCCGATTACAATGGATAGAATTGTAACAGAGGTAATCAAAACATCTCCAAAAGCATCCGTACCGGTAGCTTTTAATACACCGGAGTTAATCTTTTTTCCCATTCCTCTGTTAAATAGTGCCAGCCAAAGCTTCACCAATACTGAAAGGATCAGAAGAATTAAAATACCAATGTTAAATACCACCGCCTCCGGCTTTAAAATCTTTGCGAAAGAGTTCTTGAAGCAGCTAAAGCCTACCTGTAAGACCAAAAAGGCAACGATAAAAGCGGCAATATATTCTGATCTTCCATGTCCGAAGGGGTGCTCCTTATCTGCGGGCTTTTGTGAAAATTTGGTACCAATTAAGGTCACGATGGAGGAGGCCGCATCGGAGAGATTGTTAAAGGCATCCGCCGTGACAGATATACTGTTTATCAAAAATCCGCCGGTTAATTTCAATGCAAACAGCAGGATATTGCAGATTACTCCTACAAATCCTGAGAGCATTCCATATGAGCTGCGGACTTTGGGATTATTGGTGTTATCATAATCTTTTACAAACTTTTTTACCAGAAATTCTGTCATTTCATCCTCCCTGTATATCTGTAATGGTTAATATAATAGTTGATGTGATTCTTAGCAGCTAAAATTTTTCTGAGGAAATTTTTCGTTTATTGGAACTGCTGGTTTTATTGAGTTTTATCATTTTGTTTAATTTGCTGATTCCTACCATTATACACCATTCTGCCATTTTCCTGCAACTAAAAAGCATGTGTTTATCTTGTGAGGATTGTAGTAAGGGGGGGGATTGGGAACGGACGATGATTTTGGCTTACCTTTCGTGATTTTCTCGTTCGGGGTTCCGAATTCCACTAAAATGCCAGCAGCTGTTCCTGGCAGGTTAAATTATACCAAACTCGCTGGAAGGTTGTTTCAGTGTGGAGCTGTGAGCTCAGACAGTGGTATAATTTTACCTAGGAACAGCTGCTGCC
>NZ_FRAC01000059.1 GCF_900142215.1 Anaerocolumna jejuensis DSM 15929 | reverse complement strand
CTGGACACCATGGTTACCGCCAGAAAATAAAATAGTCCATGCAACTGGCGGTTTCCCTGTCTGGAGCTTTGCTCCTTCCCTTTTCCGGCAGAACTGAACTTTACAGGAGCTACTCCTGCGAATCTTGCCAGCTTGTCTGCATTGGCAAATCTTCGGATATCTCCGATTTCTGCAATCAGCTTACTAGCAATAGAAGTTCCAATTCCAGGCATACTGGTCAGTTTATAATCAAAACTAAGCAGGATTTTCTCGATTTCTTTATCAAGCCCTGCCAATTCTTCTTTCTGATGTTCCAAGTCTCTTACCAGACTTGTTGTGATAAAATCTCTGGATTCCTGATATTCACGTATGGTACTTCCATCATTCTGAACACAATCCAGAATCAACTCTGCTTTGTCTCTTCTCGCAATGCGGGATATTTCCTTAAATTCGATTGTTAGGTCTTCTGCCGTCTTTTCCTGCAAATGGACAGGGGATGGGTAGGTCTTCCAGAAATACATGGCACATTTCCCGTCTATCTCGCTAAAAAACTTACTGTAGCTGGGATATGCCATAGATATCTGCTCATGAAGTCCATTCTTAAAACGGATACCGTCTTTTACCAGTAAATCTCTCCGATTCACCAATTGCGCCAGTGTCCACTCATTATCTTTTGGCTTTGCATCCGGCAACGTATGTAACTGATTAATCAAAACCGTTGCCACACAATACGCATCATACTCATCATTTTTTCGGTACATGGGTGCGCTTTTTCTCTGGTCATAAGCCAGAGCTGGATTAATGTCCTTTACAATGTAACCATGTTCAATCAGCCAGACAGCTAAGCTTCTTCCATAGCCGTATGCATTTTCCAATCCGTAAATGGGTTCAAGTCCAAGATGATTGGATTTTCTGTTCACCTTTTCTGCCAGCTTTTTAAATTCACTAGGCTTGTTTTCTATCACAACTACCTCTAACTTTTCATTCCAACAGTTCACCATCACTGCGGTATGAGTTTCTTTATGCAGGTCAATCCCTACATAAAGCAGATATTCTCTTTTCTGCAATTCTCTCCCCCCCTGATCTTGTTTTCAACCAATCAGTTCCCGTACCGGCAACCTCAGATGACAGCGTTAACTCTTATTGAGTCCGCAAGGGTTCGACAGCCTATCTACAACAAACCAATGGGTGAAAGGACAAGTTATTTCTTTTATTGGTTGTTGATGTTAACTCTGTATCAAATGGATTGCAAGTCATTTCTGTATTTATTTTCTGGAGAAGAAATGACAGAAAAAAGAACGGAAAAGGGAGCTACTGAAAGGGGGATTTTACCCCCTGTAACCCCCGGCAGCCCCATTTTACCATAGAACCGATTTCCTGTAAATTCCATGGTTCACCATGAACCATGGGGGTAGGCAGATATCATAAACCAATGACAGTGCAGATTTGATGTCCCATTCCCTGTTAGCCCTGTGTCACAAAATATCGCTCCTGTGTGGCCTTTAAAACCGATGGTGGAACTGTATGCCATTCAAGCGATAAAAAGCCTTGTTGGACATATTTGAAAAAATTTGCGTTTTCTTTTTTATTTGATAAATGTTTGTATTACCGCTACCTACTGTTCGTCTTCCTGTTACTTTATCAGAAGAATGTCACATATATGCCAGCCTCCGCAATGCACCAAGTCGCACATCTGCAACCACTTTTATAATCTGGTAATAGATAATCTCAGCCAATTTCTTGCCCTAAAACAGAGGTGAACCATGGGGTCGAAAATGATGCAGGTTAAAGAGCCGGGGTCAAAAAACTCCCCGGCTCAGATTACATCAGCCCGCAATGCGGACTGAAAGGACTTTTTCAGCGGGGTCGGATTCCTGGCCTTGGGGTCGTGATCGGGGTTACACTTGTGTGTAAATCCCATTTACACACAAAAGTTACGGGGTTATGAGAGACTCCTTTAAATCCATAACCAGTGAATCAAGACAATAGGCATTTCGTAAATTCATTTGATCTATTTACCCAATTCAAAGCATCTATTTTTAGTAGTTTCTGGTATCGACTTTCTGACACTGTTTCGGTATCGTATCTTCTCAAAGGAGGGAAACATTATGACCGAACAGGAATTACTGGATATGTTTATTCAGGAACGTATCGCTATGCTAATTGAAATATTCCATCAAAAACAGCCGAACCAATCCGAGGAAGAATATAAGCAAATTCTTCATGCTGAAATCTTCATTGAAAATTTGCCAAGCAAGGAAAAAGAACTGGTTCAAAATCACATCGATTCCCTAATAAGGCAGTTCGCTTTGGAAGAAGCTTTTCTATATCAGCATGGTTTTATGGATGGTATGAAACTGTTAAAATATATTAATAAATTGTAATATCTGGTTCTTCAGAAACTCTAAAGGGACACACTAAAAAATCTTTTTTGTGCCCCTTTAATAATGACTTTACTATCTAGCTTAAAACATTTTATCCTTGTAATTCATGTAATATGCCACTCCCTGAGAAAGAGCTAATTGAAAGTTACATCGACTCTCTCATAAACCAGCTTGCTTTAGAAGGGGCTTTTCTATATAAGCAGGGATTCATAGGGCATATCAAACCTTGTACGGGATCTTTCTCTATACATACTACAATGACATATCCACGCACTCTAGTTCCACAACGACAGATACTGGCACCTAGCTCCTAATGAGCTTAGTTTTCTCATTTTCATCTGCTCGTTCAAACACAGTATCATTTTTTAATAATAAAATTTTCTAAAAATTCATCAATATTAGAGCTAATACAAATAGGATTCTCTATATCATCCACATAATACAACACAATATTGCCAGTTTTCACACTTAAGTAATATACATTACCTCCTCTATCCCTTGCAATTGGTATCATCCCTTTTTCAACAATACCATCATCTATATCCCACCTAAGTATTTTTTCAACAGGCAATCTGCCATACTTTATCGGTATTAGTTCAGCAACTTCATACCTATTATTATTTTTATTCACCTCGCAAAGCCAGATTTCTGCACCATTATATTTCAAGAAAAAATCTACAAGATTTTTCGGAAATATAATATCAAATTTCTTTTCCACCATTCTTATTTCATTGATTGAAATGCTATAATTATCAATTGTTTTTTTTATAAAATTATACATAATTATCTTCCTTTTTATTTATTATAACTTGGACCATTCACAGCGTCATATTGAGCACAACTTCCTGCATGTGGAACAGTTGCCCTATGAGCATCCTTATATACTAATTCTAGGGTAATATCTCCCGTCCTTACGTTATAATCATCTAAATGATGCCATACTGCATCACCAGGTGTAGATTCCAATCCAGCTCTTGCATTAGCTAAATCAAAATCAGCTGGACGATTTCCTTGAGCAGTAATAGAAACCCGATTTAACTGTCCTTCACCAACTGGGTACATGTATTGAGTTCCTTCAAATGTCGCACCTCCATTAGCAGTAGTTCCTATACCCTCATATCCTTTACTTATTCCACGTTTAGCAGGATTATATTTGGCATTGTAATCTTGTGCAGCTTTATTAGCAATTGCTTGTTTCTCAGCTATTAAAGCATCTGTATCTGCATTACCCGAACCCTCAGGTGGAGTACTGAGATATACGGAAAGGGGTGAAAATTCGTATTCGTTTAAAAAAGTATAGCACATCTTCGTGCTATTTTTAAGAAAGAAATTACTGTTCTTCTTCTCGAATGGGTTCCCGATATTCGGTCTTATTTTTCATCATTCCGTAAACAATGTTCACCAACCGACGCATGATGCAGACCAGTGCCTGAGACTTTGTCTTTCCTTCACCGATTTTTCGTATGTAATAGTCGTAAAATACGGGGTGATTGGGCGCTCCGTTCTTTGGCTTGGACACCATAGTTACCGCCAGGAAATAAAACAGTCCATGCAACTGGCGGTTTCCCTGTCTGGAGCTTTGCTCCTTACCTTTTCCGGCAGAACTAAACTTTACAGGAGCCACTCCTGCGAATCTTGCCAGCTTATCAGCATTGGGAAATCTTCGGATATCCCCGATTTCTGCGATCAGCTTACTGGCTATGGAAGTTCCAATCCCGGGCATACTGGTAAGTTTATAATCAAAACTAAGCAGGATCTTCTCGATTTCTTTATCAAGCCCTGCTAATTCTTCTTTCTGATGTTCCAAGTCTCTTACCAGACTTGTTGTTATAAAATCTCTGGATTCCTGATATTCACGAATGGTATCTCCATCATTCTGAACGCAGTCCAGAATCAACTCTGCTTTATCTTTTCTGATGATCGGGGATATTTCTTTGAATTCCATCGTTAGTTCTTCTGCCGTCTTTTCCTGCAAATGGACAGGGGACGGGTAGGTTTTCCAGAAATACAGGGCACATTTGCCGTCTATTTCGCTGAAAAATTTACTGTAACTGGGATATGCCATAGATATCTGCTCATGAAGTCCATTTTTAAAACGGATACCGTCTTTCACCAGTAAATCTCTCCGATTCACCAGTTGCGCCAGTGTCCACTCATTATCTTTTGGCTTTGCATCCGGCAAGGTATGTAACTGATTAATCAGAACCGTTGCCACACAATACGCATCATGCTCATCATTTTTACGGAGCATAGGTGCACTTTTTCTCTGGTCATAAGCCAGGGCAGGATTGATGTCTTTTACTATATAGCCATTTTCAATCAGCCAGACAGCTAAACTTCTGCCATAGCCATAAGCATTTTCCAATCCATAAATGGGTTCAAGTCCAAGACGATTGGATTTTCTATTCACCTTTTCTTCCAGTTTTTTAAATTCACTGGGTTTGTTTTCTATAACCACTACCTCTAACTTTTCATTCCAGCAGTTAACCATCACTGCGGTATGTGTTTCCTTATGCAGATCAATTCCTACATAAAGCAGATTTTCTCTTCTCTGCAATTCTCTCCCCCTGATCTTGTTTCCAACCAATCAGTTCCCGTACCGGCAACCTCAGATGACAGCGTTAACTCTAGATGAGTCCGCAAGGGTTCGACAGCCTATCTACAACAAACCAATGGATGAAAGGACAAGTTATTTCTTTTATTGGTTGTTGATGTTAACTCTATACCGAATGGATTGCAAGTCATTTCTGGATTTATTTTCAAGAGAATAAACGGCAGAAAAAAGAACAGAAAAGGGAGCTACAGAAAGGGTATTTTTATCCCCTGTAACCCCCGGCAGCCCCATTTTACCATAGAACCAATTTCCTGTAAATCCATGGTTCACCATGAACCATGGGGTCGAAAATGATGCAGGTTAAAGAGCCGGGGGCAAAAACTTCCCCGTCTCCGCTTACATCAGCCCGCAATGCGGACTGAACGGACTTTTTCATCGGGGTCGGATTCTTGGCATTGGGTTCGTGTTCGGGGTTACTCTTGCATGTAAATCCCATTTATACGAAAAAGTTGCGGAGTCATGAGCGACTTCTTTAAACCCATACCAGTAAATCAAGACAATAAGCATTTCGTGAATTTATTTAATCTATTTACACAATTCAAAGTATGTATTTGTAATAGTTTCCGGCATTGACTTTCTGACCTAATTTCGGTATCGCATATTTTTGAAGGAGAAAAGTTATATGAGCGAACAGGAATTAAAATATTTTCATTAAAATTTTTAGGCAAGGAATAGCCTAAAATCAGAGGAATTCTACCACTAATAAATGTAAACAGTAAAACACTTCCAAACTGATAATCGCTTTATATCAATTTGGAAGTGCATAAGAACTTTAATATACTCTAGTATTCCAATAAATCACCAGAATACATGTCATGAATAAACTTATTAAAGTTATTACTACATTCTTTTGAATATTTATATTCTAGAGAATCCATAGGAATAATTCTAATCTCTGAAGAACCTTTTTTTAAAGCAAATGCCATACCGCAACCATCTGAAGCAAATGGAACCAAATTGTTTTCCTCAACTTCCATGTTTTCTTGATAAAAATCAACAATATCTTCCAAACTCCATAAATCTAAATAATAATCTCCAATTTCTCCACTACCTCCATTATATAGCAGCAGAATCTTTCGTAATTCTTCCGGGAATTTGATTCCTAAGTCTAACTCAGCTCTACATATTTGGCTTTCTGTATTTTGTTCTTCTTGGAAGTTAAAATCGTTAAAAATGTCTTTATCGAAAAAATCCATAATTATTTATTCAATCCTTTCTTAGCTTCATCTCGTATTTTATTCCACCATGGTGTAACATATTTCCTATGAGCCTGTCCTTGTATTGCTGTTTTATTAGTTAAGTCTGTAGGACTGCCTCCGAATTTAACAGGCTCGACCTCATGGATTTCCAGTCTATTATCGCTATAGTAGCTATCTCCCTTTCTTATATTTTTATTAATCTCATTTGCTTGTTTTCTAGCGGATTCATATTTATCACCCTCTAGCAATACCCACTCTTTATTTTTATCTGGTAAAGGAACATATTCATCTGGGTATTCACTCCAATCAGTTATCCTAAAAGTACCTGCATCAGAATCCACAACTTCAATACGGCTAGTACCCGAACCCTTATTGGCAATATCGATATTAAGTTTTTTAGCTGCTTCCTGCTCTGCCGGAATTAATTTTTCTCCTTTGTTTACCTTATTTCTTAAGTATGCAGCTAAATTCCCCTGTTCCTTTGCAGTTGCTGTTCCTTTATCCATACTTTCTATAATTCTATCTCTGGCAGTTTCACACATATTCCCGCTTGGGTCTACATAATAAACCGGATTATTGGCACAGTATGCGTACAGATTCAGTCCATCTCCCCGGTAGGTATCCTCCTGGGTGAAGCGTCCAATGACTGGATTATAGTATCTGGCTCTTAGGTAATACTGCTGGCTGATAGAATCGAACTGCTGTCCGTTAAACTTAAAGCGGTTTTCTACCTTTTCCTGGCTTTCCGTTACATTTCCCCATGCGTCGTATTCATACCGGTTGAGGACTTCCTCTCCCTCTGTCACATGGGTGATACTCCCCAGTTCATCGCTTGCATA
>NZ_FRAC01000060.1 GCF_900142215.1 Anaerocolumna jejuensis DSM 15929 | reverse complement strand
GTGAAAGGAAGCGAACCGCCAAATGGCCTGATTACCTGGGTATTCCAGGATGATTTCATACCAAGGGCCAAACTCACAAAAAATGATGCTTACAGTATCATCAGTGATTATCTGGGAACTCCTGTGGAAGCCTATGATGAAGAAGGAAAGAAGGTCTGGGAAAGAGAACTGGATATCTATGGAAGAGTAAAAACTAGACTGAAAGATAAGTATGGAAGGTCGACAGATTTTGTGGGCGAAGATGGCTTTATTCCATTCCGGTATCAGGGGCAGTATGAAGATGTTGAAACAGGGTTATATTATAACCGGTTCCGCTATTACAATCCAGAGATTGGGCAGTATACGCAGCAAGATCCCGTAGGATTGGCTGGTGGAAATCCAACGATTTATGGGTATGTGGGGGATCCGAACGGGTGGCTTGATCCATTTGGTTTGACAAATTGGTCTGATGTTCTAAGAAATTTGGGAGTAGAGCAACCACAAGGTTTAACTAATCCTCATGGGCACCATATTGTTTTTAAAGGAGAATTTAAGAATAGTCCAATAATGAGGGGAATCATTAAAAAAAGCCGGGAAATATTGGGCAATTTTGACATTGAGATAAATGACTCCTCAAACTTAATGTGGGCTTCTAACGGAAATGGAACTCATACTATAGTGAATGCTAAAAAAGTAAATATAGCTTTGAGTGAAGCACAAGATGACATACTTAAGAAAGTGGCAGAAGGAAGTATATCTCATGAACAAGCCCAAGCAATGATGAAGGAAAAGCTTCAGGAAACGGGACAAAAGGTATTTGGTAATTGTAAATAAACATATTTTTATTTTAAATTTATGGATTAATACGCTAAAGTGTGTGGAAGGAGAAAAATGCAAAATTTTTTTAATGAGCTAAACAAAAACATTCAAGAAGCAGTGAAACAGGAATTTTCTCAAATTAAACTAAAGGTGGGAAAGGAAAAAATTTATGCAGTTGCATTTGTAACGGATAGTGATTGTATTACTTTATGGCTAGGAGTAAATACTTATGAATATTTGAAAAAGAAGGATGCGGATATTGATGCAGAATTTGGTGATAAGGAAGCTTTTATAAAAGAATTCGGAAGCTCTATGTCTATTGATGAAATTGAAGAGTTCAGAAATGCTTCCCCAGAGACAACAAAATGGTATCCTGATGAGTGGGGGTATTCAGACGGGAACAATAGTGCATTGAATAAAATTTCAGAGCAGCTTTATAAAAAACAAGAATCCTTAAATACTGAAGAGAAGTCAGGATATGAAGTTTTATTTTTTGAAACAATCACCTCTGCTTTACAGGAATTAATTAAATCTGGAGTTTTACAAGATGATTTAGGAGAAATAACATATTTTATTACTATGACAGATGATGACAGGGCTCCAGTAATTGAAAAATATTCTGCTGAAATACTAAACTCAGAAAAAAAATATAAAGAATTTATAAAAGAAGCAGGGTATATCAATGAGGAAGGCATCGAGTTACATTTTGATTAGAACAACAGATGGTATTCAATTCGATTAGAGGAGTTGTTCCAGTTACATTAAAAGTTTATTTATGCATGATAATCCTACATATTATCATATAGGGGAGGTTTGACGAAATTAGGAAAACAGGTAAAAGAAACTTATATTAGGCCTTCTAATCCTATTCCAGGAAGCACCAAAGGTGGTTCTTATGCGGATTTAACATTTAGGTCTCCAAATGGAGAAATTGTTCAAATTAATACAGTTGATAAAGGAAACTTTATTAGCAATGGAAAGAATACAGGAATGATTGAACGAGAATGGGTAAATGCCAACCGCATACAGGCAGATGATCCAGGTTCGAAGGTAATTACTGTAAGAAAAGGAGATGTACCTCAATCTGGAGACTTAAAAGTTGAGGGTAATAATGCACAGAAAGGGCAAGTGATTTGCAGATAAAATATGGAAAAAGTGCGTCAATTAGAGTTTTTTATGACAATTGAAGATGAAAGATTATTTTGCCAGAGAATAAGAGAGTTCAATCCAAAAATAGTTTTTTTATCTACAATTCCTTCTACAGAATCAGATATAGATGCCAGGCTATTTGAGAGTACAGCGAATTCACCAGGTTTTGCATTTTCAATTGTTAATTTTGATCTTGTAAGCAAGAAAGAATTAAGTAAAAGATACACAAAATATGGTGATTATTATCATTTTGTTAAGGTGGCCAGAGGCCAAATGCAATTTTTACGCTCACATCCTGATATATATGAACCTCAACACTTGCAATATGGTCGAATTGCAGACTCGTATGATTCAGAAGATGAAGAAGATAAGAAATGGAAAAATAAGGTTTATTCTATTCTTCGAAAATCAGGATATAGAGTACATTGGTATTATACGAATCCAGAAGGAAAACCAGAAATAAAGACTAAGGCAGAAAGTGGAATAATTGCACTTCCAAATGCCATCCGAAACTATAATGGTAAAAATGGCTGTTTTATGTGTCACGATAGAGCTAAATTTGTCGGTGGGGATACAACAATCGAAGACTTAAAGTGAGAATAATAAAAAATAGATTTAAAGAAGAAGACCGTAACCTTTCCTTATGAAGAAATTATTAACGGAGAACTGGCAACCCTCTGTATATTGATTTAAATCTATAGGATAAAATCTTCCGAAAAATAATAGACTATTCTAATCCAAACTATGGATTCTTATTCTCGCTTGTCAAAGTTAATGAATTTAACGGTTTTAATGACCCATGTGAGGATGAAATCTATAATTTTAATGTGCCCAGTATCGATAGAAAAAGATTAAAAGTAAGCATAAACGTAACTTAGGACATGGGAAAGCCTCCTAGAGTTAATACGATTATAATATCGCAAGATAAATATCATATTAACACAGGGGGGCTTTATTCAGATATCAGATTATCTGAATAAAGAAATAACATGGGAGGTAAGCTTTACCTATACCATCTTAGGCAGTATCACCTCCCGTACCCAAGGGGAGAGGACCATCCGATATGATTATAATAGTGAAGAACAGCTTGTTTCCGTCACCAATGAAAAAGGGGAGATCTGGCAGTTTGACCGGGATGAGAAGGGAAATATTACGAAGGAAATTCAATATGGCGGTCAAACATATGCTTATGAGCGGGATTATTCCGGCCTAATTACAAAAATCTGCCGCCCAGGAGGACGGTATACTAGGTATCAGTATGACAAGATTGGTCAGGTGGTTCGTACAGATTACCATGACCAAAGCTTTGATGCTTTTGCTTATAATAAAAACGGTGATCTGGCAGAAGCAGAAAACCAGCATGTGAAACTGAGACTGGAGAGGGACAAGACCGGGCAGATTATCAGAGAGTGGCAGGATTATGACTGGGCAGCCAAGGAATACGATGAGTCAGGGAGCTGTACCCGAATAACCAGCCGCTTTGGTGCCGATATTCGTATGGAACGAAATGAAATGGGACAGATCATTGAGCTTGCTGCTTGCCGAAATAATAAGAGGCAATGGACGGCACAAATGGACTACAACTCATTGGGACAGGAAACAAGACGTCTGGTTTCCGGAAATGTATGCAGCCAATTTGAATATGACCAGATTGGCAGGCCCATTTATCACACAGTTGGACTGCAGGAATATCCTGCAGGAGGTGAGAGGGGATTTCGCAGACACCGATATGAATGGGGAATTAATGCGCAGCTAAAGCGGGTCACGAATGAACTGGCTGGAGGCAGTGTGATCTATTCCTATGATTCCTTCGGTCATTTAGCGGGATCAAAAACAAACCAGTTTGAGGAGCTGTTCCGGAATACGGATGAGGTAGGAAATCTGTATGAAAGAAAGGATCGAAGCGACCGTATCTATGGAGCCGGAAGCCGCTTAGAGCAGTCCGGAATCAGCCATATGAGTCAAAGAAATCACGATCAGCCTGGCAGGCAGGAAGAGAAAAAGGCTCCGGCCGGCACGAGGTTCTTCTATGATGAAGAAGGGAATCTGACGAAAAAGACAGAAGCAAATGGAGAGCAATGGTTCTATGCTTATTATGGAAATGGAATGCTGAAAAAGGTTGTGAAACCAGACCGAAGTGGAGTATACTTCCAATATGACCCCTTTGGCAGACGAATTGAAAAAGCAGTCAGCATAGAGGGAAGTGAGCAATCCTTTTCAAAAGCAGAAGCCGGAGTGCCTCCGGAAGAGGACTCATGGAAAAGGCTGGTGATGGCTGGCTCAAAAGGCCAGGCAGGGATAAACAGGATTCCTGTGTGGAAAAGGTGAAGAACCAGTCACTTTATGCGGAGGAATCCTGTGAACAGAAAACACATCAATACAAAAACGTTATCCGGTTCTTATGGTCAGGCAATACCCTTCTGCATGAATGGGAGGTTGGAGAAGAAGGGAAGAGAAAACTCCGGGAGAGAGCAGGAGAGAAAGCGGATTATCTTCTAAAGATAGAGGATAAGGCGGACCAAAAAGCCAGAGCGGAAGCGGAGAAAGGAAGCGAACCGCCAAATGGTCTGATTACCTGGGTATTCCAAGGTGATTTCATCCCAAGAGCAAAACTCACAGAAGAGGATACTTACAGTATCATCAGTGATTATCTGGGAACTCCAGTGGAAGCCTATGATGAAGAAGGAAAGAAAGTCTGGGAAAGAGAACTGGATATCTATGGAAGAGTAAAAGACGGGCTGAAAGATAAGTATGGAAGGTCGACAGTTTTTGTGGGCGAAGATGGCTTTATTCCATTCCGGTATCAGGGGCAGTATCATGATTTGAGCAGTGGCTTGTATTACAATCATTTTCGATATTATGACCCTGAAATAGGGCAGTATACACAGCAAGACCCGATAGGATTATATGGAAATAATCCAACTTCGTATGGATATGTTCATAACCCGAATAGTTGGATTGATCCCTTTGGATTACATGAAATTTTAAAAGATATTGATATAGTTGTTAGAGGGGGACAATGCTCCTCTGCCAGTTTTATAAATGGTAGTGGCGTTGTTCAAGATGCATTAGGTAAGTTAAGTGGTATATCTACTCAAGCTAGTTCTGGTGCTGGACTTGCAGAACTGGCTCAAGTTTATCAACATAATCAAGTTGGAGTAGCTACAGTTGGAGCGATAGAAAAGGCAGGTGGGACAATTACCTTGGATGGCAAATTGAATTCTACTAATGGAACAATGATGGCAAATCATGCAACCGTAGATGGATTAACAGCACAGCAGGCAGAAGATCTGTTTACTCCAACACAAAAAAATCCGGTGCCTAAAGAGTTAAGAGGTTGCTGAATTTAATATAAATTAAAGTGAGGTTTAAGAAATGGATAAAGCACGAATTTATGTTGATTTCAATGAAATGCTTGATCATAATATAGTATTACTATCAAAAGATGACACAAAAATTGATTCTACGGGGAACATAATTACTTTTTATGAAGGGATGCCAGTCAGTATTTATTCTGATGATATTTCTGATACTGGGGAAATTGATAACCTTATTGCTGAAGGTATAGCTATTAAGCAAGATTTAAGCAACTTGCCTAATTGGCAACAGGTAAAATGGTGTTGCCTTATTGACTTAAACGGTATTATACATGAATCTGATTTGAGGTAGAAATGAGACTGTAGGAACAGGATTGTATTATAACCATATGATGGAATAGGGGGGCCATCATATTTTGATTTAGTTGATTTGAATAAGGTTCAGTTTATAAAGAACTACATGCAGACCATGAAACGGGCTGCTGACAACAAAAAGGCTGCATGCGTATTACAGCAGAGGAAACTGCATCAGTGAAATGAATCCGTTGGGAGCTATGGAAACTTATCAGTATGATTCCCTGAACCGGATGGTAAGGGCATATCTATCCGATGGAAACCAGATTGCCCTGACATATGATGGCTACGATGGCGTGTTAAAAGCGAAAGACAACAATCGGGAAGTAAGCTTTACCTATACCATCTTAGGCAGTATCACCTCCCGTACCCAAGGGGAGAGG
>NZ_FRAC01000062.1 GCF_900142215.1 Anaerocolumna jejuensis DSM 15929 | reverse complement strand
AAACCTTTCTTTATTTTCAATACTTTTTAAGATAGATGATAGATTATGCTTAAGCATATAGATGCCAAGCCAAACAACCTCCTACCGCTGGATTTGGGAGCATATACAAAATGCAAAAGATGTTCAGTGGCGATTATATTCTAAGTATTAAAAACAGGTAAAGGCAAGTTAAGTTCACATTCCCTTCAATAGGGAGCTTCCCATTATATTTATTATATTAACGTTCCGAAAGGTAGACAAGTGGTAGCCTGTAATTAGTTTTGAGGCAATATTGATGATAAGTTCATGCAACAACTGAGAATAAAGTCTCGTCCAAAAAACATATCAAAAAACGTGGCGAGGTTTCGGAAGAATGAAGGACGCTCACCAGAAGATTCGCGCTTTTATTCTCTATGTGTCTCCTAAATAATCACATAACAAAAAAGTAGTTACTACACTAAAACCAGTGCAGTAGCTACTTTTTTATTACAGCGGACAACGGGAATCGAACCCGCAACACAAGCTTGGGAAGCTCGAATTTTACCATTAAACTATATCCGCAGATTGCTATGTGTAATCCTATTATATATCTCCCTGCTGTAAAATTCAACATAAAAAAATACAAAATAAATCACCGCTAACCTGCTGCCAGAAAAATTTTCTTGACTTTATGTGTTAAATTCTATACAATACAGGTGATTACAGATGACAAGACAGTTAACTTAACAGAAATAAAGACAGTTAAATTAACGCCTTAAAAATATAAAAACCGGGGGAAATCAGCATGAACAGTAAGAATTCTATTCAAACAATGACAATTGCAGCATTACTGGCAGCTATCGGCATCGTAATACCAATGTTTGCACCTAAAATAATTTTAGAGCCGGCTTCTTATACCTTGGCAAGCCATGTACCCATATTTATTGCTATGTTTATATCACCCTACGTTGCCATATCCGTTGCGCTCATTTCAGCCTTCGGCTTTTTACTGGCAGGCTTTCCAATCGTAGTGGTATTAAGAGCTCTTTCCCATATCGTTTTCGTTATTATCGGAGCATATATGCTTAAGAAGAGCCCAAATATGTTAAGTACCACGAGAGGCTCCGCTTTGTTCGGCCTTCTGATGGCAGTAATTCATGCAGTTAGTGAAGTTACAGTAGTTACCCTTTTCTATTGGGGAAATAATATGACAAGCAGCTATTATGAAAAAGGATATCTTTTCTCCGTTATCCTGCTTGTTGGTGTAGGTACCATCATTCACAGTATGATTGACTTTACAATAGCCTATGTGGTATGGAAGCCCCTGCAGAAGGTAGTGACCATTCCGGTAAGCGTAGGCGGAAGGAAGGCAAGATACTAAAAAAGCAAGATACTAAAACTTGAAGTAATTATTTTTTGAAATTTAATCCAAGTTAAGATTAAGATTTTCTTTTGCAAATAATTAGTATGAAGACTGTTGCACTTATTCTACGAGGAGGAAGTAAAACCTCTTGTTTTCAATAATAAGTGACAACAGTCTTTTTAATTTTCTGTTAAATTTTATTGCTTTATATTTTTGAACCTTTTTGCACCTCTGATAAGAGAAGGAGGACTGTCTGTAATACTGTCACAGCCTCTTAAACAAGTTCATTTTCCTTAACAAGCCCATCTACCCTGACAGGTCCATCCTCTTTTACTAGTCCGCTTTCCTTCACAGGCTCCTTTACGCTAAGGCATATCAGAATAAACCCTACTGCAGTTACCACAGTTCCAATCAGTAACATCCTGGTTACTCCGAAAGTATCCAGAAGCCTTCCGCCAGTCAGGTTGGCCAGGGTTCCTGCAATTCCGATGTTAGCTACTCCCAGCAGGGACTGGCCCTTTACACGGTTTTCCTTTTCGATAAGGTCGTTTACATAGTAAATAGAGGCTGGTGTAAACAGGGCAAAGGAGATCATCTGCAGGGACATGGATACATGCACCAGGGCTACATTGACCGCCAGCAGGGTCAGAAGGGATTTTACCGTAAAGAATAGTGCGGATATTTTAATCAGGGTACTTCCCTTAATCTTTCGTACAATCAGGATGAACAACGCCATGGTAGGAAGCTCCAGGGCGGCAGCGATGGAGAGGGATAACCCCATGTCGGAGCTGTTACCGCCTACATTTTCTATGATGTTAATCAGAAAAGTATTTATCAATACATGGGAATAGAACAGCATAGCAACACCACAGAGCAGCACCATAAATGTCTTGTGATGAAGTAAGAAAACAAAAAGATTACTGGATTCCTTTTCTTCTCCTGCTTCGGACGGTTCTGTTATTCCATAAAGGGCTCTTTGCTCCGCAGAAAACACCGGAAGCTTTTCCTTAAACAAAAAGGTCGAAAGGATTACAAGCAGATAGCACAGGAGAAACACAGGCAGTATGGCATCCGGGCCGAAGGCATCCACAAAAAAGCCAAGGGCAAAGGACATAATTGCAAAGGCAATTGAGCCCATACCTCTGCCAAGGCCATAATTCATAGGTACACCCTGATTCATATATTCCATGGCAAGGGAATTGAAGAGGGGATTTAAGGTGTACTCAATGGCATTAATTAAAATATAAATTACGGTTATGAGCAGGAAGGAATCCGGAAGAATATAGAGTAACAAGCCCAGCCCTAATACCATAAACATAAGGGTGAGCAGCATATGCCGCAGGGTAATCTTCTTTGAGCTGTCGGCAAAGGAAGCAACCAGAGGCTGTAACAGCATAGATAGGATAGCCGCAAAGGATAGGATAAAACCTATCTGCGTATTTTCAAAATGTTTTGCATGAAGATATACGGCTGCAAAACTGTTTATTGCACATTGACTGATCCAGTAGCTGGCCTGGATAAAGCCGAATTTAAGCGTAAGCCTTTTGGCGATGGTTTCCATGTTTATACCCATTGCATACCACAGGCAGGTCAGCAGACCAGACGGCGATATTGCCACAATATAAGTGAAGAAAGCTGTTGGCGGCATCCCTTCTATGTTTAATTTCCTTCACTTTTCCCCATAGGAAATGCTTTTATTAAGGTGTTGCAAAATATGTAGTTTTACTTTGATACAGGAAGAGCTCCTTCAATGGTTAACAGTTTTTCCTTTATGGGAAGGCCACCTCCATAGCCTACCAGCTTACCGTTTGCTCCGATTACACGGTGGCAGGGGATGATGAGGGGGATTGGATTCTTGTTGTTAGCCATGCCCACTGCTCTGCAGGCCTTGGAATTGCCTGCTCTGAGGGCAAGCTCCTTGTAGCTTATGGTCTGGCCGTAGGGGATTGTAAGAAGAGCCTCCCATACCTTTTCCTGAAAAGTAGTTCCCTTAGGAGACAGGGGAAGGTCAAAGCTTGTCCGCTTTCCTTCCAGATAGGTTATAATCTGGCTGCGAGCATCCTCCAAGACAGGTGAGATAATTCCCTCAGCTGAGTTTTCTTCTACATCTCTCATAAAGGATAGGTGGGTAATTGCGCCATCTGTTTCTGCTATATAAAGCTTACCGATAACCGTATCGATAATAATGGAATTCCTCATAACAGCCTCTTTTCTGAATATCCAGGTTTTAGATATTCAATAATCCAGATTTGGGATATTCAATAATCCAGATTTTTATTGGATATTCGATAATCCGGGTTTTACTAAATAGACGATAGCCCGGATATTCATTGGATATATAATCTGTTGTTTAAAAAGCTATACTATATTTTGGGAAAGCGGATATTAAAACTCTTATTCAAAATGCTCCAGAAGCCATTTTGCAACGCCGTCCTCCTCATTGCTCCTGATTACATGGGCAGCAGCGGCCTTAACCTCATCCTTTGCATTGGCTACCGCGCAGGTGACATCACAGGCTTTAAACATAGGCAGGTCATTCAAATTATCTCCAAAGCAGACAACCCTGTCGTAACCCAGGTTTTCCCTTAAAGTCATTACAGCATTGTATTTGGTGGCATTATTGCTGAATACTTCAAGAAACCACATGCCGTCCTTATTGTAGTTATCCTGATAGAAGGCGGTAGAGATACCGGGAATGGTCTGGTATATTTCATAGGCAGGAAGAAGTGCTTCCCTGCTGTCCAACATGGCATAATAGATGGTATGGATACCGGCAGCTTCTAAAAGGTCCTCCACCTGAATAAAGGTTTTATGAAATTTCACCTTTCGCTCCGTATAATATTCCGTCATAGCATCATTGGTCAGATTCTCATAGTAGGTTGCCAGCTTATTCTCTTTAATTTCATATAAAAAACCCGTTAGATGAAACTGTTTGGCCGTGCGCAGGATTAAGGCAGCCGTTTCTGCCGGAAGGTACCAGGTATTCAGGTACTCCTTCCGTGCCATATCATACCGAATAACTCCATTCATTAGGACCACAGGGACAGTGAGCTTAAGAGAAGACAGAATCGGAGTTACCGTAGCAGCGGTTCTGGCAGTTGCAATGGAAAAGTCCATGCCCTTTTCAATTAAGGAATTAAGGATTTCTATGGTATAAGGATTAAGTTCGGCGTGGCTGTTTAGAAGCGTTCCATCTAAATCGGAGATGTACAGTGTCTTCATTTTTTCTTCTTTCTTACAGTACTGATGAAAAGGTTTCAGGGCAGCATTTAAAAATAGCTATGTAAGTGGTGTTTCAGTTTTTTCTCTTCCAGGTGTTAAAGGCCGAAACTATGGCATTTTTATACCTGAAAGAGATTAAAAAACCTAATTTATTTTCTATATAAATCTTAAATATTAACCAGTAATTGATTACCGTTCTTTGATCTTCATGTAACTGTATTAAGTATACTAAAGCCTTTTTAAAACGTCAAATTAATTCGTAGGACCTGCCATAATATCGACAAAGTAAAATATACTTAAAGCATCCCAAAACTTAGCTGCCATAACTCAGATTTATAACAATTTATTGCTATTATTATGAATAAGGCTACCTGCCATGCTACGCTGCCATACCTGAAAGGAGAGGAAGCCAATTAAGCCTCCTTTTATTTTTATTAAACAAATCCGTCGACGATTTTGTTTTCAATATATAAAAAGAAAATAATATTAATAATGTAAGCAAATAAATTGAATATATTTGTATTTAGTATATAATTTACATGTAAAATATTGTATTGATGTTATCCTTGCATAGCATCAAGTAGTTGAATTTATAAGAAAGGAAAAGTATGATATCTAACTTTTTTAAATATCATGCAATGTAATTATTGTGAATAAAAAGAAATTGTATTTAGTGATTGTTATATCTGTTGTATTTTTTTGTATACTATTGTCTAGTTATATATATATTGCCAAGCACAATACTAATCCAATAAGAGCTCAAGGTGTTTCAAATTACGGAAAACTTTTAATTTCTCCTAAAACTTCTGAAAAACAATATAGATTAGATGAAATTTCTTCATTCGGAAATAAAGGAGATTATGTATTTGAAGGCGATTACGATGTGATTTATGAATCAAAATCGGGTCAAAAAAAGATTATA
>NZ_FRAC01000063.1 GCF_900142215.1 Anaerocolumna jejuensis DSM 15929 | reverse complement strand
ATATTACTTATATTACTAATGTTTGCTGGGGTAACTTACCATCTGTGAGTAAGTATGTATTTTATTTTGTCGATATTAGTGGTAAAATATGGTTAACAAATTTATTTAATTAGCGAGGAGTGAAAACAAAATGAATTATATAAATCCACCATCAGAATCACCTCAAAATGTTACCCACAAAACATTTTACAGCGAACTGTTCGGTCACGAAATCGGTTATAATATCTATCTTCCGCCTAATTATGAAAAAAGCAGCAAAAAATACCCGGTTTCGTATTATCTTCACGGGTGGACGGGCAACGAATCAACCGATATATGGGCTTTGGAAAATGTTTATACAAACAGGCAATCCATTACCGTTTTTTCCAACAATTCGCCAGTTATCGAAAATATTGAAAATCTGCCTGTCGAATCAATGATAATTAATGAATTGATACCGCATATCGACGGAAAATACAGGACAGACGCAACCCGTGAAAATAGGTCGATTTCTGGTTTTTCAATGGGTGGCGGAATGGCTTTTTATTATGCTGTTAAATATCTTGAACTGTTTGCTTCTGTAACTGCCTACGCAGGTACTTACCACCATTATTATCACAAAGGTTACCGTGGTGTAGGGGAATCGCCAGACAAAGCTGCCAAATTATATGAAGATATGATGAGAGAGGAGACATATTTAGAAGAAAACAATATTTTATATGTGATAAGACAAAATGCAGAAAAAATATGTGATGGGTTACACATAAAAATTCATGTCGGAACGGCTGATATATTGTTTTGCGATAATGAGATTATGCATCTGTATTTAGATTCATTGAATATTCCTCACGAATATGCTGTGTTTGAAGGAATCGGGCATGAGATGGTTAAAATATTGTAATAATCCTTAAGTGATTTAGCGGAGGTTAATAAATGAACAAAATGATTAAGATTAGAAATGAAGAAGAAACAGATTATGAGAGAGTAGAAGAAATCACAAGGAAATCTTTTTGGAATTTATATATTCAGGGGTGCATTGAACACTATTTAGTTCATGTTATGCGATCCCACAAAGACTTTCTGCCGGAGTTAGACCTGGTGATTGAAGTTGATAATCAGATCATCGGGAATATCATGTATACGAAAGCAAAACTAATTGATGAGTCTGGGGAAGAAAAAAATATCCTTACTTTCGGTCCAGTTTGCATTTTGCCAGAATATCAGAGAAAGGGGTATGGAAAAAAACTAATAGAGTATTCCTTTGAACAGGCGGCCGCACTTGGGCATGATGTGATTGTAATATTTGGAAATCCAAATAATTATGTAAGCCGCGGTTTTAAAAGCTGCAAAAAGTACAATGTCTGTCTTGAAAACGGGACATATCCGGCGGCAATGATGGTAAAGGAACTCAAACCAGATGTCTTGGACGGAAGGAAATGGATTTACTATCAAAGTCCTGTATTTGAGATAGATGAACAAGAAGCTGTGCGCTTTGACGAGAGTTTGGAAAGCCTGGAGAAAAAATACCAGCCAAGTCAGGAAGAATTTTTTATTCACAGTCATTCTATAATACAGTGAGTTCCCTGTCCTATTTGCCGAGCAAACGAACTATTAATAAAAAAAGGAATTCAAGGTGAAAATATATGGAAAATTACACGGTTCAAAAACTAAAAATCACCTGCGATGAAATTGAATGGCTCTATGCACCTGATGAGGAGTATGTCAATTATGAGGGCTGTAAAAGATATTTGCAGATGATTTTTCCATACAGACGTACATGGGAGAAAAATGAGAAATTTCCACTTGTTTTATTTATCCCGGGCTCGGCATGGCACAAGCAGGAAATGTATAATAATATACCACAGTACACACACATTGCGGAACGAGGTATTTTCTTTGCTGCAATGCAGTACAGAGAATCGGATATTGCAGTTTTTCCAGCACAGATATACGATGTACATAATGCAATGAATTATCTGATAGAAAATGCAGAGAAACTTCACATTGATACTGAACGTATTTTCTTTGCGGGAAATTCATCTGGGGGACATATTGCATTGCTGGCCTCATTTGCAATGGCTCACGGACTTTATTCAAACCAATGTATTTTTCCATATACGATAAAGGGAGTTATTGCAGAATCGGCACCTGCTGATCTTATGCTGTGCCAATCTGAGTCATTGCCGCCTTGGATGAAAACAAGACCGACTGCTGATTTGCTTGGAGTGGGCAGCGTGAAGGATAATAAGGCACTCGCTGTAAAAGCGTCATGCGAGATGTATATAACTAAAGAAGTAAATCTACCGCCTGTATTGCTGCTACATGGAGACCAAGATAGTATAGTATCAGTTGACCAGAGCAGAAGACTTTATAAAATACTTAAAGATAATCATAAAACGGTCACTTATTATGAGCTTGAAGGTGTAAATCACGGGGGAGCTGCCTTTTGGACAGATGATTTGATTGATTATATTGAGAAATTTATACAAAATCCATAAAGAATGGTATTAATGTAAAATACGATTTATTAAGGCTTATGTTATGGGAGTGTTACATTATATAGGCCTCAGAGAAGGTATAAAATCTATTATGCATACATGTATACCTTAGTAAACAAGTGAGATTTTGTTAAATATTTAAATAAGTGACAATTTATTTGTATAATTGGTAAATTGAATTATAATACCCATCTGACTTTTTTAAATTCTCACGAGAAAGTAGTGGATCTCAAAAAAATGGCGAAGTTCTCAAAGAATTATGTCAGTATATGGAAAATTAGCTATGAAGGAGGAAGAATTATGACACAGGCGGATTATGTGCGCATAGGAAAAGAACATTTTATTGAGGTTATTTTGCCACGAATAAAGGCAATCTCATCTCAAGTAGCAGATAATATACTTGTTTTTGTTGAGGGGTCTGTAGCATACGGATTTTGTGATCAGAATTCAGATGTCGATATGGATTTCTTTATTGATATTGATATATCAGCTGAACTAAGGAATCAGATAACTGATATTTTCTTTGGAGATACATATTGGAAAGAACTAGTAAGGGTATCATACGAATTTGGCGGTGAGTACTGGAAAATCAAACATATAATAAATAATGATATGGATAGATTTTGGAAGGAGTTTAATCCGTATGCCGTCAACAATTTAGCTCAGGCGATTGCTGTATGGGACCCCAAAAACCTTTTGCCCAAGATTCAAGAAAGAGTGGACTTTTATCCTGAGGATATGAAAAAAAGTATTATTAGAGGGCTCTGGGTAACAATCAATGATAGTGGTGTATATAATTTCAAAGAAGCATTAAATCGTAATAAGAAGAGCGAAGCGAGGATTTACCTCTACAGAGCGATTGAGGCGATGCTTCGACTTCCTTACATACTTAACAATTTATATTATCCGCCGACTAAATGGCTTTCGAAAGGGTTGCATCATTTGGACAATGACTTCGGAATACTGAAAATGCTTGAAGAAATCGAGGAAAATAATAATCTCCTTGACATATACGATTTGTTTATGGAAGTATATCGTAACATACAACAATACATGAACGACAAAAATACTATTGAGAAAGAAAGTGTTGAAAACTATCCTAATATATTTACTAAACCTTTCTTTATTTTCAATACTTTTTAAGATAGATGATAGATTATGCTTAAGCATATAGATGCCAAGCCAAACAACCTCCTACCGCTGGATTTGGGAGCATATACAAAATGCAAAAGATGTTCAGTGGCGATTATATTCTAAGTATTAAAAACAGGTAAAGGCAAGTTAAGTTCACATTCCCTTCAATAGGGAGCTTCCCATTATATTTATTATATTAACGTTCCGAAAGGTAGACAAGTGGTAGCCTGTAATTAGTTTTGAGGCAATATTGATGATAAGTTCATGCAA
>NZ_FRAC01000065.1 GCF_900142215.1 Anaerocolumna jejuensis DSM 15929 | reverse complement strand
AGATAAGTGTTATACAAGAAGGCCGCCTTGAAAGGCGGCCTTCTTGTTATACTAACTCTATTTATTTTTATATTTCTCTTTTATATTTCTCTTTTATATTTCTCTTTTATATTTCTCTTTTTTTTTTCTCTTTTTTATTTCTCTTTATATTTCTTTTTTTATTATTTTTATATTACCTTTTATATTTCTTTTTATATTACCTTTTATATTTCTTTAATACTACCTTTTAATTTTAATTGATACTTACTTCTATACTTCTATCTATATTACCTTCTTTACTTTATTTAAAATATTTCTTCTAACTGTATATTATCTTAATATCTTAATTGCAGAATATTTATTTTATTTTTATCCCATAAAGTTCCTGGATTTTTTGGCTTCCTCAAGAGCTAACTTTTCTTCAGAAGATAACACCACAAATGATTCACCTTTAATTATTTCTTTGATATAAGTATAACATCCTTCTCTGGTGGAATGCATGGAATTTAATAAAAACCCATCGTTCTCATCATTTAGAATAGCTAAAACAAAGCTTAACTTACCTCCCATTTCCTGAAAGGCATCGTATTTAACAATTCCTATTTTCTGATAAGTAATTAATATGTTCTCAAGAATTTTCTTTATTTGGTCCGCATGTTCCTTGCTTTCCTTCTTTAAATCTTCTAATTGCCTGAACTTATCTTCGAATTGCACTTCAAGGCTTTTACCGTCGGCCCCTTCCATAAACTTCGTATAAGTTTTCTTTAACTTACGAGACTTTACAAATAAAATTATCAGACATATAAACATTATCAATATAATAGCTGTCATTCCAATTAATATATAATCCAGATAATCACTTATGTAGTCACTTAGTAACATGGTCGTTCTCCTTTAATGTATAGTTTCAAATAATTCCAGTATTCTTTCTAATTCTTCAACAGAGTAATACTCTATTTCAATTCTTCCATTATCGTTATCTTTTCTTTTTATGGACACCTTTGTACCCATTATTTTTTTTATTTTTTCCTCCAGATCTTTATATACTGCTAAATTTTCCGTTGATATTGCTACCTCTTCTTTAGCTACTTCTGCTTCCTTTATTATCTTCTTTACAAGTTTTTCAGTCTCTCTGACACTTAATTTTCCATCAAAAACTCTCATTGCAACCTGGTACTGGAGCTCCTCATCTTCAATAGCCAATAGAGCTCTTGCATGGCCACCGGATATCATATCATCTATAAGCATCTGCTGTACCCTTGAATCCAGCTTCAATAATCTCATAGTATTGGTAATAGCAGTCCTGCTTTTTGATACCTTTTCTGCAACCTCATCCTGTTTCAAGTTGAATTCCTTGATTAAATTCTGATATGCCAAAGCCTCTTCAATGGGATTGAGATCTTCACGCTGTATATTCTCTATCAGTGCAATCTCAACAATTTCCTGGGAGCTATAATTCTTAACTATTACCGGAACCATTTTAAGACCTGCCAATTTGGCAGCTCTCCATCTTCTTTCACCGGCTATAATTTCAAAATATTTATCCTTTTTCTGTACAATCAACGGCTGGATAACACCATGCTGCTTTATAGAGTCAGCTAATTCCTGAAGGGAATCTTCATCAAAATGCTTTCTTGGTTGTTTTTTATTAGGTTCAATCTCATTAATCGGAATTAATGTTTCACGTGAAACATCCAGCTTGTCCTTTATCACTTCGTCCGTTTTAGTCTTTTCCATCCTATCCGGAATCATAGAATCTAGCCCTTTTCCTAAACCTTTTTTTGATACAGCCATATAATTCTCCTAACATATTTTTTATGCTTATTTTTATCTCTTATCGATTACTTCCTCCGCCAAATCTTTATAACCTTCCGCTCCTGCTGACTTAGGGTCATATATATTTATTGGAAGTCCATGGCTTGGTGCTTCCGCTAACCGAACATTTCTTGGAATTATTGTCTTATAGATGTTTTGTTTTAGATTTTCCTTCACATTTTCTACTACCTGCAGAGAAAGATTCGTTCTGGCATCAAACATTGTAAATACAACACCTTCAATTTCAAGCTTAGGATTTAACCTTTGTCTTACCAGGTTAATTGTATGTATTAATTGTGATAGCCCCTCTAAGGCGTAATATTCGCATTGTATAGGTACCAGGATGGTATCTGCAGTTGTCATTGCATTAATTGTAAGTGTGTTCAAAGAAGGAGGACAATCAATTATTATAAAATCATAGTTATTTCGAATTTGTTCAATTTCCTTTTTTAAAATAAATTCTCTTTCTTCCACTCCAATCAACTCTATCTCAGCTCCTGCAAGATTAACATTGGATGGAAGTAAAGATAAATTTTCATATATATTTACAAGTAAGCAATCAGAAATACTACAATTCCCAATAATCAAATCATAAATGGTATAATTTAATTCATCTTTTTTTATACCAAGTCCGCTTGACGTATTCCCTTGAGGATCAATATCAATGGTAAGTACTTTTTTCCCTTTTTCAGCAAGACATGCAGAGAGGTTTATGGCTGTAGTTGTCTTACCAACCCCTCCCTTTTGATTTGCTACTGCTATTATTCGTCCCATTTTTTCCTCCTAAAGTACATTTCCGCTATGTCATAATATATGTACCATAAATATTCAGCCAAACACTTTCTCTATATTATTAGTTTTAGTTGCTAACTTAGGAAATATTTTCATAATTAACTCTTTCATAATTTCTAAGCCTTTTACAATTATATCATTAATGGTTTTATTTATCTATATTATTGAAGACATTTTTATATTATTTTTGTATTAATATTAAGTTTTTCTTTTGCAATAACGTAAATGTTTCACGTGAAACATATGAATAGAAATTTGCCAATCTATAAATTCATAAAATCACTAATATTAACGTATTATTTTAAAAGTTTTTCCTTTAAATATTTTATTAATTTATAAAAATATTGATAGTAGTATCAATATCAGTATTTTTTAAATGTTGACAATACTCCACACTAAACTTTGAAAAGTTTGATGATAAAGCTTATCACGGATAGTTTGTCATTACAATAATTTTTTTGATAAGCAGGCTTTTGTTTTAGATGAAGCAGTTAATAATCTTCTAAAATCAACTACAAATTTATGATGAAGTATATTATCAATAAACCTGATTAGTTTTACCTACATTATAAATTATAAAAGACCTTTATTAATAAAATACTTTATTGATAAATCAATTCTTTTGAGATAGACTATCATTGGTTATTTTACAAATAAGATAAGCTTCTGATAATACTAATCTTCGAAAAAATAATTGATTATAAGGCAGATTTCATATCCGACAGAATATCGATGAACTGATCATTGTTTGACAGATGCTGATGAGAATATTAGAATATCACAATGTTACTGATATACATTTTTGGTAATATGCACCTTCTATAATTTAATAATTACAATTATAGAAACGTAATATTATTATGAGATACCTTTGTTCATTCATATAAATAACTTAAATTCAATTACATTACTGATTCAAATAAATAATTATTTTAATTTCATTACTAGTTTAATTTTATTATAGGTTAAACTTCATTATTGGTTTACCCTTATTATTGTTTACCCTTATTATTAGTTTACCTTTATTATTGATTTACCCTTATTATTGGCTTACCCTTATTAT
>NZ_FRAC01000066.1 GCF_900142215.1 Anaerocolumna jejuensis DSM 15929 | reverse complement strand
TTATAATCAAAACTAAGCAGGATTTTCTCGATTTCTTTATCAAGCCCTGCCAATTCTTCTTTCTGATGTTCCAAGTCTCTTACCAGACTTGTTGTAATGAAATATCTGGATTCCTGATATTCCCGAAAGGTGTTTCCATCATTCTTGACACAATCCAGAATCAATTTCGCTTTATCTTTTTTGGTAATACGAGATATTTCTTTGAACTCCATTGTTAGTTCTTCTGCCGTTTTTTCTTGCAAATGGACAGGGGACGGGTAGGTTTTCCAGAAATACATAGCACATTTCCCGTCTATTTCGCTGAAAAATTTACTATAACTGGGATATGCCATGGATATCTGCTCATGGAGTCCGTTCTTAAAGCGGATACCATCTTTCACCAGTAAATCTCTCCGATTCACCAGCTGTGCCAGCGTCCATTCGTTATCTTTTGGTTTTGCATCTGGCAAGGTATGTAACTGGTTAATCAGAACCGTTCCCACGCAATACGCATCATACTCAACATTTTTTCGATACATGGGTGCACTTTTTCTCTGGTCATACGCCAGAGCAGGATTGATGTCTTTTACGATATATCCATTTTCAATGAGCCAAACAGCTAAGCTTCTACCATAACCGTAAGCATTCTCTAGCCCATAAATGGGATTTAATCCAAGAATACTGGATTTTCTGTTCACCTTTTCTGCCAGCTTTTTAAATTCACTGGGCTTGTTTTCTATCACAACTACCTCTAACTTTTCATTCCAGCAGTTCTCCATCACTGCGGTATGGGTTTCCTTATGCAGGTCAATCCCTACATAAAGCAAATTTTCTCTTCTCTGCAATTCTCTCCCTCCTGATCTTGTTTCCAACCAATCAGTCCCCGTACCGGCAACCTCAGATGACAGCGTTAACTCTTTTTGAGTCCGCAAGGGTTCGACAGCCTATCTACAACAAACCAATGGATGAAAGGACAAGTTATTTATTTTATTGGTTGTTGATGTTAACTCTGTATCAAATGAATTGCAAGTCATTTCTGGTTTTATTTTCAGGAGAAAAACAGCAGAAAAAAGAATGGAAAAGGGAGCTACAGAAAGGGGAATTTTACCCCCTGTAACCCCCGGCAGCCCCATTTTACCATAGAACTAATTTCCTGTAAATCCCATGGTTCACCATGAACCATGGGGGTAGACAGATATCACAAACCAATGGCAACGCAGATTTGATGTCCCATTCCCTGTTAGCCCTGTGTCGCAAAATATCGCCCCTGTATGACCTTTGAAACCGATGGCAGAACATGTATGCCATTCAAGCATTACTAAGCCTTGTTGGGCATATTTGAAAACGATCGTTTTTTATCTGATAAATGTTTAGATTAATGCTACAGACTGTTCATCTTCCTGTTGCTTTATCAGAAAAATGTCGCATATATGCCAAATTTCGCAATGCTCCAGGTCGCGTTTCTGCAACCATTTTAAAATCTGGTAACGGAAAATCCACTCTCATTTCTTGCTCAAAACAGAGGTGAACCATGGGGTCGAAAATGATGCAGGTTAAAGAGCCGGGGTCAAAAACTTCCCCGGCTCGGCTTACATCAGCCCGCAATGCGGACTGAAAGGACTTTTTCAGCGGGGTCGGATTACTGGCATTGGGGTCATAACCGGAGTTACACTTGCACTTAAACCACATTTACACGAAAAAGTTACGGGGTCATGAACGACTCCTTTAAACCCATAACCAATGAATCAAGATAATTAGAATTTTGAGAATTCGTTTGAACTATTTACCCAATTCAGAGTATCTTTTTTTAGTAGTTTCCGGTATCGACTTTCTCACACTATTTCGATATCATATGTTCTCAAAAGGAGGGAAGTATTATGACCGATCAGGAATTACTGGATATGTTTATTCAAGAGCGCATCAATATGTTAATTGATGTATTTTATAAAAACAAACCTAATAAATCCGAACAGGACGAAGAAAGAATTCTACAGGCTGAGATTTTTATTGAACATTTACCAGACAAGGAGAAGCAACTGGTTGAAAATTACATTGACTCCTTTATAAGCCAACTTGCTTTAGAAGAAGCTTTTTTGTATCAGCATGGTTTTATGGATGGTATAAAAATTCTAAAATATATTGGCAAAATATAATCTGTCATTATAAAAACATCCAAAATACAATAGCCATAAAACTTATTGTATTTTGGATGCTTTAAAACAAATATTATTCTATAATTTTTTGAAATGCTTCATCAATATTAGTCTTTATTAGTTTAATCTTTCCACAAGGAAATATATTACTTGCATAAATCAACATGACAGAATTCAACCAACAATCATTAACTGACAAAACATACGCTCTTGCAATTAAGTCAAAATCATCTGAAACACAACTTGCAATTTCACTTGAATTAGATGCTTCATATGCCTTTAAATACGACTCTTTTCTTATATTATCAACTATCTGCTTATCTGTTTCAGAATATGATGATTCCTCTATTTGATTAAAAACCCTCATCCACTCAAAATCAAATTCTGAGTCATCCCTCAAATCCAATAATTCATCAATATCCATTTTACTAAACATTTCATCGGATATAATTTTACCTTCATTTATCTTTTTTAATAATAAATTTAACATTTCACCACTTTCCTTTCTCAATTTAATCCTTGTTCTTTTAGCCAATTCTGTACTAAATCGACAGCTTGATATGGTGTCACATCAGAGCCTAAATTATAAGTACCATCTGGAGATTTAACATCTACTTTAATATCATTTAAATCTTGATATGCATTTCGATATGCATTAAATAATTCATCATCCGTACCTATAAAATCACCTTGTCTGGGCCCTACATAATTCCTTTCAGCATCATGTAACCTCCAATGATCATAGCCTGGATCACTGCCTTTAGAAAAAATAGTCGGTCTCGTTTTATCACTTCTAGCAACTTCAAACGGTCTGCCTTTTGATTTCCTAACAGCTGGAACATGATGCCCTGAGTCACCAACATTAATTCTCTTTACATCTTCTGTAGCTCCACTTGTAGAACCAGCAGACTTAGGCTGCCCCGAACCCTCAGGTGGAGTACTGAGATATCCGACGAACGGTGAAAATCTTTACTTAATAAAAAAATTATAGCACGTCTTTGTGCTGTTTTTAAATAGAAAATTTACTGTTCTTT
>NZ_FRAC01000067.1 GCF_900142215.1 Anaerocolumna jejuensis DSM 15929 | reverse complement strand
ATGGCTGTTAGTGTGAATTATTGGAAAGCATAATTCACACACAAGATTGAGCCTGCGAAATCCTCGGCCCAATCTTGCGGCGTGCTGGGAAGGCATAGTGGTTAGTGCAGAAATGAGGTGGATAATGGAGAAAATTTCCTTCGCAAAGGGGAAAAGGTTTAAAAAAATGACAGGCATCCTTCTTGCAGTCGTTGCTTTTAGCCTGCTGTGTATTTTTCTCTTTGCGCATAGTTATATCAGTAAGTTGAACAGGACGGCAGTTCTTTCAAAAGATGCGGTAACAGGAGGGGACGGAGCAAGGGTAACAGATATACCGGGAGAAGACAGTAATACAGAAGCAGGCTCAACGGCAGGGAAGGATGCCTCTGGGGAGCCGGATTCCTCTGCGGAACAGATTACCTCCGCAGAGGAGGCAATTCGTAAGAACATGGAGGATAACAGCACAGTTGTTTTATCCGATAAGAATGTATTTAATATACTCTTAATCGGTACGGATAACAGGGTAAAGGGAGAGAGTTCACGCTCTGATGCCATGATACTGGTATCCATCAATAAGAAAAATAAGACCATAACAGCCGCTTCTTTATTACGGGATATTTACCTTCAGATACCCGGTAAGAACAATAACCGCCTGAATGCTGCCTGTGCCTTTGGCGGACCCAAGCTGCTGATGAATACCATAGAGCAGAATTTTAAAGTCAGTGTAGACAGGTATGCCTCGGTGGATTTCTATGTGTTCATGGATATCATAGACGCTGTGGGCGGAGTAACAATAGAGGTCACCAGGGAGGAAATACCGGTTATCAATGACTATATTGCGGAGCTTAACAAACTAAGGGGGGAGAAGGAGGGAAGCGATTACCTGACGGAGCCTGGAGAGCTCATATTAAATGGGAAGCAGGCTCTGGGCTATGCCAGGAACCGCTATACAGGAACAGATTTTGAAAGAACGGAAAAGCAGAGAAGGGTATTAAAGGAAGCCTTTCAGAAAATAAAGAAATTGAATTTAATCCAGCTGAATAATCTGTTAAATAAACTTCTGCCCCAGGTTACAACGAACCTGACGGAAGGAGAGATATTTTCCATGATACTTTCCCTTCCGGGATATGCAGGGTATGACATCAAGCAGTGCCATATCCCGGTGGATAATTCCTACCAGTTCATGCGTATCAGGGGAATGGAGGTAATAACACTGGACTTTGACAAGAATATCAAAGCACTCAGGGAGCAGATATATCCGGACAAAAGCCGGGACCATGAGTTGACTATATTGCTGAAATAGTATAATATGGGATAAAACACCGTAAAAGAGGCATGAATAGTGAATATAAAACGATGGTTGGCCTGGATTCCGGCAATTCTCGTGATGATAATAATTTTTTCTTTTTCCTCGGAAAATGGCAGTGAATCTTCCGGCTTAAGCGGCTCCCTGACAAAAAAAGTGGTAGAAGCAGTAATTAACACGGTTGATTTAAAAGTCACAAGGGAGGAAGAAGAGCATATCATAGAGAATATACACACCCCTATAAGAAAGTTAGGACATTTATCCGAGTATGCATTGCTTGGCCTGACAACAGCCTTTGCATTTGCCTGTGCCCACCGTTTAAAGGGGAGAAGGCTGTACCTGATAAGCCTCTGCCTTTGTACCCTTTATGCATCCACGGATGAGATTCACCAGCTTTTTATTCCGGGACGCTCCGGGATGGTAACCGATGTGGGAATAGATGCTTTTGGAGCCCTTATAGGAATCGGTATCTTCTCTTGTATTTATAAACTAAAATTTACTATTGACAAATCTCCTAAAGGGGAATATTATAAAATCACAAAAAAATAAGGAAATTCTTCGGGGCAGGGTTAAATTCCCGACCGGCGGTATAGTCCGCGACCTGATACTGGATTATAAGTTATAACCAACTTTTAAGTTAATAACAGCTTTTAAGTTAGACTAACTTACTGGTAGCAGCTGATTTGGTGTAATTCCAAAACCGACAGTAAAGTCTGGATGTGAGAAGAAACTGATTGCAGAATTTGCATGAATGCATGTATTTAACAAGCCTCGAATTAATATTCGGGGCTTTTATTTTTCTGCTGATAGAGTTTATGAATAGCAGGTGTCATTCATAAATTCCCAGGTCAAGGTGAGGATAACATATATTACAAGTGTTTTCCCACACAGAACGCCAGGAATTTCCTTCTGAAAAGGAGAGAATATTATGAAATCATCAAGTCACAACACAGCCAATGGAAGCTATGCAAGAAGGTCGATTTTTACTACAAGGGTAATGGTTACGGTAAGTCTTTTATCAGCCTTATCCTATGTACTGATGCTATTGGAATCCCCTCCCTTTATCGGCTTTTTAAGGTTAGAATTTAGCGATGTTCCGGCAATAATAGGTGCTTTCTGGTTTGGACCGGCAGCAGGAATCGTAATAGAATTTATTAAGAACGTGATAAAGGCAATTACAGCCTCGAAAACTCTGGGAATCGGTGAGCTTGCCAATCTGATTGTAAGTATTGCCTACGTAGTACCGGCAAGCCTCTTGTTCCGTAAGCTGAAAGGCAGATATAAATCCGTTCTTGCCTTTGGTGCAGCTACCCTTTCCATGACAGTGGCTGGCTTTCTTATGAACTACTTTGTAACCATACCCATGTACGCGAAGATGTATGGAGGTATTGAAAACATTGTTGCAGCAGCCTCAATGATACCGGGAATTAATGATATGTTCACACTAATCCTCATCGGAATAACTCCCTTCAACATTATAAAAGGCATCTTCCTTGGCGTAGTGGGGCACATTTCCTATGAAATGCTTAAAAAGACAATACATTTTGAATAAATAGTTAAATGGTACCGCAAGCCTGCTTGCAGTACTGCCTAAATAAAAAGTGAAAATTGCTTTTTAATTTTCACAGAATCT
>NZ_FRAC01000070.1 GCF_900142215.1 Anaerocolumna jejuensis DSM 15929 | reverse complement strand
TTGCATGAACTTATCATCAATATTGCCTCAAAACTAATTACAGGCTACCACTTGTCTACCTTTCGGAACGTTAATATAATAAATATAATGGGAAGATGGGAATCCTCTTCAGATTAAACTCTTCCATTCTTAATCATAATTATTTGGTTACCAACCTACTATACTGCATTTCTTTTATGATTCTATCTGCTCCTTTTCAAACCTGATAGTTGTCAGCATTTCATATGCGAACTGATCTGCAAGTTCTAGGTCTGCCTGCATTGTCTGTTTTGTCTTATAGCAATTTAATGCCTGTAAAATAAGAGGATGATATCTTTCAGGCAAATGAGCAATTCCCCACTCACCACCTAGCTGCTTTGAAAGACATAGACCTTCCTTTAAAAAAGCCACTGCTCTGCACAAATTTAGCGTTATATACATAGGTTGATTTGTTATATCTTCTCTTGCATTCTCTATATCAAACCAGATGCTTTCAACATAGACCTTTTTCATAACCTCTCCAAATACATTTTCTATCGATTCCCCATATAAGACAATCCCGTACCTGTTTATGATTGTAAAATGAGCAGCAAGATCTTTATCTACACCCCTCATATTTTTCACATAATCCTCTGGATTGTCTCTGAACCATGGAAGATGCATTGGAGAAAAATGTAATTCAAACGGTGTTGGAAACACAAAGGGCTTGCAATATTTTCGCTTTACAATACTAATTTCCAAACCTTTTGCAGGTGCCTGCTCGTTCATCATCACAACTTGATTCATAAACGCCATCTTCTGCACGTCAGTAATATCGTTTTCAATTACAATGAGTAAGTCAATATCGCTTTTCTCAGGGTTGAAACAATTCATAGCCATTGAGCCGTGCAAATAAATCCCCGTTAAATTCTCTCCCACTATTTCTTTGCTGATAGAAGTAAACTCATCAATTACTTTTTGGTAAAACATAAACTTTGCTCCTTATAACTTATAATCAATTTTATAAATGTTGGATTGGTTCACTTGTTAAATATAAAGGGTAGAAAAAACTGCTAGACAAAATTGGAATTTGTTAATTTCTCATTATGCTTATACTACTCAATGTTTCGCATTTGATTCAAGCCACTCTATGCTTAATATAAGTAATCAGCAGATAAAGACTAACCAATAAATTCAAAGTTGTGTGCTGGGTTTATTTCATAAATAAAATGGGAAGTTCAGAATCATATTAATTATTCTGAGTATATTTATGTTTGAGTATTATTCCAGACAATCCGAAAACTTATAATCCATTTATCCGACAATGTTACTCAATTTTTTAAATTTATCTGTACTCACTTCATTTTCTTTCCCCAGAGAGTGAATTAAATTCCGATTTATTTATTTTCTATCAATCATCCAACTTCCCATTATTGCTATTATCAGAAGTTAAATTTCTTATCTAAGAATTTTTCTTTTATCATTCGAAACCCAACTAACCATATTTTACCACTAATATCGACAAAATAAAATACATACTTACTCACAGATGGTAAGTTACCCCAGCAAACATTAGTAATATAAGTAATAT